>NZ_JAJTTE010000059.1 GCF_021343995.1 Pseudonocardia terrae | reverse complement strand
CCAGCGCCAGGAGCTCGGCCAACGACAGACATAACGATCTACGGCTGGAGTACTAACCGGGGCTGCGCCCCAGCCCGACGAGCCGTGCCGTGGCCGGTGTGGGTGGCGGGGCTCCAGTCGGGCGGGGTGAGACCGTGACCGGCGGGCCGGTCCGGTGTATGAACCGCGTCGAGGCGGTTGGTGGCCTGCTGGCCGCCCGTCCGACTGGAGCCGGCCATGACGCTACCGCGCAGTGTCGCTGATGTCCTTGCCGATCACGTGCTGTTCGAGATCGAATGCATCGACCGGATGTATCTCAACGTGTACGTGCCCGGGCTGCAGTACCCGGCCGGGCTGGTGGCCTACGTCCATCGCCAGCTCGATCTGCCGATCGCCTCCACCGCCCCGCTGGCCAAGATCAGCGAGGCCTTCGCTGCGGCGATGCGCCGCTTCGCCCGTGAGCAGCGAGTGCCGTGGGTGGACTTCGCCAAGGGCGAGCGCAAGGACGAGGTCATGCACGCCCATCTGGCCGAGTTCCCCGCCGAGGAGGGGGTGCTGTTCATCGGCCGGGCCCAGGAGAAGATCGCCTTGTTCCGGACCGAGAAGCGTCGTAACGCCGAGGGCGCGGCCTATCCATGGATCGTGGCCTCCACCGGGGTGGTCAACCAGTACTACGTGTATGCCGTCGACGCCGACTTCGGACCGTTCTTCCTCAAGTTCTGCTCCTACTTTCCCTACAACGCCAAGCTGTGCCTCAACGGCCATGAGTGGGCCAAGCGGCAGGCCAGCCGGGAAGGGATCGGCTACACCGCGTTGGACAACGGGTTCGCCGCTCTGGATGACCCGGGCGACGGCGAGCGGCTACAGGCGCTCTGCGCTCGGCTGGGCCCGGCCCAGATCCAGGCGCTGCTGGACAAGTGGCTGGCCATTCTGCCCAACCCGTTCAGCGACGCCGACCGCGCCGCGGGCTACCGCTACGAGTGCTCGGTCCTGCAGGCGGAGTTCTCCCTGACCCAGGTACTGGACCGGCCCATCTCCGGGCGGGTGTTCTTCGAGCAGGTCATCCGGGACAACCTCGACGCCGGCCGCCCCGACCAGGTGTCGCTGATCTTCGACCGGAAGCTGATGCGGCGCGGGCCTCGACCCACGCCGGGCCGGTTCCGCACCCGCGTGCTCACCGAGGGGGTCACCCCGAGCCTGCACATCGACTACAAGCACACCACGATCAAGCAGTACCACAAGGAAGGGCGGGCGCTGCGCACCGAGACCACGATCAACGATCCCCGCGACTTCGGCATCCGGAAACGGCTGACCCATCTGCCCGCGCTGCGGGAGATCGGCTTCTCCGCCAACCGGCGCCTGCTCGGCGTCCAACGACTGGAGCCACAACCCGATCCGCGCCGCCGAGGCCTTCACCGCTGTCCACGAGCCCATCCACACTGCCGATGGGCACCGCATCGCCGGGCTGCGCCTGGGCGACCGCCGCGCCCAGGCCCTGCTGCAAGCGCTGCTGGTGTTCCGGCTGCTCCCGAACGGGTTCCGCAACCCCGACCTGCGGGCGCTGCTCGCCGAGCTCCTCGGCCTCGGCGGGCTGTCGGCCGGACAGGTCAGCTACGACCTGCGCCGATTACGCGCCCACGGCCTCATCGCGCGGGTCCCCGGCAGCCACCGTTACCGGGTCAGCGAGACCGGACTGGCCCACGCCAAACTGATCACCGACATCCACACCCGGCTTCTCCAGCCCGGCCTCGCCCAACTCGTCGACCCCGACCCACCCGCATCCAGCACCCTGCGCACCGCCGCCCGCGACTACCAGCGAGCCCTCGATGACTTCACCCGCCAGGCCGGCTTCGCCGCATGACCTCCAAACATGACTCGATCACACCGACTTCGTCGGTCCTAGCCTCCTAGGCACCCACAGCGGCGCTCGGACCTCGGCTTGGTTGGCACGACGCCCCGGGGGACGATCGCCGACGGTGTCAACGCTCGGTCCGGGGGCGTGCCGCTGGACAGCTTACGAGTGGTCGGCTCGTAGCCGGCGAAGGTAGACCTTCCGAAGGTGTCCCTTCCCGGGTTCTGAGCTGCGAGTCGGGCTCATGCCGTGGTCAGGTCGACGGCTGCGAAGGCCGAGGGCCTGCGCACGGCGAGACCCCAACGCCCCTCGACTCGGAGGCGCACCTGGTTGGTCGTGAAGAGGTCACCGGAGCGGTCGACGTCGACTTTGGCGTCCTCGCGCACGTACAGGCGGGTCTGCCGCCAATCACCGAGCAGCGCGGTGCCTGGGGGTACAGCGATGGATCGAACCAGAGGCAGGCCGGTGGTGATGTTCCCGGGCGCCGAGGCGAGCAGCCAGCCGCCCTCGGTTCCCTCGCGGGCGAGGTCGAAGGCCTCCGCGTCGGCCGGGTGGACGACGATCGCCGTTGGCGACTCTCCCATGACTTCCAGCGCTGTCAGCCCCTTGCGAATGCTGACCCAGGGGGAGGTGACGTAGGGCTGGGCAATGGTGCCGCTGGTGTGGAGCAGGCCGGTGAAGTCCTCGCCCTGCCCGTCACCGGAGACGAGCTGCGCTTCCAGCGCCTGCAACACGCCGAATTCCAGCTCGCTGCGGAGGAAGTCCTCCAGATCGTCGTAGTCCGCCAGCAGGCGCTCGACCACAGGCTCTGAAATGTGTGCCACCACGCGACAGCGATCCTCGATCTCGGTGGTGGTGACGACCGACGTGGGCTTCACCGCCCCGTCGGGGACGGGGGCGGCGTTGAGGTCGCGGACCGTCTGTCGCAGGTAGGAGAAGACGTTGCCGCTCATCGCCTTCCGGTCGGTGAGGAGGTCGAGCACCCTCAGCGGGTACTGCGGGAAGGTCACCGTGTCGTCAGCCGGGGCGCGGACGTCAACTGATCCGGCCACGAGCGCCTTGATCCCGTGGGCGGTCTGCACCTTCGTGATGCGCTCGGCCGTGTCCTGCGCCCATGCCGACGCCTTGCGCTTGGCGTAGGAGGGCAGCTCGCCCTCGGTCCTCCGTCCTGGGCTGGCCGAACCGTCGATCAGGCCGAGGCCGCCGCCGAGATCGGCGATCTGCGCCCGCATGGACTGGTCGGCCTTCAGCGCCTTGATCTGCTCGGTGGCCGCCTTGGCTTCCTCGAGGTGACGCTGCGCGCGCTGCTCCTCGGCCGAAGTCAGATCCCGGCCCTCCTTCTCGGCGCGGTCGGTGATCGATTCGATTGCCTTGACGTGCATGCGGGCGGTCTTCGCAGCCCGCTCGATAAGTCGCGTTTCCACGCGATCCTCCACGAGGTGGGTGGTCTGGTGAGACCGGCGGGCCCGGAGAGCGAGACGGCCCGTGGTCGCGGAGGCGCGTACGGGGGCCGCCCGGCCAGCATCGGAGGCGCTGGTGCCGGGTCCAGCAGCGTGGCCAACCGCCTGGTGGCTCTCCGGTCAGCTCCTCGCCTGGGGCGTGATCTTGACCCGTGGCGGCCCTCGATCTCGCACGCGGCTTGGCGTCGCGGTCGCATGTGGACGGTCTCAGTCTAGAGGGTCGGCCGACCGATAGTGCGCTCGGTCTCCCGTTCGTCACGCCAGCGTGTGACCTCGACTCGGCCACGGTCCAACCCGACGACTCGGGCCACGCCGTCGGGCTCGGCCCACCACGTGCCGGTGGTCGTGAGGAGCTGAGGCGGCCCGTCCGGCTGGCCCTGCGCTACGAGGGGGCGGCCCAGGTCCACCAGGGCGGGTACGTGGCGGTGCATGGCCACCAGGGTGTGAGTGGCCGCAGCGTGGCTGGTGTCGATGACGTTCATGCGTCTCCTTGATCAGCTCACCCGGCGCCATGCGCTCGGGTCGTAGTGGGTGAGCGCCTCGACGCTCTCGGCTTCGATCTCCTGCTCGCCGCCCGGCCAGCCCGGCACCCGCACCCGCACCCACACCCGGCGCGGCTGCACGGGCTCCTGGTCGGGCCCTGTGTGGCCCTGCACGGGCCGGTCGCCGCTCACCGGGGCTCCCGGGTGCCGCCCAGCACCCGCGCCCAGTGCCGGGCGCTACGGGCCGCCCTGCGCTTGCGGGCCAGCTCGTGCTCGCGGTCCCGGCGACACCTGACTGAGCAGTACCGGGGTGCCGGGCCCATGTTCGTGGTGCGCGGCGGCAGCGGGTCCCCGCACTGCCGGCACTTGCGCGCAGTCACGAGGCGCCGTCCAGGAACGCCGTCACCTCGGCCGGGTCCAACGGGATGACGCCCGTCGCGGGCCGCCACCCGTTCCGATCCCAGACCAGCGGGCGACCGTGCTCATCCACCCGCTCCACCCGGGTCGCGCGCGGGTCACGAGGGGCGCACGGCCGCCACCGGCCGGTCGCGGCGTGCCAATACAACCCCACCGATCGTGGTTCGTCGTTCTTCATCATGAGCCCTCCCAAGGGCTGCTCGGGACCCGAGATCACGAAACCTGGGACGGTCCCGTGACCGTGATCGCAAAACGACCCACAGCGTCAGGTCGACCACCTGCACGGTGGCCGTCGGCGGTCTGGTCTGGGACTGGAACGCCCTGTCCCCCCGGGCCGCTGGTGGTGTCGCTGGCGGCTTGGCGGGCGGTGGGTCGGGTGTCGGGTACCCCGTGGGCGTGGGCGCGCGGCAGCGGGCCGTACAGGCCGGTTCCTGTCCACATCGGTCGGTGATCATGGCGCGGTGGTGTGGCGGTCGTGGTCATCTGGTGTGCTGCGTGCTCGGCGGTCGCGGTTCATCGCTTGTGACGCGGCGGCGAAGCGGGCGACGAGCTGGTCCATGAATGCGTCGTGCTCGCGCTCGGCGTGCGAGCGCTGCGGGATCGAGGTGAAGGGTCGGCGACCGGCGAAGGCGCGGTGTGTCCGTGGCGCGCGAGCGTGCTCGAACAGCGGGTCGGGTCGACGGTTGATCACCGGTTCCCTCCATCGGTTCGGTCGCGGGGTTGAGCGCGCTGACGGCGAACTGCGGCGCACTTGGCTCGCAGGTCCAGGCGGGGCCGCCCGGGCTCGGCGGCCGGGGGTTGGCGGGGGCCCCGGGTACCAAGGGCCCCAGGCGCGCCCCGGCCACCAAGAACCCGGACCGTGGGTCGGGCCCTCGCCGAGGGGCACAACGCTCTGACCTGCGGAGGTGTCGGGTGGTGTCGGGTTCTCCAGGACTTTTCCACCCGCACCCGCGTAGGACTCCTGGGAAGCCCTACACAACCCGACACCAGTCACTGCTCGCCCCGCAGCGACAGCCCCGCCCACCAGCGTCCGGCGCTGGTCCGCCGGGCGATGTTGAAGCCCCGCTTGTGCAGCGCCGTCGTGAACGCCTTGTTGGTCAGCTCCGGGGGCTCGCCCTCGGCACGGCACCAGTCGGTGAAGGCGCTGTAGAGCTTGCTCGACAGGACAGTGCCGTGGCCCCGGACGATCACGCTGTCGTCGGCGAGGAAGCGGCCGATGAGGTCTGAGTCGTCGTGGTACTGCCGGGCGGCGGCCAGCACGGTCTCGGGCGGGTTGAGGCCCTGGCGCCGGTAGTCCAGCCAGCCCGCCCACAGCCAGGCCAGCACGGAGTCGGCCTCGGCGTGCAGCTTCTCGGGCAGCTCCGGGTCGCGTTCGGTGGCCGGGACGACGACGTTGAACGGCACCGGCTGGAGGCGCCGCCAGATTGCGGGGTCATCGGCGCTGACCTTCGGCAGCCAGTTGGTCAGCATGAACAAGGTGTGCGAGGGCTCGAACTCGATGGGGTTGCGGTAGAGGAGCTTGGCGGGCACCGGGTCGCCACCGGTGAGGTTCTTGACCGTGGCCTCGTCCAGGCTCGCGTCCCGGGCGATCTCCGAGCAGAACGCCAGCCGAGCCCCGCGCAGGCGCATCTTCTCCGGGCCGAGTGCTTGGTCGCCGTACTTGTTCAGCAGGAGCACGCTGGGCGGCACCTCGATGGCGTAGTCGCCGAGCGCGTGGCGCACGGCGTCGCGCAGGGTGCCCTTGCCGTTGGCGCCGGTGCCGTACCAGATGTTGAGGACGTGCTCGCGGACCCGGCCGAGGAGTGCGGAGCCGAGCTGGCGGGCGAGGTAGGCACGCATGTCCGGGTCGGGCTGCACCCGGGCCAGGAACTCCTCGAACACCCCCGAGGCCGCGTCGGGCACGAACGCGGCCGTGGTGACCTTCGACAGGCGGTCGGCCGGATGCGCGGGCCCCAGGTCGGCGCGTTCGAGGTGCACCGTGCCAGAGCGGGTGTTGAGCAGCAGCGGGTCGGCGTCCATCTCCTCGTGCGTGGTGGTGCACGGGTGCAGGTTCCCGGCCAGGTCGAGCACCCCGGCCACCCCGGCCGAGGATTCGACCCGCCGGATGTCCTGGAGCAGGTCGTCGCGCTCAGCCTTCGGTAGCTCGGGCAGCTCCCGCCAGGCCTCCTTGATCAGGTCGACCACGGCGCGGGTCTCGGCCCCCTCGCGGCACTCGGCCCAGCGGGTGCCGTCGTAGCGGTGCCAGCCGATGCCGTGCACGTGCAGCAGCCGGTCGGCGTTGGCCCGGACCAGCCGCTCGGCGAAGCGGAGCTGCCCGCGATGAAGCTCGGGCTGGGTCTCCTTGGCGCCCGCCGGCGAAGGCGACCCTTCGCCAGCAGGAGGCGCCCCTTCCGACTGTGGCGGTGTAGGGGTGGGCGTCTCGGCCTGCTGGCGCAGCCTCGCCTCGAAGATCGCCTGTCCCCGGCTCACGCCGTCAAGCGGGGTCACCGGCGCCCTCCTGTCAGGAGGCGCGCCAGGACGCCCTCTGCACCGCGCCGACGCTGCTCCACGCGGGCTGCAGCGACGAGGGTGCGCGCCTCCTCGGCGCTGGTGTCGCTGGGGCGCCAGCGCAGAGCCCGCCGCACCGCCCGGTCGTGGGCCAGCACCTCGCGGAGCCGCGTGTCCTCGGCGCGCAGCACGGCGTGGATCGCCGCGCGGTTGTCGGAGTCCACAGTCGACTCCACGTCCGCGTCTTCGTCCTTGGCGATAGACTTGACCTGGCTCATCGGGTGAGCTGCGACGCAGGTTGGCGGGGGCGGCTCCAGCGAGCTGGGGCCGCCCCTCCGCTGTGTCGGGGGCGGCTGGCCCGTGGAGCGTGTGCGGCTCATGCCCCAGCCGTCGGGACGCGCTGGGCCAGCTCGTCGAGCTCGTTCAGGTCGACCTTGAGCAGCTTCGGCCCGAGGCGGTACCCGGGCAGGCGCCCTTCACTGATCCAGCGGCGGATGGTGTTGACGCCGCAGTCGGCGTACTCGGCAGCGGTGGACAGGCTCACGAGCTGCCGCTTCGGGGTCTTCGGTTCGGTGGTGCGTGCCATGGTGCTGCGCCCTTCTCGCCCCGGCGGGTTGGGGAGGTCTGGCGACTGTCGGCCAGGAGCCGGGGGGTGTCGGGTGCTGACGCTACGAACGGGCCGCACGGCCGATCAAGGAGTATCACCCGGTCGGGTACTTGCCACATCGCACCACAATGCGCTAGTTGGCGCACGCTTTGCTACCTGACTGCACGGCACGCACACGCGTGGGCACCGGGCTGGTTATCCGCTCAGCCCGAGGGCGGGGCCACCGCCAACTTCGACAGCGCGTCGGCAATCACGCGATCCCGGTCGCGCGCGGCGTGCTGATAGCGCAACGCGGCGGCGGGCGTGGAGTGACCGAGGCGGGCCATCAGCTCCGCGATGGTCGCCCCCGACACAGCGGCCAGCGTCGCTCCCGTGTGGCGCAGGTCGTGGAACCGGAGGTCCGTGCGTCCCGCCTTCTCGCGGGCCGGGTAGTAGACCTTGTACAGCGTCGAGGGGGCGAGCTGTTCCCCGTGGCGGGCGGGGAACAGCAGGCCGTCACGACCCGTCGCCGCGTACTCCTGTAGGTGCTCCCGCACGAGCGGCATCAGGTGCGGTGGGATGGCCACGGTCCGTTTGCCTGCCTCGGACTTCGGGCCCTTCACCTGGCGGCCGGTCTTGGTGCGGACCACGCCGCGCCGCACGTGCAGCAGCCCGGCGTCTACGTCCACATCGGACCGCCGGATCTCAGCCAGCTCGCCGAACCGCAGCGCGCACCACGCCGCGAGCAGGGTCATCAGGTGGTACTTGGCGGGCATTGCCTTCACGAGGACCTCCAGCTCGGGAAGGCTCGCCGGGACGATCTTCTTCACCCGCCTGGACTGGCCCGCGCCCCGTACTCGGCATGGGTTGGCGGGGATCAGGTCGTCGGCCACGGCGGTGTTCAGCACGGTTCGCAGTAGTCCGTAGGCGTGGGCGCGCGCGGTCGGCCCCGTGGTGGCGCCCAGGGCTGCATGCCAGGCGCGGACGTCGGCCGCCGTGAGGTTCGTCATCGGTACCTCGCCCAGCGAGGGATACATGTGGTCGCGCAGGAGCTGCTGGTAGTGCTCGCGGGTACGGACCTCCAAGTCTCGCTGCGCGAGCCAGCCGTCGGTGAACTCCCGCACGGTCGCAGGCTTGGTCTTCGGAGCGGCCGGAGGCAGCCAGTCCTTGCGCAGGATCTCCGAGTGCCGGAGCGAAAGCCACGCCTCGGCATCGCCCTTCGTCTCGAACGTGAGCGCCTGGCCGCTCTCTCGCCGCGCGGAGTACGTCCTGCCGTCTGGGCCGGTGTAGCGCGCCTGGAACCTGCCCGAGGGCAGCTTCCTGATGCTGCCGAAGTACCTCTTGCCTGCCTTCGCCATGGCCTGCTCCCTGGTGCCCGTGCCAGATACGTGCCAGATACAGGGTACCGGTGTGGTGCCCAACGGAGACGTGTGGGCGCGCCAGATCTTGCCATATCCCCAGGTAGAGCAGCATTTGGACAGGTCTCGAGGGGCCTAGGGGCAAGCGTGTGGTACTGGTTCGATCCCAGTATCGCCCACCAGCGAAGGCCCTGGTCAGGACTCCGAACAGGAGGCAGGGACCAGGGCCTTCGTCGTGTGTGCCGACCTCTGACTCAGCGGCGGTGCGTGCCGCGCCGGGCTCGCGGGCGCCGGTCCGAATTCTCCTTCGAGGGGCGGGTGTCCCCGGGGTTCCCTCTCGGCGGAGGGGTGCGGGAGCTGTTGACCGTGCGTCCGCGGACGATCCCGATGAACTCCTCCATCAGGTCGGTGTTCTCCGCGTCCGGCCAGGTGAGGACGACGCCCGACCCCGGCGCGTCGGCCAGTGGTCGGTAGGTGAGGTCCCGGCGGTGGTGGAGGCGGGCCAGCGACTGGGGGAGGACCAGCAGGCCGACGCCCGCGGCGACGAGGTCGATCGCCTCGGCCGTCGTCGCGGGGTCGTACACCCCCGCCCGTCCCGGTCGGTCTCCGGGCCAGGCGAGCGTGTCGTCCTGCGGCCGGAGGACGATCTCGTCGGCCAGGTCCGCGACCGTGACCTCCTCGGCCGCGGTGAGCAGGTGCTCCTTCGGCACGACCACCACGGTGGTCTCGGTGTAGAGCGGTATCGCGTGCAGCCCGGTCCGGTCGATCGGCAGCCGGACGAGTCCGGCGTCCACCGCGCCGGTCCGGACCAGTTCCACCGCCTCGTCCGTGGTCACCATGACCAGATGCAGGGGGACCTGCGGACGGCGCTCGGCCCACATCCGCGCCCACTTGCCCGGGGTGACGCCCGGGACGTAGCCGAGCCGGAAGGAGGCGGGGTGTCTCACCGGCCCAGGCTATCGGCCGGTGCGGCCCCGATACCCTGGGCGTATGACGCGGCAGAGGGCGACCCAGACGATGAAGCCCGCGACGGCGGCGAAGAAGCTCGGCGTGCTCCTCGACGCGACGCCCGCCGAGTTCCGCGACGGGGTCGTCTCGCGCGACGAGCTCGACGCCCTGCAGGCCGATCCGCCCGAGTGGTTGCGCGAGCTGCGACGCAACGGCCCGCACCCCCGCCAGGTCGTCGCGGACCGACTGGGAGTGTCGATCTCCGGGCTGGCTCGCGCCGAGATCACCGAGCCGCTGACCACCGCCCAGATCGCGGCGTTGAAGGAGGAACAGCCGGAGTGGCTGCGCCGTGAGCGCAGCACCCGGGCCGAGGCTCAGCGCGCGGAGGCCCGACTGCAGGCCGAGCGGTCCGGGAGGCCACGCGGCGATCGGGCCGGGGGATGAGGGTCGTGTCGGCGTCGGCCTTCGTCGTTCTCGCGCCCGGAAGGGCATAGCCTGTTCCGGGTGCGTGACGCCTACACCGAGCAGCTCGACGAGATGGTCGCTCTCCTGACGAGCATGTGCCGTGACGTCGCGGTCGCTCTGGAGAAGGCCACCCGTGCGCTGATGCGATCCGACGCGACGCTCGCCCAGGAGGTCGTCGACGAGGACGGCGGCATCGACCTCAAGTGGCACGAGGCCGAGGAGAAGGCGTTCGAGCTGCTGGTGCTGCAGGCTCCGATCGCCACCGACCTGCGCAGCGTCGTCTCGGCCATCCACACCGCCTCCGACATCGAGCGGATGGGAGCGCTGACCGAGCACATCGCCGAGGCGGTCCTCCGCCGCCACCCCCAGCCCGTGCTGCCCGCAGAGGTCGCCCCCTATTTCGGCGAGATGGGCCGGGTCGGCGTCGAGCTCGCCCGCAAGGCCGTCGACGTCATCGAGAGCCGCGACCTGGTCAGGGCCGCGCAGCTCGAGGCCGACGACGACGCCATGGACGACCTGCACGAGCACATGTCCCGCCAGCTGATGGACCGCAACTGGCCCCACGGTGTCGCGGCGGCGGTCGACGCGATCCTGCTCGCGCGCTTCTACGAGCGCTACGCCGACCACGCCGTCGCCATCGCCCGCCGGATCATCTACATCGTCACCGGCCAGATGCCCGGCCCCCTGTCGATCTGAGCCCCGACGATCGTGCACCTGATCGTCGCCCGCCGGACGTCGTCCGTCAGCGACACCTCCGCCACTCGCCCACGGCGATCGGCTTCAGCTCACCTCGTCCAACTCGGCCTGCAGTTGCGCCGCCTCGACGTCGCGCGCGACGGCCCGGGCGAGCAGTGTCCGCAGCACGAGCACGATGAGTGCGACCCCCAGGATGGCCACGCCGACCCCCGCCCATGATGACCGCGACGCCCGGGTCGTCGCGCTGGCCCGGCGCATTGAGGGCCGTGACCGCGAACCACACGAGGGCGGCCCCCGGTGCCGGGCCGTCGACGCCGCGGCCGCCGGGCGCGTCAGCGGCTCGTCCCTGCCTGACCGCGCTTGACCGCGCCGACGATGACCTTGACGGCCAGGCCGAGGACCAGGAGGTCGGCGATCATCTGGACGGTGACCAGGACACGGGCCGGCTGGGTGTGGGCGGTGATGTCGCCGAAGCCGACGGTGCTGAACACGGTGACGGTGAAGTACAGGCCGTCGGTGTGGGTCAGGGGCTCGCCGAAGCTGCCGGGGGACAACCCGGCCAGGACGACGTAGGTGGCCGCGAACAACAACAGGAAGAACGGCACGCTCGTGGCCAGCGCCTCCACGGCACGCAGCATCGGGTACGGCGACCGGATGATCCAGCGGACCTGGAAGCCGACCAGCGCGATGAATCCCGCCAGTCCGATCAGGAGGATCGTCAGTGCTGCCCGGACCGAGGAGTGGTCCAGGGGCAACCCGTAGAAGAGCGCCACCAGCGCGGTGACCGAGGTGGCCACCCGCACGATCGTCCAGGCGATCCGAACCGACGAGGGCCGGCCCTCCGCATGCCCTCGGTCTGCCGCGCCGTCGGGAACGGTCACGATGCCCACCGCAATGTCCTCGCCCGCATACCGCGTCTCCTCGCGGAGATCAGCCGACGTCGCGGTCGGCTCGTACGCGCGACACGACCTCGTGGCGCGGCTCCCTCGTCGATCGTCGCCCGGCAGCACGGGCCCGGTCAGGGCCGAAAGCCTTGGGAACCGGGTGCCTTCGTTCGGTAGATCCGCCTGGTACCGGGCTCGCACCCGCGGGCGTCACGCGCGCCTGGTCGAGGCCGGGTAACCGGGCACCGACACCGTGCTCGACGGGCGGGACGGGACTGAGACGGGACTGAGCATGCGTACGAGCGGTCCGCGAGGTCCCCGGGGGAGAACCAGTCGACGTCAGGCCACCGCCGGTTTGCGGTCGTTCGTCGGCGGTGACCGGACGCGACCCGGTGGCTCCCCCTCGCCGGGTGACGCCAGTGCCCGCTCACGGTCGGACCCTCGTCGCCCGGCGGTCCGCCTGGGTCGGCGTGAGCACGGACACGGGCGTCGAAGGATGCAGCGCCCGCCGCCCGGGTTGCCGGTCGTACGCATCATCACCTGACAGCGCACGATCGCCTGACAGGAGGACGGCGGGACGTCGCCCGGGCCCCGCAACCGATGTTCGGCTACCAGTTCCTCGCCCTCGAGCACTGGGGGAACGCCGTGACGCAGGCCGAGGTCGCCGCCCACAACATGATCAGCAGCCAGGCCGACCGCTGGCCGCACCTGGCCGTGCCGGTGTTCTGGTCCACGCAGTTCGGCACCGAGATCAAGTCGACGGGGGTGCCCAGCGTGGCCGACTCCGTCGTGATCACCCAGGGTTCGGTCCCCGACCGCCGGTTCGTCGCGGCCTACGGGCGGCAGGGACGCCTGGTCGGTGCGGTCACCTTCAACCAGTCCAAGTGGCTGGAGTTCCACGGTCGCCAGGTCGAGCGCGCCGCACCCTTCCCGCCGACCTACCAGACGGTGGATCAACCCGCCGACGTCCGCCCGGTCCCGGCCGAGTTCCCCGAGGCGCCGATCCCCACCCAGGCCGCCACTGTCGTGGTCACCGGCCACGACCCGAGTGAGCGCCGAGCCGAATTCGTGACGCGCTGAGCGCCACGAGCCTCCACCAGCCGCAAGCACGGACGAGCAAGGAGCCGGTGCCATGGCCGCACCCAGCCTCTTCGAACAGGTTCTGGACTACGCCAACCGCCCGACCCGTATCCCCTCTACGCCCAGCTGCGCACGACGCCGGTCGCCCGACAGGACGACGGCGGCTACGTGGTCAGCACCTACCGCGAGATCGTCGAGCTGCTGCACGACCCGCGGGTCAGCTCGGACCCGCGCAACCTGACCGCCTCGGCCGCCGGGGTCCCGGAGGGAGTGCCCGGCCTGCCGGCGAGCTTCCTCCACCTCGATCCCCCCGAGCACGACCGGCTGCGGCGGGTCGTCACCCGCCACTTCAGGCCACCCCACACCCCTGACCGGGTCGACGGCCTGGCACCGGAGCTGCACAAGATCGTCGGCGGCCTGATCGACGGTTTCGTCGGCCGCACCGAGGTCGACATCGTCGACGAGCTCGCCTATCCGTTGCCGGTCGCGGTGATCTGCCAGCTGCTCGGCGTGCCACGCGAGGACGAGCCCCGCTTCCACGTCTGGGTCGAGTCCCTCCTCAAGAGTCTCGACCCCGACACCGGCGCTGCCGCAGAGGTGCAGCAGGCGGGAACGGAGATGGCCCAGTACTTCTCCGGGCTGATCGACGCCCACCGTCGCGCCCCGGGCGGGGACATGCTCTCCGCCCTGGCCACCGACGACGGACCCGAGGGGCAGCTGACCCAGGAGCAACTGCTGAGCACCTCCTTCCTCCTGCTGATAGCGGGGCACGAGACCACCGTCAACCTCATCGCCAACGGCACACTGACGCTGCTGCGTCACCCCCACGTCCTCGAGCGGCTGCGCCGCGACCCCGAGATGGTCTTCCGCGTCGTCGAGGAACTGCTGCGCTACGAGCCGCCCGTGCACTTCGTCCCGTGGCGGACCGCTCTCGACGACATCGAGATCGCCGACACCACCATGCCGAAGGGCTCCCGGATCGTGCTGCTTCTGGCCGCCGGGAGCCGCGACCCCGACCACGTCCGCGCCCCGGACCGGTTCGATCCCGACCGCTTCGACCCGGACCGGTTCGGTCTCGCCCGCGAAGGCGACCAACACCTGGGCTTCGGCGGGGGCATCCACTACTGCTTCGGGGCGCCCCTCGCCCGGCTGGAGGCCCAGACCGCGCTCGGCGAGCTGGCGCGCCGGCTCGTCAACCCGCGGCTGGTCACCGACCCGCCGCCGTACCGGACCAATCCGGTCCTGCGCGGGCCTCGCCACCTCCAGGTCGCGTTCGACGACATCGTCCCCTCCCGGGAAGGATGACGAGCGAGCCGCGCTGTGGGCGATCCGGTCCTGCGGGACGAGGCGTCGTGGCCCTGCGGTCGATGGGGCAGCGGAACTCGATGGCCCGGGAGGTCGACTTCTGGGACGACGGCTACGAGGGGCGGCGGCCGTTCCCCATCTGGTTCCTGGCGAACCGGGTGGGAGGCCGTGGCTCGAATGAACCATCTCGTGCAACCGGACGATGAACGCGTGACAACGCCCGTAGGCAATTGTGGCGCCGGGTCAGAGGTGGCTGAAGCCCCCCGATTCCTGCTTCGTCATGGGAATGGTGACGGGGTGGTTGCTGAAATGGGCGACGGCGTCCCGGAAGTCGTCGAGCAGCAGGGAGGCCATGTCGCGGCTGACGCCGAGGCGGACCAGGACGCGCTGGACGGCGATGTCGGCGGCGGTCCCGGTGAGGGTGTAGGCGGGCACCTGCCACCCCTTGTTGCGCAGCCGGTCGGCCAGGTCGAACAGGGTGTAGCCGGGGTCCTCGCCCTCGCGGATCCGCCAGGTGACCGTCGGGATCCCGGTGTCGGGCCTGCTGTCGCACAGCAACTCGAAAGGACCGAGTTTGACGATCTCGGCGGCGAGGTACTGGCCGACGTCGTAGGAGGCCTGGTGGATGCGGCGATAACCCTCGTGTCCGAGGCGGAGGAAGTTGTAGTAGCTGGCGATGATCTGCCCGGCGGGCCGGGAGAAGTTGATCTGGAACACCGGCATGTCGCCGCCCAGATAGTTGACGTGGAACACCAGATCGTCGGGTAGCTCGCCGGCATCGCGCCAGACGACCCAGCCGACGCCGAGCGGTGCCAGCCCGAACTTGTGCCCGGAGGCGCTGATCGACTTGACGCGGGGGAGCCGGAAGTCGAAGGCCAGGTCGGGCGCGCAGAACGGGGCGAGGAAGCCGCCGCTGGCGGCGTCCACGTGAATGTCGACGTCGAGGCCGGTGTCCGCCTGCAGCTGGTCGAGGGCGAGCGACAGGTCGGCCACCGGCTCGTAGGCGCCGGTGTACGTGACCCCGAGGGTCGGCACGACCATGATGGTGTTCTCGTCGACCCGTTCGAGCATCGTGGCCGGGTCCATGGCGTAGCGGCCGGGGGCCATCGGGACCTCGCGCATCTCGATGTCCCAGTAGCGGGCGAACTTGTGCCACACCACCTGCACCGGGCCGCACACCATGTTCGGGTTGTCCACCGGCTTGCCCGCCGCCCGCCGCTTCGCCCGCCACCGCCATTTGGCCGCCATCCCCGCGAGCATGCAGGCCTCCGACGAGCCGATCGCCGAGGCGCCCACGGTGTTGGCCGCCTCGGGCGCGTTCCACAGGTCGGCCATCATGTGCACGCAACGCCGCTCGATCTCGGCGGTCTGCGGGTACTCGTCCTTGTCGATCATGTTCTTGCTGACCGACAGCGCCATCAGGCCCATCACCTCGGGCTCCACCCAGGTCTGGCAGAAGGTGGCGAGGTTCTGGCGCGCATTGCCGTCGAGCATCAGCTCGTCGGACACCAGCTGGGAGACGTCCCTCGGGAGGCTCTCCTGCCGGGGGAACCGGTACTTGGTGACGGGCCTGGTCAGGTCGCGGTCGACGAACACGCAGTCGTCGAGCTCGTCACGGACCGAGTCGCGGTCGTGTAGCGGCATTCTCGGCATCCCCTCTGATCGGGCCACCCGCGTCGGCCTGCCCGATGGTCACCGCGGGTCGGGGCGCAGCCTTGCCTCGAGCACCCCGTCGGGTTCCGACCGTGATGGCCTGCGGCGCCCACCGTCATCACCCAGCGGGGGTGGGACCGCCGCCCTCACATCGCCTGAGCGTGCTTTCGCCCGAGCCGGGCGGTTCCGACGGCTCATGGTGTCCAGGACGATCGGCGGATGAGCCTGGGGGACGCTTTCGAGGTGCCACCGGACGCCCGGGTCCGGCACACGGGTGGTCGTGGTCCGCTGGTCAGCCGGGTGCATTGGCAGCACGCCGACGGCTCGACCGCTACCTGGGAGTCCCGGCTCGCCCGCAAGCGGGGCTTCGTCGAGGTGGTCCGGGACGGCACCGTCACGCGGATCCTGGCGCGTCCGGCCGTCGCCGTCCGGCTGCGGCGATGCAACGATCTCTCGGGGGTGTCGTTCTTCCTCGGCGGTGCGCTGTTCACCCTGGGTGCGCTGCTGGCGCAGTACGGCGGAGCACCGCTGTCCACCCTCGACTGGACGTTCCTGATCGGCGGGTTCTGGTTCTCCACCGGCGCTTATGCGGCTCTGGTCCAGGAGCTGAACTCGCCTCGCAAGATCGGCGAGGACGGAGCGCTGGTCGCCCGCCCCTGGCGGTGGTGGGCGTACGAGCCGGGCCGGCCCGGGTGGGTGGCGGCGTTCGTCTTGTTCTGTGGCACGTTGGCGTTCGCGATCAGCCTGCTCGACGCGTTCTTGTCGGGCCTGAGCGCGCGCCAGGTCGACCGGTTGGTCTGGGCGCCGGAGGTGGTCGGCTGCATCCTGTTCCTGCTGTCCGGACACGTCGGCATAGTGGAGGTCTGCCACGGCCGGTTCCGTGTGATGACCTCGTCGCTCGGCTGGTGGATCGTCATCGTCAACCAGGTCGGGTCGTGGCTGTTCATGCTGTCCGGGCTCGCCGCGTTCGTGCGACCCGTCACCGGTGACGCGATCAGTGTCGGGGTGATCAACTGGGGCACCGCGTCGGGCGCGGCGTGCTTCAGCGCAGCCGGGCTGGCCCAGTTGTTCGAGCGGCCCGCGGTCGCGCGTCCTGTCGTCCGGGACCCGGGCGCAGGCATGACGCCACAGGCCGTACCCGGTAAGAGCACGGCCACTCGCGAGCCGCCCCCGGATTCGGTGCCCCGACGGTGACTCACCCTCGCGGGGTGACGTCGTCCCCTGCTCGTGGGCCGCACCCTCGTCTCGGCCCGGCTGCTCGCCTGGGGGGCGCGAGGAACGGACATCAGCGTGATCGGCCACGACACCGACAGCACCGACGACCCGGCCCGGCGAGCGCCTGCTCGGCCGCCGGTGTGAGCCGGCCGGGACGGCGTGGTGATCCATCTCCGCGTGGTCAGCCCACCCGATGTCACCGGCGCGCTGATGACGATGCTGCGCGGCGAGCCTGCGGGATCCTCATCGTCGGCGCGATGGTGGTCGGACCGGAGTACGGCGCCGTCCTCAGCCTCGCGTTCGGCGTCACCCGCCGCGACCTCGTCCGGGTACGGCGCAGTGCGGGCGCGTTGCTCGTGGGGTTCACCCTCGCCGTGGCCGGCGCGCTGCTGCTGTCCCTCGGCGTCCGGTGGGCAGCGCTGGAGCCCGAGCTCTACGCCCTCGGCGTGCGTCCGGTGTCGAACCTGATCGACACCCCGAACTGGTTCTCCTTCATCGTCGCGGTGCTGGCCGGGGTGGTCGGCGTCGTCTCGCTGACCGAGGCGCGGTCGAGCACGCTGATCGGGGTGTTCATCTCCGTGACGACCATCCCGGCGGCCTCCGACGTCGGCCTGTCGCTGGCCTTCGGGAGCGGGAGCGAGGCGTGGGGCTCGTTCCTGCAGCTGCTTCTCAACGTCACCGTCCTCGCCGCCGTCGCGATCGCCGGACTCCCCGTGCAGCGGCTCGTCTGGCAGCGGGCCGTGCGGCGCGGTCGGGGATGACCGGCGCGCGCCCGCAGGGTCCGGACCCGAACCGATCGGAGGCCGAAGGCATGACAGGCAGCCAGTTCACCGCCACCGACCCGCCTGCGTTCCCGCCCGGGCCGATGAGCGAGACCGAGTTCCGCACGCTGTACGAGCAGCTTCGCGCCACCCCGCCGTGGGGGCCGGACGACCGGCGGGGCGCGTTGAACTACATCACGCCCGCCGAGGTGCTCGTCGCCATCGGGCAGGTCAGGCTGGGCCGCACGGTGTCCCTCGAGGCGCCGATCGAGCACCAGCCGGCCGCCGACAACCCTGATCCGGCCCGGCACCGGATGAAGGGACCGCCGGGGGCCGACGCCGGACCGGGGGTGTCGTTCAGCCTGGACCGGATCGCCATGAACATCCACGGCAACGCCGACAGCCACCTCGACGCGCTCTGTCACGTCATCTTCGACGGGACCCTGTACAACGGGGTGCCGGCGGACACCGTCACGGAGGACGGGGCGGCCGAGCTGTCCGTCGAGACCGCGGCCGAGGGCATCGTCGGGCGCGGTGTGCTCCTCGACGTGCCGCGCTCCCGCGGCGTGCCCTGGCTGGAGCCGGGCGACCACGTGACGGTGCAGGACCTGCTCGCCGCCGAACGGGACCAGCAGGTGCGGGTCGGCCGGGGCGACATCCTGTGCGTGCGGGTGGGGCACCGCCGCCGACGGATGGAACAGGGCCCCTGGGATGCCGCGGAGGCCCGGGCCGGGCTGCATCCGGGCGTGCTGTCCTTGCTGGCGGAGCGGCAGATCGCCGCCCTGGCCGGGGACGGCAACAACGACACCGCCCCCAGCGCCGTCGGGGGGGTCGACTTCCCCGTGCACGTCCTGGCCGTCAACGCGCTGGGCCTGCATCTGCTCGACTACCTGCAGTTCACGGAGCTGGCCCAGGTGTGCGCGGAGGCCGGCCGCTGGTCGTTCCTGTGCGTCGTCGCGCCGCTGCGGCTGCCGACGGGCACGGGGTCGCCGGTCAACCCGATCGCGATCCTGTGACCGGTCCCGGGCGCCACGCCTGCGAAGGCGTCACCCCCGTCGGGTGAGGCCGCCCGCCGGTGCGCGGGCCAGCCTCGGACTCTCTCCTGGAGCCGAAGTCAGCGGACTGCGCCGGACGAGTCGGTGGAATGTCACGGGTTCCGGGACCGGTGGGTGTGCCACAGGCCCCAGGACGATCCGACCCTCGGGCCGGACGATCCGCGACACGGATCGAGGGTCAGGGGCTCACGACTGCAGCGTGCGGGAGCTGGCATGGCCGAGCCCGAGACGGGCCGCGAACCGATCACGGCGACCGCGGCGGACGCGACACCCGCTCAGCGGGGCGCACCCCCGGAGCCACCTCCGACGGGCACCCGGCCGGGCGGAGGGTGGCGCCGGATCGTCGCCGCCCTGGCGGTGGTCGCGATCGTGCAGGTGCTGCTGGCGCTGTGTCTGGTCAGCGCCGACCAGAAGCTGGAACCGCACAACCTGCCGTTCGGGGTGACCGGCTCCTCGCCCGTCAGCTCGGCGGTGACGTCGAAGCTGTCGCTGACGCTGACCAGCTACCCCGACCAGGCCGCGGCCGTGCAGGCGGTCGACAACGGGGAGATCTACGGCGCCTATGTGCCGGGTGGCGCCTCCGACACGCTGGTCATCGCGCCGCAGAAGAGCTTCTTCGCCGCGATCATCCTCGGCGCAGCCTTCGAGGACGCCGCGCACCAGGTGGGGCGCCCCGTCACCGTGGACGACGCCAAGCCGTTGCCCCTGCGCGACCGGACCGGCGGCGTCACCGGCCTGCTGCTGTTGCCGCTGCTGATCGGCGGTTTCCTGGTGGCCGTCTTCGTCCTGAAGGCGACCGGTCGGGCGGCCGCTCGATGGCGCGTGTCCATCCTGGTCGGCTACTCCGTGATCGGCGCGCTGCTCACCGACCTGATCGCCGGTCCTGGCATCGGGGCCTTCGGCTCCGACCGGTTCTGGCCCCTGCTGCCCTGCTTCATCCTCGTCATCGCCGCGGTGGCGATCCCGGCGGCGGCGATCCAGCGGCTGGCAGGCCGGCTCGGCTCGCTGATCGTGGTGGTGGCGTTCATCGTGCTGGGGCTCGCCTCGTCGGGCGGGCTCGGGCTGTCCCTGCTGCCGGTGTTCTGGCAGACCGTCGGCACCGCGCTGCCCCCGCAGCACGCGGTCACCCTGATCCGCAACACGCTGTACTTCGGCGGGCACGGTCTCACCGTCCCGCTGCTGGTGCTCTTCGCGTACGTCATCGTGGGCACCGCGGTCCTCGGCTACTTCGAGTGGTTCCGCGAGGCCCGCCCGCACCCGCCGGCCGTGACGCCCGATCCGACCACGGCCACCCCGCCCGGTTCGGCGGGCCCGTCGCACCGCCGTGCGGCCGCTCCGTCGGCCCGGCGGACGGCAGCGGTCGCCATTCTCGGTGCCCTCGCCACCGCGGCGGTGATGCAGGCCCTGTTCTCCACCACCTACATGGCCTCCGGCCACTCGCCGGTCGCCGACCAGATGCCGGTCGGCGTGGTCGGCGCCTCACCGCTGATCGGCCAGGTGCAGCAACAGGGCTACTCGCTCGCGGTGCACGAGTACCCCACCGCCTCGGCGCTCCAGCAGGCGATCGACCAGGGCGAACTGTTCGCCGCACTGGTGCCCGACACGCCGCCGGGGGCCAGCACCCTCCTCGTGGTGCCCACGCAGAGCGACCTGGCCCCGCTGGACATCGCCGACCAGTTCCGGAGCGCCGCCGTCGCGACCGGCCAGCAGCTGCAGGTCCAGGCGTCCGAGCCGACGCCGCTCGCCTCCGGCGACCCGTACGGGATCGTGCTGTCGATCATGCTCGCGCCGCTGCTGATCGGCGGCTACAACGCCTCCACCTCGCTGATGGGGGCCACCGCCGAGGCCACCGCTCCGTGGCGGGTGGGCATCCTCTGCGGCTTCGCCGTGCTCGGGGGCCTGCTGGTGAGCCTGGTCGTCGGCCCGCTGCTGCACGGCTTCCCGCCGGGCAAGTTCTGGCTGGTCTGGCCGATCGCCGCGCTGATCATCGCCGCGGTGGCGCTGTTCGCCTCGGTGCTGCAGAAGCTGCTCGGTCCTCCCGGCACCCTGCTCACCGTCTTCGTGGTCATGCTGCTGGGCAACCCGTCCTCCGGCGGTGCCAACGGGGTGCCCTACCTGCCCGGCTTCTGGCGCGACCTCGGCCCGTACCTGCCGCCGCGCAACGCCTACCTGCTGCTGCGCAACACCGTCTACTTCGACGGCCACGGCATCGCGCCCCATCTCTGGGTCCTGCTCGGGTACCTGGTCGTCGCCGGCGTGATCAGCAGCCTGCTCGGCTGGTTCCGCACACCACGCAGCCCGATCTCGGCCGATACCGACACCCAGGCCGCGGCCATGACCACCGCGGCCGTCGCCGCGCCGCCGTGATCGGGGGACTCCGACCCTCTCACCGGGATGACTGCCTCGGAGGTTCTGAGGTAGGAAGAGCCGGTGAGCCGCATCAACGACGTCGGCGGGATGAGCGGCTTCGCGCCGATCGTCGAGGAGCCCGACGAACCGCGCTTCCACGCCGACTGGGAGGCGCACGTGTTCGCCCTCAACGGCGCCCTGATCCGGCGCGGTGTGTACAACCTCGACGAGTTCCGCGACGCGCAGGAGCGGCTCCCGGTGCAGGAGTACCTGGCCGCCTCCTACTACGAGCGGTGGTTCGCCGCGATCCGCCTGCTGCTGGCGGAGAAGGGCGTCGCGACCGCTGAGGAGCTCGCCCATGGCTGACCGGTTCGCGCCGGGCGACCGGGTGCGCACCCGGTCGGTCGACGTCGCAGGCCACACCCGGCTGCCCGGCTACGCCCGCGGCGCGGTCGGCACCGTGGCGGAGCAGGCGGGCCGGCACCCGCTGGCCGACGAGCGGGCCCGCGGCCGGCACACCGAGCCGCACCCCGTGTACCACGTCCGCTTCGCGGCGGCGGACCTGTTCGGCTCCGGCGACCACACCGTCGTCGTGGAGCTCTGGGAGGACTACCTGGTGGAGGAGCGGGGATGAGCGGGGCACACGCGAGCTCGACGATCTCGGCCGAGGTCCGGCACGTCGAGTCGCTGCTGGAGGCACGCGGTCTGCTGGAACCCGGGGAGATCGACACCCGCATCGACGAGTTCGCCGCCAAGGGGAGCCCGGCCAACGGAGCCCGGATCGTGGCGCGGGCCTGGACCGACCCGGGGTTCGCGGAGCGGCTGCTGGCCGACGCCAACGCCGCGATCCGTGAGCTGGGCCTGTCCATGGCGGGCGGGATCCAGGAGCAGCGGCTCAAGGTGGTCGCGAACGGGGTGGGCGCGGACGGGACGGAGGAGCACCACGTCGTGGTCTGCACGCTGTGCTCCTGCTACCCGATCGCGCTGCTCGGACCCTCGCCGACCTGGTACAAGAGCGAGGCCTACCGGTCCCGGGTGGTGCGCGACCCGCGCGGCGTGCTGCGCGAGTTCGGGCTCGAGCTGCCGGACTCGGTCGCGATCTCGGTGTGGGACGCGAGCGCCGAGTCCCGGTACATGGTCCTGCCCCGCAGGCCGGAGGGCACGGACGGGCTCACCGAGGAGCAGCTCGCCGGGCTGGTCACGCGGAAGGGCCTGATCGGCACCGCCGCGGTCTGAGCTCTGCCGAACGTCGAGGCAGCGCCGACCACGACGGAAGGCCGGGAAGCAGCAGGATCAGCTCCAGATCGTCACGTGGACGGGCGGGCGGAAGCGCGACGGCGGCACCCCCGTGCCGGGGGAGCGCAGCAGCTTCGTCGCCTCCGGGGTGCCGAGGAACCGGCGCAGGGTGGTCGCGCCGGGAGCGCGACGGTCGACGGGCGGCATCGTGGCGTGCCAGCACAGCTCGACCGGGGTGCGCGGCACGTCGATGACCTGCAGCTCGCGTCGGCGCAGGTGGTGCACGGCCAGATGGGTCCACCCCGTCGCCACCCCCCGGCCCCTGGTCGCCGCGTCCCAGGCCGCCGTCTGGTTGGGGAAGACGCTCCGGCGGGACTCCGGTACGCCGAGCGCGGCGAGCAGGCGACCGACCTCGCTCCCGGGGTCCGTGCCCGACGGGTCGATGAACCAGTTCCATCGGGCCGGGGTGCCGCGGAGCAGGACACCCGGTGCGGCCAGGACGGCCAGCCGGCACTTCATGATCGGCTCGCTGACGAGACCGAGGCTGCGGTCCCCGGTGAGCCGGGGCCCGAGGGCGATGTCCGCGAGCCGCTGCGCCACCAGCGCCGCCATCTCTCCGGTCCCGGCCACGCCGGCGGTCAACTCGACGGAGCCGGCCGTCCGCGCGCCGAACGCGGCCGCCAGCGGGCCGGCGACGAACTCGACGACGTCGCTGGGCGCGACGAGCCGGACCTGCTCGGGCGCGCCGAGGGCCGAGCGCACCGCCGCCTCGGCCTCCGCGCCGAGCCCCACCAGCTGGGCGGCGATGGGCAGCAGCCGCTTCCCTCCGGGGGTCAGCACCATGCCGGCCGCGCCGCGGGTGAGCAGAGGGTCGCCGAAGTGCCTGCGCAGCGCCGCGAGCGCCTGGGAGACGGCCGGTTCACTCACACCGAGGGTGCTCGCGGCGGCCGTGACCGACCCGAGCCGGGCGGCGAGGACGAACACGCTCAACTGGGTCAGCGTCATCGCGGGCTCCCCCCGGCCCCCATAAGCGAAGGCTTAAGCATCCGTTGCCGCCGAGTGTGCTTGACATCACAATGACTCGCCACGTCGGCCGACGTCCACCATGGGACGTCCGACTCCGGGAGGCGCCATGCAGGTGCCTGCGCAGTTCGAGTACGAGCGGGCGACGAGCGTCGACCACGCCGTCGCGCTCCTGCAGCGGTACGGGCCGGAGTCGCGGCTGCTCGCCGGGGGACACAGCCTCATCCCGATGATGAAGCTGCGCATCGCGAACCCGGAGACGCTGATCGACATCAACGGGCTCGACGAGCTGGGCACCATCCGGCTCGACCGCGACGAGCACGGGGCCCAGCTCTGTCTCGGCGCGCTGGTCCGGCACGCCGAGCTGCTGGCGTCCGCCGTCGCGGGCGAGCACTTCCCGATGTTCCACGACGCCGAGCGCGTCATCGCCGATCCCGTGGTGCGCAACCGCGGGACGATCGGCGGCTCGCTCTGCCAGGCCGACCCGAACGAGGACCTCTCGGCGGTCTTCACCGCGCTGCGGGCCGTCGCGGTCGTCCAGGGACCGGACGGCCGCCGCCTCGTGCCCGTCCGCGAGTTCCACGTCGGTCCGTACCAGACGGTGGTCGAGGACTCCGAGATCCTCGTGGAGGTCCGGGTCCCGGTCCGGCCCGGCGGGGGGAGCGCCTACACGAAGGTGGAGCGCCGCGCCGGGGACTGGGCCGTCGCGGCCGCGGGCGCCGCGCTGTGGCTGGACGGCGGCCGGGTCGCGGAGGTCGGGCTCGGGCTGACCGCCGTCGGGGCCGACCGGTTCGGGGCGCCCCGGGCCGAGGAGTTCCTGCGCGGCGCGCCGGCGACCGAGGAGAGCTTCGCCGAGGCCGGGCGGATCGCGGCCGAGCACTGCCGGCCGGTCGCGGACCAGCGGGGGCCGGAGGACTACAAGCGGCACCTCGCCGGCGAGCTGACGGTCCGCTCGCTGCGCCGGGCCGCCGCACGCGCCCGCGGGCTGGAGGCCTGACATGCAGATCACCGTCACCGTCAACGGCGCCGAGTACACCCGGGACGTCGAGCCCCGGCTGCTCCTCGTGCACTTCCTGCGCGACGAGCTGGGGCTCACCGGGACCCACTGGGGCTGCGACACCTCCAACTGCGGGGTCTGCGTCGTCCTCCTCGACGGACTGCCGGCGAAGTCGTGCACCGTGCTGGCCGTCATGGCCGACGGGCACGAGGTGCGCACCGTGGAGGGCCTGGCCGGCACGGACGGCAGCGACGGGCTGGATCCGGTGCAACGGGCGTTCAGCGACATGCACGGCCTGCAGTGCGGGTTCTGCACGCCGGGGATGCTGCTGACGAGCAGGGCCCTGCTGGACCGCAACCCGGACCCGTCGGAGGCGGAGATCCGCGAGGCCATCTCGGGGCAGGTCTGCCGGTGCACGGGCTACGAGAACATCGTGCGTGCCGTGCGGGCGGCCGCCGAGCGCGCCGGGACGGTGACGTCATGACGACCCACGCCGCCGACACCACGCCCATGGGGTTCGGTTCCATGCGGCGCAAGGAGGACGCCCGCTTCCTCCGCGGCAAGGGGCGCTACCTCGACGACATCGTGCTGCCCGGCATGCTGCACGCGGCGATCCTGCGCAGCCCCCACGCGCACGCCCGGATCGTGTCCGTCGA
The DNA here is from genome assembly GCF_021343995.1 of Pseudonocardia terrae. GTDB lineage: Bacteria > Actinomycetota > Actinomycetes > Mycobacteriales > Pseudonocardiaceae > Pseudonocardia > Pseudonocardia terrae. The sequence continues at coordinate 17,554 of NZ_JAJTTE010000059.1, read as the reverse complement.
CACCAGTGCGGCCGAGGCCCACCCCAAGGTCACGGCCGTGATCACCGGCGAGACCCTCACCGGCCTCGGCCTCGCCTGGATGCCGACGCTGAGCCACGACGTGCAGGCCGTGCTGGCGACGGACAAGGTGCGCTTCCAGGGCCAGGAGGTCGCCTTCGTCGTCGCCGAGGACCGCTACGCCGCCCGCGACGCCCTGGCGCTCATCGAGGTCGAGTACGAGCCGCTGCCCGCGGTCGTCGACGCCACCCGCGCCCTCGACCCCGACGCCCCCGTGATCCGCGACGACCTCCACAAGACGGACAACCACATCTTCGACTGGGAGGCCGGCGACGCCGCCGCCACCGACGAGGTCTTCGCCACCGCCGACGTCGTCGCCGAGTGCGACCTGCTCTATCCGCGCTGCCATCCCGCCCCGATGGAGACGTGCGGCTCGATCGCGAGCATGGACCCGGTGAGCGGCAAGCTCACCGTCTACACGACCACCCAGGCGCCGCACGCGCACCGCACGGTCTACGCCCTGGTGGCCGGGATCCCCGAGCACAAGATCCAGGTCATCGCGCCGGACATCGGCGGCGGCTTCGGCAACAAGGTCGGGATCTACCCCGGCTACGTGTGCGCCGTCGTCGGGTCGATCGTGACCGGGCGGCCGGTCAAGTGGGTCGAGGACCGCTCCGAGAACCTGATGAGCACGTCCTTCGCCCGCGACTACCACATGCACGGCGAGATCGCCGCCACGAAGGACGGCACCCTGCTCGGCGTGCGCGTGAAGGTGCTCGCCGACCACGGGGCGTTCAACAACACCGCGCAACCGTCCAAGATGCCCGCCGGACTGTTCCACGTCTTCTCCGGCTCCTACGACCTGAAGGCGGCGCACTGCGCCGTCACCGGCGTCTACACCGACAAGTGCCCGGGCGGGGTGGCCTACGCCTGCTCGTTCCGGATCACCGAGGCCGTCTACCTGATCGAACGGCTCGTGGACGTGCTCGCGCGGGACCAGGGCTGGGACCCGGCGGAGCTGCGGATGAGGAACCTGGTCCGGCCCGAGCAGTTCCCGTACCGGACCGCGCTGGGCTGGGAGTACGACTCCGGGAACTACCCGCAGACCCTGCGGAAGGCGCTGGACCTGGCCGGCTACGCCGAGCTGCGCCGCGAGCAGGCCGAGCGGCGGGCCCGCGGCGAGCTGATGGGCATCGGCGTCTCGTTCTTCACCGAGGCGGTCGGTGCGGGCCCGCGCAAGCACATGGACATCCTCGGCCTCGGCATGGCGGACGGTGCCGAGCTGCGGGTGCACCCCACCGGCAAGGCGGTGCTGCGGCTGTCGTGCATGACCCAGGGACAGGGCCACCAGACGACGTTCGCCCAGATCGTCGCGGAGGAGCTGGGCATCTCGCCCGACGACATCGAGGTCGTCCAGGGGGACACCGACCAGACGCCGTTCGGGCTCGGCACCTACGGCTCGCGTTCGACCCCGGTCTCGGGGGCGGCGACCGCGATGGTGGCGCGCAAGGTCCGGGAGCGGGCCCGGATCGTGGCGTCGGCGATGCTGGAGGTCGCGCCGTCGGACCTGGAGTTCGCCAAGGGCCGGTTCCACGTCAAGGGCGACCCGGCGGCGTCGGCGACGATGGCCGAGATCGCGATGGCCGCGCACTCGGACCTCGAGCTGCCCGAGGGCGTCGAGGGCCACCTGGACGCCACCTGCGTCTACAACCCGCCGAACCTGACCTATCCGTGCGGCGCCTACGTCTGCGTCGTCGACGTCGACCCGGGCACCGGACAGGTCGCGGTGCGTCGGTTCGTGGCCGTCGACGACTGCGGGGTGCGGATCAACCCGATGATCGTCGAGGGGCAGATCCACGGCGGACTCGCCGACGGCATCGGCATGGCGCTCATGGAGGTCCTCGCGTTCGACGCGGACGGCAACCACCTGGGCGCGTCCTTCATGGACTACCTGCTGCCCACCGCGTTGGAGTGCCCGTCCTGGGAGCTGGGCGAGACCGTGACGCCGTCGCCGCACCATCCGATCGGGGCGAAGGGCGTCGGGGAGTCGGCGACGGTCGGGTCGCCGCCCGCGGTGGTCAACGCCGTCCTGGACGCGATCGGGGTGCGGGACGCCGACATGCCGCTCACCCCGGCGCAGGTCTGGCGGTCGATGCAGGGCAGACCGTTGCGCACGGACGTGGCCGTGACATGACCCTCTCGAGCGACCGGGAGCTCCTCGGCCGGGCGGACGAGCTGCGGGCCGGGCGGACGCCCTACGTGCTCGCGACCGTGGTGCGGGTGGAACGCCCGGCGAGCGCCCGCCCGGGCGACCGGGCGCTGGTGCTGGCGGACGGCACGATCGAGGGGTTCGTCGGCGGGACGTGCGCGGAGTCGACCACCCGCGTGGAAGGGCTGCGGGTGCTCGCCAGCGGTGAGCCGGGGCTGCTGTGGATCAGACCGGGTGGCGCGCAGCTGCCCGCTCCGCCGGGGGTGCGCACCGTCGACAACCCGTGCCTGTCGGGTGGTGCGGTCGAGCTCCTGCTGGAGCCGGTGCTGCCGGCCGCACTGGTCCTCGTCCTCGGCGACGCGCCGGTGGCCCGGGCCCTGGTGCGCGTCGGTGCTGCGGCCGACCACCACGTCCGCGTCGTCACCGACCCGGCGGCGCCGCTGCCGCCGGACACCGCCGCGGTCGTCGTCGCGTCGCACGGCCGGGACGAGCCCGAGGTGCTGACCGCCGCGCTGCGCGCCCGCGTGCCCTACGTGGCGCTGGTCGCGAGCAGGCGGCGCGCGGCCGGTGTGCTGGCGGAGGTCGCGGCACGCGGGGTGCCCGCCGAGGACGTCGCCCGGGTGCACGCGCCCGCGGGCCTGGACATCGGGGCGCGGACGCCGGCGGAGATCGCCCTGGCGATCTACGCCCAGATCGTCGAGAGCCGGCGGTCGGACGCCGCCCCTTCAGCTGCGGGCACACCGGGACCGGCGCACGTGGTGCCCTCGGCGACGGACCCGGTCTGCGGGATGACCGTGGCGGTCGTCCCGGCGGGGATCTCGCTCGAGCACGAAGGCGCCGCGGTCCACTTCTGCGGCACCGGCTGCCGGGACGCCTTCCTCGCCGACCCGGCGGGGTACGGGGGATGAGCCCGCCGGGGCCGCCGGCCGACGTGGACGCGCTGCGCGCGGGGCTCGACGCGACCGGCTACCTCGCCGACGACGCCCTCGCCACGGCACTGTTCCTGGCCGTCCGGCTGGGCCAACCGATCCTCCTCGAGGGGGAGCCGGGGGTCGGGAAGACGCAGGCGGCGAAGGCCTTGGCCGAGGTGCTCGACACGCCGCTCCTGCGGTTGCAGTGCCACGAGGGGATCACCGCGGCCGAGGCGCTCTACGAGTGGAACTACCCACGGCAGCTGCTGTCGATCCGGCTCGCGGAGTCCCGCCACGCCGAGCTCTCCGACGCGGACCTCTTCACCCCCGAGCACCTGCTCGCGCGGCCGCTGCTCGCCGCGATCGAGCACCCCGGCCCGCGTCCGGCCGTGCTGCTGGTCGACGAGATCGACCGGGCCGACGACGAGTTCGAGGCGTTCCTGTTCGAGCTGCTCGCCGAGTCCGCGGTGACGATCCCCGAACTGGGCACGCGGCGTGCGGTGGTCCCGCCCGTCGCGGTGCTGACCTCCAACCGCACCCGGGACCTCCACGACGCCCTCAAACGCCGCTGCCTCTACCACTGGATCGCGCATCCCGGCCCGGACCGGGTCGCGGAGATCGTCCGGCGTCGGGTGCCGGAGGCCGCCGGCTGGCTGGCGACCCGGGTCGCGGGGGGCGTGCACCGGATGCGGGGCCTGGAGCTGCTCAAGGCGCCGGGTGTGGCGGAGGCGATCAACTGGACGAACGCGTTGCACGTGCTGGGTGTCGGTGCCGGTGTCGACGGGGACGGGCCCGGAACGGAGCGCATGCTGCTCGCCGCCGCGGAACGGAGCCTCGGGGCGGTGCTGAAGTACGACGAGGACGTGCAGGCCGTGCGCGTCGCGGGCCTGGCGGGCCTGCTCACGGCGCCGTGAGGGCCGACCTGCCCGTCCTGGTCGCGCGGTTCACCGAGGCCTGCCGGGCGGCCGGGCTGGCGATCGGCCCGGACCGCGCGGAGCGGTTCGCCCGCGCGATCACGGCCGTCGAACCGGCCGGGCTCGACCGGCTCCGGTCGTGCGCGCAGGCGACGCTCGTCTCGGACCCGGCGCAGCTCCCCGTCCTGGAACGGGTGTTCGCCGCCGTCTTCTGTGCCGTCCCTGCCGGCGCGATCGACCCCGCCGCCGCGCACCGCGGCGATCGGGCGACGTCCGGGCCGGATCCTGCGCCCGCATCCGTCGGGCCGCCGACGGTGCCTGCCGGGGCCGCCGCGGACCGGGCGTCGCGGCCGGGTGCCGGGGCGGCCGGGGCCGGGCGGGAGGTCCCCGTCCCCGCCGTCGCCTCCGCGGTCGAACGGCTGGGCAGCCGCGACTTCGACACCCTCGACCCCGACGAGCTCGCGCTGCTGGCCCAGGCCATGCGGCGGCTGCGGATCGCCACCCCGACCCGGACCACCCGGCGGACGCGCCGGGCTTCCCACGGTCCGGCGGTGGACCTGCGCCGCACCCTCCGCGAGGCCCGGCGCACCGGCGGGGACGCCGTCCGGCTGGCCGTGCGGACCCGCCGCCGGCGTCCGCGCCCGCTCGTCGTGCTCTGCGACATCTCCGGCTCGATGGAGCCCTACGCCCGCGCCCTGCTCCAGCTGCTCTACTGCGCCGCCGGCGCGCAGCACGCCGAGGTGTTCACCTTCGCCACCCGGCTGACCCGGCTGACGCGCTCCCTCGCCCGGACCAGCCCCGCGCTCGCACTGGAGCGCGCGGGGCAGCTCGCCCCGGACTGGTCCGGCGGCACCCGGATCGGCGAGTCGGTGGAGCGGTTCCTCGCGCTGCGCGGTGGCGCGCTGGGCCGGGGCGCCGTCGTGCTCGTCGTCAGCGACGGCTGGGACACCGGCGATCCGGCGGTGCTCGGCCGCGCGATGGCCCGCCTGCGCCGGCGCGCCCACCGGGTCGTCTGGGCCAACCCGCGAACCCGGCACGCGGGCTTCCGCCCGCTCGCCGGCGGCATGGCCGCCGCCTGGCCCTACTGCGACGCCGTGGTCAGCGCGCACAGCCTCGACGCGCTCGACGCGCTGCTGGCCGCCCTCGCCGGCGGGGCGGCTCCTCCCCAATGCCCCGACGACGAGGTGGCGGCGGTCAGGACTCCTCGTCCCCCGCCAGCCACGACAGCAGGCGACCCTGTGACCAGCACCGCCCGAGGGCCTCGGCGCGCAGGGTCGAGTGGGCGAACACCGCCAGCCCGATGATGCTGTGGCCGGAGGCGCGGCGGTCGCCGAAGGTCGGGATCGCCGGCGCGACCCCGACCCCTTCCACGGACACCCAGGCCACTGGCCGGTCGGTCGCCGCGTCGCCGAGGCGGTGGAGGAAACGGAGCCGGTTCTCGAGCGGGAAGCGCGACAACGCCCGGGTCGTGGTGACGACGGGCAGGGCGTCCACGGGCACCCGGGCGAGGGCGTCGGGCAATACGTCGACGGCGTCACCGCGCAGCAGCAGGGGAGGTGTCGTCGCGGCCAGCGCCAGCTCCGCGTCGAGCCTCCCGATCCGCTCCGGCTGATCCGGCCACAGGCAGGCGCGCAGCCATCGAGCCTCCTCCTCGTCGGTCACGTCGACCGGGTCGAGGTCGATGCCGATCCGGGCGACGACCTCGGGCAACGGCCGCGTCGGGACGGGCCGGCCGCCCACGATCGACGCCGCCGTCTGCACCGGGGAGGACGGGTCGCCCAACGCCTGCCCGTTGTCGTAGGTGATGCCGACGCGGTCGACGATGAGGTCGAGCCCGGCCGAACAGCCCACGTCGACCAGCCCGACCGCCGTCGCGCCCACCCGGTGCGCCGCCTCGGCGATTGCCGGATACAGCACGGCACCGTGGCCGGTCTCGTCCGCCCGCGTCGGCCGGCGGGTGGCGACGGCCACGACCACGTCGGTCATGTGCAGCAGCGTGTCGATCGCCGCGGCGGCCGCGGCGTCACCGTCCCCGTCGGCGTAGGCCGCGGCGAGTGCCGGGGCGCGCCCGGCGAGGGCGAGGTCGTGCAGCGCGGCGAGGATCACCGTGGGCCGCCGCTTGCGCGCCGGTGCCGTCTCGATGGCGCGCAGCGCCTCGTCGGACCCGCTCAGGGCGACGGCGACCCGCTCGTACAGCCGAGACCTCCCGGCGGCGTCCACCTCACCGAAGCGCCGGTACACCTCGGCGAGTGCGCGAGCCCTACCCACGGGTGCGGCGCTTCCCGCGGTCGGTCAGCCGCAACGGGCGGGCCCGTCGGGAGTTCCGCAGCGACAGGGGCCGTCCGCGGCCGCGCCGGCCGGACGGATCGACGTGGCGTCGGGGGCGTCGGCCTTGACCGTGTAGACCTCCCACGGCTCCTTGCCCGGGCCGTGCACCCAGACCTTGTCCTGCAGGGCGTAGCAGCAGGTGGTGTCGTCCTCGACCTGCGCGGACAGGCCGAGCTCGGACAGGCGGGCCGTGGCCGCGCGGACCTCGTCGGTCGTCCCGACCTCCACGCCGAGGTGGTCCATGACCGTCGGCCCACCCGGCTCGCCCTCGATGAGCACCAGCTTCAGCGGCGGCTCGGCGACGGCGAAGTTGGCGTAGCCCGGCCGGCGCTTGGCGGGCTCGACGCCGAACAGCGACCGGTAGAAGTCGATCGAACCCTCCAGGTCGGCGACCCGCAGGGCGAGCTGGACTCGGGACACGGAGGCCTCCTTGTCTCGACGGTTGTCGAGACAGAGGTTGCTCCTTGATTCGAGGGCTGTCAAGATAGACGTATGCCGAAGCAAGAACTGCCGGTCGTCGACCGGGGAGAGCCGGCCTGTTGCCCGCCGCTGACCAGCGAGCCCCTCGACGCGCAGCGCGCCGTGCAGCTGGCCCGGGCGTTCAAGGCCCTCGGCGACCCGGTTCGGCTGCGGCTGCTGTCGCTGATCGCCTCCCACGAGGGCGGCGAGGCATGCGTGTGCGAGCTGACCGGCGTCTTCGACCTGACGGGTCCGACGATCAGTCATCACCTCAAGGTCCTCAAGGAGGCCCGGCTGATCATCGGTGACCGCCGTGGGACCTGGATCTACTACCGCGTCGCACCGGACACGCTGCGCATGCTCGGCGACGTCCTCGCCCCGACCTCGGTCGCCGAGCCGGCGGCATAGCCGTGCCCGGCCCGGGACGCAGCTGCCCGGTGGCCTACCGCCACCGGCCCGAGGAGCTGGCCGGACCTCCGGCCTTCGCCTGCACCACGCTCTACGTCGTCGGCGGGCTGTACGGCAACGCGCACGCCCTCGAGGCCGTCGTCGCCCGCGCCGCCGCCGAGCCGTCCCCGCCGGAGATCGTGTTCAACGGCGACTTCCACTACCTCGACACCGACCCCGGCCTCTTCGCCGCCGTCGAGGCCGGGGTCCACGCCCACCGCGCGACCCGGGGCAACGTCGAGTACGCCCTGACCGCGGACGACGACACGGTGGGCTGCGGCTGCGACTACCCGGACTACGTCGCCGACACGGTCGTGGCCGGCTCGAACCTGGTGGTGGAGCAGCTCCGCACGGTGCCCGACGACCGCGCCCGTGCCCGGCTCGCGGCGCTCCCGCACCAGCTCACCGCGAACGTCGGCGGCCACCGCGTCGGGATCGTCCACGGCGACCCCGAGAGCCTGGCCGGCTGGCGGCTCGCCCTCGAGGCCGTCGACCCGCCGGACGAACGCGCCCGGGCCGTGACCGGCTTCACCGGCCCGGCCACGACGTCGGAGACCGTCGTCGACTGGTGCCGCCGCGCCGGCGTCAGCGTGCTGTGCTGCACCCACACAGGCCTGCCGTACGCGCAGGACCACACCGCCGACGGCGTCCGGTACCTCGTGGTGAACAACGGCTGTGCCGGGCTCCCGAACTTCTCCGGCATGCGCTGCGGGATCCTGACCAGGCTGTCGGTCGATCCGCATCCACCCGACGACGGCCTCTACGGCATCACCCTCGACGGGCTGCGGGTCGACGCCGTGCCCGCCCGCTACGGCCACGACCGCTGGCACGCCGACTTCCTGCGGTGCTGGCCGCCCGGCTCAGCGGCGCACGCCAACTACGCGGCCCGCATCGAGGAGGGGACCTGGCTGACCGTCGACCACGCCACCCGCGGCACCGTGACGGCCGGACCGGGGGTCAGCTGACGCCGGAGGGCGTGGTCGAGCCGGCGCGGAAGCGCAGCCCGTCGACGACGAGGTCGATCATGCGCTCGGTGAGGCCGGAGGCGTCGCTGGGCAGGCACAGGGTGGCGACCCCGTGCAGGAGGTCCATGGCGTCGACGTCGGCCCGGATCTCGCCGGCGGCCGCGGCCGCGTCGAGCAGCGTGCTGAGCGCGGGCCGGAACCGCTGCTCGAAGTAGCCGGGGAGGGCGTCGAAGGCGGGGTCGCCGGAGTGCAGGGCCGCGGCGAGCCCGCGCTTGGTCCCGATGAAGCCGGCGTAGCGGTGCAGCCACCGCGTGAGCGCCTCGGCGGGCCCGTACTCCGCGGTCAGAGCGGGCGCGGCGTCGGCACAGGCGTCGACCTCGTGCCGGAACACGGCCTTGACCAGGTCGGAGCGCTTGGGGAAGTGCCGGTAGACGGTGCCGACCCCGACCCCGGCGGCCGCCGCGATGTCGCGCATCGGGGCGTCCACGCCCGCGGTCGCGAACACCGCCGTGGCGGCCTCGCGCACCGCGTCGATGTTGCGTTGCGCGTCCGCGCGCACCGGCGTCTCCCTCCTCGCGGACCAGCCGATGTCGGAAGGCTGTTCCGGTTGTCGATGGTAGGTCACGGACCGGCTCACCAGTGGGCGGCGCCGAGGCCGTGACGGGCGTGGGCGGGGCCGAGCACGTCGGGCTCCGGGGTGGCGAGCGCGGTGCGCAGGAAGCGGTGCAGCACGGGGGAGTCCTCGTCGGGGCGCCAGCACACCGCCGTCTCGACGACGGGGCCGTGCTGGCGTGGCGGCCGGGCGACCAGCCCGTCCCAGAGCATCGAGGTGTATTGGGCGGGCAGCAACGTCACGCCCGCCCCGGCCTCGACCAGCGCCATCGCCTGCATGATCGACCCGGCCTCGACCAAGCCGTGCCCGCCGTCCGGCGCGGCGACCGCCCACGCCGCGCGGACGTGCGCCGCGAACCCCTCGCCCACCGCGTCGGCGACCACCACCCGCGCCCCCTGCACCCGGTCCAGGTCGACGCGGTCCTCGGATGCCTCAGGGTGCGCCCCGGGCAGGACCGCGACCAGCGGTTCGCGGGCGACGACCGCCACCTCGAGCCCCCGGGCGCGGGCCCGCGGGTGTCGGGTCCCGCCCGGCTCACCGGGGGCGAGGTGGAGGAGCCCGGCGTGGGCGTCGCGGCGGTGGACCCGCTCGACGACCTCCGCGTCGGTGCCCTCGACGACGGTCAGGTCGACGCCCGCCCCGAGGGCGGCCCCGCCGGTGAGGTGCGGCAGCAGCCGGGGCGACACCGTGTGCCCGACGACGACGCCGAAGCGGCCGCGGGTGCCGAGGCCGACCGTCCGGACCTCCTCGGCCGCGGCGGACACGTCGGCGAGGACCCGGCGGGCGCGCTCCACCAGCACCCGTCCCGCCGCGGTGAGGTCCACCCCGCGGCCGTGCCGGACCAGCAGCTCGACGCCGAGCTCGCGCTCCAGGGCCCGCAGCCGCACGGTCAGGGGCGGCTGCGTCATGTGCAGCCGGGCGGCGGCGCGGCTGATGGAGCCCTCCTCGGCCACGGCCACCACACACTCCAGCGCCCGCAGATCCATAGGCGCAGCGTATAGCCGACCCCCGGTCTCGGTATTGGACGTATGGGAGCCCGGCTTCGCATACTCGGACCAGGTGCCGACGCACCCCGGAGACGGCGCACCCCAGAGACGAGGTCGGCGTGAGCGAGCAGACGGTTCTGACCACCGACGTGCTGGTCGTCGGAAGCGGCCCGGCCGGGGCGTCGGCCGCGTTGTTCCTGGCCACCTACGGCGTCGACCACATCGTGATCACGAAGTACCGGTGGACGGCGAACACGCCGCGGGCGCACATCACCAACCAGCGGACCGTGGAAATCCTGCGGGACATGAGGATCGAGGACGACGTGCGGGCGCAGGGCACGCCGTCGGCGCTGATGGGCGACACGGTGTTCTGCACGAGCCTGGCCGGCGACGAGATCGGTCGGGTGCGGACGTGGGGGACGCACCCGGCGCGGCGCGCGGACTACACGTTGGCCAGCCCGTCGGACAACTGCGACCTGCCGCAGACGTTGCTGGAGCCGATCCTGATCGGGCATGCGGCGGAGCGGGGCAGCCGGCTCCGGTTCGACACCGAGTATCTGGGCCTGGTGCAGGACGGCGACGGCGTGACGGTGACCGTGCGGGACCGGCTCTCGGGCCACACCTATCCGATCCGGGCGAAGTACGTGATCGGCGCGGACGGCGGGCGCAGCCAGGTGGCGCGGGATGTGGGGCTGCCCTTCGAGGGGCAGATGGACATCGCGGGCAGCATGAACATCGTCTTCCACGCGGACCTGTCCCGCTTCGTGGAGCATCGGCCGAGCGTCCTGTACTGGGTGCTGCAGCCCGGCTCGGACATCGGCGGGATCGGGATGGGCCTGGTCCGGATGGTCCGCCCGTGGGACGAGTGGCTGATCGTGTGGGGCTACGACATCACGGCGCCGCCGCCGGAAGTCGACGACGCGATGGCCACGAGGATCGTGCACGACCTGGTCGGCGACGACACCGTGCCGGTGACGATCCGCTCGACCTCGTTGTGGGGCAACAACAAGATGTACGGAACGCGGTATCGGGCCGGGCGGGTGTTCTGTGCGGGTGATGCGGTGCACCGGCATCCGCCGTCGAACGGGTTGGGCTCGAACACGTCCATCCAGGACTCCTACAACCTCGCGTGGAAGCTGGCGGCGGTGCTGTCCGGGAAGGCCGGTGAGGAGCTGCTCGACAGCTACGACGCCGAGCGCGCCCCGGTCGGGAAGCAGATCGTGCTGCGCGCCAACAAGTCCATCGAGCAGTTCGGGCCGATCTTCGACGCGCTCGGGTTCACCGACTGCGACGACCCCGCGCAGCAGATCGCGAGCATGCGGGCCCGCGGCGACGACACCCCGGAGGCCGCGGAACAGCGGATCGCGTTGCGCAAGGCGCTCGAGCTCAAGGACTACGAGTTCAACGCGCACGGCGTGGAACTCGGCCAGCGCTACCGTTCCGGTGCGGTGGTCGGCGACGGCACGCCGGAGCCGGAGTACGACCGGGATCCGGAGCTGTACTACCACCCGACCACCTGGCCGGGGGCCCGGCTGCCGCACTGCTGGCTCGGCCGCGGCGGGCACAAGGTCAGTACCCACGACGTGACCGGCAAGGGCCGGTTCACCGTGCTCACCGGCATCGCGGGGCAGGCGTGGGCCGACGCCGCGGAGGCCGCGGCCCGGTCGTTGGGCATCGAGGTCGACGCGCACGTGATCGGCCCGGGCCGGGAGTACACCGATCTCTACGACGACTGGGCGCGCCTGCGCGAGGTGTCCGAGTCCGGCTGCGTGCTCGTCCGGCCCGACGCGCACGTCGGCTGGCGGGCCCACGAGCTCCCCGCCGACCCGGAGCGGGAGCTCACGACGGCGCTGGCGACGCTGCTGGCCCGGGCCTGAGGGGAGACGTCGTGGAGCAGTTCACCTACACCGCGCAGCCGGCTCGGATCGTGTTCGGGTCCGGCACGCTCGAGCGTGTCGCCGACGAGGTGGCCCGGCTCGGCCGCTCGCGCGCCCTGGTCCTGGCGGGGGAGCACCTGCGGGCGGTCGGCGACCGGGTCGAGGAGATCCTGGGCCCGCTCGCCGCGGGCCGCTTCGACGGCGCGGCGATGCACACGCCGGTCGAGGTCACCGAGCAGGCACTCGCCGTGTTGCGCGAGACCGGCGCGGACTGTGTGGTGGCGGTCGGGGGCGGCTCGACGACCGGGCTGGCCAAGGCGCTCGCCGTCCGGACCGGGGTCGACCAGGTCGTCCTGCCGTCCACCTACGCCGGCTCCGAGGTCACGCCGGTGCTCGGCGAGACCGAGGACGGGGTCAAGACCACCCGCGCCGACCCGGCGATCCTGCCCGAGACGGTGATCTACGACGTCGAGCTGTCGGCCGGGCTGCCCCGTCCGCTGGCCGTGACCAGCGCGGTCAACGCGCTCGCCCACGCCGTCGAGGCGCTCTACTCGCCCGACGCCAACCCGGTCGTCGACGGGATGGCGCTCGACGCGATCCGCCATCTCGCGCGAGGGCTGCGGGCGCTCGACTCAGGGAGGGGCCGCGCGGACCTGCTACGCGGCGCCTGGCTGGCCGGTACCTGCCTCGGCGCCGTCGGGATGGGCCTGCACCACAAGCTCTGCCACACCCTCGGCGGCAGCTTCGGGCTGCCGCACGCCCCGACCCACACCGTCGTGCTGCCACACGCGATGGCCTACAACGCCGCCGCCGCACCCGAGGCGATGCGACGGGTGGCCGAGGCGCTCGGGACGGCCGACGCGCCCACGGCGGTGTTCGACCTGATCGTCGAGGCGGGCGGGCCGACGTCGTTGCGCGAGCTGGGGCTCGCCGAGGCCGACCTCGGCCGGGCGGCCGACCTCGCCGTCGGGAAGCCCTATCCGAACCCGGCCCCGCTGACCCGCGACGGCCTGGCCGGGCTGCTGCGCCGGGCGTGGGCGGGGGAGCGGCCCGCGGGCGGCGCCGTGAGCACGATCGACGCCCTGACCGCACAGGTCGTGGCGACCTTCGCGGGCACCGAGGACGCGCGGCTGGGCGCGCTGCTCACCGACCTCGTGCCGCGGCTGCACGCCTTCGCCGTGGACAACGACCTCACCCAGGCCGAGTGGCAGCAGGGCATCGACTTCCTCACCCGCACCGGACAGACCTGTACCGACACCCGGCAGGAGTTCGTGCTGCTCTCCGACACGCTCGGGCTGTCCAGCGTGGTCGACGTGCTGGACAACTCGCGCACCCCGGACACCACGCCGTCGGCCGTGCTGGGGCCCTTCTACGTGGAGGGGCCGCCCGAGCTGCCGCAGGGCGCGGACGTGTCCGCCGGCCTGCCGGGCACCCCGCTGTACGTCGACGTGACCGTCACGGACACCGACGACCGCCCGGTGGCCGGCGCCGTCGTCGACGTCTGGCAGTCGAACGAGGACGGGTTCTACGACGTCCAGCTGCCGGACCTGGACGGGCCGGTGCTGCGCGGCCGGCTGCGCACCGACGACGGGGGCCGCCTGCGGTTCCGCTCGATCCTGCCCTCGGAGTACCCGATCCCCGACGACGGCCCGGTCGGCGGGATGCTGCGGGCGGCCGGCCGACACCCCTATCGGGCGCCGCACCTGCACTTCATGATCGACGCGCCCGGACACCGGCGGCTGATCACCCAGCTCTTCGTGCGCGGCGGCCGCTACCTCGACTCCGACACGGTGTTCGGCGTGAAGGAGGACCTGGTCGTCGACTTCGTGCCCCGGACCGGCCCGACGCCCGACGGCGCGCCGGTGGCGGGGGAGTGGCGGGAACTGCGCTACACGTTCCGGATCGCGACGACCGGCTGATCGTCAGCCCGCCGCGCGGATCCGGCCGAGCACGGTCTCCGCGATGCCGGCCAGCGCGTCGACCTGGTCGGCGTCGAGGCCGTCGAACATCAGCTCCCGCACCGCCTCGACGTGCGCGGGCGCGGCCTCCTCGATCGCGCGCCGCCCCTCGGGGGTGAGGACGACGAAGGCGCCGCGGGCGTCGTCGGCGCACTCCTCGCGCTCGACGAGCCCGCGCTTCTGCATCCGGGACAGGTGGTGGGAGAGCCTGCTCTTCTCCCACTGCAACGCCTCGGCCAGCTCCAGCACGCGAACCCGCTCGTCCCGATCGGTCAGGGCGACGAGGACGTCGAAGTCCGCGTAGGACAGGCCGGAGTCCGCCTGCAGCCGCCGGTGGAGCCGCGCCTGCAGCTGGGCCTGCATCGCCAGGTAGCCGCGCCACGCGCGCTGCTCCCGCTCGTCGAGCCATCGGGTCACGGGGTCCAGCGTACCGGAATAGTTGACACGTCATCGAAGTTCAGGGAAGGTAGATGACACATCAACCAACGAGGTGAGGGTCATGCAGTTCGGAGTGTTCTCCGTCAGCGACGTCACGATCGACCCGACGACCGGGCGTACGCCGTCCGAGGCGCAGCGGATCAAGGACGTCGTGACGATCGCGAAGAAGGCCGAGGAGGTCGGCCTGGACGTCTTCGCCCTCGGCGAGCACCACAACCCGCCGTTCTTCTCCTCGTCGCCCACCACGACCCTCGGCTACATCGCGGGGCAGACCGAGCGCCTGCAGCTCTCGACGGCCACCACGCTGATCACCACGAACGACCCGGTGAAGATCGCCGAGGACTTCGCGATGCTGCAGCACCTGGCGGGCGGGCGCGTCGACCTGATGATGGGCCGCGGCAACACCGGCCCGGTCTACCCGTGGTTCGGCAAGGACATCCGGGACGGCATCCCGCTGGCCATCGAGAACTACGCCCTGCTGCGCCGGCTCTGGGACGAGGACGTGGTCGACTGGGAGGGTCGCTTCCGTACCCCGCTGCGCGGCTTCACCGCGACGCCGCGTCCGCTCGACGGCGTGGCGCCGTTCGTGTGGCACGGCTCGATCCGTAGCCCGGAGATCGCCGAGCAGGCCGCCTACTACGGCGACGGGTTCTTCCACAACCACATCTTCTGGCCGGCCGAGCACACGAAGCGGATGGTCGAGTTCTACCGCCGTCGCTTCGAGCACTACGGCCACGGCGCCGCCGACCAGGCGATCGTCGGGCTGGGCGGGCAGGTGTTCATGCGCAAGAACAGCCAGGACGCGGTGAGCGAGTTCCGGCCGTACTTCGACAACGCCCCGGTCTACGGGCACGGGCCGTCGTTGGAGGACTTCAGCCGGGAGACCCCGCTGACCGTGGGCAGCCCGCAGCAGGTGATCGAGCGGACCCTCGGGTTCCGCGACTACGTCGGCGACTACCAGCGCCAGCTGTTCCTCGTCGACCACGCGGGCCTGCCGCTGAAGACCGTGCTGGAGCAGCTGGACATCCTGGGCGAGGAGGTCGTGCCGGTGCTGCGCAAGGAGTTCGCTGCGCTGAAGCCCGCGCACGTGCCCGACGCCCCGACCCACGAGTCCCTCGTCGCCGCGCGCGGCGCCAAGGACTCGACCGTGTACGCCCCGGCGGACGACGTCACCGGGCAGGCTCCCGAGGAGGCGGCCTGATCATGGAGAAGCGCAGGATCGCCGTGGTGAGCGCGGGACTGTCCGTCCCGTCGTCCACCCGGCTGCTGGCCGACCGGCTCACCACGGCGACCGTGGCGGCGCTGCGCCGCCGCGGCGTCGAGGCCGAGGTGGAGGTCGTCGAGCTGCGCGAGTACGCCCGCGACCTGGCCGACAACCTGGTCACCGGCTTCGCCAACGCCGATCTCCGGCCGGCGCTCGACGCGGTGACCGGCGCGGACGGGATCATCGCCGTCACGCCGATCTTCTCGGCCTCGTACAGCGGGCTGTTCAAGACGTTCTTCGACGTCGTGGACAAGGATGCGCTGACCGGCAAGCCCGTGCTGATGGGTGCGACGGCCGGCACGGCCCGGCACTCGCTGGCGCTCGAGCATGCGATGCGCCCGCTGTTCGCCTACCTGCGCACCGTCGTCACGCCGACCGCCGTGTTCGCGGCCTCGGAGGACTGGGGTGGTGCAGGGGAGGCGAGCCACGGCCTGGCCTCGCGGATCGAACGCGCGGCCGAGGAGCTGGCCGAGCTGGTCGCCGCCCGTCCCGCGACCCGGGCGGCGGACCCGTTCGCCGACGCTCCCTCGTTCGAGGCGCTGCTCGGCGGCGTGGGAACCGCTGCCGTGGGGTGAATCCTGCCGCGGCGTGAGACGCTGCAGAGTGGATCTTCTGTGGAGTGGAATGCCGGCAAAGTGGCGTGCTGCGGAGTGGAATGCCGCGGAGTGACGTGCCGCGAAGTGGCCCCTGCCGCGGAGGCCCCGTCCCTGGTCGGACGGGGCCTCCGGCGTTCTCGGGGGATGTGCTCCTCGGGCCGCCGGTGGGAACATCGTCGGCTCGTGCAGAGGGGGTGTGCCATGACAGATGACACGGAGCCGGCCTCGGGTCGCTACTACGTCCTCGTCGACGTGGAGGTCCGGGACCCGGAGCGGTACCGGACCTATATGGAGAAGGTGCGCCCGGCGCTGGAGGCGGCCGGCGGGCGCTATCTGGTCCGCGGGGGCTCCCACACGGTCTACGAGGGCGGATGGACGCCTGCCCGGCTGGTGCTTCTCGAGTTCCCGTCGCGGGAGGCGTGGGAGGCCTTCTACGAGGGGCCCGAGTACGCCCCGATCCGGTCGCTCCGCGACGAGACCAGCACCGCCCGGTTGGTCGGGGTGGAGGGGTTGGCGCCGGGGACCTGAGTCTGAGGAGCGGGACGCCGAGAGGGCGGGAACTGAGGGGGCGGGACGTGGCGTCGGGCCGGGTCGGGCTGAGGGGTGAGGAGAAGCTCGGCCGCCGGTGGAGGACCAGGGCGCGCCCGTGATGGGATCTGACGCAGGGCCCCGGAGCTTGCCCGTCCGAAATGTCGCGCTCGGGCCGGACCTGACGGCTCATCCGCCGGGAAGGCCATCCCGACCTGTTCGCTCCGTGCACGACCTCCCCTGGGACGTGCGCCAACCACCGACCTGGTGAACTTCTCGTTCGGCAGACGCGACAGAGTGCCAGGAAGGTCGTCGTGACGATCGGACTCGCTCGGCGCTCGTGACTCGGTCTCGTCGTGGAGCAGGTGCAGCGGGAGCGTTGGACCTCGGTGGTGGGCCGATGGGGCGGGACCGAGAGCGTCCACGGCGGACTCCGGGCGCAGGACGGGCTCGAGCTCGTCCTACCGAGATGTCGCGCTCCACACTGGCCTCACGGCTCCCCGCATCCAGGTCAACCGCCCGAGCCTCTCTGCACGTGGCCTCCCCGGGGAGTGCAACCAGGCGCCGGCCGGGGCGGTCTTCTTCGGCAGCCGCGGCCGGAATGCCGGAAATTGTCGGTGGTCGAAGATATGTTCGACGTGTGCAGCTGACCGGGTGTCTTCCGGCCGGGCTGGCGGAGCTGCCGCCCGGCCCGGAACTGGCTGCTGCGCTGGCCCGGATCGACCTGGCCGCGGTGCCGGCCGGTGAGCGGTTGGCGGTGCTGGAGGCCTGGCATCGCCAGGAGAGCCACGCTCGGGCGTGGTTCGTGCGGGCGATGGTCGCGGTCGGTTATGCCGATCCGGAGCGGCTGGACTCGGCGGCGGAGTTGCCGGAGCCCTACCTGGACTGGGCCGACGAGATCCGGGCGGCGCTGGCCTGGACCCGCCGGGCCGCGGACGGGCGCGCGGACGAGGCGTTCTTCCTGGTGGCCGAGTTGCCGGCGGTGTGGTCGGCGTTGGAGCGCGGGCACATCGACTGGCCGAAGGCCGCGGTGTTCCTACGCCACCTGGTCGGGCTCCCGGCCG
>NZ_JAJTTE010000058.1 GCF_021343995.1 Pseudonocardia terrae | reverse complement strand
CCCCCCCCCCCCCCCCCCCCCCCCCCCCCCCGCCCCCCCCCCCCCCCCGCCCGGGTCGCCGATCAGGACGGGCCCGCCTGCTCCTTCACGTTCCGGCTCGCGTCCTGGGCCCGGTCCTGGACCTGGCCGACGGCGGAGCGGCCCTCGTCGGCCACGGTGGAGGCCGCGTCCTGCGCCGTCTCCTGCACCGACTGCACGGCCTGCTGTGCCGGCTCGCGCAGGTCCTCGCCGATCTCCTTGACCTTCTCGCCGGCCTGCTGCGCGAGCGGACGGCCGACCTCCATCGCGGTGTCCTTCGCCCGGGCCGCGATCTCCTCCTCCTTGCGGGTCGCGGGCAGGAGGGAGGAGACGAGCCAGCCCGCGCCGAAGGCGATCAGCCCGGCGGCCAACGGGTTCCCGCGGGTCTGCTGCTTCACCCGCCGCGGGGCCTCGCGCGCGGTGTCGGCGACCGTCGATGCCACGTCGGAGGCCTTGTCGCCCACCGTGTCCGCCACCGAACCGGCCCGGTCCTGGGCCTGCCCGGCGAGGGAGCGGGCGGAGTCCGCGGCCTGGTGGGCGGTGTCCCGGGTGGAACCGGCAGGGTCGCTGCCCATCACGGCGTCCCGCCAGCCCGAGACCCGGTCGCGCACGCGGTCGACCCGGCGCTGCACGATCCGGCCGGGCGTGACCTTCTCGGTCAGGGCGTCGACGTCGCCGCTGAGTCGGTTCTGGGTCCGCTCGATCTCGCGGCGGATCGCGTCGGGGTCGTCGGACCGCGCGGCGGCGTCGTACGGAGCGTCGTACGGAGGGCCGTAGCGGGGGTCGTGGGGGGTGGGGCTGTCGTACGGGGTGGTCATCTGTCCTCCTCACCGGCCCTTGAGGGCGTCGGGAACCTGCTTGAGCGTGTCGACCGTGCGTTCGGGGGTGGGGTGGGTGCGTCGCGCGTTGTTGCGCCCGACGACGAAGGCGATCGCGCCGATCACCGCCCAGACCACGGCGACGATCAGCCCGGCCCAGCCGCTGTCCATGACGTTGCTCAGGCCGGCCCAGAGGGCGACCGACAGGAACAGCAGCACCATGTAGCCGGCGAACCCGGCGGCGCCGAACCCGCCGGCGGCCTTGCCCGCCTTGCGCGCCTCCTGCTTCAGCTCGGCCTGCGCCAGCGCGAGCTCCTGGCGCATCAGGGTCGAGAGGTCGCGCGAGACCCGGCCCATGAGGTCGCCGACCGACACGTCGGAGACGTCGGGCGGGCCGACCGGGCTCGCCCCGGCGGGGGACGGCGCAGGCGGCTGGTCGAACGGCCCCGGCGCAGGGGCCGAGTGCCGGCCCGCTGCGGGGTCCGGCGGCACGTTCGGCGGCAGATCCGGCGGCAGATCCGGCGGCATGTGCGGCGCCGCGTTCGGGGGCATGGTCGGCATGTTCGGGGGGTGGTCCTGCGAGAGGTCGCGCGGCGGGCCGCCGCCCGGCGCGGTCAACGCTCGTCCTGGTCGGTCACGCGCGGGTCACCGCGACGGCCCAGCTCGTCGACGTACTCGCCGACCGTCGTCGATCCCGGTCGGGGCGCGTGCGCCGGTGCCGGATCCGGGGGCGCCTGCGGGGGCACGACCGGCCCGCCGACGGGCGGGGTGGGTGGGTTCGGCGTTCCCCGTGCGATCGGTCCCTGCCCGATCGTGCCCGGCCCCGGCGGCACGGGCGGGGTGGAAGCCGGCCCGGGGGTCACGGGCGGTGGCGGTGGCGGGGCCGCCGGCATGCCCTGGCCCGCCACGCCGTACCCCGGGGGCATGCCCTGGCCCGGCACGCCGTAGCCCGGGGGCACGCCCTGGCCCGGCACGCCGTAGCCCGGGGGCACGCCGTGACCCGCGACGCCGGGGTGCGGTGCGGGGTGATCCGCCGTGGGGCGCGCGCCGTCGGCGTCCGGTCCCGACGACCCCTTCTCGGCCTGGACGACACCCCGCGTCAGCCGTCCGACCAGGACCCCGGCGAGGGCGGCGCCGGCCAGGAACGCCCCGGGGCGGCGCCGGGCCAGCCCGCGGACCTCCTCCACCAGGTCGCCGGGCTCGCGATCCTGCAGCCAGGAGGCGAGCCGCTCGGCCCGCCCGGCCGCCTCGTGCGCCAGGTCGGCGACGGGCCCGCCGTCCGCCGAGCCCGCCATCTGCCGGAGCTGGTCGGCCACTCCGCGGACACCGTCGGCGGCCTGGCGCTGCGTCGACCCGGCCTGCTGCCGGAGCCGGCCGCGCGCCTCGTCGACCAGGTCCCGGGCCTGCCGGCGCGCCTCGCCCGCCACGTGCCGGGCCTCGTCGGCGGCCGTCCCGGCCACCTGCCCGCCCGCCTCGGCAGCGGTGCGCCCGACGTCGGCCCCCTCGGCCCGGACGGTCTCGCTCGTGCTCTCCGCCATTGCGTCCTCCTTCCGTTCGGCGAGGGCGGCGATACCCGAGCCGGTGGCGCACGAACGCGGGTCGCGTCGCCGTGTCGTGAACCCACCCGGATGGCGCAGCGGGCCGGAACGGGGCGTGATCGGACACCTCGAGATGCCGAGGCCGGGCCGGGCGGCGATGATCTCCGGGCGGTTTCGCGCCCGGGGACCCGGGTAGTGACGCCGCAGGGAACGGGAAGGGGACCGGATTGGCGTGCGGACGTGGCTCGGGTCGATCGGGGCCTCGACGCCGTTGGGGTCGTGGCCGGTGTACCGGCAGCTCACGGGGACCGATCGGCTTGGCCGGGGTGCCGCCGCGCAGTCGCCGCAGCACGTCGGCCTGCGCCCGCGGACGGCCTCGGCGGACCGGGTGGCCGGGTCCGTGTGCCCGTACTGCGCCGTGGGCTGCGCGCAGAAGGTCTACGTGCGCGACGAGCAGGTCGTGCAGATCGAGGGCGACCCGGACTCGCCGATCTCACGCGGTCGCCTGTGCCCCAAGGGTTCCGCCAGCCTGCAGCTCGTCACCGGGCCCCAGCGGCTGGACAAGGTCCGCTACCGGGCGCCGTACGCCACCGAGTGGACCGAGCTGGACCTGCACGAGGCGATGGAGATGATCGCCGACCGGGTGGTCGCGGCCCGCGAACGCGGCTGGCAGGAGCGCGACGCGCAGGGCCGGCGGCTGAACCGCACGGTCGGGCTCGCCGCGCTCGGCGGCGCCACACTGGACAACGAGGAGAACTACCTCCTCAAGAAGCTGTTCACGGCGATGGGCGCGATCCAGATCGAGAACCAGGCCCGTATTTGACACTCCGCCACCGTCCCCGGTCTGGGGACCTCCTTCGGTCGCGGCGGCGCGACGGACTACCAGCAGGACCTCGCGAACTCCGACTGCGTCATCATCATGGGCTCGAACATGGCCGAGGCCCATCCGGTCGGGTTCCAGTGGGTGATGGAGGCGAAGGGCCGCGGCGCCCGGGTGATCCACATCGACCCGCGCTTCACCCGCACCAGCGCGGTCGCGGACACCTACGTCCCGATCCGCGCGGGCTCGGACATCGCGTTCCTCGGCGGGGTGATCCGGTACGTCCTGGACAACGACCTCGACTTCCGGGAGTACGTCGCGGCGTACACCAACGGGTCGTTCCTGGTCCGTGAGGACTTCGCGGACACCGAGGACCTCGACGGGCTGTTCTCCGGCTACGACCCGGGAACCGGCACCTACGAGCGCGACAGCTGGCTCTACGAGGGCACCGAGCCCTCGGGGGACGACGACGGGGCGCGGGCCAAGACCCTCAGCGAGCCGTTCCAGGCCGGGGCGAGCGGCGCGGGGGTCGGCGGCGCGGACCGGGCCGAGCGTGACCCGACGCTGCAGCACCCGCGGTGCGTCTTCCAGATCCTGAAGCGGCACTTCGCCCGCTACACGCCCGAGATGGTGGAGCGGGTCTGCGGCACGCCGCGGGAGCAGTTCCTCGACGTCTGCCGCGCCTGGACGGACCACTCGAACCGCGACCGCACCACCGCGCTCGTCTACAGCGTGGGCTGGACGCAGCACAGCGTGGGCGCGCAGTACATCCGGGCGGGCGCGATCCTCCAGCTGCTGCTGGGCAACATCGGCCGTCCCGGGGGCGGCGTGTTCGCCCTCCGCGGGCACGCCAGCATCCAGGGCTCCACGGACATCCCGACGCTGTTCAACCTGCTGCCGGGGTACCTGGCGATGCCCAGCGTGGAGCACACCGACCTGGACACGTGGCTCGCCGACCAGCGGACGGGCGGCCACAAGGGCTACGGCTACGACGTCGACGCCTACATGGTCTCGTTGCTCAAGGAGTACTTCGGCGACGCGGCCACCCCGGAGAACGACTTCGGGTTCGACTGGCTACCCCGTATCAGTGGCGACCACGGCACCTACCGCACGGTCATGGACATGATCGACGGCAAGGTGTCCGGCTACTTCGTGCTCGGCCAGAACCCCGCCGTCGGGTCGGCCCACGGCAAGCTCCAGCGGCTCGGCATGGCGAACCTGGACTGGCTGGTCGTGCGGGACCTCAACGAGATCGAGACGGCGACGTTCTGGCGGGACTCGCCGGAGATCGAGACCGGCGAGATCGTCCCCGAGCGGTGCCGCACCGAGGTGTTCCTCATGCCCGCGGCCTCGCACGTGGAGAAGGAGGGCACGTTCACCCAGACGCAGCGGATGCTGCAGTGGCGCACCAAGGCCGTCGAGCCGAGCGGCGACCGGCGCTCCGAGCTGTGGTTCGCCTACCACCTCGGCCGGCTGGTCCGGGCGCGGCTGGCCGGGTCCACACAGGAGCGTGACCAGCCGATGCTGAACCTGGCCTGGGACTACGCGACCGAAGGTGAGGGCGAGTGGGTCGAGCCGTCGGCCGATGACGTCCTGCGCCGGATCAACGGCCACGACCTCACGACCGGTGAACTGCTGCCGGACTACCTGGGGCTCAAGGCCGACGGCAGCACCTCCTGCGGGTGCTGGATCTACAGCGGGGTCTATGCCGAGGGCGTCAACCAGGCCGCGCGCCGCAAGCCCCACACCGAGCAGGGGCCCTACGACGCCGAGTGGGGCTGGACCTGGCCGTCGAACCGGCGTGTGCTGTACAACCGGGCCTCGGCGGACCCCGAGGGCCGGCCGTGGAGCGAGCGGAAGAAGCTCGTGTGGTGGGACGCCGACGAGCGGGCGTGGACGGGGCACGACATCCCCGACTTCCCCCGGACCACCCCGCCGGGGCACCAGCCTCCCGACGGCGCCACGGGGCCCGAGGCCCTGTCGGGCGACGACGCGTTCATCATGCAGCCGGACGGGAAGGCCTGGCTGTTCGCGCCGCACGGCCTGCTCGACGGGCCGCTGCCGACGCACTACGAGCCGCACGAGTCGCCGGTGCGCAACCCGCTGTACCGGCAGCAGGGCAATCCGACGCGGAAGGTGTACGGCCGGCCGGACAACCCGTCGAACCCGGCGCCGCCCGAGAGCGGGAGCGACGTGTTCCCGTACGTCCTCACCGCGGCGCGGTTGACCGAGCACCACACGGCGGGCGGGATGAGCCGGCAGCTGCCGTACCTGTCGGAGCTGCAGCCCGCGCTGTTCGTCGAGGTGTCGCCGGAGCTGGCCCGCGAGCGAGGGCTGACGCACCTGGGCGACGCCCACGTCGTCACGAGCCGGGCGGCGGTGCAGGCCCGGGTGGTGGTCACGGACCGGCTGGCACCGCTGCGGGTCGACGGCCGGGTGGTCCACCAGGTCTGGCTGCCGTACCACTTCGGACACACCGGCCTGGTGTCCGGCGACGTCGTCAACGACCTGTTCGGCGTCGTCGAGGACTCCAACGTGTTCATCCAGGAGAGCAAGGTCGCCACCTGCGACGTCCGGCCGGGGCCGCGGCCGCGTGGGCCGGCGCTGCGGGCGCTGCTCGACGAGGTGCGGGCCGCCGCCGGGATCACCGTCGCCACGGGGACCCGAATCGCCACCGCGCACGACGTGCGGCACACCGAGGAGACTTCATGAGCCGGTTGTACGGCCCTCTCGACGACGTCGCCGGCGACGCCGGGCACGTGGAGCACCCGCCGCGCGTCGGCTTCTTCACCGACACCTCCGTGTGCATCGGCTGCAAGGCGTGCGAGGTGGCCTGCAAGGAGTGGAACGCCGTCCCTTCCAGGAACGAGAACGACGGGGCCGGCCTCGACCTGCTCGGCATGTCCTTCGACAACACCGGGATGCTCGGGGCGGATTCATGGCGGCACGTCGCGTTCGTCGAGCAGCCGCGGCGGACGGGCCACCAGGAGCCGGGGTTCGCCGGGCTGCCGACCGGCCCGAGCGGGATCCCGGAGACGGCCGGTGCGGTCGAGCCGCGGCTGCAGGAGGCGCCGCGCGGGGGATCCGAGCTGGGCACGAATCCGTTGCCGACCGGCGCGCCGGAACCGCAGGAGCTGCGTCCGACCGAGAACCTGGGCATGCCCGGCTTCTCCCGGCCGGGTGACCTCACCGGGGCCGAGAGCCGGACCGACTTCCGGTGGCTGATGGCGTCGGACGTCTGCAAGCACTGCACCCACGCCGGCTGCCTCGACGTCTGCCCGACCGGCGCGCTGTTCCGCACCGAGTTCGGCACGGTCGTGGTGCAGCAGGACATCTGCAACGGCTGCGGGTACTGCGTCTCCGGCTGCCCGTACGGCGTGATCGACCGCCGGCAGCACGACGGGCGCGCCAACAAGTGCACCCTCTGCTACGACCGCCTCGGCGACGGCCTCGAACCGGCCTGCGCCAAGGCGTGCCCCACGGACTCCATCCAGTTCGGCGAGCTCGACGAGCTGCGCGAGCGCGCCGACCGCCGGCTCGCCCAGCTGCACGACCTCGGGGTGTCCGAGGCACGGCTGTACGGGCGCGACCCGGACGACGGCGTCGGCGGCGACGGCGCGTTCTTCCTCCTGCTCGACGAGCCGGAGGTGTACGGCCTGCCGCCGGACCCGCACGTCCCGACCCGGGACGCGCCGGCCATGTGGAAGCGGGCGGGACAGGCCGCGGCGGCGTTCCTGCTGGCGGGCCTGGCGGCGTTCGTGGCGGGAGGCCGGCGGTGACGGGCCCCGATCCCGCGGAGCTGCCCAGCGACGCCGGCGGCAGCGCCGCACGGTCCGCGGAGATGTTCCAGGGCGTCGGCCGGCGCGGTCGGCACCGACGCCGTGGTGGCGAGCCGACGGTCGTTCCCGAGGCGGAGTTCCGCTCGTACTACGGGCGCCCGGTGCTCAAGGCGCCGGTGTGGGAGTGGAAGATCGCGGCCTACCTCTTCTGCGGCGGACTCGCCGCGGGCTCGTCGGTCGTGGCCGCGGGTGCGGACCTCACCGGGCGGCCCGCGCTGCGACGGTCGAGCCGGCTCGGGGCCCTGGGCGCGCTGCTGGCCAGCATGTACTTCCTGGTCTCGGACCTGGGGCGGCCGGCGCGCTTCCACCACATGCTGCGGGTGCTCAAACCGACCTCGCCGATGAGCGTGGGGACGTGGATCCTCAGCGCGTTCGGCGCCGGGGCGGGCGCGGCCGCCGTCGAGGAGATGGTGCCGCGGCGCTGGCGTCGCACCTGGCCCGCCCGGCTGTTGCGCCGGCTGGCCCGGCCGCTCGGGATCAGCGCGGCCGCGACGGCCCCCGGGGTGGCGTCGTACACCGCGGTCCTGTTGTCGCACACCGCCGTTCCCGGATGGAACCAGGTGCGCGACGAGTTGCCCTTCGTCTTCGTCGGGTCCGCGGCGGCCAGCGGGGGCGGGTTCGGAATGCTGTGCGCGCCGGTCGCCGAGGCGGGCCCCGCGCGGGCGTTCGCGGCGGTCGGGGCGGCGGGCGAGCTCCTCGCGTCACGGGTGATGGAACACCGGCTCGGCCTCGTCGGCGAGGTCTACCGCGAAGGCCACGTCGGGCGGCTGCGGAAGGCCTCGGAGGCGCTGACGGCGGCGGGACTCGCCGGGACGCTGCTCGTCGCCCACCGGAGTCGGGTCGGCGCCGCCGCCTCGGGCCTGGCGCTGCTCGCGGGCAGTGCGCTGCAGCGCTTCGGCGTGTTCGAGGCGGGCGTGGCGTCCACGAAGGACCCGAAGTACGTCGTGGTCCCGCAGCGGCAGCGGGTGGATGCGAGGAACACGGCCTCCTGAGGCCCGAAGGGCCTCGCCCTCCGCGTTATGACTCCACAGTGGAGCGGTCAGAGGGCGCGGAGGGCGGCGTCCAGGCTCGGGTAGCGACTCGTCCGGCCCACGAGCTGGCGGGCGGGGAGGGCGAGGCGCCCGGCGACGGCGTCGAACCCCACGAGGTGCAGGCCCAGCCCGTAGCGCTCCGCGGTTCGGGCCGCGCGGGCGAGCGTCTCGACGGCGGCGGTGGTGGCGGAGTCGACCGCGCTGAGGTCGAGGACGATGTGCCGCGTCGTCGCGCCGCTGACGCCACGCAGCCGGATCCGCGCATCGACCAGGCGCAGGAGACGGGTGCTGACGACCGGGTCGAGCGCCCCCGCGAAGGCGATGACGTGCACGTCCGGCCGCGGGCCGGAGATCGCCAACCGGCCGGGTCGGATCGGGGCGGCAACCACACTCACGGACTGCTCCTTTCCTCGTGCCTGTCCTCGGCGTTCCCGTCGCGGAGGACGTTCATGCCTCTTCCGCGCGTCCCGGCTCGAACCGATCCGTCCCGCTCGATCCGTCCCGCTCGATCCGCCCTGCTCGACCGCCCCGCCGCCCCGCTGCGCCGCCGCCCCGCTGCGCCGCCGCCCCGCTGCGCCGCCGCCGCGCCGCCGCGCCGTCGCGCCGCTGCTCCGTCCGCGAGTCGGGTTCCGTTCGTCGTCCCGCGGGCCGGACCTCGCACCTGCTCCCTTGCTGAAGCGGCAAGGGAACTTGCCACTTGAACCTCTCCGCGCGCACTCTCGCCACCGGAGGTGGTCGAGATGACCGATGAACTGGGGACGGACTACGACGTCGTGGTGATCGGCGGCGGGGCCGCGGGCCTGAACGGTGCGCTGATGCTGGCGCGATCGCGCCGGTCGGTGGTGGTGATCGACGCCGGCGAGCCCCGCAACGCGCCGGCGACGGGCGTGCACGGGCTGCTGGGCCGGGAAGGGATGCCCCCGGCCGAGCTGCTGGAGCGGGGCCGCACGGAGGTGCGCGGGTACGGCGGCGAGGTGGTGACCGGCGAGGTCGCCGAGGTGACCCGCGACGGCGACGAGTTCCGCGTCGTCCTCGAGGACGGCCGGATCACCTGTGCCCGCCGGTTGCTCGTGACGACCGGCCTGGTCGACGAGCTGCCCGATGTGGCGGGGCTGCGGGAGCGCTGGGGTCGCGACGTGCTGCACTGTCCCTACTGCCACGGCTGGGAGGTGCGGGACCGCGCGATCGGCGTGCTGGCGACGGGCCCGATGTCGGTGCACCAGGTCCTGCTGTTCCGGCAGCTGAGCGACGACGTCACGTTCTTCACCCACGCCTCGTCGCCGCTGACGGACGAGGTGGCCGAGCAGCTGGCCGCGCGCGGCGTGACCGTCGTCGACGGCGAGGTGGCGTCGCTGGAGGTCGTCGACGACCGGCTCGCCGCGGTGCGCATGGCCGACGGCCGCAGCGTCCCGCGCGAGGCGCTCGCGCTCGCCACGCGGATGGTGGGGCGGGCGGGCTTCCTCGAACGGCTGGGCCTGCGCACCGTCGAGCACCCCAGTGGGGTGGGCGAGCACCTGCGGACCGAGGCCGCGGGTCGGACCGAGGTGCCGGGCGTCTGGGCGGCGGGCAATGTCGCCGACCCGAGCGCGCAGGTCGGGGCGGCCGCGGCGGCGGGCGCGCTCGCGGGCGCGCACATCAACGCGGACCTGGTCGCCGAGGAGACCCGGCGGGCGGTCGAGGCCCGGCGCGACCCCTTCGTCGTGGGCTCGGAACGGCAGGTCGCGGCCCTGGTGGCAGGGGACCGTCGGCACGGTCTCTGAGGGACCTGTGACCAGAGTCACCAAAGGCGAAGTAAGGGCTTTCGACCCCTGCCGCACGATCGGTCGGTAGCGAGAATCGCGTCTGTGCCGGACTCCTCAACAGCCGTGACGGACGGCAGGGCCGATCTCGTGGAGATCGACCGTGCCGAGTGCCTGCGGCTGCTGGCGACCGCCGATCTCGGTCGGGTGATCTACACCGAGGGCGCCATGCCCGCCGCCCATCCCGTCAGCTACGTGCTCGACGGCGAGGAGATCGTCTTCCGCTCCGCGGGCGGGGCGACGCTGATCGCCGCCGCCCGCGGGGCGGTCGTCGCCTTCCAGGTCGACCGGATCGACGCCCAGGACCACACCGGCTGGAGCGTCCTCGGCATCGGGCAGGCCTACGAGGTCACCGACCGTTCGCGGCTGTCCGCGCTGGTCCGGTTGCTGCACGCGCCCTGGCCCCCGAGCCGGCCCGGGCACACGATCAGCATGCCGCTCGCGCGCCTCACCGGGCGCCGGCTGGTCGCCCGCTGACCGCCGGCCTCCCGGCGCACGCGGACCTCCCCCTGGCGCTCCGGGTCGTGACCGCGACCCCGGCACGGGACGATGCCCGCATGACACGACCCGAGCGGGCGGCCGGAGGCCCGTTCGACGACGAGCCCGCGGGCTCCGTGCGCCTCGACCGGCTACCGGAGGGCGTCGTGCTCGCCGTCAGCGGCGCGCTCGATCTCTCGCTCGCGCCCTTGCCACGGCGGACCGTGGAGCGCGCCGCGCGGCTGCGCCCGGCCCTGCTGGTGATCGACCTGACCGGCGTGTCCTTCCTGGCGTCGGCGGGCATGGCCGAGCTCGTCCGCGCGAACCGGCAGCTGCGCGGCGAGGTCCCGGTCCGCGTCGTCGCGACCGGCCGGCTCGTGCTGCGCCCGCTCGAGCTGACCCGGCTCACGGACGAGCTCGCCATCCACCCGACCCTCGCCGACGCGCTCGCGGCCGGGTGAGCTGCCGATGACCGACGAGAGGGGCGGGACGGACGGGGTGAGCCCGGAGACCCACGCCCTGCTGGCCGCCCTCGCCTCCGCGTTCACCGCACCCGACGGGCGGCCCGTGCCCGTGGAGCGGCGCGTGCTCACCGCGGCCGAGCTCGCCGTGCTGCACCGGGAGGACGGCGAGGCCGTCCTGGTGCCCGACGCCGCGCAGCTCGCCGCGCTGCTCCCGGGCGCGACGGGGGCCCTCGTGGTGCTCGACGGCGACGGCGCGCAGAACGGCGACGGGACCGCTGCACCGGAGGCCGTAGCCGTCGCGCTGGTCACCCGGGCCCCGGTGGGCCGCTCGCACCTGCTCGCGGCCGAGGCCGTCGCCGCGGCGACCGGCGGCCTCCGCCGGGCCGTGGGCGCCCTGCGCACCGAGGCGGCGGTGATCGACGCCCTGCACTCGGTCGGCCGGCGACTGACCGCCCAGCTCGACATCGGCCGCCTCGTGCAGGAGGCCACCGACGCGGCGACCACGGCGGTCGGGGCGGCGTTCGGCGCGTTCTTCTACAACCTCGTCGACCAGCTCGGCGAGTCCTACACGCTCTACACGCTGTCCGGGGTGCCGCGGGAGGCGTTCGCGCGGTTCCCGATGCCGCGCAACACCGAGGTGTTCGCCCCGACCTTCGACGGCAGGGGCACGGTCCGCAGCGAGGACATCACCGCCGACCCGCGGTTCGGGCGCAACCCCCCGTACCACGGCATGCCCGAGGGTCACCTGCCCGTGCGCAGCTACCTCGCCGTGTCGGTGATCAGTCCGACGAGCGGCGAGGTGCTGGGCGGCTTCTTCTTCGGCCACCCCGAGCGCGGCCGCTTCACCGATCGCCACGAGTACGTGGCGGAGGGCATCGCGGGCTACTCGGCGATCGCGCTGGACAACGCCCGGCTGTACGAGCGGGAGCGTGACTTCACCCGCGAGCTGTCGCGCAGCATGCTGCCCGGGACGCCCGCGGTCCCGGGCCTGGACCTGGTCACCCGCTACCTGCCCGCGGCGACCGGACCGAAGATCGGCGGCGACTGGTTCGACGTCATCCGCCTGGGACCCGGCCCGGCGTCCGGCCCCGCGTCCGGCTCCGGGTCCGGCTCCGGGTCCGGCGCGACGGCCTTCGTGATCGGCGACGTCGTGGGGCACGGGGTCGCCGCCGCCACGGTCATGGGGCAGGTGCGCACCGCGATCCGCTCCTACGCCCTGCTCGGGCTGCCGCCGTCGGAGGTGCTGCGGCACGTCTCCGCCCTGCTCGACAGCTTCGCCGACCGCCCCTTCGTCACCTGCTTCTACGCCGTGCACACGCCCGAGGACGGCCTGGTCTTCGCCAACGCCGGCCACTTGCCGGCGCTCCTGCGGCGCCCCGACGGCACGATCGAGCAGCTCGGTGAGGCGCTGGCCCAGCCGCTCGGCGTCGGCACGACGTTCCCCGAGCGCACCGCGGAGTTCCGGCGGGGCGACGAGCTGCACGTCCGACGCCAGCGCCACCGTGCACCGCGACGACGGCACGACCGCCACGATGAGGTGGCGGCTCGGGCCGGTTCGAGCGCGCCACCGCCCCGTCCCGAGGAGCACGACCTCGGGCCCCTCGGGCCGACGCCACGGAGTCGCACGTGTTGGGACGGGCGGACGCGGGTACGGCACCCGGGTGGCCGACCACCCGCGCGCGGACCGAGCCGTACCCACCACCGCCGAGACCGGCTCGCCCTGGCTCACCGACCGCACCGGCGTCCGCTACACGGGGCCGACGACCGAGCGGCACTTCGACGTGCTCGTGCTCGGCGGCGGGATCACCGGCCTGACCACGGCCCACCTGCTCACGCAGCGCGGCGCGCGGGTCGCCGTCGTCGAGGCCGACCGGGTCGCCTCCGGGGCGACCGGCAACAACACCGCGAAGGTCACCGCCCTGCAGGCCACGATGCTGTCCCGCATCCGGTCGGCCCGTGGCGCGGAGGCGGCGGCCTCCTACGCCGAGCACAGCCTGCGCGGCGTGGAGCTGGTGGCGGCCACGGTCGACGAGCTGGGGATCGACTGCGACCTGCGCCGCCGGGACGCCTGCACGATCGCCGCGGACCGCTCCGAGCGGGCAGCGGTGGAGAAGGAGTTCGAGGCCGCACGCGCGGCGGGGCTGCCGGTGGAGTGGACGGAGGAGACCGACCTGCCCTTCCCGGTCGCGGGGGCGGTCCGGCTGGCCGGCCAGGTCGAGCTGCACCCCGTCCGGTACGCCCGGGCGCTGGCCGCGGCGGTGCACGGCGGCGGCTCGGCGGTCTTCGAGCGCACCCGTGCGGTCGCGCTCGCGGAGGAGAAGCCGGTCCGGGTCGAGACGACGCGGGGGACGCTGACCGGCGAGCAGGTCGTCGTCGCGACGCACTACCCGGTGTGGGACCGCGGCGGGTACTTCGCGCGGATGCAGGCCGTGCGGGCGTACTGCGTGGCCGCCAGGGTCCGCGGCGGTCCACCCCGGTCGCTGTCGATCACCGCCGGCTCGCCGAGCTGGTCCTACCGCTCCCTGGGCGACCAGGTGATCGTCTGCGGGCAGGACCACCCGGCCGGCGAGCGGGGCGTCGACCGGAGCCGCTTCGGCGTGCTCGAGGAGCACCTGCGCCGCCACTTCACCGTCGGACGGGTCACCCACCGCTGGTCGGCGCAGGACGCCCTGCCCTACGACCACACCCCGATGATCGGCACGTACACGCCGGTCTCCTCCCGGGTGTTCGTCGCCGCCGGCTACTCGAAGTGGGGGCTCTCCGGCGGCAGCGCGGCGGCGGCCGTGCTCGCCGAACAGCTCGCGGGCGGGCCCGGTTCCCCGGTGTTCACCCCGCACCGGATCAGCCCCCGGGCGCTCCCGACGCTGGCCCGGGCGAACGCCAGGGTCGCGCTCGACCTGGTCGGCGACCGGTTGCGGCCGGGTGAGGCGGGGTCGGCCGCCGGGATCCCCGCGGGGGAGGGGCGCATCGTCCGGTCCGGCACCGACCGCGCCGGCGTCTACCGCGATCCCGACGGCGGCCTGCACGCCGTGTCCGTGCGGTGCACGCACCTGGGCTGCCTGCTGCGGTTCAACGGGGCCGAACGCAGCTGGGACTGCCCGTGCCACGGCTCACGGTTCGACGTCGACGGCGCGGTCCTGGAGGGTCCCGCCGTGCACCCGCTCGAGCGCAGGCCGGTGCCGGGCGCCTCCGGCCGGCACACCTAGACTCCGATGGTGCGACCCGCCGAGAGAGCGGCCACGGACATCGGCACCCACACGACCGGTGACCGGCTCCGCCGGATCCAGACCCTCACGGACACCGAGCTCGCGCGGCTCGGCGTCGACGAGATGCTGGCCGAGATGCTCGAGCGCGTCCGGGACCTGCTCGAGGTCGACACGACCGCGGTGCTGCTGCTCGACCCGTCCGCCACCTTCCTGGTCGCCACGGCCACGCGCGGGCTGGAGGAGGAGACCCGCCAGGGCGTGCGGATCCCGCTCGGCAAGGGGTTCGCCGGGAAGATCGCCGCGCAGAAGCGGCCCGTGATCATCGACCAGGTCGACCACTCCAACGTCATGAACCCGATCCTGCGGGAGAAGGGGATCCGGTCGCTCCTCGGCGTCCCGCTGCTGGTGGGGGGTGACGTCATCGGCGTGCTGCACGTCGGCACCCTGGTCCCCCGGGCGTTCACCTCGGAGGACGCCGAGCTGCTCCAGCTGGCCGCGGACCGGATCGCGCTGGCGACCCGGGCCCGGATGACGCAGGCCGAGCGGACGGCCGCGGCCGCGCTGCAGCGCAGCCTGCTGCCCGGGGCCCTGCCGTCGGTACCGGGGCTGGAGCTCGCCGCCCGGTACGTGCCCGGCGGGGGCGGCGAGGTCGGCGGCGACTGGTACGACGTCTTCGACCTCCCGTCCGGGCGGTTGTGCGTGGTGGTGGGCGACGTCGTGGGGCGCGGCCTGCAGGTGTCGGTCGCGATGGGCCGGCTGCGCAGCGCCGTGCGCGCCTACGCCCTGCTGACCGAGGACCCGGCGGAGCTGCTGCGCAAGCTCGACGTGCAGGTCCAGCACTTCGAGCGGGACGTGATGGCGACCGTCCTGTGCGCGGTCGTCGAGGTCGACCAGAGCGTGGCGTGGGTGGCCTCGGCCGGGCATCCGCCACCGGTCCGCGCCCTGCCGGGACAGGCGGGCGAGCTGGTCGCGGTCGACCCCGACCCGCCGATCGGGCTGGTGCCGACCCGGCGCCGCGGCGCCCACGCCGTCGAGCTGCCCGTCGGGTCCTGCCTGGTGCTCTACACGGATGGTCTGGTGGAACGCCGGCACGAGCCCCTCGACGTCGGGCTGGAGCGGCTCACCGACGCCGTACGGCCCGGGCCCGCCGAGCAGCTCTGCGCCCGGATCATGGGCAGGCTCATCGGCAACGAGACGTCCGCCGACGACGTCGCCCTGCTGGTCGTGGTCCGTCCGGGCGACGACGCGACGGCGCCGCTGCGGCTGGCCGAGCCCGCCGAGCCGCGGTCCCTGCGCACGGTGCGGCAGGCCCTGCGCAGCTACCTCGGCACGGTCGGGGCCTCCGCCGAGGAGATGTCCGACCTGGTGCTGGCCGTGGGGGAGGCGTGCGCCAACGTCGTCGAGCACGCCTACGGGCCGGGTGGCGGGCTGCTCGAGGTGCACCTCGAGATGCACGGGCAGCGGGTGAGCGCGACCGTCCGGGACACCGGCGCATGGCGCGAGGCGCGCGGGGTCAACCGCGGGCGCGGGACCACCCTGATGCACGGGCTCGTGGACGAGGTCCACGTGGATCGCGACGCGACCGGAACCCGGGTCGTGCTGGAGAAGACCCTGGGGGGGAAGCCGTGACCGAGCTGAGCGTCGACGCACGCGAGCCCGAGCCGGGCCGGTGGGAGATCGCCCTCGCCGGGGAGGTCGACCTGGACAACGCCGGCGCCGTCGAACAGCGGCTGCAGGACCTGATCACCAACCGGGCCCGATCGGTGGTCCTCGACCTGGGCGGGCTGACCTACCTCGACAGCGCGGGGCTGCGCACGCTGTTCACCCTGGCGAACCGTCTGGAGCTGCTCCAGGTCGGGCTCGAGATCGTGGTGCCCGCGGACTCCCCGGTCCGCAAGGCCGTCCAGCTCGTCGGGCTGGGCGAGGTCGCCACCATCCGGACGGACTGAGCCCGGACGATCCCGCCGCGGCGGACTTGCGCGCGCCGAAACCTGCAGTGCATACTGCAGATATTCCGACCGGAGCCCGGAGCTCCCGGTCGGTGGGCATCGCCGACCAGTGCCGATCAGGAAGGAGCGACCAGCGATGCTGATGCGTACCGACCCGTTCCGCGAGTTCGACCGCCTCGCCCAGCACGCCCTCGGCGCGACCACCGGGACGTGGTCCCGCCCGGCCGCCATGCCGATGGACGCCTACCGCCACGGCGACGAGTTCGTCGTCGAGTTCGACCTCCCCGGCGTCGACCCCTCGGCCGTCGAGCTCTCCGTGGAGCGCAACGTCCTCACGGTCCGGGCCGAGCGCCGCCCGACGCTGCGCGACGAGCACGTCGAGATGCAGGTCTCGGAGCGACCCCTGGGCGTCTACTCGCGCCAGCTGTTCCTCGGCGACACCCTCGACACCGACCACATCCAGGCCGCGTACGACTCGGGCGTTCTCACCCTCCGCATCCCTGTCGCGGAGAGGGCCAAGCCGCGTACCATCACCATCTCCACCGCGAACGATCCGGGGCGCCGCGAGATCGACGCCTGACCGTCCGTCCGACCGGGTCACCCGGACCCGGCCGGCTCTCCTCGGAGCAGAACGCAGGTGAGCCCGATGAGCGCACGCGACCTCGGCGGGCCCCCCGCCGCGCGCGGGCGCGCCGGGATCCCCCACGCCCTGCCACGAGAGCGGTCGCCGCCTCCGTCCGCGTCGCGCCGCGCGGGTGCCGTGCGCACCCGCGCGGTCGCGGACCCTCTCGTGCCGCCGTGCCGTCACGTCCCTCCCGCCCCTCCGCACGGCAGGCCGAGCCCCGTCGCACCCCAGGAGCCCCTGTGAGCCTCGCCTCCGTCTGGCTGCAACTGCACGACGGCAGCCTCGTCCGGGCCGACCAGGCCACCGAGATCACCATGCACCCGACGCCGGCCCTGTCCGGGAAGGCGGCCCACTGGCTGCTCACCGTCTCCGTCCCCGTGTCGGTGGGCAGCGGCGACCGCGGGGGCTGGCGCACCGAACAGTTGCACCGCACGCTCGCGCAGACCTCCTCGCCGCCGACCGACGCCCCGGTCGTCCTGGCCCGGCTGCTCGCACGGCTCGACATGGCCGACGCCGCCGGCGTCGTCCGCGCCGACACCTCGCACGCGCGACACGCGCCCTGTCCGGACCACGCACTCGCGGCCGGCGAGATCTGCTTCGGCTTCACCGCCTTCATCGGCGCCGGCCCCGGGACGGCCCTCGACGGCGTCGTCACCCCCGACGACCCAGCGGAGGTCGCCGGCGACCGGTCCCGCCGGGCCGCCCTCGCCGGGAGCGGCCCCGGCCCCCGCTGACACGACGTCATCCCGCACCGGCCGCACGGTCGCCGCCACGGGGCATCGGACGGCCGACGATCCATCACCGTCCACCACGACCGAGAGGAGGGCACACCCGGCGAAACCACACGGAGACGAGATCGGATCACCCACCGGGCCGGACGGCGGGAGCACGGCGCTGCGGACGCACGTCGTCACACCACCTCCCGCCGCCCGGCCCTCGACATGCCCGGGCGCCGGGTCCCGAGGCGGGGGAGTGGCCGGGCTGAGACGGGGTACCGCCTCCCGATGGCTGCACCTGCGGACCCCGGCCCCGACGCCTCGTCGCTGACCTTCGTCGGCACGGCGACGACGCTGCAGCGGCTCGGCCCCTTCACCGTCCTCACCGACCCCAACTTCCTGCACCGGGGCGAGCGGGCCTACCTCGGGCACGGCCTCACGAGCAGGCGCCGCACCGAGCCCGCGCTCGGGCCGGACGAGCTGCCCCCGCTCGACGCCGTCGTCCTGTCCCACCTGCACGGCGACCACTTCGACCGGCGTGCGCGGCGCGGGCTCCCGCACTCCGTGCCGATCGTGACCACCCCGCACGCGCAGCGCCGGCTGCGGCGGCAGGGGTTCCGGGCCGCCGAGGGGCTGCGGACGTGGGAGAGCTGGGAGACCACGCGCGGCGACGCCGTGTTGCGCGTGACCGCGGTACCGGGGCAGCACGGGCCGGCCCTGGTGCACCGCGCCCTGCCGCCCGTCATGGGCGCGGTGCTGGAGCTCGAACGGGCCGGACGCACCGTCCTGCGGCTCTACCAGACCGGCGACACCCTGATGCGGCCCTTCCTGCACCGCGTCCACGAGCGTTTCGGCCCGCCCGACGTCCTCGTCGCGCACCTGGGCGGTACACGGGTGGCCGGGATCCTGGTGACCATGGACGCGCGGCAGGGCGCCGACCTGGTCGAGGCGTTCCGCCCCGGCACCACCATCCCGGTGCACTACGACGATTACGACGTGTTCCGGTCCCCGCTGAGCCACTTCACCCAGGAGCTGTACGACCGCGGGCTGTCGGCGGGGCTGCGGGTACTCCACCGGGGCGAGACCGCGGCGCTGGAACCGGCCGCCGCGCCAGTGCCCGGCTGACCGGGCCACGCGGCTGCCCGGCGTCGGACGGCTGCCCGGCCGCGGGCCGGTGGTCGTCGACCAATCCGCGGCGGAGCTCGGCGAGGGTCCGCGCGAGCAGCCGGGAGACGTGCATCTGGGAGATGCCCACCCGTTCCGCGATCTGCGTCTGGGTCATCTCACCGAAGAAGCGCAGCAGGATGATGGTGCGCTCCCGCTCCGGGAGCCGGTCGAGCAAGGGGCGGAGCGCGTCGCGGTCCTCGACGAGGTCGAGCTCGCGGTCCAGCTCGCCGAGCCGGTCGGCCAGCGGGTTGTCGCCCTCGCCGTCGCCCGCGACCGCGTCGAGCGAGCCTGCACTCTGGTTCGCCTGCGCGTCGAGGGCCTCGATGATCTCCTCGACGCCCGCGCCCAGGTGGGCCGCGAGCTCGCTGGGCTTCGGCGCCCGGCCGAGCTGCTGGGACAGCGGGCCGGTCGCGCGGCGGATGGCCACGCCCAGGTCCTTGAGCCGCCGCGGCACCCGCATGCTCCAGGTGCGGTCGCGGAAGTAGCGCAGGATCTCCCCGCGCACGCAGGGGATGAGGTAGCCGAGGAACTCGCCCTGGGCCCGCTCGGGGTCCCAGCGGTCGATCGCCGAGATCAGCCCCACCGTGGCGACCTGCACCAGGTCGTCGAGCCCACCGGGGTAGCCGCGGCTGTGCTTCCTCGCCAGGTGCCGGGCGACCGGGAGGAAGCCGAGGACGAGCTCGTCGCGCAGCGCGCGGCGACGGGGATCGGCCGGGTCCAGCTGCGCGTAGGCGTACAGGCGGGGCATCAGGTCGACGTACTCGCTGTCCGGCGGCACCTCGCCGGGGCGCTCCTCGTCCCCGGTCCCGCCGGCCGGCGGCGTGCGGAGTCCGGCGGTCACCGGGCGCCCCCGGGACACGGGTGCGGTGACGCGACGGGTCGGTCGGCTCGGGGCCCGACGGTCACGTGGGGCGCTCCCTCCGTCGTGGGGTCATGCGGTTCGACGGGCGGACTGTTTCACCCCGGCGCCGGGACGCCGCGGCGAACGCTACCCGGGCGGCCGGTCGCCCGCAGGGCGGGAGCAGAGGGAGCCGGCCGAAGCGGGAACGCCTGCATGTCGGATGTGCGGGGCAGTGTGCCGGGGAGCACCGCGCGCCGGTGTAACGCCTCCGGCCCCCGTTGCGCTGACACCCCGGTGAGCACGTTCGAATGGCGGGAGGTCGACCTCCGGGTGGACGGTGCGCGGGTCGACGGGGTGCGGGTGCGGACGGCCGAGCCGGCGCGGGGCACGGTGGTCCTGGCGGTCGCCGGCGAGATCGACGTCGCCCAGGCCGACGCCGTGCGCCGGGCCGCGGAGCCGTGCCTGGGCCGCGGTGTGCGGCTGGTCCTCGACCTCTCGGACCTGACCTACCTCGGCTCGCACGGGCTCGCGGTCCTGGCCGATCTCGACGGCGCGGCGCGCGACCGCTCGGCCGCACTCGTGGTGGTGACCGGCGCGGAGAACAAGGCGGTGCTGCGGCCCGTGGCCCTCACCGCGATGGACCAGGTCCTGCGGCTCGCCCCCACCCTCGACGCGGCGCTGGAGGGCCCGGCGGCCTGAACCGCTACGGCCGCGCCTCCACCAGGTACGCGGCCATCTCCCCGCGGACCTCGCCACGTCCGAGCAGCGCGGTCATCGTGCCGCGCACCGTGCGGAGCGCGGCCGCCGACCCGCCCCGCTCCGCGATCTGGACCCGCAGCGTCGGCCTGCTCCCAGCGAACCGTCGGGCGTCTCCAGCCCGTCCGCGTAGGCGTCGGGCATCGAGTCGACCCACGCCCGGTCCTCCGCACCCGCCATCGGACGACGGTAGGGCGGCGGGCGCCGTCGTGGTGCCACCGGACGGGGCGGGTCGCGGCCGCCCTGTGAGCCGGGACACCGGGTGTTTGGAGTTTCCGCCGGGGTGGGATCCGCGGATCACGAGGGTCGAGACCGACGGCCTCTCCCGGCGAGCCGGCCCCCGAGCCGCGGTGTCGTGCGGGTCCCCGTCGGGCGACCCCTGCGCAGCCCACCGCTCCGGCCCGCCGGTCCCCGACCTGGCGAGGAGCGAACCGTGTCCGTGCACGCCCTTCCGGAGTCCGGCCACGAGCCGGACCCGCAGCTCACCCGGCCCAGCGAGTACGTCGACGAGATGCCGAGGCTGCGCCGCTTCGCCGCCCTCCCGGAGGGCTCGCCGGAGCGGGCGCGGCTGCGGTCCGAGCTGATCGTGGCCTTCCTGCCCGTGGTGCGGAACCTCGCCAAGCGGCACGGCGCGGGCTACCGCGGCGGGCAGGAGGACCTGGTCCAGGTGGGCACGGTGGGCCTGATCAACGCGATCGACCGGTGGGACCCCGAACGGGCGCAGGGCGAGTTCCTCGGCTTCCTCATCCCGTCGGTCCGCGGCGAGATGCTGCGCTACTTCCGCGACCGCACCTGGTCGGTGCGGGTGCCCCGGCGGCTCAAGGAGCTCAGCGTCGAGATCACCCGGGCCACCGGCCCGCTGTCGCACCGGCTCGGCCGGGCCCCGAAGCCGAGCGAGCTCGCCCGGCACCTGGGCGTCGACGTCGGCGAGATCGTCGAGGCGCTGACCGCCAAGGCCAACCAGCACACCTCCCCGCTGGAGGCGGTGGCCGGCGACGAGCCCGGCACCGGCGTCGTCGACACCCTCGGCGATCTCGACCGGAACCTCGAGAAGGTGGAGGACCGCGAGGCGCTGCGCCCGCTGATCGCCGAGCTGCCGGAGCGCGAGCGCGGCATCCTGACCATGCGCTTCTTCGGCGACCGGACGCAGACCCAGATCGCCGAGCACTTCGGCATCTCCCAGATGCACGTCTCCCGGTTGCTCGCGCGCACCCTGGCGCGGTTGCGCGAGGGGCTGACCGAGGACCGCGGGTGAGAGCCCGGACGCGGGTGTCGGGCCGCAAAGACGATTGGGAACCTCATCCACCGGCAATACGGGCGGTGTGGCCGGGATGAGCGACGACGGGGGAGAGCGGGCACGGGCGGCGGAGACGATGCGCTCGGCACCGGCCCTGCGCGCGGGCTTCGCGCTGTGCGAGCTCGGCCTGCGCGACCTCTGGACGGCGCAGGTGGCCCTCGGCGGGATGCTGAGCGAGGACGAGCTGCGCGAGACGCTGGAGCTGCGCCGCGAGCCCACCTGGGCCGAGCACGACGTGATCGCGGCGGCGCTCAACGAGTGGTTCACCGAGCGCGGTCAGAACCATCCCGTGGCCTACTCCGAGGAGCTCCGGAACGAGGCCGCCGAAGGCCCGTGACGGACGGTTAGGGACGGGCCCGGCCGGGAACCCGTTCTCCGATCGGGTGATGCGCCCGGACCGACGGACCCACGGGGAGCGACCATGACCTCGACCGACCGGCCGACCACGCAGCGCCGGGGCAGCGACGACGGCAGCGACGACGGCGCCACCGCACGCCCGCACCCGCGCGAGATGTTCATCGGCTTCCTGCTCGACACGGTGCGCCAGGACCCGTTCCCCAGCGGCACCCAGCTCGACATCATCGAGGAGTCGATCCCGGCGCACATGGTGCCCGAGTACGTCGAGGTGCTCATCCAGAAGTCGCGCGAGGGCTGCTTCCCGAGCACGGACGTGCTGCGCCGGATCCAGCGGATGTCCGCCGGGCCGGGCCCCGCGCCGCGCTGCTGACCCACCTCCGGGGCCGTTTCCGCAGGTCCGGGCAGTTCGACGCGCGCACAGCAGGGGTGCGGCCGTACCGTCGACAGTGCTCGCCGCGGCGGGCCGGGGTGAAGCAGACCGCCCTCGTCGGAACGATCGGCGGAGGGAACCCCCTGTGCGCCCCACGACCGTCCCCCTTCCCGGACCGCGCCCGTGACCCCCGAGGTGATCGCCGAGCCCGAGGGGCAGGCGACCGCGAGCGAGTACATCGGGCTCATGCCCGCCCTGGAGCGGTACGCCTCGCTGCCCGCCGACCACCCGGACCGCGTCCGGCTGCGGGAGGAGCTGGCGCTGGGCTTCCTGCCGGTGGTCCGGAACATCGCCGCCCGGCACGCCCGCGGCTACCCGGGCGGCCTGGAGGACCTGGTGCAGGTCGGCACGGTGGGCCTGCTCAGCGCGCTGGACCGCTGGGACCCGGAGCTGGCCCGCGGCGAGTTCCTCGGCTACCTGGTGCCGTGCGTGCGCGGGGAGATCCTGCGCTACTTCCGGGACCGGACCTGGACGATGCGGGTCCCGCGCCGGCTCAAGGACCTCGCCGTGGCGATCCGCCAGGCGACCGGTCCGCTGTCGCAACGGCTCGGGCGGGCTCCCCGGCCGAGCGAGCTGGCCGCGCACCTCGACGTGCCGGTCGACGAGATCATCGAGGCGCTCGACGCCGAGGCGAACCAGCACTCCGGGTCGCTCGACGCCGTGCTCGGCGAGGACGACGCCGACAACCCGATCACGAACCGGCTCGGCGAGCTCGACGGCGCGCTCGAGCTCGTCGAGTACCGGCACGCCCTGCGCCCGCTGCTGGACCGGTTGCCCGAGCGGGAACGCACGATCCTGCTGCTCCGCTTCTTCGGCGAGATGACCCAGACACAGATCGCGGAGCGGATCGGGATCTCGCAGATGCACGTGTCACGGCTGCTCGCCCGCACCCTCGAGCGGCTGCGGACCGAGCTTCTCGACGACTTTCCCGCGAACGCCGCCGGGTGAGCACGGCGCCGGCCGCGCCGGATGAGCACGGCGCCGGCCGCAGGTTCCGCAGCAGCCGGCGCCGTGCTCACGGCAAGGGGCTCAGGGGAGTGGGCTCATTCCTTGTTCAGCGTGTCCTGGGCCAGACCGGCGGCCTTCTCCATCGTGTCGGGCAGCTCGGTGGTGCCGTAGAAGCGGCTGTCCGGGTGGGTGGGCGGCGGCATCGGCACCGACGACGTCGGGCCCTCGTGATAGGTGAACTCCCCGTTGCCGTCCGGGCTCGGGCCCTTGGCCCAGCGGCCCTCGCCGGCCCGGGCGCCGTCGGAGAAGTTGAGGTACTGGTAGGAGAACTCGGTGGCCTCCTTGCCCTGCGGGAAGTTGCTGGGTACGGGCATCTTCTCCGCGCCGGTCTCCTTGAGCTCCTCGGCCGCGGCGAGCCACATGTTCTGGTGCATGGTGTCGCGGGCGAGCAGGAAGGACAGCAGGTCGCGCACGCCGGGGTCGTCGGTCATGTGGTAGAGCCTCGGTGGTGCCCAACGGCGCCGTCTCCAGCAGCTGGGCGATCATCGTGGCGAGCATCTCGACGTGCCCGATCTCCTCGGACGCGATGCCGAACACCAGGTCGCGGTACTTGCCGGGGGTGTGCATGTTCCAGCCCTGGAACATGTACTGCATCGCCACGGTGATCTCGCCGTACTGCCCGCCCAGCACCTCCTGCAGCTTGCGGGCGTACACGGCGTCGGGCTTCTCGGGGGTGGCCTTGAACTGCAACTCCTGACGGTGCAGGAACATGCGGGCTCCTCAGGGGCTTCGGTGGCGCCGCGGCTGCTGGAGGCCATCCCCGCGACACGGGTGGCCCAGGAGCGCCGGGACATGGCCGACACCGCCATCGCCGAGATCGTGCGGCACTCGGTGGCCGAGGAGATGTACGTCTACCCGGCGATGTCCGATGCCCTCGACCACGGCGGCGACACCGTCGAGCACGACAAGGAGGAGCACAACAAGCTCGAGCGGATCATGAAGGACCTCGAAGGCGTCGACGGCGACGACCCGCAGTTCGGCATCCTCGTGGCCGACATGACCCGTGCGCTGCGGCACCACGCCGAGGAGGAGGGCCAGCAGTTCCCGAAGATGCGGGAGCGGATGTCGAACGAGACGCTGCTGGAGCTGCGGCGCAAGGTCGAGGCGGCCAAGAAGATCGCGCCGACCCGCCCGCACCCCGACGCGCCGAACGCGGAGCTGTTCCACAAGCTGGCGGGCCCGGGAGTGGGTCTCGTCGACCGCCTCCGGGACCGGCTCACCGGTCGCGAGAGCGGTTGACACGGCCGGGACCCCGTCGACGTCCGGGCGTCGCGATCGCGCCCGGGCGTCGCCCGCCGCCCGGACGCGGGCAGGGGTCTCCGCTCAGCCGCCGAGCTGGGCGCGCAGGTGCGCCAGCGTGCGCGCGAGCAGCCGGGACACGTGCATCTGCGAGATGCCGACCTTCTCGGCGATCTGGGTCTGGGTGTGCTCGCCGTAGAAGCGCAGCAGCAGGATCGTGCGCTCGCGCTCGGGCAGCTCGGCGATCAGCCGGCGCAGGTCACCGCTGTGGTCGACGAGATCGAGGCCCGCGTCGGACGCGCCGAGCCGGTCCGCCGCGGTGAATCCCGTCTCGGACTCGGGCTCGTCGAGGCTGTCCGCGCGGTGGCCGGCCAGGGCGTCGAGGGCCTCGACGACGTCGTCCAGCGGCCGGTCCAGCTCGAGGGCGAGCTCGCTGGGCCGTGGCGCGCGGCCGAGGCGTTGGGTGAGGTCGACGGAGGCGCGGTTGACGGCGACCGTGAGGTCCTTGATCGCGCGCGGTACCCGCAGGGCCCAGGTGTGGTCGCGCAGGTGGCGCAGCATGGAGCCGCGGATGCTCGGGACGAGGTAGGCGAGCGGCCCGCCCGCCGTGACGTCCGGGTCGTAGTTGTCGATGGCCCGGATCAGCCCGACGACCCCGGCCTGCTCCAGGTCCTCCGCCGCGGCGGACGTCGAGTACCGCTTGGCGAGGTTGTGCACCAGGGGGAGGAACTGGGTGATGAGGTACTCCCGGCGGGGCGCGTGCTCGGGGTCCTCGGGGCCGGTCCCGGCGTGCTTGCGCAGCACGGGCTCCAGGTCGTCGTACGCGTGCGGACCGTCACGGGCCTCGGCGGGGGCACGCCCCGGCACGGTGGGTGTGGTCGTGGGCACGGGCTCGCCTACCCGGGTGGTCCGAGGACAAACGGCTCGCGCGGCCGTGCTCGGCGAACGGCGGGGCGCCACCCGCCGCCCGCTCGGACGTTGCGGGCGGACGCCGGGGCGGGGAAGGTGGCGGAGACACCCCGCGCGACACTGTGACCGGAGGACAGCCATGCGGGACGGGGCGGCCGGACCGGGCACGGATCTGACGATCACGGCGAGCGAGGCGGCAGGGGCGCGCGTGCTCGCCGTCACGGGGACCCTCGGGACCCGTACGGCGCCACAGCTCGACCGGGTCCTGCGCAAGGAGCTCCTGGATCGCGGCCGGCTGCTGGTCGACGTCTCCGGGTTGGGTCTGTCGTCCACCGCCGTGCTGGCGTCCTTCCCGGCCGCGCTGGCGGCGACGGGTGGGTGGCCGGCGTCCCGGCTGGTGCTGTTCGGGCCCGGGCGGGTCGTCGAGGACATGGGGCAGGCCGGGCGGCACCGTGAGGTGCCCGTGGCCGGCGACCTCGTCGATGCCTGCACGCTGCTGGAGCGGCGTCCCGCGAGGGTGCGGCGCACCACGGACCTGCCCCACGGACCGGAGGCGGCCCCCTTCGCCCGCCTGATGCTGCGGGCGGCGTGCGAGGACTGGGAGATCCCGGCCGACGTCGCCGACCGGGCCGCGATCGTGGTGAACGAGTTGGTCAGCAACGCGGTGCAGCACACCCTCGGACCGGGGGAGTTCGGCCTCGCCCACTCCCGGCGCGGGCTCTGGATCTCGGTGCGGGACGGGTCGTCCGCGCGTCCGGTCCTGACCGCCGAGTCGGAGGGCCTCGGGCTGCGTGCCGTCGCGGAGCTCAGCCGGGCCTGGGGCGTGACGCCGCTGGGCAGCGGCAAGTCCGTCTGGGCGCTCGTCGACGACGGGCCCGTCTGAGGCGGGCGGGCCCGACGCGGAGAGGGGGCATCATCCGGTGACGTCCGGTTACCCGTACCGACCCACGGGCCCAGCAGGGGGCCCGTCCGGGGTTCCACCACGACCACGG
Organism: Pseudonocardia terrae; assembly: GCF_021343995.1. Taxonomy (GTDB): domain Bacteria; phylum Actinomycetota; class Actinomycetes; order Mycobacteriales; family Pseudonocardiaceae; genus Pseudonocardia; species Pseudonocardia terrae. The sequence goes on along the minus strand of NZ_JAJTTE010000058.1, from coordinate 16,290 downwards.
GGAGCGGGCTTGCTCCGGAAAGAGCTGACGTGCCACGTCGAGGACGGGCCGGTCCCGGTCCTCGTCCTCGTCGGGCCCCTGACCGTACGCACGGCCTCGCAGGCGGAGACGGCGGTGCGCAAGCTGCTGCTCGACCGGGGTTCGCTGCTGGTCGACGTGCGGGACCTCGAGCCGGTCGTGCCGTCGCTGCTCGCGTTCTTCAGCAGCACCCTCTCCGGGGTGGGTGGCTGGCCGGTCGCCCGGCTCGTGCTCGTCGCGCCGCCCGGCCCGCTCTCCTCCGCGCTCCGGCGCAACGGGGTGCTCCGCGAGGTCGGTCTGGCCGAGGACCGCGACCGGGCGCTGGGCCTGCTCGGGCACCGGCCGGAGCGCGTCCGCCGGCGCACCGGGCTGCCCGAGACCGTGGTTGCGGTGCGGTACGCCCGGGTACTGGTGCGCGACGCCTGCCAGGAGTGGGAGCTGGCCGGGGGGATCCCCGCCCGCGCCGAGCTGCTCGCGGACGAGCTGGTGGCCAACGCCGTCGTGCACGGCGGCGGGCGCCGCACGTTGGTGCTCACCCTCGACGACGCCGGGCTGCGGGTCGGGGTGCGGGACGAGGGGATCGGCGTGCCGGACCCGGACACCGCCACCGGGCAGGGCCTGCACGTGGTCGCCGAGCTCTCCGACGGCTGGGGCACGAGCCGGCACGCCGTGGGCAAGACCGTCTGGGCGTTGCTGCGCAGAGGGTGACGGGCGGGGCGTGACGGCCAGGGCGTGACGGGTCCGGGGCGGTCCCGTCCTTCGCCCGCCGGATCAGTCCTGCCCGGCCGGGTCCCGGACGGTCCCGCCCTGCTCCCGTTCCGCCGCGGCCTCGGCCAGGGACCGCTCGGCCGCCCCCCGGGCCTCGATCGCGGCGCGGCGGTGTCGCTCGGCGGCCTCGAGGACGCCGGCCGCCATCAGGGTCGTGGCGGCGTTCTCGTGGCTCTCGGCGGCGAGCAGGTACCGCCGGGCGGCCCGCTCGTGCGCCGTCTCGGCGTGCCGACGCGCCGCGAGCGCCCGCTCCTCCGCGGACTCCACGTCCGCGGGGGTGGAGCCGCGCCACCCGCGCTTCGCGATCTCGCGCCGCCGGGCGCGCAGCTGCTCGAGCCGCTCGTCGATCTCCGCACGGCGGCGCTCGACGGCGGCCAGGAAGTCGGCCTCCTCCTCGTTCACGCCCGCCCCTCGCCGTGTCGACGGGCCGCTAGCGGGCCGGAACGCCTTCGGCGCCCGCCGACTCCTCCATCGTCAGGATCGCGCCGACCACCGTCTCGCCGTCGCCGCGCAGGGGGCTGGCGATGACCCGGACGTCGATGCTGCGGCCGCGTCGGTTGATCGCCGGCAGGGTCACCTCCTGCGGTCCGTCCTCGCCGGCCAGGGTACTGCGCACGACCGGCCGCACGAGGTCCAGCGGCAGGCCGATGTCGAGGTTGAGGAAGTGCTGGCCGACGGCCTCGTCGCGGCGCAGCCCCCACAGCTCCTCCGCCTGGTGGTTCCAGACCTGCACGTGCAGCTCGGTCCCGACGACGACGACGCCGGCCCGCAGGCTGGTCAGGATCGTCTCGAGGAACTCGTTGGTCCGGTCCAGCTCGCCGGTGCGGTCCTGCAGCTCGTCGTTGATCGTCTGGAGCTCGTCGTTGGTCGACTGGAGCTCCTCGTTCATCGTCTCGAGCTCCTCGTTCGTGGACTGGAGCTCCTCGTTGGTGGTCTCCAGCTCCTCGACCGTGGACTGGAGCTCCTCGTTGGTCGTCTCGAGCTCCTCGTTGGTGGACTGGAGCTCCTCGTACGCCGTCTCGAGCTGGCGGTTGGCCTGCTCGAGCTCGTCCTGCAGCCGGCGGAAGTCCGTGACGTCGTGGAAGGCGAGGCTCACGCCCTGCACGTCGGTGCCCGACCCGACCAGCGGGCTGACCTGCACCTCGAGGTGGATCGTCTCCGGCCCGCGGTGGTAGGTGACGTCCGTGACCCGGACCGTGCGCCGCTCGCTCTGCGCCTTCTCGATGTGCCGGCGCAGCTCCAGCGGGCGGTAGGAGAGCTCCAGGTCGCGGAAGGGCCGGCCGACGTCCCGCGTCGAGACGCCGAACAGCACCTCGGCCTGCCGGTTGACCACGGCGATCACACCGTCCTCGGTGAGGACGACCTGGGCCAGCGGCGAGGCGAGCACGGCCTCGTTGCGCAGGACGTCGATGCCGGTCAGCGGGGCCCGGTTGAGAGGGGGCGGGGCCTCGGCGAACAGGGTGCCGTTCTGCGGGGTGACCCGCGGCGCCTTGCGGAACGTGCGCCGCTTGAGGTCGATCGGCAGGAACAGCGCGCCGTGGCTGAGCAGCATCTCGGCCTTGCCCAGGAACAGCACGCCGGGCTCGGAGAGCGCGAAGTGGAAGCGGGTGAGGATCCGGGCCTGGGTCTCCGCGTTGAAGTACATCAGGGTGTTGCGGCAGACCAGCAGGTCGATCCGGGAGATCGGGGCGTCCTGCACCAGGTCGTTGCGGCCGAAGATCACCGAGCGGCGCAGGTCCTTGCGGAAGGCGAACCGGCCCCCGGTCTGCTCGAAGTACCGTTCCAGGAGCTCGGGCGGGATGCCGCGTACCTCGCGGTCGGAGTAGGTGCCGTGCCGGGCGTGGGTGAGCGCCTCCTCGTCCACGTCCGTGGCGTAGATCTTCACCCGGTCGCGGAACTCCGCGGTGCCCAGCATCTCGGCCAGCACGATCGCGAGCGTGTAGGCCTCCTCGCCGGAGGCGCAGCCGGCGCTCCACACCCGCAGCGGCTCGGTGGGGCCCTTGGTGGCCAGCAGCGCCGGCAGCACGTCGGTCCGGAGGTACTCCCAGGCCTCGGCGTCCCGGAAGAACCCGGTGACGTTGATCAGGATGGTGTTGAACAGCGCCGTGAACTCCTCGGCGTGCAGCTCGAGGTAGTCCAGGTACTCCGCGTAGTCCGGGACGCCGACCTGCGACATCCGCCGGTCCACCCGCCGGATCAGGCTCGACCGCTTGTACCCGGTGAAGTCGAAGCCGCGGCTGACCTTCAGGTGCTGGAGCAGGGCCTCGAAGGCCGGATCCGGCTGCGACAACGACGTACTCCCGCTCCCCTCGGCCGACGCGCCGCCGGGCGGGGCGCGCCGGGAGCCTAGCCGATCCAGGCCCTCCACCCGTTCATTCCTCTGGCAGGTCGCGGGTGAGCATCCGCCGTAACGTCGCGGCCTCGGACCCGGTCCGATCGGCCTTGCGCCGGTGCGACCGCGCCGCGTGCGGCCGGTTCGCCGCCTCGGCGGTGTCGGCGAGCCAGCGTTGCAGCGCCGCCTTCTCCTCCAGCGCCCGCAGCGCCGCCCACAGCACGACCTCGGCGGCGTCCGACTGCTCCGCGGCGAGGCTGCCGGGGGACCAGGCGTGGCCCACCCGGCAGCGAAAGCGGGGGGCGGGAGCGCCGTCGAGCAGGAACAGCACGCCGTCGCAGTCCGGGCAGGACAGGGGCGAGGGCTCGCCCAGCTCGACCTGGGGCGCGAGGCCCGGCACCGCGTCGGCCACGTCGGCCTCCTCGGCGGCGAGCGGGTCGGTCGGATCCGCGGGGTCGGACAGGTCCGGATCGGCCGGATCGTCGGGCGGGTCGTGCAGGAGCTCGGCGACGGCCGCGCCCAGCTTGGCCGCGGGCAACGCCCGGACCCCCGGCACGTGGTCGAGGGCGCTCTGCGGCATCCCGGTGTACAGCGCCTCCGCGGGCTCCTGGACGAGGGCGGCCCCGCCCTGCCGGGCCAGGACCGCGAGGCCCGCGGTGCCGTCGTCGCGGTTGCCGGACAGCACAATCCCGATCGCGTGCGACCCGAAGTCCACGGCCGCGGAGCGGAAGAGCGGGTCGATGGACGGCCGGTGCCCGTTCTCCCGCGGCCCGCGCGAGAGGTGCAGGTGCCCGTCGGCGACGAGGACGTGGTGGTCCGCGGGTGCGGCGTAGATGTGGCCGCGTTCCAGGCGCATCCCGTGCCGCACCGTCACCGCCGGCAACGGCCCGGCCCGGCCGAGGATCGCGGCGAGTGCGCTGGGCGCGTCGCTCGGGATGTGCAGGACCACGACGACCGCCGCCGGCAGCCCCAGGGGCAGCCCGGCGACCATGGTGCGCAGTGCCTCCACCCCGCCGGCCGAGGCTCCGATCACCACGAGGTCCGTGACGACGGCGGCGGGCACGCGCGCGGGTGCCTCGCCCGGGGCGTCACCGTGCGGGACGGTCACACCGCCCGCCGGTCCGTCCGGGAACGGTCCGACCGCGGACACGTCCGGCACGGGAACCGCCTCTCGAGTCGGGCATCGGGCAGGCGCCGGACGGGTACCGTCCGGGCCTCGCCGAACCGTACCCCTTCCCGGCCGGATCAGCGGTCCGCCGGGCGGTTGGACCGGCCAGGACCGGGAAGGCGGCGCGGATGGCCGACGACGCGTTGCTCGTGATCGGTGCCTCCGCGGGAGGCGTCGAGGCACTCGTCGACCTCGTCGCCGGCCTCCCGGGCGACCTTCCCGCCGCGGTCCTGGTCACCGTGCACACCGGGGACCGGCCGCGCAGCACGCTGCCGCAGGTCCTCGCCCGCGCCGGGCCGCTGCCGGCCGACCAGGCGGCGGACGGGGATTCGCTGCGCGTGGGCCGGATCCTGGTGGCCCCGCCGGGCCGGCACCTGCTGGTGGGCCGCGACGGCGTCGCCGGCGGAGACATCGCGGTACTCAGCGCGGGACCCAAGGTGAACCGGCACCGCCCGGCGGTCGACGCGATGTTCGCCTCGGCCGCGCGGGCGCGAGGGCGCCGCGTGGTCGCGGCGGTGCTCTCCGGCGCCCTCGACGACGGCGCGGTGGGCGCCGCCCTCGTCGACCGGGCGGGCGGCCGGGTACTGGTGCAGGACCCGGCGGACGCCCTCTTCGACTCGATGCCGCGGGCCGCGGCGGCGACCGTCCCGGACGCGCGGGCGGCGGCCGCCGCCGAGCTGGGCCCGCTGCTCGCGACGACGGTGCACGAGCTTCCCGTGGGAGGTGACGGCATGCACGACACGCCGGATGTCCCGGCCGACGACGAGGGCATGGCCCGGAGCCGTGATCCGGCCTATCTCCGGCCGGACGAGAGCGCGACCACCCGGATGGCGTGCCCCGAGTGCGGCGGCGGACTGGCCCGGATCGACCTGCCGCGCATCGGCTTCTACCGGTGCCATGTGGGTCACCAGTACAGCCCCCGCTCGCTCGAGGCCGCCCAGCGCGAGGAGGTGGAGGCGAAGCTGTGGACGGCGATCGCCGCCCTCGAGGAGCACGCGGCGCTGGCCCGGTTCCTCGAGCAGGGCGTGGACTCCGATCCCTCCTCGGACTTCGCCCGGCGGGCCGAGCACTCCGCCGAGACGGCGAGGCTGATGCGGGAGCAGTTGCTGCGTGGGCACACCACCTGAGCGCATCCGCGCAGCAACCGCCCGGGCGCGACGCCCCGACCACGGCCTCCTGAGGACCGCCGTCAGTCCGTGGCGCCCGCGACGGTGCGGCGGGCGACCTCCACGAGCTTGGTGTTGGTGTTGCGGGAGGCGTGTCGCAGCAGCTCGAACGCGGCCTGTTCGTCGATCCCGTGGGTGTGCATGAGCACGCCCTTCGCCTGCCCGATGAGGTCCCGGCTGCCCAGCGCCCGGACCAGGTTCTCGGCCTGCAGCGCCCCGGCGAGGGCCATCGCCGCCTGCGCCGCGCACAGGCGGCCGCGGGCGAGCTCGGCGGCGCCGAACGCGCCGGGGACGGGGGCGAACAGCACCAGCGCGGCCGCGGGCGGCCGCGAGTCCGCGACCAGGGGGAACGCGGCCACCGACGTCACCCCGTGCCGGGTGGCCGGGCTCGCGAAGCCGGGCCACCTCGAGGTGGCCTCCGCCGTGCCGAGGTCGTGCACGACGATCGGTGCGCCGTCGTGGAGCGCGTCGGGCCCCGGGCCCTCGCCCAGCCGGCCCTGCAGCGCACAGACCAGCTCGGCCGTCCGGTCGGTCGCGGCGCGGACCACCGCCTCGTCGTCGCCCCCGGCGAGCAGGAGGCCGACGTGCGGGGCCGCGGGCACCGCGCGCCGGGCGGCCTCGACGGCGGCGACGCAGACCCCGTCGGTGTCACGCCCGGTCAGCAGCGTGCGGGTGGTCTCCTCGAGCAGCTCGACCAGGTCCGGCGGGTCCTCGACGGCCGCCGGGGCGAGGTCCGGGGCGGGCGCGGGGTCGACGGTGTGCCGGAGCAGCGCACCGGACTCCCGGCGAACCCGCGCCACGTGCGCGTGCAGGCTGCCGGACCGCTCGACCAGCTCGGCCTGGCGGCGGCGCAGCTCCACCGCGCGGGCCCGGGCGAGCCGGGCCGCGGCGAGCCGGACCGCCCGGTTCTCCTGCGCCTCGGGGCCCGAGCCCCGGACCGAGCCCGCGCCCGAGCCGTCGCCCGGAGCGACCCCTGGGGCGCCCACGATCCCCAACTCCTCGTCGAGCACCCCGAGGGTGCGCTCGACGAGGTCGAAGGCCTGCGCCAGCTCCGCCCAGCGCACGGGTACGTCGGCGGTTCCGCCCTCCGGCACGTCGTCCCCCTTTCGCGGCTGACCTCGACGCTAGCGCCGGGTGCACGCGGTGGCCATCGCAGCGGTCGTGGCGGTCGGCACGCGCCACCGTGGGCCCACTAGCGGGCTCACCGGTCAGCTCGGGTCCGCTCAGCCGTCGCCCAGCCGACGCCGGATCACAGTCGGCACGAGGACCCAGAGCACGCCGAGCAGGACCAGCGCCACGCACGCCGCGATCACCCCGGCCACCCCGCCGAGGACCATCGCGAAGATCAGCTCGACGACCCCGACGACGGCGAGCCCCAGCGTGGTGAGGCCGGCGATCGCGAACCGCTGGCTCGCCCGGACGAGCGGACGCCGCGCGTGCAGGCGGAAGAGCACCCGGTGCAGGATCACGGGCGCGATGAGCAGCCCGGTCGCGATCACCGACAGGGAGGTGGCCACGAGGTAGACCCCCCGCTGGTGCGGGGCGAGCTCGGGGAACCGGGCCTGGAACGGGACGGTCAGCAGCAGCCCGGTGAGCAGCTGCACGCCGGTCTGCGAGACCCGCAGCTCCTGCAGCAGGTCGGCCCAGTTCCGGTCCAGCCGCTCGGTCGGGGTCTCACTCCGCTCCCGGCGGTCCCACTCGGCGTCCGGGTCGGTCTGCTCGACCGTCCCGCCGTGCCCGTCGTGCTGCTCGTCGGCGTCGGGATCACCGGGGGAGTCGGACCGCTCGGGCTCCACGTGCCACCTCCGCTGCGTACGCTGGGAGCAGAGCGTGCCACGGCCGGCCGTCGTTTCGCAGTCGCCGCGAGGGGTATCGGCCCCGCAGGTCGGACGACCGCCCTGACACCGTCCCCGAACGATCCGCGAGGCACGACATCCCATGAACGAACCGACTCCCGACGACATCGCCGCGACGATCGCGGAGCGCGCCTCGGCGGGCGGCCGCACCGTGGCCGTCGCCGAGTCGCTGACCGGAGGCATGGTCGCCTCCGCCCTGGCCCGCGCCGAGGGCGCCTCGACATGGTTCCGCGGCTCGGTCGTGGCCTACTCCAGCGAGGTCAAGCACGACCTGCTGGAGGTCCCGGAGGGGCCGGTCGTGAGCGAGACGGCGGCCCGGACCATGGCGGCCCGGGTGCGCGCCCTGCTCGGCGCCGACCTCGCCGTGGCCCTCACCGGCTCCGGCGGCCCGGACCCGCAGGACGGCCAGCCGCCGGGCACGGTCTACATGGCCGCCGCCGGCGAGCCCGGCGGCGAGGAGGTCCTCCGGCTCGACCTCGAGGGCGAGCCCGCCGAGATCTGCGGCGCCGCCGCGAAGGCGGCCCTCGAGCTGATCGCGGCCCGTCTCGAGGCGGAGCAGGAATCGGAGCAGGAACCCGGGCAGGAATCGGGGCAGGCATCGGGGCAGGAGCCGGTGGGCGCAGCGCGCGGCGGCACGGGATGACCGACGTCCCGGCGGGCACGCTCACCGGGACCCCGACGCCGGCACAGCGCCTCCTGCAGGTCCGCACGATCTACGCCGAGCCCGAGGCCCGGGACTCACCGCGCGGCCGGCAGGTGCTGGAGCGCTTCCCGGGGGCGGAGATCGTCGAGGTCCCGTCGCACTGGCAGATCCCGGAGCTGCACGGCAACGCCGGCAACGTCGACCGCTGGGTCCGCGTGAAGACCGAGACGCTCGTGCTGGGCGTGAAGAAGTCGTTGTCCGCGCGGCCCAACGGGCGGTCGTCGGACTTCATCGCGCCCTCCACCGCCAACGGCTGCGCCATGGCCTGCGCCTACTGCTACGTCCCCCGGCGCAAGGGCTACGCCAACCCGATCACGGTGTTCACCAACATCGAGCGGATCACGAAGTACCTGCGCGGGCACGTGCAGCGCCAGGGTCCCAAGCGGGAGCCGAACCAGGTCGACCCGCACGCCTGGGTCTACGACATCGGCGAGAGCTCCGACGTGTCGGTCGACGCCCTGGTCAGCGACAACGTGGCGGACCTGATCGGGACCTTCCGCGAGCTGCCCACGGCCAAGGCCAGCTTCGCCACCAAGTTCGTCAACCGCGCGCTGCTCGACCTGGACGCGCGGGGCCGCACCCGGATCCGCTTCTCGCTCATGCCCGAGCGCGACTCGAAGCTCCTCGACGTGCGCACCAGCCCGGTCGCGGAGCGGATCGCGGCGATCGACGACTTCGTGGCCGCGGGCTACGAGGTGCACCTCAACCTCTCGCCGATCGTGCTGCGCGAGGGCTGGGAGCGGGACTGGGCGGAGCTGCTCGAGCGGCTCGACGACGAGCTCGGCCCGGCGTTCAAGGAACAGGCCGCCGCGGAGATCATCATGCTGACCCACAACCGGGAGCTGCACGAGGTCAACCTGGGCTGGCACCCGAAGGCCGAGGACGTGCTGTGGCGGCCCGAGCTGCAGCAGGCCAAGCGCAGCCAGAGCGGGATGTGGAACGTCCGCTACCGCAACGTCCCCAAGCGCGAGGGCGTGCAGGCCGTCACCGACCTCATCACGCGGCACGCGCCCTGGCTGCGGGTGCGGTACGCCTTCTGACCACATCTGCGCACACGCCGCGCGTACAGTGCCCGCACACCTCGCCCGAGGAGGTCACCGATGAGCGTCGACGCCGCCCCGCCGGTGGACCACGGCCTGTTCGGACCGGCGTCGGTGACCTGGCGCGTGCACCTGGAACCCGTCATGTGGGTCGCCGGGATGCGGGCGCTGCTGCTGCAGTCCCTGCACCCGTGGGTGATGCGCGGGACCTACCAGAACAGCGCGTTGTTCGACCCGGCCAAGGCGTGGCCGCGGTTCCAGCGGACCGTGGAGTTCGTCGGCACCCGGACCTTCGGCTCGCTGGCCGAGGTGGAGGTCGCCGGGGCCCGGGTCCGGCGGTTGCACCACAAGCTGCACGGCACCGACCCGGACAGCGGCAGGCGGTTCCCGATCGACGCGCCCGAGGGCCTGCTCTGGGTGCACTGCGGCGAGATCGACTCGTACGTCGACGTCGCCCGCCGCGCCGGGATCGTCACCGCCGCGGAGGCCGACGCGTACGTGGCCGAGAGCGTCCGCGCCGCCGAGGTCGTCGGCCTCGACCCGGCCGACGTGCCGGCCTCCCGGGCGGAGCTGGCGGCGTACTACACCCGGATGCGGCCCCGGCTGCGGGTCACCGACGAGGCGCGGATCGCCGTGGGCGGGCTGCTCGCGCCGCCGGCGGGGGCACCCGCCTGGACCCGGGCGGCGATCTCGGCCACCGCGACCGCCGCAGTGGCCACGCTCCCGCGCTGGGCCCGTCGGATGTACGGGCTGCCCGGCCTGCCGACGACCGACCTGGCCGCGTCGGCGCTGCTCGGCGGCCTGCGCCGGGCCACCGACCTGCTGCCGGACCCGCCCGCGCCGCCCGAGGTCCGCGAGGCGCGCCGGCTCGTCCGCGAGGCCCGCGCCGCCCGCCCGGTGTGAGACGCGGTGTGAGGTGCGCGGCGTGCGGGGTATCGCCGTGTGGACCGTTCGCCACACACGGGAGGCCAGGATGAGCGAGTTCAAGAAGGGCGACAAGGTCCGCTGGAAGAGCCACGGCGGCTGGGCCGAGGGCGAGGTGCTGAAGAAGATCACCGAGGACACCGAGGCCGGCGGGCGCACGGTGCGGGCGTCGAAGGACGAGCCGCAGTACCTCGTCCGCAGCGAGAAGAGTGACAGCGAGGCCGTGCACAAGCCCGGGGCGCTGGAGCGCTGCTGACGGTCGCCCCTGACCCGCCGCCGGCTCCCCGCTGATGGTTCGGCGCTGCGTCGGCGCCGACGGTTCGGCGGGGGCGGGACGGGTAGTCGAGGGCATGACGACCCGAGAACTCGCCCTGGTCACCGGGGCTTCCAGCGGGATCGGGCTCGAGCTCGCCCGCGAGCTGGCCCGCCGCGGCTACGACCTCGTCGTCACCGCGGAGGACGCGGCGCTCGAGACCGCCGAGGGGAAGATCCGCGAGGCCGGCGACGGCACCGACGTCACGACGGTGCACGCGGACCTGCGCCGCCGCGAGGGCGTCGAGGAGGTATGGGCGGCCGTCGGCACCACGGGCCGCCCGCTCGCCGTCGCCGCGCTCAACGCCGGGTTGGGCCTCGGTGGTGCGTTCGTCGAGAACGACCTCGAGGCCGAGCAGGACATCATCGACGTGAACATCACCTCGACGGTCCGCCTGGCCAAGCACGTGCTGCAGCACATGGAGGCGCGGCACCAGGGCCGCGTGCTGGTCACGTCGTCGATCGCGTCCCAGATGCCCGGCACCTACCAGGCGATCTACAACGCCTCGAAGTCCTTCCTGCAGTCCTTCGCACAGGCGGTGCAGGCCGAGCTCGAGGCGCGGGACAGCGGCGTCACGGTGACGTCGCTGATGCCCGGGCCCACCGAGACGAACTTCTTCCACCGCGCCGAGATGGACGACACGAAGATCGGCGCCTCGGACAAGGACGACCCGGCGCAGATCGCGCGGCAGGGGATCGACGCCCTGCTCGACGGCAAGGACAAGGTCGTCGCCGGGTCGCTGTCGACGCGGGCGCAGAGCATGGCCAACGACGTGCTGCCGGACAAGCTGAAGGCCGGGGCGCACCGGAAGATGGCCGAGCCCGGCTCGGCCGAGAGCTGATCGAAGCCGATCGGGGAGGAGACGGAGATGGCCGGGAAGCACGAGCAGGCCGAGAAGATGCGCGACGACGTGCCGTCGACGATCGCGCGCTCCGACGACAAGGCCGTGCGCACCTACAAGAAGACGCTCGAGTCGGCGGAGGACAGCTACGGCGACGGCGAGCGCGCCCACCGCGCCGCCTACGCCGCGCTCAAGCACACCCACGAGAAGGTCGGCGACCACTGGGAGCCGAAGGACGAGCCCGGCCCGTCGGACGAGCAGGCCGAGAAGAGCGCTCCGCAGTCCCGGTCCGACGACGGCGACACCGCCGGCGGCGTCGACGCCAACGCGAGGAAGAGCCACCTCGTGGAGGTCGCGCAGAAGCTCGGCATCGACGATCCCGACGGCAAGAACAAGGACGAGCTGGTGAAGGAGATCGAGAAGGCCAGCGACCGGGAGACGGCCCGCGCGCGACGCAAGTGACCGGGATCACATCAGATTGGTGACACGCGTTTGACCGGCGGTGACGGGAGGAATACCGGGCGGAACCCCCATCGCGTCCGCCGAGGAGCCTGCTGTGACCGACGTGCACCCGGAGGGCCTCGTCGCGGCCCCCGTCCGGGTCCGAGCGCGCCCCCGCCTCGGAGCCCCGCTGTGGCTCTGGGCGACCATCTCCGCCGTCTGCTCGCTGGTCGCGGTGGCCGCCTTCGTGCGGTGGGACCCGCTGGGCGGCACCGGCACGGTCGCGGACACCAGCGCCGCGAGCGGGCTCTCCGCCGGCGGAACCACCCTGCTGCCGCTGGAGCGCGCCTCCGGGCCGGGCGGGGACCTCTCCGGGTTCGCCGGTGACACCGTCACCGCCGAGGGCGTCGCCGTGCAGTCCGTTCCGGCAGGCGACGGGTTCTGGCTGGGTCCCGAGCCCGACCAGCGGGTGTGGGTCCGGCTCGCGACGCAGCCGGGCGAGTCGCCGCTCGCCGTCGCGGCCGGCGACCGCGTGTCCTTCACCGGCCGCATGGTGGCGCACTCCGACGCCTTCGCCGGCCAGGTGCTCCCCGGCGACCCGGCCGCGTCGGCGTTGCTGTCGCGGCAACGGGCCCACGTCGAGGTGGCGCGCTCGGACGTGGAGATCTCGTCCTAGGCGTCTCGTCCCGGGAGTGGCCGGGCCCTGGAGCCGCGCCGAGGAGTGAACCGGCCGCACGTGGGCACGCCCCGGACCTGACCGGACGCGACGACCACGACGACACCATGCCCGAGCAGGTCCTCAAGGAGGCGACCACCACCGGGGCGCCCGGCAACGAGCCCGACACCGCCCCGGAGGAGCCGCAGGGGGCCGGCGGGGAGACGATGCCGGGCTGAGACGCGGGCCGGCCGCGGTGCCCCGGGGGGGCGGCGCAGGTGGTGGCGCGGTCAGGTGTGGCCGCGCGACCTGCGGGTAGCAGCCCACCGTGGAGATCGCGGGGAGCGTCGTGGTGGTGACCGGCGCGTCGAGCGGCATCGGGCGCGCCACCGCACTCGCGCTGCTGCAGCGCGGGGCCACGGTCGTGGGAGTCGCGCGGGACGCCGGGGCCCTGAGCGAGCTGGCGGGTCGGGGCCTCGTCCCGGCGCCCGCCGACGTCACCGACTTCGCCGCGGTCGAGGGCGTGGTGCGGGAGACGACCGAGCGGTTCGGCCGGGTCGACGCCTGGGTGAACTGTGCCGGCGTCATCCAGTTCGGGGCGTTCCTCGACGTGCCCCTCGACGACGTCCGGCGCGTGCTGGACGTCGACCTCATGGGCTACGTCCACGGCTGCCGGGCGGTGTTGCCCGGGATGGTGGAACGCGACCACGGCGTGATCGTCAACGTGGCGTCGATCCTCGGGATCGTCGCACTGCCCTACGGCGCCGCCTACTCGATGGCGAAGTTCGCGATCCGTGCGCTCGCCGTGAGCCTGCGGCAGGAGCTGCGGACCTCCGGCGTGCGCGGGGTGCGGGTCGGCACGGTCCTCCCGGCGGCGATCGACACCCCGATCTGGCGCGACGCCGCGAACCACAGCGGTGCACGACCGCGGCTGGCGGCGCCGACGTACAGCCCCGAGCGCGTCGCGCGGACCATCCTGAACCAGATCCGGCGGCCGCGCCGGGAGGTGGTGGCCGGGGGCATGCTCGGCCGGCTGCTCCTGCTGCAGCACAAGGTCTGGCCGGAGAGCGCCGAGCGGCTGTTCGCCGCGGAGGTGGGCCGGTACGTGCTCGTCCGCGGCGGCGGCCCCGTCGACGACCCCGGCAACCTGTACGACCCGCCCGACCGCCCCCGGCGGGTGCACGACGGCTGGAACGGGCTCCGCCGCGAACGGGCGCGGCGGCTCGCCGCGGGGCTGGGGCTCGCCGCCGCCGTCGGGGCGGCCGTGGGACTGGCCCGGCGCTGAGCACCCGGCCGAGCGCGGGGCTGAACACAGCGCTGGGCTCGGAGCCGAGCGCACGGTCGAGCACGGACACGGATCTACGACTACGAGGGGAGCGCGATGGAGGTCGATCGGTTCGTGCCGGCGGAGCCGGCCAAGGTCTGGCAGGTGTTGTCCGACGGCTGGAACTACCCGCTGTGGGTCGTGGGCGCCACGCACATGCGGGCGGTCGACGAGGGCTTCCCGGCCGTCGGCACCCGGCTGCACCACAGCGTCGGGGCCTGGCCCCTGCTGATCCAGGACCGGACCGAGGTCGTGGCCAGCGAACCGAGGTCGCTGCTCGAGCTCACGGCGCACGCCTGGCCGTCGGGCGCGGCCCGGATCCGGATCACCCTGCGGCCGGAGCCGGGGGGCACCCGGGTCGTGATGGACGAGCATGCCGAGTCCGGGCCCGCGACGCTCCTCCCGGACCTCGTGCAGCAGGCGCTGCTGGTGCCGCGCAACAAGGAGAGCCTGGCCCGGCTCGACGCCGTCGTGCGGAAGCGGTCGTGAGCGGGGCCGCCGCCGACGGCTCGGAGGCCGTCGACGCCGTCGTCGTCGGGGCGGGACACAACGGCCTGGTGGCCGCGAACCTGCTGGCCGACGCCGGGTGGCAGGTCCTCGTCCTCGAGGCCGCCGAGGCCCCGGGCGGTGCCGTGCGGACCGCCGAGATCACCGCGCCCGGCTTCCGCAGCGATCTGTTCAGCGCCTTCTACCCGCTCGGCGCGGCCTCGCCGATCCTGCGCGACCTCGGCCTCGACCGGTACGGCCTGCGCTGGCGGCACGCCCCCGAGGTCGTCGCGCACGTCACGCCGGACGACCGGTGCGTCGTCCTCTCCCGCGACCTCGACACCACGGCCGACGCGCTCGACGCGTTCGCCCCGGGCGACGGGGCGGCCTGGCGCGCGCTGGCGGAGGAGTGGGCGCGGATCCGCGACCCGCTGCTGGAGACGGTGCTGCGCCCGTTCCCGCCGGTCCGCGGCACGCCGCGGCTGCTGCGCGCGCTCGGGACGGCCGACGCGCTGCGGTTCGCACGGACCGTCGTTCAGCCCGTCCGGCGCTTCGCCGAGGAGCGGTTCGCGGGCGAGGGCGCGAAGCTGCTGCTCGCCGGCAACGCCCTGCACACCGACCTCGGGCCCGACATGGCGGGCAGCGCGGTCTTCGGCTGGCTGCTGTGCATGCTGGGCCAGGACGTCGGCTTCCCCGTGCCCGAGGGCGGCGCCGGCCGGATCGTCGACGCCCTGGTGGCCCGGCTGCGCGAGCGCGGGGGGCGGGTCGAGTGCGGCCGGCCCGTCCGCGAGATCCAGCTGCGGTCCGGCCGCGCGGTCGGGGTGCGCGACGCCGAGGGCACACCGGTCACGGTGCGGCGCGCGGTGCTCGCCGACGTCCCGGCCCCGGTGCTGTACCGGGACCTGGTGGGGGAGACGCACCTGCCGCCGCGGTTCGTCCGCGACCTCGACCGGTTCCAGTGGGACACCGCGACCGTGAAGCTCGACTGGGCGCTCGACAGCCCGGTGCCGTGGACGGCGCAGGGGGCTCGTCGGGCCGGGACGGTGCACCTGGGCGCGGACCTCGACGGCCTGCGCGGCTACGCCGCCGACCTCGCCGCCGGGCGGGTGCCGCAGGAGCCGTTCCTGCTGTTCGGGCAGATGACCACCGCGGACCCGTCGCGCTCGCCCGCCGGCACCGAGTCCGCTTGGGCCTACACGCACGTGCCCCGGGGGCTGGGCTGGGGCGAGAACGACCTGCTGCGGCACGCCGAGCTCGTCGAGCGGACGGTGGAGCGCAACGCCCCGGGGTTCCGCGACCTGATCCGCGCGCGGAGCGTGGCCGGGCCCGCGGACCTGCAGCGGCGCAACCCGGGGCTGGTCGACGGCGCGATCAACGGCGGCACGGCGGCGGTGCACCAGCAGCTGGTGTTCCGGCCCGTCCCGGGGCTGGGCCGGGCGGACACCCCGGTCGACCGGCTCTTCCTCGCGGGCTCCTCGGCACACCCCGGTGGGGCGGTGCACGGTGGGGCGGGCGCCAACGCGGCCCGCGCCGCCCTCGCCGCCTCCGGCCGCCTCGGCCCGCTCTACCGCGGCGCGATCCGCGCCGCCCACAAACGCATCTACTCCTGACCCGCCCAGGGCCGCTCGCGGACCCGCTGTCTCAGTGGTCTTGCGCCCATGATCATTGCGAGCGTTACGGGAGGGTCCTTCGAGCAGCGCTCCCGTGACTCTCGCGCGGATCACTGCCTCGCGCCCATGATCGCTACGAGTGGTACGGGAGGGTTGCTCGAGCAGTGCACCTGTGACTCTCGCGCGGATCACTGCACTCGCGCCAATGATCGCTGCGAGCGGTACCGGACGGCCCCTGGGACAGCACTCCTGTCACCTTCGCTCCGATCAAGAGTTCATGATCGGAGTGAGCGGTACGGGAGGGTCCTGCGAGCAGCGCTCCCGTTACGCTCGCGCAATTCACGGCCTCGCGTCGATGATCGCTGCGAGCGGTACGGGAGGGCTCTTCGAACAGCACTCCTGTGACTCTCGCGCGGATCACGGTCACGCGCCCATGATCGCTACGAGCGGTACCGGACGGTCCCTGGGACAGCGCTCCTGTGACTCTCGCGCAATTCACGGCCTCGCGTCGATGATCGCTGCGAGTGGTACGGGAGGGTTCCTCGAGCAGTGCTCCTGTGACTCTCGCGCGGATCACGGCATTTGCGCCCATGATCGCTGCGAGCGGTACCGGACGGCCCCTGGGACAGCACTCCTGTCACCTTC
>NZ_JAJTTE010000057.1 GCF_021343995.1 Pseudonocardia terrae | reverse complement strand
GGGGGACGCCCCACCCCCTCACCCGATCAACGCCATCGGTTCGGTCCGCGGGCGCCGCGCCTTGGGCACCCGGGCCGGAAGGACCGGCTCGGGCACCACCGCCATCTCGGGCAGCCGGCGGCCGGCGGCGCGGATCAGCACCGCGGTCCAGGTGCGGAACGGGCGCCAGGCCTCGGCGATCCGGGCCAGGTCCTCGGCGCCGGCCGGACCACCGAGCCCGTAGGCCGCGCCGACCAGGGCGGCGAGCCGGGGTTCGTCCGCGACCAGCGCGTCCTGCACCCCGGAGGCCCGCAGGTGGATCAGGCCGGCCGCGAAGGCACCGAGTCCCGGTACGGTGCGCAGCCGCGCCCGGACCTCGTCCGGATCGCCCTCGCGCAGCGCCACGGGATCGAGCAGGCCCTCCTCGGCGACCCGCGCCACCGCGCGCAGCCGCTCCTGTTTCAGCTCGGGCAGGCCGGGCAGGCGGTCGGCGGCCAGCAACTGCGCGGGCGTGGGGACCGCCGCCATCTCCTGGCCGTCCACCTCCAGCACCCGACCGAACCCGCGGGCGAGCCGCTCCCGCGCCGCGAGGGACTGGCGACGTCCCCACCGCTGGGAGAGCACGCACCACACCGCGGCCTCGTAGGGCGAGGCGAACAGCACCGGCCGCAGGCCCGGCGCGGCCGCCATGACGCGGCCGACCACCGGGTCCCGCGCACCGACCTCGGCGAACGCGGCACCGTCGCCGTCGAGCGACAGCATCCGGGCCACCTGGTCCCGCACGGGATCCAGCGGTTCCCCCGGATCCAGCCCGCCGACGACGCCGTGCACGCCCCCGGCGTCCTGGGTGAGGGCCACGCCGACCTGGCCGCGCAGGTCGTCCCGGCAGAAGGCCAGCCGCAGCACGCCGCCGGCGAAGGCGCCGCCGCCCGGCCAGTCCCCGGCGGGCTCGGCGCCCTGGCCGAAGGCGCCGGCCTCGACCAGGGAGAACGCGCCGCGGGGTCGGATCGTGAAGGTCCGTTCGGACACCGTCGAAGTGGTCATGGCCGCAGCATGCCCGCGACCACCGACAGTTCCGGGCGCCCGCGGCGACGGTCCACGGGCCCCGTTGCTCCGGTCGGTGATGATGCATCTGCATGACTTCCGTTCCGGGGGCGGCGTGGGCTATCCAGGGAGGACCGACCGCGACGGAGGGGGCGGCATGACGGAGTTCGACCTGGTGGTCCGGGGTGGATCCGTGCTCGACGGGAACGGGGGTCCGGCCCGCACGGCGGACGTCGGGATCGTCGGTGACCGGATCGCCGAGGTGGGCCGGATCGCCGGCACCGGCCGCCGCGAGATCGACGCGGACGGCGCGGTCGTCGCGCCCGGGTTCGTCGACATCCACACCCACTACGACGGGCAGGCGACCTGGGAGTCGCGCTTGCAGCCGTCGTCCTGGCACGGGGTGACCACGGTCGTCGCGGGCAACTGCGGCGTCGGGTTCGCGCCGGCCCTCCCCGAGCACCGGGACCGGCTGATCGACCTGATGGAGGGCGTCGAGGACATCCCCGGCATCGCCCTGCACGAGGGCCTGCCGTGGACCTGGCTGACCTTCCCCGAGTACCTCGACGTGCTCGGGACCCGCCCGTACGACGTCGACCTCGCCACCCAGGTCCCGCACGCGGCCCTGCGGGTGCACGCGATGGGCGAGCGAGCCGCCGCGCACGAGGAGGCCACCCCGGACGAGGTGGCGCAGATGGCCAAGCTGGCCGCCGAGGCCGTCCGTGCCGGGGCACTGGGCTTCTCCACCTCGCGAACCCTCAACCACAAGAGCGTCAACGGCGAGCTCACGCCCTCCTACGGGCTGGGTGCGGCCGAGCTCGTCGCGATCGCGACGGCGGTGGGGGAGACCGGCACCGGCGTGTTGCAGCTGGTCAGTGACTTCCCCGAGCCCGAACAGGAGTTCGCGCTCATCCGCGAGATGGCCGCGGCCTCCGGTCGCCCGCTGTCCTTCTCGCTGCTGCAGTTCCCGCAGGACCCGAGCCGGCACCGGGCCATCCTGGAGATGGTCGACCGCGCCTGGGCGGACGGGCTGGAGATCCGGGCGCAGGTGGCGGCCCGCCCGGTCGGGCTGATCCTCGGGCTGGAGAACACCCTCAACCCGTTCATGATGAACCCGGTGTGGCAGAAGCTCGCCGGCCTCTCGGCCGCCGAGCAGGCGGCGCGGATGCGCGAGCCGCAGATGCGCGAGGCGATCCTCGCCGCGCAGACGCGGGAGAAGAACCGCAGCCGGCTCGGCGGCGGCGCCATCGCGGCCTTCCACCTGATGTACGAGCTGCAGGACCCGCCGAACTACGAGCCCTCGCCCGAGGACTCGCTGGTCAACCGGGCCGCGCGCGAGGGCCGCGAGCCCGTGGAGCTGGCGTACGACATCGTGGCCGGCGGCGGGATGATCTACCTGGTCGGCGCCAACTACGCGCACGGCAACCTGGACGACGTCCACGACATGCTCCGGCACCCGCACGCCCTGCCCGGGCTGTCCGACGGCGGCGCGCACGTCGGCACGATCTGCGACGGCAGCTTCCCGACGACGCTGGTCCAGCACTGGACCCGGGACCGGGCGGGGGAGAAGCTCGACCTCGCCTACGTGGTGCAGCGGCAGGCCCGGGACACCGCGCGGGCGGTCGGGCTGCTCGACCGCGGCGTGCTCGAGCCCGGGTACCGCGCCGACCTCAACGTGATCGACGTCGCCGGGATGCGCCTGCACCGGCCTGAGATGCGCCACGACCTGCCCGCCGGCGGGAGCCGGCTGCTGCAGCGCGTGGACGGGTACCGGCACACCGTCGTCGCTGGTCAGGAGACGTACACCGACGGCGTCGAGACCGACGCCCTGCCGGGCCGCCTGATCCGCGGAGCGCGGCCCGCACCCGGGTAGCCGTCCGCGCCGCACCGAAACCCGCTCGGCGCCGGGTGGGGCATTCCCTACTGTGCACCCGGGAGTGTGCCGGGTGGGGGGCGCTGCGCGGGTGGGCTTGGGTGGAGGCATGAGCGAGGAGGGGGTCCCGGCCGCCGTCGTCGTGCCCGGGCCCGCGGTGGGGTCGGTCGGGCGCGGCCTGCGCTACCTGGTGACGGGGCTGCCGCTGGGCGTGGTGGCGTTCGTCGTCGCCGTCGCCGGGTTCGCGGCCGGGATCAGCACGGTCGTCGTGTGGGTGGGGCTGCCGATCATGGCCGGCACCTTCGCGCTGTCCCGGCGGCTGGCCGACGTCGAGCGGCGGTCCACGGAGGCGGCCACCGGCCGGCTGCTGCCGCCGCACCACTACCGCCCGCGGCGCGGCCGTGGCGTGATCGGGATGCTGGGCCGGTTCGCGGATCCGCAGTGCTGGCGGGACCTGCTGCACGCCGTCGTCGCGTTCCCCGTGCGGCTGGCCTGCTCCGTGATCGGGGTCGCCTGGGTCGTGGCCGGCGTCGGGGGCTCCCTCTTCGTGCTGTGGGAGTGGTCGCTGCCGCGCGGCGACCGCACCGGGCTGATCGACGTGATCACCGGTGCCGCCTCCCGGGCGCTCGACGTCGCCTTCACCACCCTGATCGGCCTGGTCCTGCTGATCACCACGCCGTGGGTGGTCCGCGCGCTCGTGGCCGTGCGGGCGGGGCTGGCCCGGGGGCTGCTCACCAACCGGACCGCGGCGCTGCGCGCCCGCGCCGAGCAGCTCGCCGCGGGCCGCCGGGCCGCGGTGGCGGCCGAGGCCGCGACCCTGCGTCGGCTCGAGCGGGACATCCACGACGGTCCGCAACAGCGGCTCGTCCGGCTCACCATGGACCTCGAGGCGGCCGACCGCCGGCTCGACGACGACCCCGAGCGCGCCCGGCCGCTGATCGCCGAGGCCCTCACCCAGACCCGCGAGGCGCTGGCCGAGCTCCGGGCGCTCTCCCGCGGCATCGCCCCGCCGGTCCTGGCCGACCGCGGGCTCGCCGCCGCGCTGGCCGCCGCGGCGGCGCGGTCGACGGTGCCGGTGAGCGTGGAGGTCGAGCTGCCCGCGGGGGAGCGACCGGCCGCCGCGGTGGAGAACACGGCGTACTTCGTGGTCACCGAGGCGCTCACCAACGTCGCGAAGCATTCCGGGGCGACGCACGCGACCGTCGACGTCCGGCCGCACCGGGCCGACCTCGTCGTCCGGGTGACCGACGACGGCATCGGCGGCGCCCACCCGGCGAAGGGTCACGGACTGTCGGGGCTGTCGGAGAGACTGTCGGCCGTGGAGGGGCGGCTGGAGGTCGCGAGCCCCGAGGGCGGGCCGACGGTGATCACGGCGTGGATCCCGCTGGCCGGGTTGGAGGACGCGTGAGGGTGGTGCTGGCCGAGGACTCGTTGCTGCTGCGCGAGGGCCTCGTGCGGCTGCTCGACGAGGCGGGCGCCGAGGTGGTGGCGGCGGTCGGCGACGGGGATGCGCTGGTCACCGCGGTGATGGAGCACCGGCCGGCGGTCGCCGTCGTCGACGTGCGGATGCCGCCGACCTTCACCGACGAGGGCCTCCGTGCGGCGCTGGAGATCCGCCGCGAGTGGCCGGACACCGCGATCCTGGTGCTGTCCCAGTACGTCGAGGAGTCCTACGCGGCCGACCTGCTGGCGGCCGGCGGGGGAGTGGGGTACCTCCTCAAGGACCGGGTCTCCCGGCTCGCCGAGCTGTCCGACGCGCTGGAGCGGGTCGTGGCGCGCGGCACGGTGCTCGACCCGGAGGTCGTGTCCGCCCTGCTGACCCACCGGCGGCGCCGCGACCCGGTCGAGTCGCTCACGCCGCGTGAGCGAGAGGTCCTGGGTCTCATGGCGGAGGGGCGCACCAACACGGCGATCGGGCGGGACCTCGTGATCACGCAGGGCGCCGTCGAGAAGCACATCTCGTCGATCTTCACCAAGCTGGGGCTCGCGCCGTCGGGTGACGATCACCGGCGGGTCATGGCGGTTCTCGCCTGGCTGCGGGCCTGACGCCCGCGTGAGCGCCGGATCTCGCCCGTCCGTGTGATGGCGGACGCGGCGCGTGTCCGCCACGCTCTCGCCGGTTCAGTCGGGGCGACCGGTCGGGGGAAGAGTCGATGGCGCTGCGCGAGCGTGTGCCGGCAACGGGATCACGATCCGTCACGAAGCGGGCCGGCCGGCATCGGGCCGGGTCGCACCGGCCCGCGATCGTGGTGCCGCAGCAGCGCGGGACCTCCCACCGCTGGGCCACGGCCGAGGACGACGGTCGGGAGCGTCGCCGCGAGGTGCGGCGGGTCGTGCCGCCCGGTCACGATCGAGCGGTCGACGGGCCCGGTGCCGGCGTGGAGAGCCGCTCGGTGCGGGCGGAGGCGGCGCGCAGTGCGGCCGCCGGCCTCGCCGGGGCGCGGCTGGCCACGGCGCTGGTCGGCCGCGTCGTCGCCGACTGCCGCCGGGAGGCCGCCACCCGGATCGCCGACCGGATCGCCGACCGGATCGCCACCGCGCGCACCCCGCTGCCCCGGCCGGGTGTCGTCGACCGCGAGCCGGAGCCCGGTGCCACCCGGACCCTTCCCGTCCGGTACCGGGGCGTGCCTGCGCGGCGTCGGTCCCGGTTCGCCGCGGGGGTGTGGGTGCTGCTCGGGTTGCTGCTGGTCGTGGCGGTGGCCGTGCCGTCGGCCGTGCGGCAGGCCGGGCTGACGTCGGTGGCCGGCACCGCGGCCGAGCGCTTCCCCGGCGTGTTCCCGGAGAACACCCAGCCCGGCCCGGGAGGCGGCGGTCCCGTCGCCCCGGCTCCTGCGGAGTTCACGACCGCGCTGCCCGACGGGCGCGCGCAGGTCGCCCTCGCCGCCGCCCTCTCGCAGGTGGGCGTGCCCTACCAGTGGGGCGGCAACGGCCCTGCCGCGGGCGACCAGGGCTTCGACTGCTCGGGGCTGACCGTCTTCGCCTACGGCGCCGCCGGGATCACGCTGCCGCGCACCGCCCACAGCCAGTACGTCGCGGGCCCGCACGTCCCGGCCGATGCGCCGCTGCAGCCCGGTGACCTGGTCTTCTACGGCATCCCGTCCGCCGTGCACCACGTCGGCGTCTACCTGGGCGACGGCCGGATGGTGAACGCCCCGACCTACGGGAAGCCCGTCCGGACCTCGTACTACCGGTGGCGGGGCGACGACTACCTCGGCGCCACCCGTCCGGCCGCGCCCGGCCCGCGCACCAGCGGGATGCTGCAGGTCCTGCCCGAGCCCCGCGTCACCTCGCCGAACGACTGGCCGAGGACCTTCGACGCCCCGGCCGCGCCGGCCCCCGCCGCCGCGATCGCCCCCAGCGCGAGCCTGCCGCCGGAGTCGGTGACCGCGGCTGCCGCGATGGCCGCCTCGGCCGGTCCGCTCAGCGTGGTGGACGGGGCGTCGCCGAACGGGACCGCGCCGGAGTCCGGGGGCGCGGTGTTCGGCGATCCCGCGGCGGCTCCGGCGAGTGGCCAGGCCTCGGGCGGGCAGGCGTGGCGCCCCGCCGCTGCGACATGGCGGCTGCCGTCGGCAGACGCCGCCGACCCTGCGGCCGGTGCGCCTGCGCCGGCGGCCGATCCGGCGGGCCCGGCGGGTCCGATTGCCGACGCGCCCGCGCATCGGGCGGCGCCGACGGCCGCATCGGCGGGTTCGCCACCGGCCGCGGCCCCGGCGGGCTCGGCGCCGCCTGCGAGTCCGGCGAGTTCGGCGCCGCCTGCGAGTCCGGCGGATCGGACCGCGGTCGCCGCGGGGGATCACGGGAACGATGCCGCGTCGCCCGCCCCGGCCGACACCGCCCGGCCCGGCGCCGCCCCGGCCCCGACCGTCGGCACCCTGACCCTGCCGAGCGGCGAGCTCCCGCTGACCGCGGCGCGGCTCGACGACGCCGGCGTCCCCGTGGTGCCGGCCCCGGGTACCGCCGCGCTGCTCGACGAGGGCGGTGCCCAGCTCGTCGTGCTGCGCTCGGCCGACGACCTCCCGCTCGACCAGCAGCTCACGGTCGCCGTCACCGGCGCCGAGCCCCGCTCGCGCACCGTCGTCGAGGCGAGCCCGCTCTCGCGGGAGCAGCTGGCGGAGCACATCCGCACGCTCCCGCCGGGCGAGTTCCAGGTCGTCGCCGCTGCCCCCGACGGCACCTGGACGCTGGCCGAGCTGGAGTGAGACCCGGCCGTCGCCGGCGTGGGATCAGCACCAGGGTTGTCGAAGGCCCATTCGGCAGCACTGGTGCTGACTCGTCCGGGGTGATCGCCGTTCTGGTGCGGTGGCGGTCGTGTCCCCGACCCTTCCTGCACGCGGACGCCGATCACGAGCCCGCTGCCGCGTCGCCTCAGCCCCCGTCGACCGCCCGCAGATCGAGCACGAGCTCGGCGGGGCCCCCGCCCGCCACCACCCGGACCGGGACGCCCCAGTCCTGCTGGTACCGGTGGCAGGCGGCGAAGACGGCGTCGCCCTCGTCGCACGCCGCGGCGGTGACGCTCACCGACAGCACACCCTCGCCCGGTGCGAGTCGCAGCGGCCGGACCAGGCCGGGCGCGGTGCCGGCGCCCTCGATCAGCAGCGACGAGGGCGACGCAGCGACGGTCAGCACCGTCGGATCGCCGAAGCGCGTGTCGAGGTGCTGCCCGGTCGGCGGGGTGAAGTCGACCGTGAGCGTGACCGGCCCGGCCGCGAGATCGGTGCGCGGGCGGCGGACGGCGTGGGCGCCGGCGTCGACCAGCGCGCCGGCCGGGATCGGCAGCCGCACCAGCCGGTGCGCCGCCGACTCCACGACGACCAGCGTGTCCCCGTCGACGAGGACGTCGCCGGGCTCGGCCAGGCCCTGGGCCAGCGTGGTCACCTGCCCGCCGGCGATGCGCCGGACCGCGCCGTTGTAGGTGTCCGCCACCGCGACCGAGCCGTCGGGCAGCACCCCCACGCCCAGCGGGTGCTGCAGCAGCGCCTCGTCGGCGCGGCCGTCGCGGAACCCGAAGTCGAACAGCCCGAGCCCGACGGCGGTGCTGACCTGCGGCGTCGCGTCGAGATACAGGGCACGCACGGCGGAGGTCTCGGCGTCGGCGATCCACAGCACGTCGCCGGCGACGGCCAGGCCGGACGGCTGGGCGAAGAACGCGTCGGTCACCGGCCCGTCCCGCAGCCCCTCCGTCGTCGTGCCCGCGAGCACGGTGAGCTCCCCGGAGCGCGGCGCGAAGGTCCACAGCTGGTGCCAGCCGGCCATCGCGATCACGATCCGGCCACGCCACCACACCACGTCCCACGGCGTCGACAGCTCGGCGGCCGAGCCGCCCGGCTCCACCCGCTCCCGCAGCGGCGAGCCGGTGCCCGCGACCGTCGTGACATGGCCGTCGGCGAGCCGCAGCCCCCGCAGGGCGTGGTTCACCGAATCGGCGACGACGACGTCGTACCCCACCTCGGCCGCCACGTCGTCCGGGAGCACGGCCAGGCCCTGCGGCTCGGAGAACTCCGGCTCGGCGCCGTCGCGGAACCCTCGTACGCCCGTGCCGAACCGCCTGACCTCGGCGAACTCCGCGTCGACCTGCACCACCTGGTGGTGCGCGGTGTCGGAGACGAGGAAGCCGCCCCGGGAATCGGAGGCCGGCACGGCCACGACCTTCCCGGGGAACCGCAGCGCCGTCGCCGGCGGCGGGGGAGCGACGTACGGGCCGTCGCCCCGCCGCAGCGTCCCCTTCGCCGTGTGCTCCTCGACCAGCTCGCGGATCAGCACGGCCAGCCCGTGCGCGTGGCCCTCGCCCGCCATCTGTGCGACGACGTACCCCTCCGGGTCCACCATCGTGATCGTCGGCCAGGCGCGGGCCGCGTAGGCGTCCCACATCGCGAGGTCGGGGTCGTCGAGCACCGGGTGGTGCACGCCGTGCCGCTCGACGGCCCCGTCCAGTGCCGCCGGCTGCCTTTCGTGCGCGAACTTCGGCGAGTGCACCCCGACGACCACGAGGACGTCGGCGAACTCCTCCTCCAGCGGGCGCAGCTCGTCGAGCACGTGCAGGCAGTTGACGCAGCAGAAGGTCCAGAAGTCGAGCAGGACGATCTTGCCCCGCAGGTCGGGCGCCCGCCCGCCGGTGTTCAGCCATCGTCGTCCGCGCAGCTCCGGCGCCCGCACCCGCATCACGGTCCGGATCAACGCGCGGCACGGGCACCGCTGTTCCACACTGGGCGGCGTGCCGGAACTGCCCGAGGTGGAGACCGCGCGGAAGGTGCTCGAACACGCCCTGGACCGCGAGATCCGCAGCATCGACGACAACGACGAGTGGGTGTGCCGGCCCCATCCGCCGGGCGAGATCGCGAAGGCACTGGTCGGGGGCCGGCTGACGGCGGCGCACCGGCGCGGCAAGACGATGTGGTGCGAGACCGTCAACCGGGACGGCGAGGAGGGCCCGACGCTCGGGGTGCACCTCGGCATGGGCGGTCGCGTGATCGTCACCGACGAGTACGGCGACCGCGTCGGCGGCGGCCCCGAGCGGCCGGACCGCCAGCCCCGCAAGCCCGAGTGGGACCGCTTCACCATGAACTTCGCCGACGGCGGCCGGTTCCGGCTGTTCGACAAGCGCCGCCTCGGCCGGATCCGCCTGGAGCCCGACCTCTCCGGCCTCGGGCCCGACGCCGAGGAGATCTCGGCCGCCGACTTCCGCACGCGGATCGCGCGCAGCCGCTCCGCGGTCAAGGCGCGGCTGCTGGACCAGTCGGTGATCGCGGGCGTCGGGAACCTGCTGGCCGACGAGACCCTGTGGCGGGCGAAGATCAACCCGGCCACGCCCGCGGACGAGCTGGCGCGCACGGACCTCGACCGGTTGTACCGCAACCTCGAGAAGGCGCTGAAGGCTGCGATCGCGAACGGGGGCGTGCACACCGGTGAGGTCATCGAGCACCGCCACGTCGGCGGCCACTGCCCGCGCTGCGGCGCGGAGATGCGGCACGGGACCGTCGGCGGGCGCAGCACGTGGTGGTGCACGAGGGAGCAGCAGTAGCCGTTGCCCTATGCCGGGACCGCGGGCTCGGGATGGCGGGCGCGCCACCACAGCAGAACGCCGGTGCACACCGTGAGCCAGGCGGCACCGGTGGCCCAGCCGGCCACGACGTCGCTGAACCAGTGCACACCCAGGTAGATGCGGCTGTAGCCGATGCCGCCGATCCACGCCGCGGCGACCAGCAGGGCGCCGAGCCGCAGCGGCCCGGTGAGGTACGGCCAGGCCAGCACCACGAGCGCCCCGACGACCGTCATGGACATCGTCGCGTGCCCGGAGGGCAGCGACTCGTTCGCGGCCTGGACCAGGTGTACCGGCAGCGGCGGCCGCGGCCGATCGAGCGAGCGCTTGACCAGCGTGAACACGAGGCTTGCGCCCGCCATCGTGGCGATCAGCCACACGCCGTCGACCCGGCGGCCGCGGACGATCAGCACGACGCCCGTCACCACGGCGAGCACCGCCATCGCGGCGGTGCTGCCGAGGTTGGTGAACACGACCAGGATCGCGGTGACCCCGGCCGACCGGCTGTCGATCGCCCCGGCGAGGGCCGAGCGGTCCTCGACCGCCGGGCCGACGCCGGTGAACGCGGCCCAGATCAGCCCCGCCGCCACGGCGACGAGGACGACGGCGCAGGTCGCGGTGAGAACGAGGACACGGCGGCCGGGCACCTCACCACTCTGCCCACACCGGACCGTCCGCGCCCGCCGAGCGGCAGGATCCCGGGGCCGCTCGGCCGTTCAGCCGCGGCCGCGGAGCGTGCGGTAGCGGCGGATGAGGGCGGCGGTGGACGCGTCGAGCGCCGAGAAGTCCGGGTCCGCGCCGTACAGCGCGGGGCCGAACTGGCGTGCCATCACCTTGCCCAGCTCGACGCCCCACTGGTCGAAGCTGTCGATGCCCCAGATCGTGCCCTCGACGAAGGTCTGGTGCTCGTAGAAGGCGATGATCTGGCCCAGGGTGGACGGGGTCAGCTTCGGCGCGAGGACCGTCGACGTCGGCCGGTTGCCCGGCATGACCTTGTGCGGCACGACGTCGGCGGGGGTGCCCTCCGCCTCGATCTCCTCCTTCGTCCGGCCGAAGGCGAGCGCCGCGGTCTGCGCGAAGAGGTTGGACATGAACAGGTCGTGCATGTCCGCGCCCCCCTCGCCGGGTAGGTCGTGGTTCGGCTCGGCGAAGCCGATGAAGTCGGCCGGCACGAGCCGGGTGCCCTGGTGGAGCAGCTGGTAGAAGGCGTGCTGGCCGTTCGTGCCCGGCTCGCCCCAGAAGATCTCGCCGGTGGCGGTGGTGACCGGGGTGCCGTCGGCGCGGACCGACTTGCCGTTGCTCTCCATGGTGAGCTGCTGCAGGTAGGCGGGCAGCCGGTGCAGGTACTGGGAGTACGGCAGGACCGCGTGGGTCTCGACCCCGAAGAAGTCGTCGTACCAGACGTTGAGCAGCCCGCTGATCACCGGCAGGTTCTCGGTCAGCGGGGCGGTGCGGAAGTGCTCGTCCATCGCGTGCATGCCGGCGAGGAACTCCGAGAAGCCCTCCTGGCCGATCGCGACCATGAGCGAGAGCCCGATCGCGGAGTCGACGGAGTAGCGGCCGCCCACCCAGTCCCAGAAGCCGAACATGTTGGCCTCGTCGATGCCGAACTCGCGGACCTTCTCCGCGTTCGTCGACACGGCGACGAAGTGCAGCGGGATCGCCTTCTCGGCGGAGACGTCTCCCGGCAGGCCGTCGACCAGCCAGGTCCGGGCGTTGCGGGCGTTGGTCAGCGTCTCCAGCGTGGTGAAGGTCTTGGACGAGACGATGAACAGGGTGGTCGCCGGGTCGAGGTCGCGGGTGGTCTCGGCGAGGTCGGTCGGGTCGATGTTCGAGACGAACCGGCACTCGATGTCGCGGTCCGAGTAGTCCTTGAGCGCCTCGTAGGCCATGACCGGGCCGAGGTCCGAGCCGCCGATCCCGATGTTCACCACGGTGCGGATGGGCTCGCCGGTGGCCCCGGTCCACTCGCCGTCGCGGACCCGGGTGCTGAACTCGCCCATCCGGCGGAGCACGGCGTGCACGTCGGCGACGACGTCCTGGCCGTCGACGGTCAGCGAGGCGTCCGCGGGCAGGCGCAGCGCCGTGTGCAGCACCGCCCGGTCCTCGCTGGTGTTGATGTGCTCGCCGGAGAACATCGCGGCGATCCGGTCCGGCAGGCCGGCGGCCTCGGCCAGCGCGACCAGCTTCGGCAGCGTCTCGGCGGTGATCCGGTGCTTCGAGTAGTCGAGGACGAGGTCGGCGCCCTGGACGGTCATCGCCTCCGCCCGGCCGGGGTCGGCGTCGAACAGCTCGCGGAGGTGCGCCGGCTCGACGGCCGCGTGGTGCTCGGTCAGGGCCGCCCACTCCGCGGTCGCGGTGATGTCTCGGGGGATGTCCACGCCGGACATCATGCCCGCGACCGGCGTGCCTGACACGTTCCGCGGACGGCGGGGCGGCGGGCGGGTGTGGCTACCACGAAGCCGGGTGTGGTGGCGGCGTGCTGTCCGGCGCCGGGGCGCCCGCGATCTCCTGGGATCCGACAGAGACGACGCCCGACGACGCCGAACGACGCCGAACGACGCCGCACGGCGACAGCGCCGGAGACGGCGTCGGACCGAGCATCCCCGAAGGAGCACCCCGTGAGCGAGCAGCCCGCCCCCGCCACCGGCCACACCGGTTCCGCCGTCCTCGCCAGCCCCGCCTGGGTCATCGGCGGCCTGCGCAACCGGCCCGGGTACCTCGTGACCGCCGCTGGTCGGATCGCCTTCACCGACGGCGAGGAGACGCTGTTCGACGTCCCGCTCGCGGAGGTCTCCGGCGTCACCTACCCCTGGTACTGGTTCGGCGGTGGCTTCAAGGCCCGGATCGAGGGGAAGACCGTGAAGATCACCTTCGTGAAGCCGAACGGCATGCCGAGCCCCGACCCCTCGGCGCTCGAGCTCGGCCTCTCGGCACTCGGCGTCGCGGCCGCGTTCGGCGGCGTCGGGCACGTCGGCGACCTGGCCGGGCTCGCCTGGATCGCGCCCGGGCGCAAGGCCACCGCGCAGTGGCGGGAGGTGCTGCCGAGCTGACGCCGACGGGCCCGACCGGGCCCTCCCGTCCACGGGCGTTCCCCCGCTCGCCGACGCCGATCCACCCGGGTGGGTGCACGCGGCGTGCCGACCAGCGGGGGAGCAGCGGAGACGAACGGTCCGTAACCACGTGCGCCGGGTTTCGTTACACGGATGAGTGGTTCGCACGCGCTGTTCATCGCGTGCGGACGACGGACCACCGCAGAAACGGCTGTTCGGCCTACACCCCGCCGCACACCGGTCTAACTTCGTCACTCAGCGCGGCTTGCCGACGACCCGTAGTCAGGAGAGGTCCCGATGTTGACCCGTTCGCTCCCCGAACCCGCGAAGCACGTGCTCATCCTGGTCGCACGGCTGACCGTGTCGTTCATCATGCTGGCGCACGTCTGGCAGAGCTTCTTCCAGGCGGGGTTCGGGACGGCCACCGACCAGTTCACGAACTTCGGCATTCCGCTGGCCATCGTCGCGACGGCGTTCACCCTGGTCGTCGAGCTCATCGGCTCGATCCTCATCGCGGTCGGCATCTTCGTGCCCTGGGCCGCCGCGGGCATGGCGTTCGTGATGTACGGCGCCATCTGGTTCGTGCACGGGGCCAACGGCGTGTTCGTGAAGAACAACGGGTTCGAGCTCGTCGCCCTGATCGCCGGGATCGTGCTGGCCATCGCCGCGTTCGGCCCCGGCCGCTACAGCCTCGACCACCTGCTCTTCGACCGGAAGCGCCAGGAGGACGTGCCCGCGCCGGTCGACGTGAGCTCCGACCCCACCGGCGTGCCGATCGCCCCGGCCCCCGCCGCGTTCGCCGCCCGCCCCGCCGCGGGCCCGCGGTGGGACGCGCCGCACTGGGCGGACGAGCACCCGCAGGCCGCGCCCGCCCCGCGGTGGGACGCCGACGCGCCCGCCGAGCGCGCCCCGCAGCAGCAGGCGCGGCTCTCGGCCGCCCGCCCCTTCTCCCTGTGGGACGACGGCCAGGCCGGCCACGCCGCCGACGCCCCGGCGCCGCGCCGGATGCCCAGCGCGTACGCCAACTCGTCCGTCCAGCCCGGCGCCCGGCACGCGGTGCACCCCGCGGCGCCGGCGGTCGACTACGTCGACTACGCCGACTACGCCGACTACGCGGACCCGCACACCGGCCCGCAGGCCCACCTCGACGCCTCGCCGCGCGAGCAGCAGCACTGATCCGGCGCTGATCCGGCGCTGATCCGGACCGGCCCGGCAGCGCGGCCGGCGCTGCTCCGGAACCACTCCCCAGTACCGCGAGACCTCCCGACGAGGACCCCGCGGCCCGTTCCGCCCCGCCGCCCGCGACCGCGGCGGGACGGCCGGCCGCGGGGTCCTCGTCTCCGGCCGACCGCCCCCGGACCGCGAAACCCCTGGCGCCGCGCGGGATCATGGGCGGCGGAACGAGGAGGGATCGCGTGCTGCGCCACGTCACGGCGACCCGCTACGTCACGCCGTTGCGTGAGGGCGGGTCGCTGCCAGGCCTGATGGAGGCCGACGACCTCGGCACCTACGTCGTGAAGTACCACGGCGCGGGGCAGGGCCGGAAGGTCCTGGTCGCCGAGATCGTCGCCGGTGAGCTGGCCCGGGAGCTGGGCCTGCCGGTGCCCGAGCTGGTCACCGTGGACCTGGACCCCGAGCTCGGGCTCGCCGAGCCGGACCAGGAGGTGCAGGACCTGCTGCACCGTTCCGCCGGGCTCAACCTGGGCCTGGACTACCTGCCCGGCGCGCTGGACTTCGACCCGCTCGCCTTCGACCCGGGCCCGGAGTTCGCCGGCCGGGTGCTGTGGTTCGACGCGCTGGTCGGCAACGTCGACCGCTCCTGGCGCAACGCCAACATGCTGCTGTGGCACCGGGCCCCGTACCTGATCGACCACGGGGCCACGCTGACCTTCCACCACGGCTGGGCGCGGACGCTGGCGGACCCGGCCGCAGTCGCCACCCGCCCGTTCGACGCCGGCGACCACGTCCTGCTCGGCTCCTCGCCGGACCTCGACGCGGCCGACGCCGCCCTCGCGCCGCTGGTCACCGCGTCGGCGCTCGAGCGCGCCACCGCGGCGGTGCCGGACGAGTGGCTGACGGACGAGCCCGGGTTCGCGGATCCGGCCGAGGTGCGCGCCGCCTACGCCGAGATCCTCACCGCGCGCGTCGCGGCCCGGGAGGCCTGGCTGCCGGCCGTGCGGGCGGCCGCTGCGACCCGTCGTCCGCGCCCGATCACCCGCAGCGGCCGTCCGCCGGCGTGGCTCGCCGCCCGGCTGCCGAAGGTGGACCGATGAGCCGCGCGAACGGTCTCGAGGTCTACGAGTACGCGGTGCTGCAGGTCGTGCCGCGGCCCGAGCGCGGCGAGACGATGAACGCCGGCGTGCTCGTCTACTGCCGGGCGAAGGACTTCCTCGGCGGCCGGGTGCACCTGGACCGGGAGCGGCTGCGCGCACTCGACCCGCACGCCGACGCCGACGCGATCGCCGACGCCCTCGAGGTCGCCGCCGCTGTCTGCGCCGTGCCCACCCCGCCGCGGGCCGACCGGCGGACGGAGGGCGCGCTGGCCGCGTCGGGCCCCGGGGCGGGGGAGGACCTCGGCCGCCGCTTCCGCCGGCTCACCGCGCCGCGCAGCACGGTCGTGCGGCCCGGCCCCGTGCACAGCGGGCTCACCGCGGACCCGGCCGCCGAGCCGGACCGGCTGCTGGCCGCGCTGGTCCTTCCCGTATGACGCACGGGAGTGGCGATCGTCGCAATGGCGTTGATCGCCCGTCACGGGGCAAGGTGACGGGCATGAGCGGATCGACGCAGATCGCCACCGACCCCGTCCCCGCCGCGGCGCTCACCGAGTGGCTGCGCGCGGAGGTCCCCGAGATCGCGACCGGCCCGGAGCCCGTCGACGTCCGACGGATCTCCGGCGGGCACTCGAACCTGACCTACCGGGTCGTCGACGCCTCCGGCACCCCGTGGGCCCTGCGCCGTCCGCCCACCGGCGGGGTGCTCGCCACCGCGCACGACATGAGCCGGGAGTGGCGGTTCATCGCCGCGCTGGCCGAGACCCCCGTCCCGGTCCCGCGGGCCGTCGCGTTCTGCTCGGACCACGCCGTGATCGGCGCCGACTTCTACCTCATGGGCTTCGTCGACGGCGTCGTCCCCGGCGACGTCGAGGCCGGGGCCGCCATGCCCGTCGAGAGCCGCCGCGCCGCGGGGCTGGCGGTCGCCGACGTGCTCGCCGAGCTGCACGCGGTGGATCCCGACGCCGTCGGTCTGGGGGAGCTGCGCCGCCCCGGCAGCTACCTGGAGCGGCAGCTGCGCCGCTGGCACCGGCAGGCACACGACTCGGCCGTCGAGGACCTGTCGGTGGTCGACGAGGGGCACCGGCGGCTCGTGGAGCGCCGACCGGTCGACGAGGAGCTGACCATCGCGCACGGCGACTACCGGCCGGGGAACCTGTCCTTCGGCCCGGACGGGCGCATCGGTGCGATCTTCGACTGGGAGCTGGCGACGCTCGGCGAGCCGCTCGCCGACCTCGGCTACCTGCTGGCGTCCTGGGGGCGCCCGGGCGACACCGTCCGGGAGATCACCTCCGGCCCGACCACCCTCGACGGCTGGCCGGAGCGCGAGGAGATCCTGGCGCGCTACGCCGAGCGCTCCGGGCGCGGCGACCGGATCGCCGGGCAGGCGGACTACTTCGAGGCGTTCGCCCGGTGGCGCTCGGCGTGCATCGGCGCGGGCGTCTACACCCGTTACGCGGCCGGGCACATGGGCGACGCCGTGGAGGACGCCGACACGGCCCGGTCCCGGCTGGCGAACCTGCAGGAGCAGGCCACCGCGGCGGTGGAGATCCTGCGCCGCGCTCCTCGGTGACGGCGCAGGTTAGGGTCGCCCGGTGACCTGGGGTTCCTACGGCGCCTACCTGGGCATCGCCGTCCTGCTCGTGCTCGCCCCGGGGCCGGACACGCTGGTCCTGCTCCGCAACGCCCTGGCCGGTGGCCGCCGCGGCGGGCTGCTCGCGTGCGCGGGCATCCTCGCGGGCAACCTGCTGCAGGGCAGCGCAGCGGCGTTCGGGCTCGGCGTGCTCGTGGCGAGCTCTCGCCCGCTGTTCGAGACGCTGCGCTGGGCGGGCGTCGCGTACCTGCTGTTCCTCGCCGTGCAGGCGCTGCGCGGGGCGTGGCGCGGGGACTACGCGGCGCTCACCGAGTTCGTCGAGAAGCGCCGCGGGCAGGGTTTCCGCCGCTTCCGCGAGGGCTTCCTGTCCAACGTGACCAACCCGAAGGTGCTGGTCATGTACCTGTCCGTGCTGCCGCAGTTCCTGGTCCCGGGCGTCACGACCACGGCCGACGCGCTGCTGCTCGCCTACACCGTCGGCGTGCTGGGCGCGGTGTGGCTCCTCGCGCTGGTGTTCGTGGTGCACCGGGTGCGGGGGTGGTTGAGCCGGCGGCGGGTGCGCCGCACGATCGACGCGGTGACCGGGACGGCGCTCGTCGGGTTCGGCCTCGCCCTGGCCGCCGAGTAGCGCACCGCTGCCGAGGCCCGGGCCGCCGAGCAGGGCCCGGACCACCCCCTGGCGCCCTACCGGACCGGAGGCTTCTCCGTGCCGTGCGCGAAGGTCGCCGACTCCGGCCCGCGCTGCGGGGCGCCCTGCTTGCCCAGCTGCTCCAGGGCGCGGCGCAGGTCGTCGAGCAGCAGACTCGCCAGGTCGTGGCTGAAGCCGTTGCGCACCACGATCCGCAACGCCGCGATGTCCTCACGTTTCGCCGGGAACGTGTAGGCGGGCACCAGCCAGCCGCGCTCGCGCAGGGCCGCGGACACGTCGAACGCGGAGAAGGGCTGTCCCTCGGCCACGGTGAACGCGAACACCGGCAGCTGCGACCCGTCGGTGAGCAGGCGGAACGGGCCCAGCCCGGCGATCGCCGAGGACAGCGTGGTCGCGACGTCCCGGCAGGTCTGCTGCACGCGCGCGAACCCGGCCCGGCCCAGCCGCAGGAACTGGAAGTACTGCGCGATCACCTGGCCCCCGGGCCGGGAGAAGTTCAGCGCGAAGGTCGGCATGTCGCCGCCCAGGTAGTTGACCCGGAACACGAGGTCCTCGGGCAGCGCGTCCTCGTCGCGCCACAGCGCCCAGCCGACGCCCGGGTAGACCAGGCCGTACTTGTGCCCCGAGGTGTTGATCGACGCCACCCGCGGCTGCCGGAAGTCCCACGGCAGGTCGGGGTCGCAGAAGGGGGCGATCATCGCGCCGGAGGCGCCGTCGACGTGCACCGGGATGTCCAGCCCGGTGCGGGACTGCAGGTCGTCGAGCGCGGCGCAGACCTCCTCGACCGGCTCGTAGCTGCCGTCGAAGGTGGAGCCCAGCACCACGACCACGCCGATCGTGTTCTCGTCGCAGAGCGCCACGGCCTCGGCCGCTCCCAGGTGCAGCCGGTCGCCCTCCATCGGCACCAGCCGCGGCTCGACCTCGAAGTAGTTGGCGAACTTCTCCCAGCAGATCTGGACGTTGATCCCCATCACGATGTTGGGGCGCGCGACGTCCTTGCCCTCCGCCCGCCGGCGGGCCTGCCAGCGCCGCTTGAGCGCCAGGCCGCCGAGCATGCAGGCCTCGCTGGATCCCGTCGTCGAGCAGCCGACGGCCCGGGCGGGGTCCGGCGCGTTCCACAGGTCCGCGAGCATCCGCACGCAGCGCTGCTCGAGGTCGGCGGTCCGCGGGTACTCGTCCTTGTCGATCATGTTCTTGTCGAACGACTCGGACATCAGCCGCTGGGCGGCCTCCTCCTCCCACGTGGTGACGAACGTGGCCAGGTTGAGCCGTGCGTTGCCGTCGAGCATCAGCTCGTCGTGCACGATCTGGTACGCGACCTGGGGATCGAGCCCGGACTCCGGCAGCTCGTAGCGCGGCACGGTGATGGGCTCGGCACCGAAGACCGGATTCGCGACGACCGGCTTGTCGCCGCGCTCGGACCGCTGATGTGTGGGCATTCTCACGACCCTAGGGGAAGTCGGTGACATAGCCCTGGGACCGGAGCCACGGAAGCAGCCGGTCCAGGGCCTCCACCGTGCGGGCGCGGGTCCCGCCGCCGTCGTGCAGGAGGACGACGGCGCCGGGGTGCAGGTGTTTCTCGACGTTCACCACGATCTCGTCGGCCGAGGGCCGGGTCCAGTCCCGCGGGTCGATCGCCCAGCCCAACGGCTGCATCCCCTGCGCGACGGCGGAGTCGAGGATCTCCTTGTCCCAGTTGCCGCCGGGCGCCCGGAAGTAGGTGACCGGCGTGCCGGGGACGCGCGCGGCGACGTCGGCGATCTCCGCGGTGATCGTCCCGGCGTCCCGGGAGGCCAGGCCCTCGTCGTGGGTGTGCGAGTGGGAGCAGATCCGCATCCCGGCGTTCACGACCTTCGCCACCACCTCGGGATGCCGCTCCATCTGCGTCCCGACCATGCAGAAGGTCGCCTTGGCGCCGTGACGGATCAGCACGTCGAGGATCTGCGGGGTCCACTGCGGGTCCGGCCCGTCGTCGAAGGTGAGGGCGATCCGGCGGTCCTGCGGCCCCGCCACGGGCAGGTCGGTGAGCACCACCGGCCGGACGGTCGGCGCAGGGGGAGCGACGACGACCGGCGCCGGCTCGGGCGGCGACGCCGCCAGCTGCGAGCCCAGCGGTGCGACCAGGCCGAGCGCCAGGGCCCCGAGCAACGCCGGGACCCGGTCCGCCGCCCTGCCGCGGAACAGCCCCTCGGTCGTGCGGGGATCGGGGTGTGCGGGCCGCGTGAGGAGGCCCGGCCCGAAACGTCTCATCGGTGGCACGCCCATGGACGCCTCATCCGCCTCTCCAGGCTCGCCCGTCACGGCCGTTCGTACCCGAAGGAGCGACGGCAGGGCGGCGGACACGCCGGACGAGGGCCGGGAACGACCTCGTCGGCCCAGGTCAGGTCGGGGCGAGGTCGGGGTCCGGGTCGGTCCGGGGCCGGGGAACGCCGGTGCCGTCGGGGTCGGGGTCGTCCTCGTCGCCCGACCGGGACGTGTCGGCCCGGAGCGTGGCCAGGAGGCCGGTTCCCGCGTAGAGGGCGACCCAGACCTCCTTGCCCGGGCCGGGCTCCCTGTCCGTTGCTGCCGCGTAGGTCCACTCCGTCGGACCGCGGGTCAGCTCGATCTCGCGGAGCACCGGATCGATCACGACACCGGCGCGGTCGACGACGATCTCGAGCCGGGTCGCTCCTTCGGTCAGCCGGAACGGCACGGCGCGGCGATCGGGTCCCGCCGCGAGCCAGGCGTCCCGGCCGATCAGGACCTTGACCTCGATCCGCCTCGGCCCGTAGGCACACCGGAGCGCGCCCAGGACCGTCCCGGGTGCACCGCCCGCACCTCCCGACGACGTCGTCGGGAGTGTGGTGGGCGCGTCCGGAGGAAGCGTCGGGGGAGCGGTCCGGGGCGGAGGTTCCGACGGACGGCGGCGGGGGGCGCGGGTCACGGCGTCCGCGACCTCGCGCGCCGCGGCCCGGGTCGCGGTGACCACGTCGAAGACGTCCGGCGCCGTCGGCGCGCGGTGGTCCCGGAGGACGGCGGAGAACACGGGGAGGAAGCTCGCGATGTCGGTCGGCGTCCGCAGCTCGGCGGGCCGGGGCTGCGAGATCTCGTTGGTCATCGCGAGGACGGCCCCGTCCGTGGCGGTGATCTCCAGCTCGAGTGTCGTGAACGAGGCCTTCTTCGCGAACGAGAAGCCGGGGACCTCGGAGGCGGTCAGGTCCTTCGCGGGCCGCGTCGCCGTACGGATCGCCGAGATGTGCTCGAAGCGGATCTCGTGCGCGTCGACGTCCGACCTCCCGCCGGTGTCCAGGGCGAGCCGGAAGGTCAGCACGGCGATGTGCGTGCGCGTCACGCACAGCACCGCGCCCGAGTACGCGGTGAACCGCCGGATGCGATCGGCGAAGTCCGACCGGTGCCGTGCGTCGGGAGCCGGCCCGACGACCACGATCGGATCGTGCGGGCCTCGGCCTGCGCCGTCGGGTCCCTGCACCAGGTCGGAGCGGGAGAGGCCGAAGCGCCGGAGCGCCTCGTGGACCGCACGCCGGAGGTCGGCGTCGAGCGTGCGGTCGAGCAGTTCGCCGGACGACTTCTCGTCGGCATAGGCCCGCGCGAAGTGCCATGTCCGCCAGGACACGAACCCCATCGCCGCGAACAGGGCCGCGATGATGCCGTCTCCCGCCGCCCACGTCCAGGGCGCGGCGAGCAGGAGACACAGGGCGAGGACGGCGAACGCCCCGCCGAGGCGCATCTGCCGGACGGCGCGCATCCACTCCCAGAGCGGGGGCGAGGGCCTGAAGTAGCGGCGCACCCACTCCTTGCGGCGGTTATCACCCGGCGGACCGAGGTTCGGCGCGTTCGGGTCGGGCGCCGCCATCGGCGGCGGCGCCAAGGTGGTCATCACGCGGGCCCACCACGCCCGCGACCAGTCCACGACGACTCGCCAGAAGTTCCCCATCGTTCCCCCCGTGCCCGGCCTCCGTGCACCGGGCGTGGGAAGGACTCGCTCCACGGTGCGGGGACGTTGCGGGGGAGCGGGAATGATCACCCCGGTGGAGCAGACCCCAGCTCCAGGGGTGGCCCTGCGACGAACGGGTGTACGGACATCGCGCCGTCCGCCCTTGTGGAGGCAGCGCCGGGCGGCCCACGACGTCCGGTCGGGTGGTTCAGGCCGACGACCGGCGGACGGCCGGGGATCAGGAGCCGTCGACGGCGACCGCCAGTCCGACGGATCCGCGGTCGCCCCGGAAGAGCCGGCTGGATCCGACGGCGATCCGGCCCACCAGCCCGTACTTCCGGGCGACGGCGCGGCGGACCCGGCGGGTGCCCTCGCCGTCGAGCAGCTCGGCGGTACCGGGGACGGCCGGGCCGAGGGGCTTGCCGCGGCGGTCGCACTCGGCGACCTCGACGGCCCCGGAGCGCCGGATCCGCTTCACCTTGCCCGAGTTCGTGACGGTCCAGACGCCGAGCCGCCCGTCGTCCAGCGCGGCGGCCCAGACCGGGGTCGGGACCGGTGTGCCGTCCTTGCGGAACGTCGTGAGCAGCAGGTACTGCGCCTCGGCGAGGCGTTGTGCCGAGGGCGGGCCCGCGCTCACGCGGGCACGCTCGCCCGGTTCAGCTCCACCGGCACGCTCTCCCAGCCGCGCAGCAGCTTGGTGCGGCGGCGGACCGGGGTGCCGGCGGCGCGCATGTCCGGGAACCGGTCGACCAGCGCGCGCAGCGCGACCTCGCCCTCCATCCGGGCCAGGGCGGCGCCGAGGCAGAAGTGGATGCCCTGCGAGAAGGCGAGGTGCTTGTGGGCCTCCTCCCGCGTGACGTCGAAGCGGTGCGGGTCGGGGAACACCGCGGGGTCGCGGTTCGCCCCGCCGAGGTGCGTGATCACGAACGTGCCACGCTTCACCGGCACGCCGGCGACCTCCGTGTCCCGCACGGCGACCCGGCCGGTCCGCTGCACCGGCGACTCGAAGCGCAGCATCTCGTCGATCGCGGCCGGCCAGCGCTCCGGCTCGGCGTGCAGGAGCATCAGCTGGTCGGGGTGGTCGAGAAGCAGCGCCGCGCCGCTGCCGATGAGGTTCACGGTGGTCTCGAACCCCGCGGCGAGCAGCAGCATCGCGATGCTGGACAGCTCGTCCTCGGTGAGCGCGCCGTCCTCGTCGTGCGCGGTGACCAGCGCGGAGAGGATGTCCTCGCCCGGCTCGCGGCGGATCCGCTCGAAGTGGCCGAGCATCCAGGTGTGCAGGGCGTCGATGTCGCGCTCGGAGCGGCGGAAGTCGGCGTAGGAGAGCCCGGCGTCGAGCGACAGCGCGGCCCCCTCGCCCCACTCCAGGAACTGCCCGCGCATCGAGAGGGGCGCCCCGAGCATCTCCGCGATCACCGTGGCGGGCAGGAGCGCGGCGAAGTCCTTCACCAGGTCCGCGCGCTCACCCTTCGCGGCCATCGCGTCGAGCAGCTCGGCGGCGATCTCCTCGGCGCGCGAGCGCAGGGCGGCGACCTTCTTGGCGCTGAACGCCCTGGTCACGAGCTTGCGGTAGCGGGTGTGGTCCGGCGGGTCCGAGGCGAGCATCGAGGGCGGCTGGGCCGGGCCGAGCGCCCACGAGCCGCCGATCGCCAGTGCCGCCTTCACCACACCGGGCAGGTTCTCGGGCATCCGGCCGCCGACGCCGAAGTCCGTGCTCCGCAGCACCTGCGTGCAGACCTCGTGGTCGACGGTCGCGTGCAGCAGGCCGGTGTCCACGAGTTTCCCGCGCGAGCGCAGCTCGTCGTAGAACGGGTACGGGTTCGCGACGACCTCGGGATCCGTCATCAGCCGCGCGCCCAGCTCCCCGGCCCGCACCTGGCGGCGGACCATGCGTCGCATCATCCCGTGCCGGAGTCCCCATCGGACCACCCGGCGCAGGCCCCGTGTACCCGCCATGCCGACCTCCTCGACGTCCGGCCCCCAACTTACCGCCGGTAACTTGCGCTGCCCAGGGTCGTTGCTCAGGGGATCCTCAGCGCCGACGTCCGTTCCGTGAGCTCCGCGCGGTCCGCGGGCCCATCTGCTAGATCTGTGGGGTGTCCCGCCTGCTCGCCGTCAGCGACCTGCACGTCCGCTACCCCGAGAACCGGGCGGTCGTCGAGGGGCTGGCCGGGGATCCGGGGGACTGGCTCATCGTCGCCGGCGACGTCGCGGAGCAGGTCGGCGACACGGTCGCGACCCTCGCCGAGCTGGCCGCGCGGTTCGCGACGGTGATCTGGGTGCCCGGCAACCACGAGCTGTGGACGCGCACGAAGGATCCCGTCGACCTGCGCGGCGAGCACCGCTACCGGCATCTGGTCGAGCGGTGCCGGGAGCTCGGCGTGCTGACGCCCGAGGACCCGTTCCCGGTGTGGGAGGGCGCGGGCGGCCCGATCGTCGTCGCCCCGCTGTTCCTGCTCTACGACTACTCGTTCCTGCCCACGGGCACGACGACGAGCGAGGAGGGCCTGGCCGCGGCGTACGACGCCGGGGTCGTCTGCACGGACGAGCACCTGCTGTACCCCGAGCCGCACCCGTCGCGGGAGGCGTGGTGCGCCGCCCGGGTGGCCGAGACCCGCCGCCGGCTCGACGCCCTCGACCCGGACCTGCCGACGATCCTGGTCAACCACTGGCCGCTCACCCGTCGGCCCACCGAGATCCTGCGCTACCCGGAGTTCGCGCTGTGGTGCGGCACCACCGCCACGGCCGACTGGCACGTGCGCTACCGCGCGCAGGCCGTCGTCTACGGGCACCTGCACATCCCGCGCGTGATCTACGAGGACGGCGTCCGCTTCGTGGAGGCCTCGCTCGGCTACCCGCGCGAGTGGCGGCCGCGGGAGGCGCGCTTCGGCCATCCCGTCGACGTCCTGCCCCGCCAGGTCCTGCCCGTCCCGGTCGAGGACTTCGGGGTCCGCCGCTGAGCTTGATCTTCAACCTTGGCGCGCTGTCGTGGTCGGGTCGCTGCTGGTGTGCGGCGTGTCGACTGGGTATGGGTGCGGCCGAGAACGCGCACGGCACCCCCGCTCCCGCGGGGGTGCCGTGACGTGGGTGGTCAGCGCCGGCGACCGTAGCGCCGGTTGAACTTCTCGACCTGTCCCGCCGAGTCGAGGACCCGGGTCGCGCCCGTCCAGAACGGGTGCGAGTAGGCGCTCATGTCGACGCGCACCAGCGGGTAGGTCCGCCCGTCGCTCCACTCGATCGTCTCCCGCGAGGTGGCGGTCGAGCGGGTGAGGAACGCGTCGCCCGTGCTCCGGTCCTGGTACACGACGGGCTCGTACGTGGGGTGGATGTTCGGTCGCACGGTGTCCTCCTCGGCATGTCCTGCTACGTTCACTGACGATAACGGTTGTCGTTTGCAGGAGATTCCCATGGATCGCTCCGGGTTCGTCGCCGTCCGCTGCACCGCCTGCGCCGCCCACCCGGTGCTCGACGAGACGCTCCGCGAAGCCGTCCGGGGCAGTCCGGTGCACACCACCGCCGACCTCGCCGCCGTCGCGAACTGGCTGCGCGGCGGCCGACTCGATCCCCGGGTCCTGCCCGCGCACCTGATCGGCCTGCCCGCCGCGTCGGTCAACTGAGCATCGGGGAACGGATCACAGACGGCGCACAGGCGACGGACAGGGACGCGACAGAGCGCCGACCGATGCTCGTGGGGACAGATCGACGACCACGAGGAGACCCCGTGACCACCGCGACCCCGGTCCGCCCGCCGCGCGTGACCGACCCCGGGCGGCACCGCGCCGACCGGACCCGCGCGGCCGCTCCGCCCGGCGCCTCCGACCGGCTCCGCCGGCTGGTGCGCGGCCCGGAGGGCGATCCCCGCTGGTCCCGGCCCGCGCTGCTCGTCCTGCTGGCCGGCACCGCAGTGCTGTACCTGTGGAACCTGTCCGCCTCCGGCTGGGCCAACGACTTCTACGCGGCCGCGGTCCAGGCGGGAACGCAGTCGTGGAAGGCCTGGCTGTTCGGCTCGCTGGACTCGGGCAACGCGATCACGGTCGACAAGCCGCCCGCGGCGCTGTGGGTCATGGTGGCCTCGGCGCGGATCTTCGGCTTCTCCTCGTGGAGCCTGCTGGTGCCGCAGGCGCTGATGGGCGTCGCGTCCGTCGGGCTGCTGCACGCTGCGGTGAAGCGCTGGGCCGGGCCGGTCGCCGGACTGCTCGCGGGTGCGGCACTGGCCCTCACCCCGGCCGCGGTGCTGATGTTCCGCTTCGACAACCCCGACGCGCTGCTGGTCCTGCTCCTGGTCGCGGCGGCGTGGGCGGTCACGCGGGCGGTCGACGCGGCGTCGGTGACGGCGTCGAGCTGGTGGCTGGTGGCCGCCGGATCGGCGATCGGGTTCGCCTTCCTCACGAAGATGGGCCAGGCGCTGCTGGTCGTGCCGGCCCTCGCCCTGGTGTACCTGGTCGCCGGCGCCCCGCGGCTGTGGACCCGGATCGCGCAGCTGCTCGGCGCGGTCGCGGCCATGGTGGTGTCGGCGGGATGGTTCATCGCGCTGGTCGAGCTGTGGCCGGCGGACAGCCGCCCGTACATCGGCGGTTCCACCACGAACTCGCTGCTCGAGCTCGCCCTGGGCTACAACGGCTTCGGCCGCCTGCTCGGCGGGAGCGGCAACGGCGGCGGGGGCGGCGGTGGCGGTGGCGGCAACACCGGGTTCGGCGGGTCGGCCGGGATCACCCGGCTGTTCACTGGCGAGATCGCCTACGAGGTCTCCTGGCTGCTGCCCGCCGCGCTGGTCCTGCTGGTCGCGGGCCTGTGGGCGACCCGGCGGGCGCCGCGGACCGACCGCACCCGCGCCGGCCTGCTGCTCTGGGGCGGCTGGACGGTGGTCACCGGCCTGGTGTTCAGCTACATGAGCGGCACGATGCACCCCTACTACACGGTGGCCTTGGCGCCGGGGATCGCCGGTGTGCTGGCGGTCGGCGCGCGGGCGCTGTGGCAGCGGCGGGCCTCGGTGTGGGCACGGGCAACGCTCGCCGTGGCGACGGCCGGCACCGGCGCCTGGGCGTTCGCACTGCTCGCAGCGAGCTCGGAGAGCTTCACCTGGCTGCGCTGGCCGGTGGTGGCGCTGGCGCTGGTCGGTGCGGTCGCCCTGGTCGCGGGCGGAACGGGGCGGCGGGTCCTGCTCGTCGGCGTCACGGCGGCCGTGCTCTCGGGCCTCGTCGGCACGAGCGCGTACGCCGTCGCGACGGCCTCGGTCGCCCACACGGGCAGCATCCCGTCGGTCGGGACGACGTCCAGCGCGTTCGGGTCGTCGGGCAGCGGCGGACCGGGTGGGTTCGCCGGGCCGGGCGGCGACGGTCGGGGCACGCCCCCGGGGATGACCGGCACCGGCCCCGGCGGCACGGCACCGGACGGCACGGCACCCGAGGGCACGGCACCCGGTGCGACGCAGGGCGGGTCGGCCGCCGCGGGTGACGCGACCGACGCCGCGCAGGGCGCCCCGACCGGCGGTATGCGCGGGATGGGGGCGGGTATGGGCGGCGAGACGAGCGCCGAGCTCACCGCGCTGCTCGGGGCGACCGACTCGACCTGGTCGGCGGCGGTCTCGACGTCCCAGACCGCGGCCTCCCTGGAGCTGGCCTCCGGCACCGCGGTGATCTCGACCGGCGGCTGGGGCGGCTCCGACTCGGCGGTCACGCTGGCGCAGTTCCAGCAGTACGTGGCCGAGGGGGAGGTCCACTACTACGTCGGTGGCGGTCAGGGCGGCGGGCCCGGCGGGCCCGGTGGGGACTCGGACTCCACCAGCAGCCAGATCGCGGAGTGGGTGGCGGCGAACTTCACCGCCACCACGGTCGGTGGCCAGACGGTCTACGACCTCACCACCTGATCGGCTCCCGCCCCGGCCGCCCTCCCGCGAGCGCGCGGGAAGGCCGGTGGCGTCAAGCCCCCGTCGGCGTGCGTCTCCCCACCGCACGTCCCCTGTTCGCAGGATGGGCACCCACGGTGTCGCGCCCGCATCATCTTGATCGGTCCACGGCACCGGACGAGGGGGAGCCCGCGCATGGTGGTCACCACCGCACGGACGGGACGTCCGTCCGGCGGGCGCGGCGGCCGGTTCCGCGCCCTGGTCCGCGAGGCCCGCTCCTGGCCGACGGTCCTGATGATCGGGCTGTGCCTGCTCGCCGGCATCCCGTTGTCGATCGCACTGACCCCGGACCAGGACCTGACGATCCTCGGCCAGCACATCGCCGTCGGTGCCCGCACCCCCGACCTGTCGCTCGAGGGCCCGGCGCGGCTCGTCCAGATCGGCAACACCGAGCTCGACATCCCGCGGCTCCAGGTCGTCGGGCCGCTGCGCCCCCAGCTCGAGATGGGGCCGGTGCAGCGCAACGAGGACGCGGCCAAGGTGTTCAACCCCGACACCACCGCCGAGGTGACCGCCCAGGCCGTCGACCAGCTGCGGACCGGGTTCGTCAACTGGTACCTGCTCGCGACGCTCGGGGTGGTGGGCACGGCGCTCGCCGCGGCCGCCCTGGTCGGCTGCGCGCGGGTGCTCGGGATCCTGCGGCGGGAGAAGGCGAGCGAGCACGTCACGGTGGCCGACGTGTGGCACCGCTGCGCCGGCACGATCGGCCGGATGTCGCTGCTCGCGGTGACCGTGTCCCTGGTGGCCTGGGGCGCCTGCGGCGCGCTCGCGTACACCGGCACGATGCGCGGGCTCGCGCAGGTGAGCTCGCTGTCCGACCTCGTCGGCAGCGCCCGGGTCACACCCGCGCCGGTCGGCCCGCCGGTGTTCGGCTACGCGGGCGCGGTGATCGGCGACTCCCGCGCCGCACGGGTCGGCGGGCCGCCCGTCGCCGAACCCGAGGGCGACGACGTCGCGTGCGAGCGCAGCGCCGACTCCCTCGCCGCCGAGCTGGGCACCATGGTGCCCGGCCGCGTCCGCAACCTCGCCTGCCCCAGCGCGACCGTGGCCCAGGGTCTGCGCGGCCCGCAGCAGCGCGGGAACGTCCAGGTCCCGGCCCAGGTCGCGCTGCTCAAGCAGATGCAGGACCTGAGGTTCGTGGCGGTCGCGATCGGGCCCAACGAC
The DNA here is from genome assembly GCF_021343995.1 of Pseudonocardia terrae. Taxonomy (GTDB): domain Bacteria; phylum Actinomycetota; class Actinomycetes; order Mycobacteriales; family Pseudonocardiaceae; genus Pseudonocardia; species Pseudonocardia terrae. The sequence goes on along the minus strand of NZ_JAJTTE010000057.1, from coordinate 14,258 downwards.
GTGGGCTGGTCCGACCTGATCAAGTACTGCTACGGCGTCGAGACCTGCGACGACAACCTCACCCGCGGCGAGTTCGACTACCGGATGGCCGCCTTCGACCGCGACTACGCGGCCCTGCTCGAGGACCTCGCGGCGCTGCCGAGCAAGCCCGAGGTCGTCGTCATGACCTCCTACGACGCCTTCCCCCGCGACACCGACCCGGCCTGCCCGGACGCGCGCGGCCCGTCGTACGCGGTCGGCCTCACCCAGGACAAGATCGACCTGCTCACGGGCCGCAACGACCAGCTCAACGCCGTGCTCCGCGCCGGCGCCGAGAAGTACGGGTTCGCCGTGGCCGATCCCGACCTGACCCTGCTGTGCAGCACCGGGACCGACGGTCTCGGCCCGGACCTGCAGGGGCTCGCCACGCCGTTCGCCTTCCACCCGACGGCCGTCGGCTCGCTGCGGCTTGCCGCGACCGTGGCCCGGGCCGTGGGCCCGCTCGCCGACTGACCCGGACCGACACCCCGGACCCCCGACGCGGACACCGGGACCTGGAACGATGGGCCGCATGGCCTCGCCGATCGACTTGTCCCCGGAGGACCACGCGCGCCCCGGCGCCGTCACCGACCCGCGCGAGGTGCTGCGCCTCGGCGGGGCGCCGCTGCCGCTGACCGTCCCCGCGCGGCTCTACGTCTGCGGGATCACCCCGTACGACGTCACGCACCTCGGGCACGCCGCCGCGTTCGTCTGGGCGGACACGGCCGCACGGGTGATCCGGATGACCGGGGTGGAGACCGTGGTGTCCCGCAACGTCACCGACGTCGACGACGTCCTCACCCGGGTCGCGGCCGAACGGGGCCGGGCGTTCGACGAGTTCGGGCTGACCCAGGAGTACTACGTCGAGCGGGACATGGCGGCCCTGCACGTGCGCCCGCCGACGCACTCGCCGCACGCGCGCCACCACGTCGCGCACGTGGTCCGGCTGGCGATCGCGCTGCTCGCGGCCGGCGCGGCGTACGAGCGCGACGGGTTCGTCTACTTCCGCGGCGCCGCTGTGGCCGCGGGCCGCGACCGCGAGGAGGCCCTGGACCTGCTGGCCGAGAACGGCGACGACCCGGCCGACCCGCGCCGCGACGACCCGTTCGACGTCCCGGTCTGGCGGCCCTCGGGCGAGGGCGACCCGGCCTGGCCGAGCCCCTGGGGCCCCGGCCGTCCGGCCTGGCACGCCGAGTGCGCGGCGATGGCGCTGGCCACCCTCGGCGGGGTGGTCGACGTCCTGGCCGGCGGGGCCGACCTGGCCTTCCCGCACCACGCCTACCAGGTCGCGATGGCCTCGGCCGCCACCGGCAGCGCCCCCTTCGCCCGCCGTGCGCTGCGGGCCGGGACGGTCGGGGTCGACGGCGCGAAGATGGCCAAGTCGACCGGGAACCTGGTGCTGGTCCACGACCTCCTGCGCGAGGCGCCCGGGCCGGCGGTGCGGCTGATGCTGCTCGACCGGGCGTGGGCGCAGCCGTGGGACTACCGGCCGGAGGCGCTCGACGACGCGGCCGCGCTGCTGGAGCGGCTGTACGTGGCGGCGGGCCGGCGGGGCGACTCGCCGGCGGCGGTCGGCGAGGTCCGGGCGGCGCTGCTCGCGGACCTCGACGTCCCACGTGCCCTGCGGACCGCGGTCGAGGCCGGCGGCGACGCCGCCCGCCAGGTCCTGCGCACGCTCGCGCTCCAGTAGCAGCCGGTCCCGTCAGCCCACCTCGACGACGGGGTGGTGGTGGACCGGGAAGTCGACCGAGTTGGCGATGTAGCAGGTCTCCGCAGCCTCGTGGTGGAGGGCCTGGGCCTTGTGCCGCATCGCCTCCTCGGCGACCCGCACCCGAGGGCGCAGCACGACCTCGGTGAAGTGGCCGCCGTGCGTCGCCGACTCCTCCATCGTCCCCTCGGCGGCGTCGGTGTAGGCGGTGACCACGACGCCCTGACGCGCGCACAGCGCCAGGTAGCTGAGCATGTGGCACTGCGCGAGCGCGACCACGAGCAGCTCCTCGGGGTTCCAGCGCGTCGGGTCGCCGCGGAAGGCGGCGTCGGCGCTGCCCGCCAGCACCGGCTTGCCCTCGGCGAGCACGTCGTGGTTGCGCGAGTAGGACCGGTAGTCGGAGGTCCCGGGGCTTCCGGTCCACTGCACCGTCACCCCGTAGCCGTGCGTGCGTCCCATGGCGTCTCCTCCCGTCGGCAGGGACCAGACGGTAGGGCGCGGTCGCTCCTGCCGGGACCGAATTCCGGTCCTGACCCCGCGGGGCAGGGGCTGGAGGTGGTCACGGCGCCGTACGGCACCCCCGCCCGAGAACGACGGAGGCCCCCGGTTCCCGGGGGCTTCTGGAGAGGCGGCGTCTCCCGCCACCACCAAGCTATAGCGCACCGGGGGGCTTGCGACAAGACCCGGGGAATGCCACAGAATCGCCGTCCGACGCCGCGACCTGCGGAAACAGGACGGCGCGGCGGGTGACGACCTCGGGGGGTCCATGTTCGACGTGATCACCGTGGGCGGCGGACCGACCGGCCTGATGCTGGCGGCGGAGCTGCGGCTGCACGGCGTGCGCGTGCTCGTGCTGGAGAGGGAGGAGGCGCCGCCGCCGTTCGTCCGGTCGCTCGGGCTGCACGTACGCAGCATCGAGGTGATGGACCAGCGCGGGGTGTTGGAGCGGTTCCTCGCGCACGGGCGGAAGCACGAGGTCGGCGGCTTCTTCGCCGGGATCCCGGCGCCGTGGCCGCGGCTCGACAGCGCGCACGGCTACGTCCTCGGTATCCCGCAGACCGTCACCGACCGGTTGCTGGCGGAGCGCGCCGCCGAGCTCGGCGCGGAGATCCGCCGCGGCGCCGAGGTCATCGGGCTGTCGCAGGACGCGGACGGGGTCACCGCCGAGCTGGCCGACGGCACGACCGTGCGCGCCCGGTACCTCGTCGGTTGCGACGGCGGTCGCAGCACCGTGCGCACGCTGCTCGGCATCGGCTTCCACGGCGAGCCCACCACCGTCGAGACACTGCTGGGTGAGATGGAGGTGACCGCCCCGCCCGAGACGGTGACCGCCGTGGTGACCGAGGTCCGCAGGACGGAGCAGCGGTTCGGCCTCGGGCCGGTCGGGGGCGGGGCGTACCGGGTCGTGGTGCCCGCCGCGGGGGTGTTCGAGGAGCGCACGGTCCCGCCGACCCTCGAGGACTTCCGGCGGCAGCTGCGGGCGGTCGCGGGCACCGACTTCGGCGTGCACTCGCCGCGCTGGCTGTCCCGCTTCGGCGACGCCACCCGGCAGGCCGAGCGGTATCGGGAGGGCCGCGCGTTCCTGGCCGGCGACGCCGCGCACGTCCACCCGCCGACCGGGGGGCAGGGGCTCAACCTCGGCATCCAGGACGCGTTCAACCTCGGCTGGAAGCTCGCCGCCGCGATCGTGGGCTGGGCTCCCGAGGGGCTGCTGGACAGCTACGGGTCCGAGCGGCACCCGGTGGCGGCGGCCGTACTCGACACCACCCGCGCGCAGATGGAGCTGATGTCGACGGCTCCCGGGGCGCGGGCCGTCCGGCGGCTGGTGGCGGAGCTGATGGACTTCGAGGAGGTGAACCGCCACCTGATGGAGAAGATCACCGCGATCGGCATCCGGTACGACCTCGGCGACGGGCCCGAGCTCGTCGGCCGCCGGATGCGGGACCTGCCGCTCGAGCGGGGCCGCCTCTACGAGCTGATGCGCGGCGGCCGCGGCCTGCTGCTCGACCAGACCGGCCGGCTGTCGGTGGCGGGCTGGGCGGACCGCGTCGACCACGTCGTGGACGTCAGCGAGGAACTCGACGCGCCGGCCGTCCTGCTGCGCCCGGACGGACACGTGGCGTGGGCGGGGGAGGACCAGTCGGAACTGCTCGCCCGGCTGCCCCGGTGGTTCGGCCCGCCCCGGGAATCCTGAAAACGCCGAAGGCCCCCTGTTACCAGGGGGCCTTCTCGGGTGGTGGGCGATACTGGGATTGAACCAGTGACCTCTTCCGTGTCAAGGAAGCGCTCTCCCACTGAGCTAATCGCCCGAGGCGGAGGCGGGAATCGAACCCGCGTACAGGGCTTTGCAGGCCCTTGCCTAAGCCACTCGGCCACTCCGCCCGACGCCCCCCGGATGGTTTCGCGGGGATCGGACCTGGAGGCCCAGGCAGTGACTACGTGGTTTCCTCCGAGCGGACGACGGGACTCGAACCCGCGACCCTCACCTTGGCAAGGTGATGCGCTACCAGCTGCGCTACGTCCGCATGCACTCGGTTTCCCGGTGCTTGTCGGGGCTGCTCGCTCCGACGTGAAGAACATTAGCGCAGGGTCCCCGGGGGCTCCAAACCGACCCCCCTGTTTCCCTGCGTCGAGCCTTCGACCTGCACGAACGGGCCGCAGGGAGTGCTGCGGCCCGACGGGCACGCCTCGGCTCAGTCGCGGGCGCCGTCGCTGGAGTTGGGGGCGAGGAGCTGGTCCAGCGCGGCGTCGAAGTCGAGCCACGAGTACTCGGTCGCCGGGGGCACGCACTCGAAGGTGCGGTCGAGGAAGGCGGCGAGCGTCGCGGCGCACGTGGTGAACACCGCGTGACCGGACGGGGAGGCGAGCTCGACCTCGATCCGGGTGGGCTCGTGCGGGACCGGCTGCACCCGGACGTCGCCGGTGCCGGCGGGGCCGAGCAGGCCGTCGGCCAGCAGGTCACGGGCGAACACCCAGTCCACCGGGCTGCCCTGGCCGGTCCGGAACGACGCCTGGACCGCGTACGGGTCCCGGCTGGAGTACGAGAGCTCGACCCGCACCGGGACCGGCGCCGAGTCCGGGGTGATGAGCTCGAACGTGGCCGGTTCGCGGATGATCGTGGGCTCGTCGCGCATCCTTGGTCCTCTTCCTCGTGCCGCGTGGTCCGTCGTGCGGAAGAACGAGCGGATCGCCAAGATGTGACGGGTCGGGGGACGTTCTCCCAGGACCGGATCGGTCGCTTTCACACGGACGGGTTAGTGGTGTTCCCGTGTCGGGTGTGCCCGACCTGCGAGGACGGGTGATCGCCCGGTCGGCTGTGATCCACGTTGCAGCACCCTGTCGGTGAACCGGCCGTGCGCCGGGACCGAACACGAGGTTGTGAGGGACGCACTGGTGGCGGATGTCGCCGACGGAGCAGGGCTGCCGCGGAGCCGTCCACACGGCCATACACAGGGCCCGCGCCCACCCGGAGGGCGGTCCGGGGCCGACGCGGCCCTCGTCGCCCGGCTGGCCGAGGGGGACGAGCGCGCCCTCGCCGAGGTCTACGACCGCTACGGCCGCCCGGCCTGGTCGCTGGCGCGGCGCATCTGCGCCGACGACGGGCTGGCCGAGGACGTCGTCCAGGAGGTGTTCCTCACGCTGTGGCGTGACCCCGCGCGCTTCGACGCCGGGCGCGGTGCCTTCGTGACCTGGCTGCTGACGCTCGTGCACCACAAGGCGGTCGACGCCGTCCGGCGCGAGGCCACGGCCCGCCGCCGGACGGTGCCGGTCGAGGACGTCGAGGACGCTCCGATGCCGGCCGGGCCGGGCGCGGACCACGAGGCGCTGGGCGCCGTCGTCGCCGGGCAGGTGCGCGACGCCCTCGGCGGGCTGCCGGCCGAGCAGCGACAGGCCCTGGCGCTCGCCTACTACGGCGGCTACACCCAGCGGGAGGTCGCGGCGCTGACCGGCGTCCCGCTCGGGACGGTGAAGTCGCGGATGTTCACCGGGCTGGCGCGGCTGCGGGCGGTACTGGGCCCCGCGGCCGGCGAGGCCCGCTCTACGGACGGGGGTGCGTGATGACCGGGTCGCACTCGCGGGGCTGCCGCTCGGAGGAACAGGTGGTGGCCTGGGTGCTGCGGGCGGCCGAGCCCGGGGACGAGGCGGAGGTCGAACGGCACCTGCCGACCTGCGCCTCGTGCCGCGCGCTCGTCCGGGAGACCGAGGAGACGCTCGCCGCGCTCGGCGGTGCGGTCGACGGGGACGAGCCGCCACCGCAGCTGCGCGACCGCATCCTCGAGGCCGTCGCGCAGACCCCGCAGGAGCAACCGGCTCCCCGCCCGTCGGCCCCGGCGCCGCGCGACGCGGGGGAGACCGGGCTCTCCGGGCGTCCGGCGACCACCGGCCCGTCGGGCTGCGCCGGCTCCGGCCCGGGCCGGACCGGACGCCCCCGGCAGGGCCGCGGGGTCCGTGGTCTCCGTGGCCGGGTCGTGGCCGTCGCGACGGCCGCGGTGGTAGCCGTGGCCGCGATCGCGGGTCTCGGTGTGTACAGCGCACGGATGAAGGCGGAGCGCGACGCCGAGGCTGCCCGCGCCCAGAGCGTCGTCGCGATGCTCCAGCAGATGGCGCGCCCGGGCACCACGTACGCCTTCCTCGCGCCCGCGCAGGGCGAACCGGTGGTCGCCGCGGTCACGGCCGACGAGTCCGGGCTGAAGGTCCTGCCCGTCGACCTGCCCGCCAACGGCGCGGACCGGGTGTACGTCCTCTGGGGACTCCCGGCGCAGGGAACCCCCGCCCCTCTCGGCACGTTCGACGTCCGTGGAGGCGCCCCCGGCATGGAGTCGGTAGGGTCGGTCGCCGGCGGAGCCGGATATGCGCAGTTCGCGATCTCGATCGAACCGGGTCGGGTCGCCCCGGCCTCGCCGACCCAGGTCGTGGCGAGCGGGCGGGCGGAGATCTGAGCAGCACGGAGCAGACCTCACGGGGCGGGCCGGAACACGAGCGCGGCCGGTTCGACGGCGTCAAGGACCGGCTGCGGAAGTTCCGCGCGCGCATCGACGAACGCCCGACGGCCCGCCGCACGTACCGGGTCGGCATCGGCGTGCTGGGCACCCTCGTGCTGGCGGGCGGGATCGTCGCGATCCCGTACCCGGGGCCGGGCTGGGCGATCGTGTTCGTCGGGCTCGCCATCCTCGCGTCCGAGTTCACCTGGGCGAAGCGCGTACTGACCTTCGCGAAGGGCAAGTACGACGCGTGGACAGCCTGGCTCGGCCGGCAGAACCTGTTCGTCAAGCTCCTCGTCCTCGCCGCGACCGGCCTCGTCGTCGTCGCCACGCTGTGGCTGCTGAACGCGTTCTGGCTGGTCGCCGGGTGGGTGGGGCTGCAGGAGTGGACCTGGTTGCAGAGCCCGATCCTCGGGTGATGTAGGGTTCCACCCGTGACGGCGGGCGATTAGCTCAGGGGGAGAGCGCTTCGTTCACACCGAAGAGGTCACTGGTTCGATCCCAGTATCGCCCACTCGCGTTGTCGCAGGTCAGCCCCGGTTTCGGCCGGGGCTTTCCTGTGTCCGTGCCAGATGTGTGCCAGACCCCTGGCCGGGCGGCCGGTGCATGGCAGTGCGTCTGGCACGGGCGCCGAGGCGTGCCAGACGAGACTGCCAGCTCGGCGAGGTAGGCAGGACGCGCGGTGCTAACACGGCATAAGTAGCTCTGCGGCTGAACGCCGAACCGCCCCGGGCTGGTGTCATCCGAAGGATGCCCGGGGCGGTCGGAGGTCGTGATGACTCCGGCTCCCTGTTTCGCTCGCGCTTGGCGAGGGGCATACGGGGTGGCGGGGAAGCCATCGAGGCGGACCCTCGCGCGTGGCTGTCAAGCCACCCCGGGCTCAGAACCGGGAAGGGTCCGACCTGCGAGATTGATGCGCTCAGCCTGCACGTGCGGCGCGCGGTGTCCCGGTTCGCGACCAGCACCCCGCCGGATGAGACGGCCGGCTCGCCCGTGAGGCCTCGGTGCCTGCACCGCGCCCAGGGAGAACCAGCACCGGCGTCAGTCCGCAACTCGCCCTGTGGACGATCGTGGTGATGTCGACCTCGAGGGCGTCGGCCATGACGCGGATGTTGTCGGGGTCGGGGAACCGCTTCTGGCGGACGCCGGATCCGCCTCACGCTGGCGGGGTCAGATACGGCGAGGCGGTTGAGTGCGGCAATCAGCACGTAACACGCGACTAGGACCTTGCGACATGAGGTTTGTATCGGGGAACGATCTTCGTAGGGGAGTGAAGTTGACGACGTCACAGGGGCAGCAGCCCAGGGAGCCGGAGCCATCGACGGAGCGGTTCCCGGTGTCGGCCCCGGGCCAGACTCCGCCGCCTGCCCAGCTTCAGCGCAAGCGTCGGCCGCTGCTCCTTGGTATCGGCATCGGTGGCGCAGCTCTGGCGGCACTCCTGGTGGCCTGGGTCGTCGTCGCTTCGCTCGCTGACGACAGTGTGGCGTCCGGAGAGGCTGCATTCGTTGAGGTCGCCCGGACGGCATCACCTGGACTGTTGGGCCGACTCACCAACGACCAGATCGTCACCGCCGGGCGAGGCATCTGCACGGAGCCGTCGACGATCAGTCGCGGCGACGCCGTCACGCGTTTCGCCTCGTCGCGCGAGCTTCCGCCCGGTGCGGCCACGACGATCGTCGATGCGGCCGTAACAAACATGTGCCCGCAGAAGCAGTGGCCCGCCGTCAGCCAGACGGCTCCCACTCACGTGTATACGTACACGCCCGCGACGACCACACCCCCGACCCCGCCAGCGCCGCCGCGAGCCATCACAGCCCGGGATTGGCAGCTGATCGCGAAGAACCCGGACGCGCACATCGGCGAGCGGATCATCGTGTACGGGGAGGTCACACAGTTCGACGCAGCCACCGGCACATCCGCATTCCGCGCGAACGTCGACGGTGTCGTGCACAAAATCAAGTACGGCTACGCCGACTACAAGACCAACACGGTCTTGACCACCGGGTCGTCGTCGCTGTTCACAGATGTCGTGACTGGTGACCTCTTCCGCGCTGAGGCGACCGTCCTCGGGTCCTTCTCCTACGGCACCCAGATTGGCGGGTCGACAACCGTTCCTCAGCTAATGGTCACCGCCATCAAGGTCACGGGTTCGACGGACCGATAACCACGCACAACACTTCAACTTCGCCATGAAACCGACGCGGCTCCATGAGGGCGCCGCGGCGCCGCGCTCACAGGACGGGTTCGCCAGTCTCACCCGCCGGGAGGTTCCGCCTCCGGCCGGTCCCCGCGACGCCGCCTAAGGCATTACTGAAAAGCCTCGTCGAGCGAGGCTCTCGGAAGAGGCTCCCTATCATCCTAGAATCGTGAACGACTAAGGTAAGGCAGTGGCCACAGCAAAACCGTCGTTGCTGGATCTACTTGGCGAACACCTCCGAACCGGAGAGCTGCTAGACCTGCAGTCGAACCAAGATATCGGAGACAGGGAGCGATCCGTCGCGGCCAAGGACTTGCGCGAAGTACTTATGGAACATCGCCGAGACGGCGTATCAGATCCTCGCGGAATCCGAGTGCGAGGGCTAAATGTCGCTGGTCGGCTAGACCTGAATCTGGCGTCACTGGAATTCGGGATCCGCATGGTGAGTTGCCGCCTTCAAGGCGGTCTTGAGGCGAATCAGGCGTCCTTTCCAGAACTCGTGCTCATTGACTGCCTTTTGACAAGCGAGGCAACTCCGGCGCTATTGATGGACCGAGTAAGCGTGACTGGACAACTGGCAGTCTGCAACTCGCAGGTCTACTCAAACTCCGCTGAGGGAGCCCCGCGCCTGCAGGACGCGCAGGTCGGCTCACTTGACCTACGCGGCTCTCGGTTGCGCAACTCGGTTGCTACGGCTTTGTACGCCGAGCGAATGCAGTCACGAGGCCAAGTCATGCTGAGCGATAGATTCGCGGTGCAAGCTGGCGGGAAGGAAGGTGCGGTTCGACTACTCGGCGCTCGAATAGGCGACGACTTACTTCTTCACGACGCCGCTATCGAAGCTATGGCAGGACCGGCACTACTCGCGGATCGAGTTAATGTGTCTGGGAACTTCTTTATGGATGGACGTTTCCAAGCGATCAGCCGAGATCGCGAAGCAACAATACGACTGGTAAATGCGCGGATTGGCAGTCAGCTTGGCATGCGGGCTGCATCGATATCAAACGCTAGCGGCCCGGCTATCGACGCTAGCGGGGCTCAGGTTGACAACAACGTGTATTTGGATCTCGGGTTCGAAGCGTTCGTCGCCGCCGAAGAATACGCAGTGAAGTTCCTCGGTGCAAAGGTCGGTGGTCAGATATCGATGAAGCGCAGCTTCATCAGGAATACTCGTGGACCTGCGATAGGGCTCAGCTTTGTTACCACCGGCGGTGATTTGATGCTAGACGATAGATTGCGCGCAGAGGCGGCGAGTAGCGAAGCAGTTGTCGATCTTACCGAGGCGAAGGTGGGCGGACAAGTCTCGGTCGCGGTTGCAGGCGTCCGAAATACAAAGCGCGAGAACTCTTGCTGGGATCTTAATGGGCTGACGTACCGTGGTATTCCACAGGTGGCGTTGGAGGAAGGCGGAATCTCCAGCTGGCTTGATCTGATCAGATTGAAGACGCCGTGCTATGTCGCGCAACCGTATCAGCAACTAGCAGCTTCTTACCGGGCTGAAGGGCATGACAGTGACGTTCGAACAGTGCAGATCGCTCAACGTGGTGATCAGGTTGGACGAGGTGCACTTACTCGACGGACCGATCGCTTCTGGGTTCGGCTCACTGGACTACTTCTAGGCTACGGCTACCAGCCCTGGCGCGCTCTGATATGTCTTCTTTTCGTACTTCTGGTATCAGTAGCTAGCACTCTCTTTTTCGGCACTCATGGAGCCTTAGTGCAGAAGGCTCAGGAGCCGCCCAGGCAAGTAATATCGACAAGCGAGCCGGCCTCGTTGGATTCAATACGACCTTGTTCGATCGTCGACCAGATCGCTCGTGGCCTAGATCTCGGTGCACCATTTCTTCCTAGAGTCTCACAGGCAAGATGCGAGGCTGCGTCAAATGCCACAGGGGCGGCCGCGTCGATTGCGTCTTGGGTCCTGCAGGCATGCGCTTGGGGCTTAGCAGCCCTGTTCGTGGCGGGCTTTACGGGAATCGTAAGAAAACCGTGAATCTAACCGAGAAGCTGCATGGACTCGGGTATTGAAATTGTTCTATGTCGCGGCGGCCATCGGCGCCGTCTTCATGGGCATCGCGCTGCACCTGCGCGACCTGCCCCGGCAGATCGTCTCTGACGCGCTCTGCGCGGCAAAGCGGCACCTTCACGGGGCCGCCGGGCAGTCCGACGGAAGCTGCCGTCACTCTCGGACGGTCCGGGGGCATTGAGCGATCATGTCGATCGTGAGCGCAGCCCAGGAACAGCCCGAAGCTCCGACCGTCCGCAACCGCCTGCTGGGCATCGGTGTCAGTTCCGTGCGGCTGGCGCTGCACCACGAAGCCCGGCGGGTCCTGCTCGACGGCGCGATCGTCGGCGACTCTGACGCTCCGGCCCCGCCCGGGGACGCGGCTGACGTTCGCCGGATCCTGACCGAATTGGACCATTCGGGCGCCAACCACCTCGATGCGTGGGCCGTCCCCACTCGTAGATCGACGATCACGAGGGGGTAGCTGGTGGCGAGGTGGAAGTCCCGCAAGGTGCTGGCCGTGGCCGCATCGCTTGTGGTGGGAGCGGCCGTGGCGACGGCGTTGACGGTGACGACGGCGAGCGCGTCGCCGGGGCGGCACGATGACGACGGCTTCTACTTGTACTGCACGCCGATCGACCGGACGCCGGGCTACTACTGCACCCCGACCGACGAGGACGAGGCGACCTCGGGCGGCTGGTGGGGCGGTTCCAGCGGGCGCGGCGACTTCGGGCCGAGGCAGCCGACACCGCCGGTGAGCCCTGCGCCGCCTGCTCCCACCGCGCAGCCGACCGTGCAGCCGACCACGCCGAAACCGACCACCACGACTCCACCCATGACCACGACCACGATGCCGCCGCCGTCATCATCCGCGCCGCCGCCGGGGAGTGGTGGGTGCGAGAACGGCTGTGACGTCGACAGCGACGGCGGAGTGCGGCCGGTTGAGCCGGGGTCTTCTGGGGTGATCGGCACCGTAGGTCCGGTGATGGGTCCGGCCGCACCTTAGGTCCATCGCCACGGCGGCGTCCGCCGAGTCCGTCGACCGCCCCAGGCGCTTGCGGCCACGGTAGGCTGCGTCGCGCTGCGCTTCCCCCGCAGCACCCAGTAGAGGTGCATTCGAGAGGGGAAGCCATTCCAGCGCTGCCGAGCAGCGTGCCGCCGCGAAGCGGGCCACCCAACGCGAGCTGATCGAGACGTTCGCCAGGATCTGGGCCATAAGGCCCGGCAGGGCCACTACGCGGGTATCGACCAGGGCGACTACGTCGCGGCGGCCGTCGGTGCCGTCTTCATGGGCATCGCGCTGCACCTGCGCGACTGCCCCGCAGATCGTCTCTGACGCGCTCTGCGCGGCACAGCGGCAACCTCCACGGGCCCGCTGGGCAATCCAACCCTCGGGGGACGCTGCCGTCGCTCTCAGATGGTCCGGGGCATTGAGCGCATCATTGTCGATCGTGAGCGCCGAAACCGGCCCGGGACCCCCGCCCCGGCGACGCATGCGCGGCGCCCGTTTCCAACTCCTCGTCGCTGCACCCGAACAGGAAGACGTCACCTCCGCGTAGCACCTCGGCGGCCAAGATCGAAGAACCCGATGTGCAAGCTCCCCAACCCACGCCAGTCGTCGTGGTCGACCCAGGCGCATGGCCGAACTGGCTCGTCGACGGATCCCAAGTCGCAGGCGCAGGCATCGGCACCGTCGCCCTGATCGTCGCTCTCGTGGCTCTCTCCCGGGCCGACACCACAGCGGCCCGCGAGCGCCGCATCGCCTACGAACTCGACCTGCTCCGCGAGATGAGAGCACTCCTCCGCCGGGACAGGCTCAAGGACATGGCCGAGCTCCATGCCATGCTCCTCATGCTCCAGGACCCCGCCGACCTACCGCTCACCCGCGCTGCTGTCGGCGCACGACCTCGGCAGTCCGACCTCAAGACCTTCGCCGAGAACTACCCGCGAGTACCGCCCATCGATGACGACGGCACCGTCGACTGGACCCGCTTCAAGATGGTCCACTCCGACGGCACCTTCCATCGCGAGTGGCTCGAAGCGCTGACTCGCCGATTGAGTGACTAGCACCCGCCGAGTACCGCTCGTCCTCGATCACCTCCCGGGCGAGTTGCCGCGTGAGCCCGACCTAATCAACCATGTCGTCAAGTTCGCACGACTCACTGACTTCCTGCAGCCAGTCTGGCTTGAGATACCGCACCAGCCCCCGAGCCCTGTCGAGGGACTCCCTGAGGCCTTCGAAGGAGATGTAGCGGCAGATCTGGTGGAGCGGAGGCTGCATCCGCGCGAACGTGGGCCGGTTGACCTGCTCGATCACCTTCTCCCGGCGCTTCTCCCCTGCGACCAGGAACAGCGGTATGGAGATGTTGGGCTGCATGGACACCAAGTCACTCATCCTGAGCAGGCCCGAGTAGATGGACGTCGTGCTCTCGACTTCAAAGGCCGCGACGATGGCGCCGCCGTCCAGCCACAGGACGTCGATCAGCTCGATGATGCGGTTGGTCGCCGGGTCGAACTGCTTGGGCAGCGCCTCTCTGGTGCGCGGCACGTCTGCCAACCGGCGGCCGTTCCACTCCTGTGAGATGTCGTTGCGTGCCACGTGGACGTCGAAACCCATGTCGCTGCCGAGCTTCAGCAGGGCGTACTGGATCTCGGTGTGAGTACGTGGCTGAGCCTCGGAGTCCGATTGGACGTCGTTCGTCTCAGGCTGCTCGTCCAGCGGGACGGAGACAGAGCCCTCGGCCGTCTCGACGGTCTCGGCGTCGATGCTGAGTTGACCAGTCCGCGCGTGTCGTCCGAGCGGCCGCTCGACGGGATCGGCTTGGGCGTCCTGCAGAGCTCGCACGATGGCTTCTCCATCGCTTTGCTTCCATCGCGCGGGCGAGCCACGGAAGGGGCCCGACCACAGGTTCGGGTTCGACAAGCCCTCGAAGACCGTCAGCTCATCACGCATATCGAGGACCGGGACGCCGAACTCCGGCTGAAGCGCGATCCTGACCTTGACAGAGATCCGGCTGGGGAAGACCTGCGACTGCCAGATGAGGGATTCGTCGTAGAAGGCGTCGCCGGTGACCTCAAGTACTCCGACCCACCGCGACACCCGCGTCATGTAGCAAAGCAGCAGGTCACCAGGCTTCATCCGCTGGACGGTCTTGAAGCGGCGCGGGCTGAAACCACTGACCTCGCCGCCGTTGTCGAGGAACTCCTTCCAGGTCTCCGCCGTGAACAGATCAAGCCAGTACGTCGGCGCCATTAGTTGATTATGGGCCTTTGCCGAGTCCTAGAGAGCCTAGTACTCCAGCCGTAGATCGTGATCTTGCCGGCGTGGCGGTCCCGGACGTGGCACGG
>NZ_JAJTTE010000056.1 GCF_021343995.1 Pseudonocardia terrae | reverse complement strand
GTGCCCCGGCGACGGCCCGCAGCAGGGCACCCCGGCCGGACCGGCCCACGACGAGCAGCTCGGCGTCGACGGAGAGCATCGTGAGGACCGGCGGCAGGTCGCCGAGGACCACGAGCGGGTGCAGCCGCAGCTCCGGGTAGCCGATGCGCCAGGGCGAGAGCAGCTGGTCGAGCTCGCGCTGCGCCTCCTCGGCGGTGTCGCCCGCGCCGTCACCCCGGCCGCCCAGGACGCGATCCGCGCCGAACGGGCCGGGCAGCAGCCGGGCGAGGTCGCGCAGCCCGCGCCCGCCGGCCCGCCACGCCCGCACGGCGACCAGCTCGGCGTCGCGCTCCAGGGCCTCGTCGACGGCGGTGCGCAGCACCTCCTCCGGGAGCCGCGGGTACTCCCCGCGCAGCCGGCGCACCGCGTGGACGCCGTCCGCCTGCGTGCCCACGAGCTGCAGCGGCAGCTCCCGGCGGCTCGCCTCGGCCGCGGCCCAGCGCTGGGCGGCGATCCCGGCCACGGTCCCGCCGTCGTCGAGGACGAGGACGGGCCGCACCGGCGCGGTGGCCGTCACGGGCGGACCGCCGCGACGACGGCGGTGCAGGAACAGGCGGTGCAGGAACAGGCCGTGCAGGAACAGGCCGTGCAGGAACTGGCGGTGCGGCCGGCGGCCGGGCCGGAGGGGACGGGACGGTGGGGTGCGGGGGAGTGCACGATCACCCGCCCACCCTCCGTGCCGGGGACCCCGCCCCGGCAGGGCCGGAAGTCCCGCGTCACCGGCCGCCGGGGAACGGGCGTGCGGCGCTGCGGACTGACCCGGCCGGTGGCGGGCCCGTTCGCCCTGCCGGGCCCCTGGCGTCCCGGTCCTGCGCTGCGTAGCGTGCAGGTTCGTGGCGCGGCCGGGGACGTCGACGCGCCACGCGGGCCGGACGGGGACCGCGGAGGGGGAACGATGTCCGTGGACGAGCCGTCCGCTGCGGGGAACGCCACCGCGCGGACACCGGGGCGTGGCCGGACCGGTCCCTCCGACCTGGCGCTGACCTTCCCCGACCTGCCGCGCCTCGAGCTCGAGCAGCTGCTCCGCCAGCTCGTCGAGCGCGCCGGCGAGGTCATGGCGACCCAGGGCCGGTTGCGCGGGTTGTTGCGCGCCAACCAGGCCGTCATCACCGACCTCGCGCTGCCCGAGGTCCTGCGGCGGGTCTGCCAGGCCGCGCGCGAGCTGGTCGACGCCCGCTTCGCCGCCCTCGGGGTGCTCGGCCCGGACGGGCACATCGCCGAGCTCGTCCAGGACGGCATGGACGAGGAGACGGTGCGCGAGATCGGGACGTCTCCCGAGGGCAAGGGGCTGCTGGCGGCGGTGCTCGACGAGGGCCGCCCGATCCGGTTGCGCACCGCCGCCGGGGACCCGCGGTCGTCGGGCCTGCCTCCCGGGCATCCGCCCGTGCGGAGCTTCCTGGGCGTGCCGATCCGGATCCGGAACGAGAAGTTCGGCGGCCTCTATCTCGGCGAGAGCGGGCGCGGCGAGTTCAGCCCGGAGGACGAGGAGCTCCTCCGCGCGCTGGCCGTCACGGCGGGGGTAGCGATCGACAACGCCCGGCTCTACGAGGCCACCCGGCGCCGCGGCGAGTGGCTCGCCGCGACCGCCGCCGTGACCCGCGCGACGCTGGACCCCTCCCAGGGCGGGCCGTTGTGCACCATCGCCGAGCGCAGCCGGGAGCTCACCCGCGCCGACCTCGCGGTCGTGCTGCTGCCCGACGACGACGAGGACTCGCTGCGGATCGAGATCGCGGAGAGCGGCCCCGGGCAGGAGGTCGTCGCGGAGCACCTGCGCGGCGGCACGCTCCCGCGGTCGCGGTCGCTGTCCGGGCACGTCTTCGAGACGTGCCGGCCGCTGCGGTTGGCGGACCCGCGGGAGCTGCCCGACCTCGAGCCCGCGGTCGCGGTCGCCGAGCTGCGGATCGGCCCCGTGCTCGTCGTCCCGCTGCTCGGGGCCGAGCAGACGGACGGCGTGCTGCTGCTGGCCCGCCGGGTCGGCAGGCCGGCCTTCACCGAGGAGGACCAGAAGATGACCGCCGGGTTCGCCAACCAGGCGGCCATCGCGCTGGAGCTCGCGGAGGCCCGCGTCGAGCGGGAGCGGCTGCACGTGCTCGACGAACGCGAGCGGATCGCCGCCGACCTGCACGACCACGTGATCCAGCGGCTCTTCGCCGCCGGGCTCTCGCTGCAGGGCGTGGCCGCCCGGCTCCCCGGCCCCGAGACCGAGCGGCTGACCCGGGTCATCGGCGATCTCGACGACACCATCGCGCAGATCCGCACCAGCATCTTCTCGCTGCAGCGCAGCGGGGACGACGAGAGCGTCCGCAGCCGGATCCTGGTCGTGGTCACCGAGTCGGCGCGGCTGCTCGGCTTCACGCCGCTGCTGCGCTTCAGCGGTCCGGCCGAGACCCTGGTCGCCGCGGCGCACGACGCCTCGCTCGCCGACGACCTGGTCGCCGTCCTGCGGGAGGCGCTGGCCAACGTGGCGAAGCACGCCGGGGCGTCGCGGGTGGAGGTCGATGTCGTGGCGGAGACCGGCGACGGCGACGGCGACGACCGGCTCTCCCTCGTGGTGACCGACGACGGGAAGGGCCCCGGGAAGGATCTACGGCGCAGCGGCCTGGCGAATCTCGGGCGGCGGGCGCAGCGCCGCGGCGGCACCTTCGAGCTGGCCCCGCACCCGCCGCGCGGCTCCCGGCTCCGCTGGACGACGCCGCTGGCCTGAGCAGCGCCGTCGCCGCCGCCGTGAGCCGCCGCCCGTCCTCGCTGCCACCCGGTCCGCGGTCCCGACCGACGCCGGGACTCCTGCGGACCTTCGGCCCTGCCCGGCACCGACCGTCCTCCCGAGGCTGGCGCGATGGCCTCACCGCCGCGCCGGGCCCGCCTGCCCCGACGGCGCTCGGACCGCCTCGCGGACCTCGTCGCGTGGCTGGTCTGTGCCCTGGCGCTGGTGGCGCTGGGCGTGGGCCTGGTCGTCGGGCTGAGCATCCACGGCAACCTCGCCGCGCGGGCCGCGGCCGAGGCCCGCGACCGCACCCCGCTCACGGTGAGCGTCGCGGAGGAGGTTCCGGTGGTCCCGGACTCCGGCAACCGGATCCCGGCCGACGTCCGCTGGACCGGGCCCGACGGCGTCGTACACACCGGGCGCACCGAGGTCGCCGCCCCGAAGCGCGCCGGCGACGAGGTGCCCGCGTGGGTGACCGTCGACGGCCGGCTCGTCCGCGCCCCGCTCGGCCCGGACGAGGTCGTGTTCGTGACGATCACGTCGGCCGGCACCCTGCTGCTGCTGTGCGGGCTCGCGGTCGCGGGGCTCGGGCGGCTGGCGTTCGCCGGGGTCGCCCGGCTGCGCGCCGCCGAGTGGGCGCGGGAGTGGGCCGAGGTGGAGCCGCGCTGGACCGGGCGCGCGTCCACGGGCTGAACGGGCGGCGGGACACGGACCGGACCGCCGTACGGGTTCGCGCTCACCGACAGGGACCTTGGTCCCGACCGGCGGGGACCTCCGCGGCTACTGACGGCGCGGCGGTACGACGGACGGTAGAAGGAGCCCCCGGGACAACCCGTTCGACCACGTCCGAGCACCTGACCCGCGCCCGGAGGGCGTGAGAGGAGCAGAACCCATGACCTCGGCGCTTCCCGTCCAGCTCTCCGTCGAGGTGCCCGGCACCGCCACCGTCCTGGTGCGTGTCGCCGGCGACCTCGACGCGGGCAACGGGACGCGGCTGCTGCGGCTGCTCGACGACCTGTTGCGCGACTCCTCCTCGTTGGTCACGTCGGCCCGGGAGGGGGCGAACGGACGCGGCGGCCGGCTCGTCGTGGACCTGCGCGACGTCCGGTCCTTCGAGTGCCGGGGCCTGGACGTGCTGCGCCACGCCCGGCACCGCGCCGCGACCGTCGGGGTCGAGCTGGTCGTCGCCGGTCTGGAGGACCGCAGGCCCGTCCTGCCGGGCCGTGTCCTCGCTCTGCTCGACGCGGTCGTCGCCGACAGCGGCACGGTCGGCACCGGCACCACCGGCACCGGCACCACCGGCACCGTCGGCGGCCGGTCCGGGGAGCGCACCCCCCGACGCGTCCCCGCCCTGACCGGTTGAGGGCCCCGAAGGGGCCGAAGGACCCTGGCGGCGGCCCCGGCCTGCGCGCTAATCGTCCGGGTTTATCCGAGGAGGGTGTCGTGCACCGGAACGACCTGCGGTACGAGTCGGGCCTCGTCGAGGCGATCTGGGTGGGTGAGTGCCCCGCCTGCGGCGCCACGGTCCGGGTCAACCACCCCACCCAGGCGCTGAGCTGGGAGTCCGCGCACTCCCGCTGCGGCTGCGGCCGCCCGCTGGTGCCGGACGAGACGGGCCGCGGCTGGCGGCCCCGGCGCGGCACGCCCGTCGGCTGATCCCGCGCCGGACCCCGGGCGCGTTCCGCGCCGCCGGGGTCCTTCGTCCCCTCCCACCGGGCCGGAGAGCCGCAGCGGCGGCACCCGGTCCCGGGCCACCGTGTGCGCGAACGCCCGCGGTGGTCCGGGGTGACGTCCACGGAGGACGACCGGACCGACGTCCGGGGTCGTCCGGCCGTCCGGGGGCGTCCGGGGGGAGGAACGATGACGAACCAGCTCGGCGGAGCGGTGGTCGCCGGCGTGGACGGATCAGACTCGGCGCTCGACGCCGCCCGGTGGGCGGCGGCCGACGCGGCGCGCCGCGGCACCCGGCTCCGGCTCGTCGCGGCCGTCGGCTGGACGACGTTCCGGCCCACCGGCCTGCCCGCGCTCGGGCAGGAGTACCAGCGACAGGTCACGACCCGCGCCGCCGAGGAGCACCTCGAGGCCGCGGTCGAGGCGGCCCGGCACGTCGCGCCCGGCTGCGAGATCGAACGCGAGGTGCGCGGCGGCGAGGCGCCCGTCGTGCTGCGCGCCGAGTCCGAGCGGGCCGCCCTGGTCGTGGTCGGCACCCGGGGTCGTGGCGGCTTCACCGGGCTGCTGCTCGGGTCGGTGGCGGTCGCCGTCGCGATGCACGCCGCGTGCCCGGCCGTGGTGGTGCGCGGCACGCCGGCGCCGGACGGGCCGATCGTCGTCGGGGTCGACGGCGACGGGGAGAACGAGGCCGCGCTCGGCGTCGCCTTCGAGGAGGCGGCGCGGCGGTCGGTGCCGCTGGTCGCGGTGCACGCATGGAGCGAGGCCGTGCTCGATCCGTTCCTCCTGCCCCTGCTCGACCGCAGCGCGGTGCAGGCGGAGCAGGAGAAGGCCCTCGAGGGGCGGCTGGCCGGCTGGGCCCGGAAGTACCCGGGGGTCGACATCCGCGGGGTGGTCGTCGTCGACGGCGCCGCCCGCGAGCTCGTGGACCGGTCCGCAGGGGCGGCGCTGGTCGTCGTCGGGTCGCGGGGGCGGGGCCAGGTCACCGGGCCGTTGCTGGGCTCGGTGAGCCAGGCCGTCCTGCACCACGCCGCCTGTCCGGTGGCCGTGGTCCGGCCCGAGGCGGGGTCCGCGGCGTGAGCCTGCCCGGCACCGTCGTCGCCGGCATCGACGGCTCCGACCACGCGATCGAGGCGGCGCGCTGGGCGGCCGCCGAGGCGGTCCGGAACCGGTGCGTGCTGCGGCTGGTGCGGGCCTACCGGCTGCCGCCGTCGTCGGCGCCCGAGGCGTCGTCGCTGCTCTGGTCGCACGCCCACCACCAGCTGTGGAACGCCGCCCACCAGGCGCGGGCGGTGGTCCCGGAGCTCGCCGTGGAGCAGGTGGTGGCCGAGGGCGACCCGACGGAGGTGCTGCTGCGCGAGGCGGCGGGTGCGCGGGTGCTGGTGGTCGGCCCGCGCGGCGTGGGCGGGTTCGCCGCACTGCTGGTGGGGTCGGTCGGCACGGCGCTCGCGCGGCGGGCCTCGTGCCCGCTGGTGGTGGTCCGCGGCCCGGTCCTGTCCGACACCGCCCTGGTCCGCGCCGACCGCACGCGACCGGTGGTGGTGGGCGTGGACGGGTCGCCGGCGAGCGAGACCGCGCTGGCGTTCGCCTTCGCCGAGGCCGACGCCTGGGCGGCCCCGCTGGTGGTGGTGCACGCCTGGCTCGAGCACCTCGAGGACCCCGACGCCCGCACCGAGCTCGCGGAACTGGCGGAGCAGGAGCGCGAGGTCCTGGCCGAACGGCTGGCGGGCTGGGCGGGCAAGTACCCCGGCGTGCGGGTCTCGCGCGAGCTGATCGACGGCCCGCCCGCGCGGGCCCTCGTCGCGTGGTCGGCGGGCGCCCGGCTCGTGGTCGTCGGTTCGATCGGCCGTGGCCGGCTCGGCAGCGCCCTGCTCGGCTCGACGGGCCGGGCGCTGCTGCACCACGCACGCGCACCGGTGGCCGTGGTCCGCCCCGGGCTCTGAAGCCCCGAGGCTCCGAGGGCTCGGAGACTCCGAGGGCTCCGGCCACAGTCGATCCGGACAACGGTGTGGCCGCAGCACATACTCGTGGGCTCGCCGCCGCTCTAGCGTCCGGACCATGACACAGCCGTCGACCCGCGGCCCCGCGGGAACCCCACCGCGCACCTCGCTGATCAAGGTCGTCGCCGCCTCCATGCTGGGCACGACGGTCGAGTGGTACGACTTCTTCCTCTACGGCGTGGCCGCCGCCATCGTGCTGCCGCACGTCTTCTTCCCGGCCGCAGACCCCGTCGCCGGGACGCTGCTGTCGTTCGGCACCTTCGCCATCGGCTTCGTCGCGCGCCCGCTCGGCGGCCTCGTCTTCGGCCACTACGGCGACCGGCTCGGCCGCAAGAAGCTCCTCGTCGTGAGCCTGCTGCTGATGGGGCTGTCGACGTTCGCCATCGGCCTGCTGCCGGGCTACGCGACGATCGGCGTGGCGGCGCCGGCGCTCCTGGTGCTGCTGCGGCTGATCCAGGGCTTCGCGCTCGGCGGCGAGTGGGGCGGCGCGGTCCTGATCGTGTCGGAGCACGGCGACGCCCGCCGTCGCGGGTTCTGGGCGAGCTGGCCGCAGGCCGGCGCGCCGGCCGGTCAACTGCTGGCCAACGGCCTGCTCGCGCTGCTCGCCGTGGTGCAGTCCGAGGAGGCGTTCAACGACTGGGGCTGGCGGATCCCGTTCCTGCTCTCGGCGGTGCTGGTGCTCATCGGGCTCTACGTGCGGCTCTCCGTCGAGGAGTCGCCGGTCTTCCGGGACGCGCAGGCCAAGGCCGCCGAGCGCGCGACGGAGGGCACGGCGCGGACGCTGCCGATCGTCGAGGTGCTGCGGCGCTACCCGCGCGAGGTGCTCACGGCGATGGGCGCCCGGTTCGCCGAGAACGTCTCCTACTACATCTTCACCATCGTGGTCTCGACGTACATGAAGGAGCGGTTCGGCCTGCCCTCGTCGTTCGTCCTCGGCGCGGTCCTGATCGGCGCCGCGGTCCACGTCGTCACGATCCCGTTGTGGGGCCTGGTGTCCGACCGGATCGGCCGCCGGCCGGTCTACCTGCTCGGCGCCGTCGGCGTCGGCGCGTGGGCGTTCGCCTTCTTCGCGCTGCTCGACACGCAGAACTTCGGGCTCACGGTGCTCGCCGTGGTCGGCGGGCTGATCTTCCACGGCGCCATGTACGGGCCGCAGGGGGCGTTCCTGTCCGAGCTGTTCGGCACCGGTGTCCGGTACTCGGGCGTCTCGATCGGCTACCAGCTCGCGTCGGTCGCGGCAGGCGGCCTCGCGCCGCTCATCTCGGTGGCGCTGCTCGCCTCCTTCGGCACGGGCTTCGCGATCGCGGTCTACGTCGCGGCCAGCTCGGTGCTCACGCTGGTCGCCGTCGCCTCCTACCGCGAGACCCGGAACCGCGACCTCGCCGCCGACGACGGGTTCGGCGACGACCGCGCACCGGCCCTGCCGGACGGGGCCACGACCGCGCGGTCCTGACGGCCGTGCCCCCGGGCGTGGTGGAGCTGCCCCCGGGCGGGACGACCCGGCAGGATGCCCGGGTGGCGCGCACCGTCCTCGACCTGCTCCGCCTGCTCGCCGACCGGGTCGACCGCACCGAGGCCGGCGGGGCGGGCCGGGACGGCCGCGCCGGTGCGCTGGAGCACGCGGCCACCGAGCTCGCCGGGTCCGAGCCCGAGGCCGGCGCCCTGGTCCTGCGGATCCGGTCGGCGATGGACGCCGGCCGGCGCCGGGAGACGGAGCTGGCGGCGCTCGTCGAGACCGCCCGGGAGCTCACCTCGCAGTCCGACACGGGCGGGGTGCTCGACGCGATCGTCCGCCGGGCCCGCGCCCTGCTCGGCACCGACCTCGCCTACCTCACCCTCTACGACGCCGACGGCGGTGACACCTACATGCGCGCCACGGCGGGCTCGGTGTCGCCGCGGTTCCAGGCGCTGCGGCTGCCCCTCGGCGCGGGGCTCGGCGGGCTCGTCGCCGCGACCCGCACCCCGCACTGGACCGGGAACTACGGAGAGGACGAGCGCTACCGGCACACCGAGGAGATCGACGCGGCGGTGGGGGAGGAGGGCCTCGTCGCGATCTGCGGGGTCCCGCTGCTGGTCGACGCCGAGTTCGTCGGCGTGCTGTTCGCCGCCAACCGGTCCGCCCGGCCGTTCGCGCCCGACGAGGTGGCGCTGCTCGGGTCCCTCGCCGCGCTCGCCGCCGTCTCGCTCGTGCAGACCCGCCAGCTCGCCGACACCGCCGCCGCCCTCGACGCGTTGCGCACCGCGCACGCCGCGATCGCCGCGGCCGCCGCCGCGCACGACCGGTTCGCCGGTGTGGTCCTCGAGGGCGGCGACGTCGCGGACCTCGCCGAGGCCCTCGGCCGGCTGCTCGACGCCTGGGTGGTGGTCCTGGACGCCGACGGCACACCCGCCGCCCGGTTCGGCGCGACGCCCGACCCTGCGCGCTGGGCCGGGGCGGTGCGGTCCGCGGACGACGCGCCGGGCCGGCTCACCCGGACGGGCCGGACGTGGGCCGTCGCCGTGGTCGCCGCCGGGCAGCGGCTCGGCACGCTCCTCCTCGGCGGCGTGCCGGAGCTCGACGCGGGCCAGGTCCGGACGGTCGAGCGGGCCGCGATGGTGACGGCGCTGGTCCTGCTCTTCGGCCAGCGCGAGGCCGAGGCGGACCGCCGGGAGCGGGCCGAGGCGCTCGGCGAGCTGCTCGCGGCGGCCGACCGTCCGCGCCCCGCGGTCCTGACCCGGCTCGCCGAGCTGGGGGTCGCGGCGCGCCGCCCGCACGTCCTGCTGGTCTGCCGGTGCGCGCCGGGCCGGCGGCGGGCCGTGCTGCGCGACGCCGCGGCGGCCGGGGGCCGGGCCGGGCTCGTCGCCGAGCACGAGGGCGCGGTGGTCGCGCTGCTGCCCGGCACCGATCCCGCTGCCGCGGCCGAGCCACTGGCCCGGGCGGCCGGTCCGGACGACCCCGACGGAGCCGTCACGATCGGCGCCGCCGGGCCCGTGCACCCCGCGGCCGGGCTGGCGGGAGTACTCGCCGAGGCCCGCCGGTCCGCGGAGGCGCTGCTCGCGCTCGGCCGCGCGGGCGAGGCGGCCGCCGCCGCGGACCTGGGCTTCGCCGGGCTCCTCCTCGGCGACCGGCCGGACGTCGCGGGCTACGTCGCCGGGGTCCTCGGCCCGGTTGCCGAGCACGACGCGCGCCGCGGCAGCGACCTGCTCCGCACGCTCGAGTGCTACTACGCGGCCGGGGCCAGCCCGAGCCGCGCGGCGGCCGCGCTGCACGTGCACGTCAACACCGTCGCGCAACGGCTCGAGCGGATCGGCACGCTCCTGGGGGCGGGCTGGCAGGAACCGGACCGGGCGCTGGAGATCCAGCTGGCGCTGCGCCTGCACCGCCTCGGCGCCCCCGGCCGGACCGGCTGACTCAGTTCACCCCCGCCCGGGGGACGCGCTTGCGCAGCTCGCCGTCGGCCTTCTCCTCGAACCCGTGGGCCCGCAGCCACGCGGAGATCTCCTCGCGGTCCGGGTGCGTCAGCGGCACCACGTTGTAGACGTAGTTGAGGTGCCGCCGGCCGGCCTCGCGCTCGAGCCGGTCGAGGACCAGCGCGCCGAGGCCCTCGCCGCGCCGGTCGGGGTGCACGACGATCAGGATCTCGGCGTCGCCCCAGGAGTCGTCGAGCCGCCCGTAGCCGATCACGCCGCGGCCGTCCTCGGCGCGCCACCACTCGTCGGCGAGCGGCTCGCCCACCGCGGGCGTGCCGAGCCCGAACAACGTCGGCGGGAGGTCGCCGAACGCCGCGGCCTTCCCCGCGTCCCAGCGGGCCGGCGCCTCCTTGGCCCAGCCCTCCGTGCCGCCGCCGGGCCCGCCGGCAGCGTCGCGCGTCACCTCGACGTCCACGGTCGTCCTCCTCGCAGCCGGGGGCGCCACGGTACCGCCGCGGGACCGGGCCCGCCTTTCCTTCGCAGCGCCGTCCTCAGTGGATCCGCGCGGCCAGCGCCTGGACCAGGTCGGTCGCCGTGACGATGCCGAGCGGGCGACCGGCCTCGACGACCAGCAGGGCGTCCGTGCACTCGCGGTCCATGCGGGCCGCGACCTCGTGCAGCGGGGTGCCGGGCGGGATCTCCGGCGCGGGCCGCAGCACGTCGGCGACCAGCAGCGTCGCCGGACCGAAGGGGCCCTGCCGGGCAGCCAGTCCGCGCAGCAGGTCGACCTCGGCGATCATGCCGAGACAGCGGCCCTCGCGCACGACGGGCAGGTGGCGCACGGTCGCGGCCACCATCAGCCGCAGGGCGATGGGCAGCGGGGCCGCGGGGTCGACGCCGACGAGCCGGCGCGACATGACCGTCTCCACCGGCGGGTCGTCGTCGAGGGTCTCCGGCGGGGCCGGGCGCTGCCGCTGCTCGGTCATGGCCGCAGTCTCGTCCTTCCGCCGCGGGCGCGGCAGGGGCCGAGGGCCCGGACCGGCCCGGCGGGCGGCCCCCGGCGGGGCACCCCGTTCCGGGGACCTTCGCCTCTCGTGACCTCCGGTAGCCGCTGCCGAGACTCGGGGCCATGTCCGCTCACCCGGTGGCGACCCCGGAGCCGCGGGCGGCACTGCGGGTCGCCCCGCTCGTCGACGCGGCCCGGGCGGCCGCGGCGCCGGAGGGAACGGCACCCTGGTTCGTCACGGCCGTGGACGACGGCGTCGCCGTCCGGTCGGTGGTGCGGCGCTGGTCGCTCGCCGAGGAGCCGCTGGCCCGGGTGACCCGGGTCGCGGCCGGGGCGGGGCTGCGGGCGATCCGGCTCGCCATGGCCGCCCAGGGACGCCGCCCGCAGGTCACGCACCCGGTGGAGGAGGGCCTGCTCGCCGTGGTGCGGCCGGGCGAGCCGTACGCGCCGCGCCCGCTGGAGCGGGCCCTCTACGCGGCCCTGCGCGACGACGGCAGGCCGCAGGGCGCGGACGGTCCGCGCGCCGCCGCGGCGCGTGCCGTGCTGCGGCGCGCCGCGGAGACGGAGAGCGCCTGGCTACGCGGGATCGGTCATCCGGTGGTGCCGGGCGACGAGCTCGGGCCCACCTGGCCCGACGTGCTCGACGAGGGGGTGATGCGGCCGGAGCCGGTGTTCGTCCTGGTCGGCGCGGCGGGCCGGGTCCCACACGCCGACCTGCGCACCGGGCAGGCCGTCGAGGCGTTGCGGCTGACCGCCGCCCTGCTCGGCCTGCGCACCGCCGTCGTCGCGGCGCCGGCGGACCCGGCGGCACTGCGGGCCCGGCTGCCCGACCGGGCGCGCGACGTCCTGGAGGGTGCCCGCGGCAGCACCGTCGCGGTGCTCGAGTTCTGGCGGGACGCGGTGGGGGTCGGCTGACGGCCCAGTCGTGACGGCCCAGTCGTGACCGCCCAGTCGTGACGGCCCAGTCGTGACGGCCCAGCCGTGACGGCCGCTACGTGTGATGGTTGGTCGAGCCGGGATCGGGCCCGTCCTCCACGTGCAGCGGCGCACTCCCGGGGAGCCCGGTGTCGGTCGGCCCGTCCGGCGGGGGCAGCAGGAGATCGCCCAGCGGCCGGCGGGGTGTGCCCGGCACCGGCCAGCCCTGCCCGATCCGCAGCACGACCTGCGGCGGGCGGGTGCCGCTGATCAGCCGTCGCATGCTCTCCCGCACGTCGGGGCACTCCACGAGCTGGGACAGGAAGGACACGGCGAGGCCGTGCGTCGTGGCCGTGAGCAGCACGCGTTGCATGGCCTGGCCGGCGCGGACCTCCTCGCGCGGCCCGTCGGCGTGCACGCTGAGCACCGCGATCAACGGCTCGGCCTCCACGTCGTCGGCGGCGCGGGCGGTGCCGCCGCTGTAGTCCCGCAGCACCCACGTCGCGTTGGGCCGGGGCAGCGGGCCGCCGGCCGCGGCCGGGACGCCGTCGGGTCGCTCCTCGCCGTGCCCCGTCCAGCGCTCCAGCTCGGCGACGAACTCGGGGTCGGCCATCTGCCGCTCGTGCGCCCGCCGGGCCATCGCGCCCAGCTCGACCCGCTGCACGGGATCGGTGACGAGATCCAGCCACGCGCCCTCGTCGAGCGCGGCCCGGCGCAGCGCGTGCCGCGCCGGGGTGGGCACGAGCGCGTCGGTGAAGGGGCGCCGGTTCGTGCGCCGCCGGGGCACGGCCTCCAGCAGGCGGCGCTGCTCCGGCGTCGGTGGGCGGCTGCCGCCGCGGCGGACCACGGCGACCAGGTCGGGTCTTGCGGGGTCCGGCAGCAGCGTGACGAGCGGACGCACCCCGTGCCCGACGAGGGCCAGCCGCAGGTTGAGCAGGGCCGCGCCGCACGCGATCCGCAGCTCCCGCCCGCTCGGGTCGGCGACCGGCAGCTGCCGGTCCCGGTCGGCGTGCAGCTCGATCCCGTCCGGGGTGGGGCGGAAGAGCCAGGGCTGGGTGTTGTGCAGCGAGGGCGCGCGGGCGGCCGCGCCGACGGCGTCCGCCAGCTGGGCCTCGGTCAGCCCGAGCGAACCCGTGTCGATCATCACCGCTCGCCGTCCGACGGTCCCGCGGGTCCCGGTCGGACCCGGGCCCAGCCTGCGGGGCGCACGGTCCGGCCGCTACCGACGAAGGTCCCGTGCGGGCGGGGTGTTCGACCCGCCGGGCCGGGCCGCGGCGGGCTTGTCGTGATCGCGCGCGGGGTGGCACCGTGGTCGGCCGGGGACCGACGGGAGGACCGATGACGCGGCCGGATCGCGGGCCGGAGGGAGCCCCGGTCTCCGGGGCACTCGCCGGGCTGCGGCTCGACGAGCTGCTCGGCGAGGTGCAGGAGCGGCTGGGCCAGATCGTCGCCGCGCGCGACCGGATGCAGAGCCTCCTCGACGCCGTGCTCGCCGTCGGGGCGGGGCTGGAGCTGGACGCCACGCTGCGCCGGATCGTGCAGTCCGCGGTGGACCTCGTCGACGCCCGGTACGGCGCACTCGGGGTGCTCGCGCCGGACGGGTCGATCTCCCGGTTCATCGACGTCGGCCTGCCGCCGGGGGTCCGGGAGACGCTCGGGCCGCCGCCCACCGGGAAGGGCCTGCTCGGGCAGCTGATCATGGAGCCCGAGTCGCTGCGGCTGGCCGACCTGGGCGCGCACCCGGCGTCCGTCGGCTTCCCGCCCAACCACCCGCCGATGCACAGCTTCCTCGGCGTCCCGGTCCGCGTCCGGGACTCGATCTACGGCAACCTCTACCTCACCGAGAAGGTCGGCGGAGGCGAGTTCACCGCGGACGACGAGGTGATGCTGCACGTGCTCGCCGCGGCCGCCGGGATCGCGGTGCAGAACGCCGACCTGTTCGAGCAGAGCCGGCAGCGCCAGCACTGGCTGGAGGCGCTGGGCGAGGTGCGGACCGAGGTGCTGACCGGGGCGTCGGACGAGGACGTGCTCCGGCTCGTCGCCGTCCGGACCCTGGAGCTGACGACCTCGGCCGCCACCGCCGTGCTGCTCGGCCCCGACGAGGACGGCCTCTACGAGCTGTGCGCCAGCGCGGGCGAGCCGCTCGGTCTGCCCGAGGCCGGGATCCGGGCGGGCGCCGACCTCGACGAGGTGGCCGAGAGCCGCAGCCCGCTGCTGGCCGGCTCGCCGGCGGCGTTCCTCGACCACGGCGCGGACTCGGTGCCGGCCGACCTCGGCCCGTCGGTCGCGGTGCCGATGCGGTCGGGGGAGCGGGTGGTCGGGGTGCTCGTCGCGCTGCGGCGGGTCGGCGGCGAGCCCTACCGGCCCACCGAGGTGCTGCTGGTGACCTCGTTCGCGGAGCAGGCCGCGCTGGCCCTGGAGATCGCGGAGAAGACCCGCGCGCAGCGCCAGCTCGACGTGCTCGCCGACCGCGACCGTATCGCCCGGGACCTGCACGACCACGTCATCCAGCGGCTGTTCGCCACCGGCCTGAAGCTGCAGAGCACCCTCCGCCGCGCGGTGCGCTCGGACGTCCAGGACCGGATCCTGCAAGCCGTCGACGAGCTCGACGAGACCGTCCGGGAGATCCGGACCTCGATCTTCGACCTGCACGGCGCCGACCACGGCGGGGTCCGGCGCCGGCTGCTCGACATCGTCGACGAGATCGTCGAGGGATCGGCCATGACGCCGTCGGTCCGCACCTCCGGGCCCGTGGACACGCTCGTCCCGGCCGATCTCGTGCCGCACCTGCTGGCGGCGGTGCGCGAGGGAACGAGCAACGCGGTGCGGCACTCCGGCGGGCGGACGGTCACCGTCACCCTGGAGGCGGCGGCCGACCTCGTGCTGCAGATCGTCGACGACGGCACGGGGATGCCCGACGACGTCGCCCGCAGCGGGTTACACAACCTCGCCGAACGCGCCGCGGAGCTCGGCGGCGCACTGGAGGTGCGACGCCGGCCCGGGGGCGGCACCCGGCTGGCGTGGCGGGTGCCGCTCGACCACGGGTGAGGACCCATCGGGTCCCGAGCCGGCGCCCCTTCGACGAGGGGCGGTCCGCCGGTCCCCTTCGGAACAGGCCGGGCTCAACGGGCGCGGCGGCGGCGCTCGGTCGCGTACACCGCGGCCTCGGTGCGCCGGGAGAAGCCGAGCTTGTGCAGCAGCGAGGAGACGTAGTTCTTGACCGTCTTCTCGGCGAGGTAGAGCTCGGCGCCGATCTGCCGGTTGGTGAGGCCGTCGGCGATCAGGTCGAGGATCCGCCGTTCCTGCGGCGAGAGGCCCTCGTAGCGGGGGTCGTCGGGCTCGGAGCCGTGCCGCAGCCGCTCCAGGACCAGGGCGGTGGCCTTCGGGTCGAGCAGCGAGCCGCCCGCCGCGACGGTCCGCACCGCACCGATCAGGTCGGTGCCGGCGACCTGTTTGAGCAGGTAGCCCGCGGCGCCGGCCATGATCGCGCCGAAGAGTGCCTCGTCGTCGGAGTACGAGGTGAGCATCAGGCAGGCCGGCGGAGGGTTCAGCGTGGACCGGATGTCACGGCACACGGTGATGCCCTCGCCGTCCGGCAGGCGGACGTCGAGGATCGCCACGTCGGGCCGGGTGGCGGGGATGCGGGCCAGGGCCTGCGCCGCGGTCCCGGCCTCGCCGACGACCTCGATGTCGTCCTCGGTCTCGAGCAGCTGGGCGATACCGCGACGGACGATCTCGTGGTCGTCCACTAGGAACACCGAGATGGTCACGGGGCCTCCTCGTCCTCGATCCGTCGACGCTAGCGGGCGGCGCAAGCCCAGGCCGTGCCCGGACGGTCCCGATCGGTAGTGGCGGAGGTCCCGGCGCCCGTCCGTGACGTGCTGAGGCGGCCGTTCGGGGGTCGCACTCATGCCGGACGGAGCAACCTTCGGAATCGCAGCCACGCGCTGTAACGACCGGTGGCACCACCGCGCTGAGGGCATGGCGGGCCGGACGAAGACGCCCCCCGACGTCCGGCCCGTCATCGATCGACCTGGAGGTGGAGTGCCCGCCCTCGCCGGCCCGACCGTCGCCCCCGTGGCCGCGCCCCGCGACCAGACCCTCCTCGAGGACGCGCTGGCCGCGGCCCGGGAGGGCGACGAGTGGGCATTCGTCGTGCTCTACCGCGACCTGCAACCCCGCCTGCTGCGGTACGCCACCGCACTGGTCGGCCCCGACGCCGAGGACGTCACCGCCGAGACCTGGTTGCACGTCGCGAAGGACCTGCGCCGTTTCTCCGGTGACCTCGACGGCTTCCGCGGCTGGGTCACCACGATCTGCCGGAACCGGGCGATGGACTCGGCGCGGGCCCGCACCCGCCGCCCGGCCGACCCCGCGGAGCCGGCGGACCTGGTGGCCCTCGCGGACGTCCGGCACACCGACGGTGCCGTCTTCGACGGGCTGGCGACGCAGTGGGCGATCGACCAGATCCTCGCGTTGCCGCGGACCGAGGCGGAAGCGGTGCTGCTGCGTGCGGTGATCGGGCTCGACGGCCCCACCGCCGCCCGTGTCCTCGGGAAGCGCCCCGGCGCCGTCCGGGTCGCGGCCCACCGCGGGCTGCGGCGGTTGGCCGAGCGGCTGCGCGCGGGAGAGGAGGCCGGTCCGGCGCGGGCCGGCCGGGAACGGCGGACGGGGGTCGCCGATGTGTGAGCACTGCACGGGCCGGGGCGGCGGGGCGCCGCCGGGGACCTGGATGGCGATCACGGACGTCGACCGGCTGCTCGACGGTGACGGTGGCCCCCGCGACCTCCGCCGCCTGCTCGACGCGGCCGCCGCCCCCGGCACCCCCGCCGAGCTGCGCGGGGAGCGCGACGCCCTCGCGGCCTTCGCCTCCGCCGCGACGTCGCGCGGCCGCTGGCGGCTCCGGAGGGCGTCCGTCACGGCGTCGGGTGCGGTCGCGGCCAAGTCCCTCGCGGCCGCCCTCGCCGTGGTGGGCACGGCGACGGGCGGCTTCGCCATCGCGGCCGGGGACACGCACCCGTCCGGCCCGGTCGAGCACCCACCCGCGCCGAGCCCGAACTGGTCCGCCCCGGGCGAGCACGCCGCGGGGGTGGCCGGCGCCGCACTCACGGCCGCGATGGAGGCGGGGGCTCCGGCGACGGGGCAGTCGGTTGCCGCCCACGCGGTCGGCGGCGGGAGCACGCGCGCCGACGCCGGCCGCGGCCGGGCGTCCGGCCCGGCGGGATCGACGGCCCGCAGTACGGGGAGCGGCGACAACTGGATCGACGGGGCCGGGGCCGGTGCTTCCGGGAGCGGCGGCCGCTCCGGTGGGTGGAGCAGCTCCGGTGGTTCGGGTTCCTCGGGGTCGTCCGGTGACGCCGGCGGGCAGGGCGGGAACTCGGGCGGCAACGGCTCCGGCTCCGGCTCCGGTCAGGGCGACCAGGGAGAGAACGAGCAGTAGGTGCTGCGTCCGGCTCCGCCCGGGGCGGGCAGGGCGGGGCAGAGCGGTAGTGGCTGCGCTGCGGGAGGGCGCCGGGTCGTTGCGCGCGGAGCGGGGCTGCCCGAATGCCTCCTCTCCTGGTCCGGATCATTCGTCGTGGACCGGCAGGGTCGGACTCCGACGCTCCGCCTCCGCGAAGGGTGATCTTGTGGGGGGCACGTTCTTCTTGTGGGTGCCGTGTTCTCCTGTCGTGGAGGCCGGGGCCGGAGTCGGGGCCGTTGATCACCCGTCGTGGACCGGTTCGGGTTGATCACCTGTGATGGACCAGCACGGTCGGATTCCGACCTTCCCTGTCCATGACGGCTGATCAAGCGACCTGGCTCTGGGCGTGATCATTTGTCATGGACTGGAAGGGTCGGATTCCGACGCTCCGCCTCCGCGAAGGGTGATCTTGTGGGGGACACGTTCTCCTTGTGGGGGGCACGTTCTTCTTGTGGGTGCCGTGTTCTCCTGTCGTGGAGGCCGGGGCCGGAGCCCGGTCCGTTGATCACCCGTCGTGGACCGGTTCGGGTTGATCACCGGTGATGGACCAGCACGGTCGGATTCCGACCTTCCCTGTCCATGACGGCTGATCAAGCGACCCGGCGCGGGTGATGATCATCCGTCGGGGTCCAGGACGGTCGGATTTCGACGCTCCGCCTCCGCGAAGGGTGATCTTGTGGGGGACACGTTCTTCTTGTGGGGCCACGCCCTCCGGTCGTGGAGCCCGGGGGCGGAGTCGGGGCCGTTGATCACCTGTCGTGGACCGGTTCGGGTTGATCACCGGTGATGGACCAGCAGGGTCGTATTTCGACCGTCTCTGTCCATGACGGTTGATCAAGCGACCTGGCTCTGGGCGTGATCATTCGTCCGGGGCCGGAACGGTCGCATTTCGGCGCTCCGCGTCCACGACGCGTGATCAGGGCGGGCGTCATGGTCCCCGGCAGTGAGCTGCGGGTGGTGGACGGACCCGGCCCGGCCGAGCGGCTCGGATCGGGAGCCCGACCCGTCCAACGGACCCGGCCCGGCCGAGCGGCTCGGATCGGGAGCCGGCCCGTCCAACGGACCCGGCCCGGCCGAGCGGCCCGGACCGGGAGGCCCGACCCGCCCAGGTCGGAGCAGCGATGCGCGGCCGAAGGAGGGCCCGGCCGCGGTGGTCGGGGGGCATCGCCGGCCGCGGCCGGGTGTCGGAGGGGCGACCGGGCGGTCGGCCCACCACCGCCGCCCGGTCGCCCGGGAACCGGGTGGGCCCTCCCTGCCCCTCCCGGACGTCCGGCCCGGTCCGCGCGCCCGCCCGCGCTGCCGGATCCGTTGCGGCGCAGCGGCGGTGTCCTCCCGGACCGGCCCGTGCGCCGGCGATCAGCGTCGCGGGCCGGTGCCGGCGGCAGGAGAGGCCGACCGATCAGCGTCGGCGGGCCGCTCGGTCCCCGGAGCAGGGTCGAAGGTCCCAGGCCTGATCGGGCCCGGACCGTCGGTGATCACACGCTCACCCGCCTGCAGCGCCCTCGAGCCCCGGCGCACGCACGAAGCGCGCTCAGCGCGACCGTCACCGAGCCCCGACCCAGGCGCGGAACGCGGTCAGCGCGACCGCCACCACCGGTACCCCACCCCGACGACCACGACCGCGACGCCGACCGCCACGGACTGCCAGGGGAGGGTCGCGGCGAGCACGGCGCAACCCACCATCCCGACCACCGGGAACGCCCGTGGGTACCGGCGCTCGGGCCGCGGCTGCCCGACCGCCGACAGGTTGGCGACGAAGTAGTAGAGCAGCACACCGAAGGAGGAGAAGCCGATCGCCCCGCGCAGGTCCACGGTGCACACCAGCGCCGCCACGACGACCGCGACCGTGATCTCCGCACGCTGCGGCACCGAACGCCGGGCGTCGACGGCGGCGAGCGGCGCCGGCAGGTCGGCCTCCCGCGCCATCGCGAGCACGGTCCGCCCCACCCCGGCGACGAGCCCGAGCAGCGCGCCGAGCGACGCGAGTGCGCCGCCGACCGCCGCGATCCACGCCGCGCCGGACGGGAGGACCTCGGCCAGCGGTGCGGACGACGCCGCCAGCCGCGACGGACCCAGCACCAGCAGCAGCACGACGCCGACGGCCGCGTAGACCACCACCGCGCCGCTGAGCGCCAGCGTGATCGCCCGCGGGATGGTGCGTTCGGGGTCCCGGACCTCCTCGCCGAGCGTCGCGACCCGCGCGTACCCGGCGAACGCGAAGAAGAGCAGGCCGGCGGCCTGGAGGACCCCGTAGACGCCGGTCCGGCCGACCACCGGTCCCACGGGGTGCAGCGGGCCACGGACCACCGCGGTCACCAGGATCGCGCCCAGCGCGAGGAGGACGAGGGCGACCAGGACCCGGGTCAGCCGGGCCGTGCGCGTCACCCCCGCCAGGTTCACCCCGGTCACCACGACGACGGCGAGCACGGCGACCGGCCGTTGCCACGCAGGAGGAACGAGGTAGGCCGCCGCGGTGAGCGCCATGGCCGCACAGCTGGCCGTCTTCCCGATCACGAAGCCCCAGCCCGCGACGAACCCCCACCACGGGCCCAGCCGCTCGCGCCCGTAGACGTACGTGCCACCGGACCGGGGGTAGCGGGCCGCGAGCTGGGCCGACGACGTCGCGTTGCACCACGCCACCACGGCGGCCAGGGCAAGTCCGACGAGCAGCGCGGACCCGGCGGCGGCCGCCGCCGGCGCGAAGGCCGCGAACACCCCGGCGCCGATCATCGAGCCGAGCCCGATCACGGTGGCGTCGAGCGTCCCCAGCCGGCGCTGCAGCGCGGGAGTGTCCATCGGGCGGAACGCTAGCCGGAACCCGCCGCGCGGTGGTCGGCCACGTGGACACGGTTGCCGCACAGGTCCGGCACGCAGGAGCGGCGCCGCCCGAACCGGGCCGGTTCCTTCGAGTGATGTGACGCAGCTCACTCACGGCAGGATGTCGAGTGCGGGCCGTCCGCTCCGTACGAGCTCGTGACGGACGCCCGCCCGGACGCCGCCGACGAGAGGAGACGTCGTGAAGTACCTGATCATCATGCAGATCGACCCCGCCGTGCTGGAGAGCCTCACCGAGGCGCAGGGCCGCGAGATCGAGGCCGGGCACGGCCGGTTCATGGAGGAGATCACCCGCACCGGGGAGATGATCGGCACGCAGGCGCTGGCCGATCCCTCCCGCAGCGCGGTGGTGTCCGTCCGCAACGGCGCGACGACCGTGACCGACGGGCCGTTCGTCGAGGCCAAGGAGTACATGGGCGGCTTCTACGTGGTCGACGTCGAGACGCCGGAGCGGGCCTACGAGCTCGCCGCGATGATCCCCGACGCCGCGATCGAGGGGCTCGCGATCGAGGTGCGGCCGGTCGTGTTCACGAGCGGCTTCGGCCTGACCGAGCCCGAGGCCTCCTGAGTGTCCGACCGTGCGCTTGAGGACCTGCTGCGCCGCTGCGCGCCGCAGGTCCTCGGCGTGCTCGTGGCCCGCTACCGGCAGTTCGACCTGTGCGAGGACGCGGTGCAGGAGGCCCTGCTGGCCGCGGCGACCGGCTGGCCGGAGAGCGGCGTCCCGGAGGAGCCGGTCGGCTGGCTGGTCACCGTCGCCCGCCGGCGGCTGACGGACCTGTGGCGCAGCGACAGCGCGCGGCGGCGCCGGGAGGAGGCCGCCGCGATCGACCCGGGCGAGGCCGTCGACCTCGAGGCGCCGGCGGTCGACGACAGCCTCGAGATGCTGCTGCTCTGCGTGCACCCGGACCTCACCGAGGCGAGCCGGATCGCGCTGACCCTGCGCGCCGTCGGCGGGCTGACCACCGCGGAGATCGCCCGCGCCTTCCTGGTCCCCGAGGCGACGATGGCCCAGCGGATCAGCCGGGCGAAGGCCACGATCGAGGCCGGCGGCGCCGTGTTCACCCTGCCCGACGACGTCCGGACCGAGCGGCTGGCCGCCGCCCTGCACGTCCTCTACCTGATCTTCAACGAGGGCTACACGGCCAGCGCGGGGCCCGGGCTCACCCGGGTCGACCTGTCCGCCGAGGCGATCCGGCTGACCCGGATGCTGCACCGCCTCCTGCCCGACGACGGCGAGGTGGCCGGGCTGCTCGTCCTCATGCTCCTGACCGACGCCCGCCGGCGGGCCCGCACCGACGCCGACGGCCGGATGATCGCCCTCGCCGAGCAGGACCGGAGCCGCTGGGACCACGCGGCGATCGGCGACGCGACCGCCCTGCTCGAACGCACGCTCGTGCGGCGCCGGGTCGGCCCGTACCAGCTGCAGGCCGCGATCGCGGCGGTGCACGCCGAGGCGCCCACGGACGCCGACACCGACTGGCGGCAGATCGAGATCCTCTACCGGCTGCTCGAGGAGTGCACGGACAACCCGGTCGTCACGCTGAACCGTGCCGTGGCCGTCGGGATGGCCTACGGGCCCGAACGCGGGCTGGAGGTGCTGGACCGGGTGGCGGGGGACGAGCGCCTGGCCCGCCACCACCGGCCCGACGCCGTCCGCGCCCACCTGCTGGACCGGCTCGGCGAGCACGAGCAGGCCCGCGAGCACTACCGGCGGGCCGCCCGCGCGACCCTCAACCTCGCCGAGAAGCGCTATCTCGAGGACCGGGCCCGGCGGGCGGGATCGGCCGCCACCCCGCCGCCCGACGACGACCTGGGAGCCTGATCCCTGCGGCCGTCACGGCAGGCGCCGGTGGAAGGCTCGGATGTGGGCCTCCATCCGCTCCGCGGCCAGGGGGCCGTCGCCCGCCGCGATCGCGTCGACGATCCCGCGGTGCTCGCGGCGCAGCACCGTCCGCAGGCCCGGCCAGTCCTCCTCGGCCCGCATGCCGTCGAGCAGGGCACCGCGCAGCGACTCGCGGATCGCCGCGGTCAGCTCGCTGACCAGCCGGTTCCCGCCGGACTCGGCGATCGCGACGTGGAAGGCGGTGTCGAGCGGGCTGAACTCCACGCGCGGGAGGTCGGCCTCCATCGCCGAGAGCGCCTCGCGGAGCCGGGCGAGATCGGCGGGGGAGTGCCGCTCGGCGGCCGACGCGGCGCTGGTCCGCTCCAGCATCACGCGCGCGCCGGTGAGGTCCTCGGCCGGGAAGGAGCTCACGGCGAGGTGCACCTTGAGGAGTCGGGACAGCGCCTTGGCCGGCGCCGGGACGATCACGGTGCCGGAGTCGTTGCCGGTGCCCTGCTGCGAGCGCACCACGCCCTGCGCCTGCAGCACGCGCAGCGCCTCGCGCACCGCCTGCCGGCTCGCGCCGAGCATCGAGGCCAGCTCCCGCTCCGGGGGGAGCCGGTCACCCGGCCCGAGCGCTCCGGACACGAGCTGCTCCTCGATCCGCTCGATCACGAGCTCGTAGGTCGGGACGCGCTGGACCTGGTCCCAGCGTGGTGCCGCCATCTCCACCCCCTCGGTGGACGGAGCCTACCGTTCGGACTAAGGTCCGACCATAGCTCAGCTGGGGTCACCCAGAGCCACGCTCCGTCCACCACCGGAGGCACCGTGCCCGTCGGCCTGCTCGTCACCTGCATGAACGACGCCCTGTTCCCGGACACCGGCCGCGCCGTCGTCACCCTGCTGCGCCGGCTGGGCGTCGACGTCGACTTCCCGGCCGCACAGACCTGCTGCGGCCAGCCGATGGTCAACACCGGCTACCTCGACGAGGCCGTGCCGCTGCTGCGCCGCCACCTGGAGGCGTTCGCCGGGTACGAGGCCGTCGTGGTGCCGTCGGGGTCGTGCGCCGGATCCGTGCGCCACCAGCACCGGATGGTGGCCGAACGCTCCGGCGACCCGGGCCTCGTGCGCGCCGTCGAGGAGGCGCCGCCGGTGTACGAGCTGTCGGAGTACCTGGTCGACGTCCTGGGCGTGGTCGACGTCGGGGCGTACTTCCCGCACCGGGTCACCTACCACCCGACCTGCCACTCGCTGCGGATGCTGGGCGTGGGCGACCGCCCGACCCGCCTGCTGGAGGCGGTGCGCGGGCTGCGACTGGTCGAGCTTCCGGAGGCCACGGAGTGCTGCGGGTTCGGCGGGACCTTCGCGGTGAAGAACTCGGAGACCTCGATCGCGATGGGCGCGGACAAGGCGCGGCACGTGCGCGAGTCCGGCGCCGAGGTGCTGGTCGCGGGCGACAACTCCTGCCTGACCCACATCGGCGGGCTGCTCTCCCGCGAGCGGTCGGGCGTGCGGGTCATGCACCTCGCCGAGGTGCTGGCCTCCACCGAACCCGTGATCGAGCAGCCGCCCCGGGAGGCGGACCGGCGTTCGGCCGGCAGCGCGGCCCTGACCGGGGGTGCCCGGTGAGCGCCACGTTCCTCGGCACGCCGGCCTTCCCGACCGCGGCGCGCACCGCGCTGGCCGACACCCAGCTCCGCCGCAACCTCGCCCACGCCACCGGCACGATCCGGGCCAAGCGGGCCGCCGTCGTCGGCGAGGTCGACGAGTGGGAGCGGCTGCGGCTGGCCGGCGCCGCGCTGAAGGACCGCACGCTGCGGCACCTCGACACCTACCTCGCCCAGCTCGAGGAGTCGCTGACCCGGGCCGGGGCGACCGTGCACTGGGCGCGCGACGCCGCCGAGGCCAACCGGATCGTCGTCGACGTCGCGCGCCGGCACGGCACGGACGAGGTCGTCAAGGTCAAGTCCATGGCGACCCAGGAGATCGGGCTCAACGAGGCCCTCGAGGCCGCCGGGATCCACGCCTGGGAGACCGACCTGGCCGAGCTCATCGTGCAGCTCGGCGACGACCTGCCCAGCCACATCCTGGTGCCGGCGATCCACCGCAACCGCTCCGAGGTGCGGGAGATTTTCCTGCGCGAGATGGGCCGGTACGGGAAGGCCGCCCCGCGCGACCTGACCGACACGCCGGCCGAGCTCGCCGCCGCCGCCCGGGCGCACCTGCGGGAGAAGTTCCTGCGCGCCAAGGTCGCGGTGTCCGGGGCCAACTTCGCGGTCGCCGAGACCGGCACGCTGGCCGTGGTCGAGAGCGAGGGCAACGGCCGGATGTGCCTGACCCTGCCCGAGGTCCTGGTCAGCGTGGTGGGCATCGAGAAGCTGGTGCCCACGTGGGCGGATCTCGACGTCTTCCTGCAGCTGCTGCCGCGTAGCTCCACCGGCGAGCGGATGAACCCGTACACCTCGATGTGGACCGGGGTGACCCCGGGCGACGGGCCGCAGGAGGTGCACGTCGTGCTGCTCGACAACGGGCGTACGGACGTCCTCGCCGACGAGGTCGGCCGGCAGGCGTTGCGCTGCATCCGGTGTTCGGCGTGCCTCAACGTCTGCCCGGTCTACGAGCGCACCGGCGGGCACAGCTACGGCTCGGTCTACCCGGGCCCGATCGGCGCGATCCTCACCCCGATGCTGCGGGGCGTCGGGCACGACACCCAGCTCGACTCGCTGCCGTACGCGTCGAGCCTGTGCGGGGCGTGCTTCGAGGTGTGCCCGGTGCGCATCGACATCCCGGAGGTGCTGGTGCACCTGCGCACGAAGGTGGTCGACGCCCACCGGGGCGAGCCGAAGGTGCAGAACCTGGCGATGAAGGCGGCGTCGTGGGCGTTCGCCGACGCCCGGCGGACCGCCGCCGCGGAGCGGATCTCCGGGGCGGTCGGCAAGGTCCTCCGGGGCACGAAGCGTCGCGCGCCCGGCGGTCGCGGGGTGCTCGGCGCCCTGCCCGGGCCGGCCGCGGCCTGGTCCGACGCGCGGGACGTGCCGGTGCCCGCGCAGGAGTCGTTCCGGGCCTGGTGGGCGAGGACCGACGGCGGGCGCACCGAGCAGCAGAACGGGAACGGGGGAGCGAAGTGAGCGCGCGCGAGGAGATCCTGGGCCGGGTGCGCACGGCCCTGCGCGACGTCCCGGCCGTCGAGACCCCGGCCGACGTCGCCGTGGACCGGCCGGGGCCGCGGCCGACCACGCGGGACGACGCTGCTGATGTGGTCGAGCTGTTCGCCGAGCGGGTCGCCGACTACAAGGCGACGGTGGTGCGCTGCACGCCCGAGGACCTGCCGACGCACCTGGCCTCGGCCCTGGACGGTGTCCCGCGCCTGCTGGTGCCCGCGGACCTGCCGGAGGACCTGCGCCCGGCCGACGCGATCCTC
Source organism: Pseudonocardia terrae (assembly GCF_021343995.1). Taxonomy (GTDB): domain Bacteria; phylum Actinomycetota; class Actinomycetes; order Mycobacteriales; family Pseudonocardiaceae; genus Pseudonocardia; species Pseudonocardia terrae. The sequence goes on along the minus strand of NZ_JAJTTE010000056.1, from coordinate 17,683 downwards.
GACGAGCAGCTGACGACCGCCGAGCTGGACACCGTCGACGGCGTGCTGACCACGGCCGCGCTGGGGATCGCCGACACCGGGACGATCGTGCTGGACCACGGGCCTGGCCAGGGCAGGCGCGCGGCCACCCTGGTGCCCGATCGGCACGTGTGCGTGGTGCGGGCGGACCAGGTGGTCGCCGACGTGGCCTCAGCGGTGGCCCGCCTCGACCCGGCCCGCCCGCTGACGTGGATCAGCGGCCCGAGCGCGACCAGCGACATCGAGCTGGACCGGGTCGAGGGCGTGCACGGCCCCCGCACCCTGATCGTCCTGCTCGTCGGCTGACCCGCACTATGGAGCCATCACGCCCGAAGACACCGTCCCAGATCGCACTCTGGAACCATAACGCGCAGAATGACCGCCCGAAACCGCGTTATGGTTCCATAACGCATTAGAGGAGGCGGGCGCCGGTCTTCTCGCAGACCTCGTCCTCGGAGACCCCGAAGGTCTCGACCAGCGTCAGGCCCTCGTCGGTCACGTCGATCACGGCGAGGTCGGTGACGATCCGGTTCACGCAGCCCACGCCGGTGAGCGGCAGGGTGCACTGCTCGAGGATCTTGGGCGAGCCGTCCTTGGAGACGTGGTCCATCATCACGATGACCTTCTTCGCCCCGTGCACCAGGTCCATCGCCCCGCCCATTCCCTTGATCATCTTGCCGGGGATGGCCCAGTTGGCGAGGTCGCCGGTCGCGCTGACCTGCATCGCGCCCAGCACGGCGACGTCGACCTTGCCGCCGCGGATCATCGAGAAGCTGTCCGACGAGCCGAAGTAGCTCGCGCCGGGCAGGACCGTGACGGTCTCCTTGCCCGCGTTGATCAGGTCGGGGTCGACCTCGTCGTCCGTCGGGTAGGGGCCGACGCCGAGGATGCCGTTCTCGCTGTGCAGCACCACGGTCCGGGTGCCCGGGATGTGCCCGGGCACCAGCGTCGGCATGCCGATGCCGAGGTTCACGTACGAGCCGTCGGGCAGCTCGTCGGCCACCCGCTTCGCGAGCTGGTCCCGGGTCAGACTCACTTCCGCACCGTCCTGAACTCGACCGGCTTCTCGGCGTCGGGCACGTGCACGACGCGCTGGACGTGGATGCCGGGGGTGTGCACCGCGTCGGGGTCGATCTCGCCGGGGTCGACGAGCTGCTCGACCTGCGCGATCGTGATCCGCCCGGCCGCGGCGCAGTCCGGGTTGAAGTTCCGCGCGCTGCGCCGGTAGACGAGGTTGCCGTGCCGGTCGCCCTTCCAGGCGTGGACCAGCGCGTAGTCCGGGGCGATGGCCCGCTCGAGCACGTAGCGCACGCCGTCGAACTCGCGGACCTCCTTCGGCGGCGACTTCACCGCGACCGTGCCGTCGGCCGCATAGCGCCACGGCAGGCCGCCGTCGCTCACCAGGGTGCCCACGCCGGCCGGGGTGAAGAAGGCCGGGATCCCGGCGCCACCGGCGCGCAGCCGCTCGGCGAGCGTGCCCTGCGGGGTCAGCTCAAGCTCGAGCTCGCCGGCGAGGTACTGGCGGGCGAACTCCTTGTTGTTGCCGACGTAGGAGCCGATCGTCCGGCGGATCCGGCCCGCGGCGAGCAGGGTGCCCAGGCCGAAGCCGTCCACCCCGAGGTTGTTGCTGATCGTCTCGAGGTCGGTCGCGCCCTGTTCGAGCAGGGCCGCGATCAGCGCGGTCGGGACGCCGGACATGCCGAAGCCTCCGACGGCCAGGGACGCGCCGTCCCCGATGTCGGCGACCGCTTCCCGCGCCGACGCCACCACCTTGTCCATGCCGGGTACTGTAACCGCCGTTCGCATCTCGCACAAGAGTTCGTATTGCGAACATCGACGGGCACGGTGTGGTGAGGGTCGCCGCGGCGACCCTCACCCATCCTGGCGTCAGAGGAGTGCGGCCCGCAGGTCGGCGGCGGTGTCGTAGACCGCGATCGCGCCGGCGGTGTCGAGCTCGCCCGCCTCGCCGTAGCCCCAGCCCGCACCGAGGCAGGAGATGCCGTGCCGGCCGGAACCGACGACGTCGTGCAGCCGGTCCCCGACCATGATCGTCTCGTCGGGGGCGGGGGAGTCGAGCCGGCGCAGCGCCTCCTCCACCACGGCTGCCTTGCTGGGCCGCTGCGCGTCGACGGTGTCGCCGGTGATCGCCGTGAACAGCTCGGTCCAGCCCTGGTTGGCGACGATCTCGCGGGCGGCGGGCTCGGACTTGCTCGTCGCGAGCCCGAGCCGCACCCCGGCACCGGCGAGGGCGCGAAGCAGGTCCTCGATGCCCGGGTACGGGGTGGACTTGAGCAGGCCGCTCTCGCGGTAGAGCTGCCGGTAGAGCGCGAGGATCTTCTCGGTGTTCTCGGCACCGACCAGCGGCGGCAGCGACTCGTAGAGCGGTGGGCCGAGCAGGCGGCGGCCGATGACGGCGTCGTCGTAGGGCACGCCGACCTGGTCGAAGGCGGTGCGCAGGGACCCGAGGATGCCGGGGGCGGAGTCGACGAGGGTGCCGTCGAGGTCGAGGAGCACGGTGCGGTAGCGGGGGTGCGTCACGGGTCCATTGTTCCTGACCACGCGGGACGCATGCCGTACGGTCGTGCGCATGACGAACACGGGGTTGCTCGCGCCGCTCTCCGGCACCGACGCCGTCGCCGCGCACCTCGACGACACCGCGTGGGTCCGCGCGCTGCTCGACGTCGAGGTCGCCCTCTCCCGCGCCGCCGCACGGTACGCCCTCGTCCGGCCCGACGACGCGGAGGAGGTCGCCGCCGCGGCGGACCGGCTCGTCGCGGACCCGGACGTACCGGCCGGGCTGGCTGCCGCTGCCGTCGAGGGCGGGAACCCGGTCATCCCGCTGGTCCGCCTGCTGCGGAAGGCGGCGGGCGGGGCGAGCAGCGCCGTGCACCCGGGAGCGACCAGCCAGGACGTCATGGACACCGCGCTGGTGCTGCTCGTCCGCCGCGCCGCGCCGACCCTGCTCGCCGACCTGCGCGCCGCCGCCGTCGCCGCGGCCGGGCTCGCCGCCGCGCACCGCGACACCCCGACGATCGCCCGCACCCTCGGCCAGCAGGCCCTGCCGACGACCTTCGGGCGGGGCGCCGCGGGGGGGGCCGCCGGGCTCGCCGCCGCCGCCCGCGCGCGGGCGGCCCGGGTCGACGCCCTGCCGGTCCAGTTCGGCGGCGCGGCCGGGACGCTGGCCGCCTCGCACCCGCACGGGCCCGCCGTCTCCGACGCCGTCGCCGACCTGCTCGGCCTCGCCCCGCAGGGCGTCCCGTGGCACACCGAGCGCACCCGGATCGGCGCCCTGGCCGGGGCGCTGGGGGTGGCGGCCGGGGCGTGCGCGAAGCCCGCGACGGACGTGGTGTTGCTGTCGCAGACCGAGATCGGCGAGGTCTCGGAGGCAGCGCCGGGCGACTCGTCGTCCATGCCGCACAAGCGCAACCCCATCGCCGCGATCACCGCGCGGGCGTCGGCGCGCCGGGCGCCCGGCCTGGTGGCGACGCTGCTCGCCGCGATGGACCACGAGCACCAGCGCGCGGCCGGCGCCTGGCACGCGGAGTGGGGCACGCTGACCGACCTGCTCGCGGTGTCCGGCGGCGCCGCGGCCCGGTTGCGCACCAGCCTGGAGGGTCTGCAGGTGCACCCGGAGGCCATGCGCCGCAACCTCGCCCTGACGACCGACGGCGAGCCGGACACCGGGCACGCCGCGGAGCTGGTCGACCGGATCCTGGGGGCCCGGTGAGCGCGGCCGACCCGGAGAACCACGCGGTCCGCCCGGAGCACGTCCAGTCGCTCGCCCGCGGGCTGTCGGTGATCAAGGCGTTCAACGGGGCGCACCCGGCACAGACGCTGTCCGACGTCGCCCGCGCCACCGGCCTGACCCGCGCCGCGGCCCGCCGCTTCCTGCTCACGCTCGTCGAGCTCGGCTACGTCCGCACGGACGGTCGGCTCTTCGCCCTCACCCCGCGCGTGCTGGAGCTCGGCTACTCCTACCTCTCGGCGCTGTCGCTGCCCGAGCTCGCCGCGCCCCACCTCGAGGAGCTGGTCGAGACCGTGCACGAGTCGGCCTCGATCTCCGTGCTCGACGGCGGCGACGTCGTGTACGTCGCGCGGGTCGCCACCGCGCGGATCATGGCCGTGTCGATCACCGTCGGCACCCGGTTCCCGGCCTACGCCACCTCGATGGGGCGGGTGCTGCTGGCCGCCCTGCCCCCGGCCGAGCTCGACGCGCGCCTGGGCGCCCTGGAGCCGCTGACCGACCGCACCGTGGCCGACCAGGACACCCTGCGCGACGTCCTCGGCGACGTCCGGGCTGCCGGCTACTGCCTGGTCGACCAGGAGCTGGAGGACGGGCTGCGGTCGGTCGCGGTCCCCATCCGGGACGCCGCGGGCACCGTGGTCGCGGCCGCCAACGTCAGCACCCACGCGCTGCGCAACAGCACCGCCTGGCTGCGCGACGAGGCCCTGCCGCACCTGCGCGCCTGCGCCGCGGCCGTCGAGGCGGACCTGAAGGGGCTGCGGGGGTGACCCCGGCGGGCGCCCGGCGCGTGCCCGTGCTGCGATGGTGCGTCCGAGACGCGACCGAGGGGGACCCGTGGCCGAGCGACCGATCGTGCTGGGCGTGCAGCCGTGCGGGGAGGGCACCGATCCGGGCCGGTACCTGGAACGGATGACCCTCACGGCCCGCGGCGTCGACGTGCTGTTCCTGGTCGATCCCGCCGTCGACCCCGCTATCGACCCCGCTGTCGGCGCGGCCGGCGCCGCGCCCGTGCAGCCCCGGCTCGACGCCCTCGCGAGCGCCACCCGCGTGGCCCCGGGCGTGCCCGGCACCGGGCTGGTGCCGCAGGTGCCGGTGACCGGCGCCGATCCCGTCGCCCTGCACGACGCCGTGGCCGCGCTCGACGCCGCTTCGCTCGGCCGGGCCGGGTGGGAGGTCACGGTACGGGACCCGTTCGCGCCGACCCCGTCCGGCGAGCTGTGGGCCGAGGCCGCGGAGGTCGTCGAGGTGGCGCACCGGCTGCGGACGGGAGGCGGCACCGGATCGGACGTCAGCGCCGGGATCAGCGACGGGTTCAGCGGCGAGTTCGTGGAGGTCCGCGGCCGGATCCCGGTGCCGCGGTCGCCGCAGGGCGAGCCCGTCGTCGTGATCCGCGCCGATGCTCCCGAGGCGCTGCCGGTCGCGGCGCGGTCCGCCGACGTCGTGCGGATCGCGGCCGGCTCGGTCCGCGAGGCGGCCATGCGCCGGCTCGACCTCGAGGGCGCGGCCGCCGAGGCCGGGCGCGACCCGGCGACGCTGCGCGTCCTGGTCGACGTGGGCGTCGGGGCGGGCGAGGGGCTGCACCACTCCGGATCGGCGGGGCTCGCGTCGCTCACCCGCGAGCTCGCCGCGGCCGGGGCCGACGGCGTGGTGTTCCTCCCCGCCAGGCCGCGCGGCCTGGAGAAGGTGGCCGACGACGTCGTCCCGCTGCTGCGGGCCCACCGGACGCCGCTGCGGACCTTGCGGGAGCGCTTCGGCCTGCCCGTCCCCACCGCCGGGCTGGCCGCCGCCCCGCGCTGACCGGCCGCTTCTGTCGGGGTCTCCTGGCACAGTGCGCGTCGTGGGGGAGCGCGTGCTGTCGTGGGGTGAGCTGAACCGGGCGCTGCTGGCGCGGCAGCTCCTGCTGGAGCGGGCGCGGACCGCGCCGGTCCGCGCCGTGGAGCGGGTGGGCGGACTGCAGACGCAGTACGCGCCGTCGGGCTACGTGGGGCTGTGGTCGCGGCTGCGGGACTTCCGCCCCGAGGACCTCACGGCGGCGCTGAGCCGGCGCCGGATCGTCCAGGCCTGGGTCATGCGCTGCACCATCCACATGGTCTCGGCGGCCGACCTGGCCCCGCTCACGGAGGCGGTGCGCGAGCCCCGGCGCCGGTGGTGGCTGCGCGTGCAGAAGCAGGCCGCGGGGCTGGACATGCCCGCCGTGGCCGCCGCCGTCCGCGGGTACCTCGCGGGCGGGCCGCGCAAGCAGGCCGAGATCGTCGCACGGCTCGCGGAGGACGGGTTCCCGAAGATCGCCTTCCAGGGCGTGCAGCTGTGGCTCGACCTGGTCCGGGTGCCGCCCGCCGGGACCTGGGAGTCGCCCCGCGCGCACGTGTACGGTCTGGCCGAGGACTGGGTGCCCGCGAGCGGGGCCGACCGGGCCCGTGCCGAGGAGCTGCTGGTCGAGCGCTACCTGCGCGGGTTCGGCCCGGCCTCCGCGCAGGACGTCGCGCGGTACGCGGGCTGGACGGTCACCGAGGTCCGGGCGGTGCTCGCGCGGCTGGACACCCGGCGGTTCCGCGATCCGGCGGGCGGCGAGCTCGTCGATCTCCCGCGGTGGCCGCTCCCGGCCGCGGACACCCCGGCACCGGTGCGGTTCCTGTCGAACTGGGACGCGGTGCTGTTGCTCGGGCACGCGACCCGAGCGGGCATCCTGCCACCGGAGCACCGGGAGAAGGTGTTCGCCCCGCGGATGCCGCAGTCCACGCCGACCTTCCTGGTCGACGGCCGGGTGGCCGGAACCTGGCGGTTCACCGGGGGCCGGGTGGTGCCGGCCCCGTTCGCGGAGCTGCCCGCCGCGGTGGCGCGGGAGGTGGCGGAGGAAGCGGAGCGGCTCACGGAGTTCCATCTGGCCTGACAGGGGCGACGCCGGCCCGTCCGGGCCGGCGCCGTCGGTCGGGTGTGCCTAGATGCGCAGCCGGGTCTCGATGTCGGCCGGGGAGTCGGGCAGCGCCCGCAGGTCGGCGACGAGGCGTTCCCGGTCGCGGTCGGCCGGCAGCACGCCCGCGAACGGCGCTGCGGGGCGGAACTGGACGAGCCGGAAGCGGCGCCGCCCGTCGCGGTGGGCGCGGGCCAGGCTCCAGCCGAGGACGACGAGGGCGGCGAGGACGAGGATCGTGGCGGTCATGGCAGAAAGTTTGCTCTGCATCACTTCCTGCCAGAAGTGGCAGGGAAGACACCCTGCGCAAAGATGCCGCCAGTACGCTGGCGCTCATGCTGCGCAGCGTCGCCGTGCTCGTCATGCCCGAGCTCGCCGTGTTCGAGTTCGGCGTGCTGTGCGAGGTGTTCGGCCTGGACCGCTCCGACGACGGCCTTCCGGTCCTCGAGTACCGCGTGTGCGGCCTCGAGGCCGGGAAGCCGGTCAGCACCACCGGGGGCGTGCAGGTCGTGCCGCAGTACGGCCTCGAGGGCCTGCGCGGCGCCGACCTGGTCGCCGTCCCCGCCACGCGGCTGCGGGAGTTCCCGGAGGAGGCGCTGCAGGCCCTGCGCGACGCCGAGGCCGCCGGCGCGATGCTGCTCAGCGTCTGCTCGGGCGTGTTCGTCCTGGCCGCGGCCGGGCTGCTGGACGGGCGCAAGGTCACCGCCCACTGGCACAGCGTCGACGAGCTGCGCGAGCGCTACCCCTTGGTGGAGGTGGACCCGGACGTCCTCTTCGTCGACGACGGCAACCTCATCACCAGCGCCGGTACCGCCGCGGGGATCGACGCCTGCCTGCACCTGGTCCGCCGTGAGCTCGGCAGCGCGGTCGTCAACGGGATCGCCCGCCGCATGGTCGTACCGCCGCAGCGTGAGGGCGGGCAGCGCCAGTTCATCGAGCGTCCCGTGCCGGAGTGCTCTGCGGACTCGCTCGGGCCCCTGCTGGACTGGATGCTGACGCATCTGGACGTCGAGCACACGGTCGCGGACCTGGCCCGGCGCGCCACGATGTCCGAGCGGACCTTCGCGCGGCGCTTCGTGAACGAGACGGGAACGACGCCGCTGCGCTGGCTCACCCGACAGCGGGTGCTGCACGCCCGCCGCCTGCTCGAGGACACCGACCTCTCGGTCGACGCCGTGGCCGCCCGCTGCGGGTTCGGCAGCGCCACCCTGTTGCGGCACCACTTCCGCAAGGTCGTCGGGGTCGCGCCCGCCGACTACCGGCGGGCCTTCCGCAGCAGCGAGGAGCTCGCGGGCTGACCGGCGCCCACCGACCGGGCCGGCCGCGCGTGACGGATCTCACTCGCGGGGCCTCCCGGGCGGGCGATACTGAGCCGGACAGACGCGCATTCCCACCACCTGCGCCCCGGACGCCGGCGGGGTCGGCCGCCGCCGACCGCCGACGACCCGTCGACCGGCGGCGCGCGAGGAGCAGTGACGCCCGAGATGCCCGCGCAACCGAGAGTGGCGGTGGTCGGGGCCGGCCCGTCCGGCCTGTACGCCGCGGCCGCCCTGCTGGCCTCCGAGGTCCCCGTCGACGTCGACGTGCTCGACCGGCTGCCCGCCCCGTACGGGCTGGTCCGCTACGGCGTCGCCCCGGACCACGTGAAGATGAAGTCGGTGATCCGGGTGCTGCAGAAGCCCTTCGCCGACGGCTCCCGCGTCCGGTTCCTGGGCAACGTCCGCGTCGGGGAGGGCGGGATCCCGCTCGAGGTGCTCCGCGAGCACTACCACGCGATCGTGCACGCCTCGGGCAGCTCGGTGGACCGCGCCCTGGGCATCCCCGGCGAGGAGCTCGACGGCAGCCACGGCTCCGGCGCGTTCGTGAGCTGGTACTGCGGGCACCCGGACTTCGTCGACCTGGACCCGCTGCTCGACCACCCCGGCGTGGTCGTGGTCGGGGCCGGCAACGTCGCCCTCGACGTCGCCCGCGTGCTCGCCCGCGGGCACGCCGAGATGGCGGGGACGGACGTCCCTGACCGGGTGCTGGAGACCCTGCGCGGGAGCGCGGTCGCCGACGTCCACGTGGTGATCCGGCGCGGCCCGGAGCACGTCAAGTTCACCCCGGCGGAGCTGCGGCAGATCGGCGAGCTCGAGGGCGTACAGGTACTGGTGCACGACGACGGCGCGCTGTCCCGGGGCACCCCCGAGGCCGTGCTCGACACGATGGAGCGCCGACAGAAGCAGAACCTCACGATGCTCACCGAGTGGGCGGGCCACGAGCCCGGCGACGCCGCCCGCCGCATCCACCTGCACTTCCTGCGCACGCCCGTACGGCTGCTGGAGGAGGGCGGCCGGGTGGCCGGCATGGTCGTCGAGCGCAACGAGGTGCGCGACGGGAAGGTCGTCGGGACCGGCCAGGAGGAGACCTTCGAGGCCGGGCTGGTCGTCCGGGCGATCGGGTACTCGGGCGAGCCGATCCCGGGGCTGCCCTACGACGAGCGGAACGGGATCGTGCCCAACGAGGCCGGACGCGTCGTCGACGGCGACCGCCCGGTGCCCGGGGCCTACGTGACCGGTTGGATCAAACGCGGCCCCACCGGCGTGATCGGCACGAACAAGGGCGACGCCGTGGAGACCGTCGCGTCGCTGCTCGACGACCTCCACACCCTCCCGGACCCCGAGTACCCGGACCCGGCGTCCGTCGTCGAACGGCTGGAGGCCTACGGCATCGAGCCGGTCACCTGGACCGACTGGGAACGGCTCGACGCCGAGGAGCTGCGCCTGGGGGAGGCCCGCGGCGGGGCCGAGCGGGTCAAGGTCGCCGAGCTGGGCGAGATGCTCGCCGCGGCCCGTAGCCGGACCCGCGTCTGACCGCGTTATGGAACCATGATGCTCGAAATCGAGGCTCGAATTCGCATTCTGGTTCCATACCGCGATCTCTAGTAGGGGTCGACGGACTCGACGCTCGGCAGGGCGCGGAGGCGGGTCACGAACTCGGCGGCCTCCTCCGCGGTCATGCTGACCGAGCAGGTGAGCTCGCTGCAGCCGACGCCCTCACGGACGTCGACCGCCATCTCCTTGACGAGACCGCCACAGGCGCGCAGCTCGGCGGCGACCAGCAGGACGCCGTCCATGCCGTGCGTGGTGACGATCGTGTGGCGGCGGAGGATGCGGCAGCCGGCGGTGCGGTCGGTGGTGGTGCTCGGCCGGTCGATCGTGATGCTCATGGACGTGCTCCGGGGGATGCGTTCGTGGTGCTGCTGGGAACGCGAGCCAGGTCTCGGCAGGGTTCTCGGCTTGGGGGAGCGCGGGGCGAGAGGGTCCCGCGAAGGGCGCGACGGCAGCCTGGCTCAGCCGACGCGCTGGGCTACTACGAGCCCTGCGCGCGCGGCGAGAAGGATCGCTGCGGGTCGCACGTCCGCCACCGTAGCAGCCGTGCGTGGCGTGCCACACCTGGCCACCCGGACAGGGTGGTCCGTCGACGGGCCTCGAGAACGGCAGGGGCCCGCGAACGGCAGGGGCCCGCGAACGGCAGGGGCCCGCGAACGGCGGGGTTCCGCGAACGGGAGAAGGGGCCCCGCGGTGCGGGACCCCTTCTCCGTGTTCCGGTTCGGACCGGCGGACCGTCAGTCCGTCTGGTCCTTCGGCCGCCCTGCGTCGGGCCGGCCGGCCAGCTCCAGCTCCTCCGCGGCCCGGGCGCGCCGGTCGTGCTCCTCGAGCTCGCGGTGGTGGTTCTCGGCGCGGGCCTGCTCGAGGGCCACCGTCTCGTCGGCGGGGTCCGGGCCGAGCATCGAGCCGGCGACCGGCGTGCCCCCGTAGCCCAGCTGGTTCATCCGCTTGGGCACCGGGGCGGCCTGGTACTCCAGCGGGATCGCGTGGCCGTGCTCGTCGACGCCGGCCAGCGGCTGGTGCACCTCGATGAACTCACCGTGCGGCAGGCGCCGGATGATGCCCGTCTCGATGCCGTGCTCCAGGACCGCCCGGTCGCTCTTCTGCAGGCCGATGCAGATCCGGTAGGTGACCCAGTAGGCGATCGGCGGGAGCACCAGCAGGCCGATGCGGCCCGCCCACGTGGTCGCGTTCAGCGAGACGTGGAAGAAGTAGGCGATCCAGTCGTTGACGCCCGAGAGCACCAGCCAGACGTAGAACGTGATGCCCATGATGCCCAGCGAGGTGCGGACGGGGACGTCACGCGGGCGCTGCAGCAGGTTGTGCAGCGCGTTGTCGCCGGTCATCTTCCGCTCGAGGGCCGGGTAGATGCCCGCGACGATGAACAGCACCGGGAGGAACGCCACCGTGGCCCAGAACGCCGCCGGGATCGTGTAGCGGCCGAACAGGTAGATCTCCCACGGCGGGAAGATGCGGGCCATGCCCTCGGAGAAGAGCATGTACCAGTCGGGCTGCGACCCGGCGGAGACGTGCGCGGGGTCGTAGGGGCCGAGGTTCCAGATCGGGTTGATCTGGAAGACGCCCGCCATGATGCCGAGGACGCCGGTGACGATCGCGAAGAACGCGCCGCCCTTCGCCGCGAACGCCGGGAGGATCCGAACACCGACGACGTTGTTCTCCTTGCGGCCGGGGCCGGGGAACTGCGTGTGCTTCTGGTACCAGACCAGCGCCAGGTGCACGCCGATCAGCGCGAGCAGGATGCCCGGGAAGATCAGCACGTGGACGATGTACAGCCGCGGGATGATCTCCATGCCCGGGAACTCGCCACCGAACAGCGCCCAGTGGATCCAGGTGCCGATCAGCGGGATCGACATGATGAAGCCGGAGGCGATGCGCAGGCCGATGCCGGAGAGCAGGTCGTCCGGCAGCGAGTAGCCGGTGAAGCCCTCGAGCATGCCCAGCAGGATCAGCACCAGGCCGATGATCCAGTTCGTCTCACGCGGCTTGCGGAACGCGCCGGTGAAGAACACGCGGAACATGTGGACGACCATCGAGGCGACGAACAGCAGCGCCGCCCAGTGGTGGATCTGCCGTACGAACAGGCCGCCGCGGAGCTCCAGGGAGATCTGGACGGCGCTCTCGTAGGCCCGCGACATGTGGATGCCGCGCAGGTTGTCGAAGGCCCCGTTGTAGACGACCTCGGTCATCGACGGGTCGAAGAACAGGCCGAGGTACGTGCCCGACAGCAGCAGGACGATGAAGCTGTAGAGCGCGACCTCGCCCAGCATGAACGACCAGTGCGTGGGGAAGACCTTGTTGAACTGCTTCCGGAGCCCGGCGGCGGGGTGGAACCGCTCGTCCAGCTCGTCGAGCGCGGCGCCGGCCTTGCTCTTCGGGCCACCGGACTTGGTGACGGGTGTCGTGATGGCGCTCATGGCCTCCGCTCCCAGAATGCCGGTCCGACGGGCTCGATGAAGTCGCTCCGTGCCACGAAGTAGCCCTCACTGTCCACGGTGATGGGCAGCTGTGGCAATGCGCGCGTCGCCGGACCGAAGACCGGCCGCGCGTACTCGGTCGCGAGGAACTGCGACTGGTGGCACGGGCACAGGATGTGGTTGTCCTGCGTCTGGTACAGCGACGTCGGGCAGCCCAGGTGGGTGCACACCTTCGAGAAGGCGTAGTAGTCGCCGAAGTTGAAGTTCTCCTGGCCCTGACGCTTGATCGTCGGGGTGCCGGGACGGAGGCGGATCAGCATGACGGGCGCGTCCGAGGCGCGCTGCGCGCGCAGCAGCTCCTCCTCGTTGCCGCGCTCCGACTCGCGGTAGGGGAACACCGTCTCCATGGAGCCCGGCTCCATGTCCTCCGGGCGGACCCGGGAGACCTCGCTGAGGATGCCGGTGTCGCGGCGCAGGTAGACGGTCTCGCCGCCCTTCGGGGCCCAGCCGGTGACCCACAGCGCGGCCTGGTCGCCGCCCTTCCACGGGTTGCGGACGAGCGGGCCGATGGCCGCGATGCCGAGACCGAGGCCGAAGATGCCGGCCGCGGCGCCCGCGGAGCGGGTGATCAGCTTGCGCCGGCCGATGTCCGTCGACTTCCCGGCGGAGACCAGCTGGGCGAGGATCGTCTGACGGTCGACCTCGTCCGAACGGCCGTCGTGCCGCTGCTGGACCGAGACCTCCTCCGGGAAGAACTTCCGTACGTAGGCGATGACACCGATGCCCAGCGCGAGGACCGTGAACCCGAACAGGAAGCCGATGGCCGGGGTGTACAGGACGTACCAGCCGTACCCGGGGGTACCGGGGGCGCGGTAGTCGTGCGGCCAGGCGATGAACGCGACGATGAAGCCGAGGGCCGCCAGCGCCGACAGGACGAACCAGACCGCGACGGTCCGCTCGGCCCGCTTCTCCGCCCGCGTGCCCCGGACCGGCCACTTGGGCGCGTTGTGCACGACCTCGACGTCGTCGAGGGTCCCGGCCAGCCGCGCCAGCTCCTCCTGGCTCATCCCCTCGAGCTCCTCCGGGGAGGGGCGGGTGGGATGGGTCGCCGACCCTGCGTCGGTGGCGCTCAATTCTTCGCTCCCAACCACATTGCGAAACCGACGACAGCGGTCAGGCCGACGACGAAGATGACCACGCCCTCGGTCGTCGGGCCGAGGCCCCCGAGGTCGTAGCCGCCGACCTGGTTGTTGCCGTTGGTGACGGACTTGACGTAGGCGATGATGTCCCGCTTCTCGTCCGGCGTGAGCTGCCGGTCGCCGAACTTCGGCATGTTCTGCGGGCCCGTGAGCATCGCGGTGTAGATCTGCTCCTCGGTGGGCGTCGACAGCGTCGGGGCGTACTTGCCCGACGACAGCGCACCGCCGACACCGGTGAAGTTGTGGCACGAGGCGCAGTTCAGGCGGAACAGCTGGCCGCCGCGGGCCGGGTCGTCACCACGGAGGGCGGCGCCGGTCTGCGCGGGGGTCTCGGGTCCGCCGCCGTTGGCCTGGACGTAGGCGCCCAGGGCGTCGAGGTTGGCCCGGCCCTCGTCGGTGTCCGGGTCGAACTTCGGGAGCGGCGGCTTGCGGCCCGCCTGGGCCTCCTGGCGCGCCAGCGGCATCCGACCGGAGGAGACCTGGAAGTAGACGGCGGCGTCGCCGACGCCGATCAGGCTGGGACCGCGCTCCGCGACCCCCTGCAGGTTGGAGCCGTGGCAGGTGATGCAGGCGGACTCGTAGAGCTGCTGCCCCTTGGCGATCAGCGCGGCGTCGGGCTGGGCTTGCGCCTCGTTGTCCTCGGCGTTGGGTGCGAGCAGCGTGTACCCGGCGCCCACCGCCAGCAGGGCGACGCCGATCGCGAGGAGACCGGCGAACTTGCGCCGCATCTTGCCGTGCGGCCGCCGCTTCCGGGGGGCGGGTGGTGTGGTGGTCTCGGTGGTCATCGTCGGCGTCAAACCCTCACGGTCGGCGTTCGGTGCTTCCGGGGAGCGGGGTCCGCTACCGGATGAAGTAGATGACGGCGAAGAGGCCGATCCAGACGACGTCGACGAAGTGCCAGTAGTAGGACACGACGATCGCCGCGGTGGCCTGTGCCGGGGTGAACTTGCTCAGCCTGGTGCGGATCAACAGGAAGATGAACGCGATCAGGCCGCCGGTCACGTGGAGGCCGTGGAAGCCCGTGGCCATGTAGAAGACCGTGCCGTAGGCGCTGGACGAGATCGTCGTCTCGTGCTCGGTCACCAGCGTGTGGTACTCGTTGATCTGCCCGGCCACGAAGAACGCGCCCATGAGCAGGGTCAGGGTGTACCAGCGCCGGAGGCCGAACACGTCGCCCCGCTCCGCGGCGAACACCCCGAACTGGCACGTGAACGACGACGCCACGAGGACGATCGTCACGACCAGGGCGTAGGGGACGTCGAGATGGGTCGGCGGCGGAGGCCACTCGCCGACGTTCTGGGCGCGCGCGGTGAAGTAGATCGCGAACAGGCCGGCGAAGAACATCAGCTCGCTGGACAGCCAGACGATGGTGCCGATGCTGACCAGGTTCGGTCGGTTCAGCGAGTGGATCCGCGCGCTGATGTTGGGAGCCGCTGTCGTCACGCGGGCATTATGACCCCACGCGAACTTCTACAGCCTGTCGGGATACCCACTTCGTCAGGGAGAACCGGTCGGACGGCACTCGCACAACGTCTCACCAGCCCGTCCGGGTTCCCGCGCGTGCGCACCCACGGGTGTGAGGGTGCCTGACTAGTATGCGGCGGGTGAGCAGCGCCGGAAGCCTTCCCGCGAGCACGAGCCCCTCCGCGTCGTCCGAGCGGCGGACCTGGAACGTGCTGGTCTACAGCCATCGTCCGGAGGTCAGGGAGGCCGTCGTGACGGCGGTCGGGCGGCGTCCCGCACCCGATCTCGGCCGCGTCAGGTACGTCGAGGCGGCCGGGGTCGCCGAGGTCCTCGCGGCCTGCGACGCCGGCGAGGTCGACCTCGCGATCCTCGACGGGGAGGCGCAACCGACCGGCGGCCTGGGCCTCGCCCGGCAGCTGAAGGACGAGATCACCGACTGCCCCCCGATCGTGGTGTCCGTCCGGCGCGCCGACGACCGGTGGTTGGCCACCTGGTCCCGCGCCGACGCCGTGCTCGTGCACCCGCTCGACCCGCTGACCGCCGCCGAGACGGTGGCCGACGTGCTGCGCGGCGTCGAGGGCGGGGACGGCACTCCCGTCCGCCGCTGATGGCCGACCAGACCTGGCCGGCGCTGCTCGGCCGGCTGATCTCCGGTCAGGACCTCGCCGCCGAGGACACGGCCTGGGTGATGGACCGCGTGCTGTCCGCCGACGCCACACCGGCCCAGCTCGCCGGGTTCCTCGTCGCGCTCCGGTCCAAGGGGGAGACGGCCACCGAGATCACCGGCCTCGCCGCGACCATGCTGGAGCACGCGAACCGGGTGACCGTCGACGGGCGCGCGGTGGACATCGTCGGCACCGGCGGGGACCAGGCCAACACCGTCAACATCTCGACGATGGCGGCGATCGTGGTCGCGGCCGCCGGGGTGCCGGTGGTGAAGCACGGCAACCGGGCCGCGTCGTCGTCCTCGGGTGCCGCGGACGTGCTCGAGGCGCTCGGCGTGGTCATCGACCTCCCGCCGGCCTCCGTCGCGCGGTGCGTGGCGGAGGCGGGCATCGCCTTCTGCTTCGCCCCGGTCTTCCACCCGTCGATGCGGCACGCCGGCCCGGTGCGCCGCGAGCTCGGCGTCCCCACGGCCATGAACATCCTCGGCCCGCTCACCAACCCGGCCCAGCCCTCCGCCGGGCTCGTCGGGTGCGCGGACGCGCGGCTCGCCCCGGTGATCGCCGAGGTGCTGGCCGGGCGCGGGGCGTCGGCGCTCGTGGTGCGAGGCGACGACGGGCTCGACGAGCTGACCACCACCACCGGCAGCGCGGTCTGGATGGCCGGCGGGGGAGAGGTGCGTCGGGAGACCGTCGATCCCGCACGCCTCGGCATCGCCCCCGCCACCCGGGACGACCTGCGGGGCGGCGACGCCCGCGCCAACGCCGAGGTCGCCCGCGACCTCGTCGCCGGCAAGCAGGGCCCCGTCCGTGAGGCGGTGCTGCTCAACGCCGCCGGTGCGCTCGCGGCCTACGACGGCCCGGTCACCGACCTCGACGCCGAGCTGTCGGCGGGCCTGGAGCGGGCGGCCCGCGCGATCGACTCCGGAGCGGCCGAGCGGCTGCTCGGGAAGTGGGCCGAGGTCTCCACCCGGCTCAAGGGGTAGCGGTCCACCCGGCTCACGGGGTAGCGGCTGGGATGACGGGTGGGCCGGCTTCCCCGCCCCACCCGCTCCCTCGCCTGTTCTAGCGGCCCTCCCGCGAGTCGGGTTGTGGGCTCCCGCGAGTCGGGCTGTGGGTTTCGGCGAGTCGCGGTGGACCCCCCGTTTGCTGCCCCAAGATCGTTCCGGGTGTGACGTGAGGGCTGTCGGGGCGACCGTAGCGTCGCTGTCGCCGCGATCATGGCGGCGGAGTCGCCCTGTTGCGGGACGCGCCGTCGTGATCGTTCCGATCGTGACGGAAGGGCTGTCGGGTGACCGTCCTGTCGCTGTCGTCGCGATCATGGCGCGGCTGAGTCGAACGCTGCTGGGTGAGGGGCCTCGTGATCGTTCCGAGTGCGACCTGAGGGTTGTCGGGCCAGCTGTCGTGTCACGGGCATGGCGATCTTGATGCTGATCGGTCGCGGCGCTTCTGTGGATGCCGCCGCCGTGATCGTTCCGAGTTGCACGTGAAGGCTCTCCGGACGACCATCCTGTCGCTGCCGCCGCGATCATGGCGGGTGGAGGTCCGTGCCCTGCCGTCGAACGCGTGGTCGTGATCGTTCCGAGTGGGACGTGAGGGTTGTCAGGGCGACCGTCCTGTCACTGTCGCGCCGATCATGGTGGACGGGGTCGGGCGTGGCTGCGCAGTGGTCCACGGTGATCCGGCACGAGTGCGCCGGTGTGATCGTTCCGAGTGGAATGGGACGGCTGGCGGGGCGACCGTCCCGTGACTGTCACGGAGATCTTGGAGCGGCTGCGCGGTATCTCGGCGTCTCGGCGGTTGCCTGCTGCGGTCGAGAGCCAGTTTCACTGACGGTGACCACCACTGCGACTCTGCGTCAGACACGCTGCTCGGACGGGTGGTTCAGGGGACGACCCGCATTCGAGGCGCTCGCTGCACCGGGTGACGCCCGACCGGCGGATGTGTCACGCCTTCGAGCGGCTCTGCCTTTCCCGTGGTGACCCAAAGCGGACATGCGCACCATGATTCACGCCAGCACCACCTACCTCAACGAAATCCCGCAGAACGACGGGTAGTGGACGGCGCGTCGCGCAGCGTCACCTCCTCGTCGGGCTGGGTCGCCCGCCCGGGCGGCAGTGGTGCAGGCGAAAGGCGACCGGATGAAGCTCCGAACCCACAAGCACCTCGCTCTGATCGCGACGATCGGTGCCCTGGGCCTGGTCGGGCCCGGCGTCGCGCTCGCCCACGACACCGTGGGGCAGGACGCGGCGACGACAGCCGCGGCCACCCCGCCGGCCGCTTCGGCCCCCGCCGGATCCGGGCTGCTCTCCTTCGGCACAGCCGCCGCGCTGCCGCCGGGTGCCGCGCTGCCGCCGGGTGCCGCGCTGCCGCCGGGTG
>NZ_JAJTTE010000055.1 GCF_021343995.1 Pseudonocardia terrae | reverse complement strand
GGTACTGCACTCGCCAGGGTGTGGGAGAGTAGGTCGCCGCCGACATCAAACATCGAGAAGGCCCCGCAGCACTGCTGCGGGGCCTTCTTGCATTCGACCTGCCTCGAGCAGTATGGCTCCATAACGCGCTTCAAGCGCCGGAGCGGAAGCATTATGGAACCATAATGCGCCGCAGAGGGCCGTCACCGTGTGATGCGGTGCGGTGGGGCCGGCACCCGGCCTTCCGGGGGATCGCCCCAGCGACGGGGCAGGCCGGTGTCGCGAGGCTCGGTCCCGAGGCGCGCCGCCCGGCGGTGCCTAGACCGTCGGGGAGGACTCACCGTGTCGACATCGATCGTCCGGGCCGGACCGCCGTGGGCCGAGGCGCCCACGGTCCGGCTTGCCACCGACCCACCGACCGTTCCGCTCCGGGTCGCGTCCGC
The DNA here is from genome assembly GCF_021343995.1 of Pseudonocardia terrae. GTDB lineage: Bacteria > Actinomycetota > Actinomycetes > Mycobacteriales > Pseudonocardiaceae > Pseudonocardia > Pseudonocardia terrae. Next base: position 43,491 of record NZ_JAJTTE010000055.1, on the reverse strand, counting down.
GCGCGGCGGGGGCCGGGTGGTCGGGGTCGACGCCGCCCGGGGTGCGGCGCTGCTGGGGATGTTCGCGACGCACGTCTTCCCGGTGTTGGGCGCCGACGGCGCGCCGACCGCGCCGACCGTGATCGCCGCAGGCCGGGCCGTCGCGACGTTCGTGCTGGTGGCCGGGGTGAGCGTGGCGTTCCTGTCCGGTGGGCGGAGCGGCAGGCAGAGCGACGGCCTGAGCAGGGGACGGAGCGGCGGACGGGGCGCGGCCGCGTCCGGCCTGGTCGTGCGGGCGGTGCTGATCGGCCTGCTCGGGCTGCTCGTCGGGTTCCTCGCGCCGCGGAACGGGGTCGACGGGATCCTGCCCTTCTACGGGATCTTCTTCCTGCTGGCAGTGCCCCTGCTCTGGCTGGGTCCGCGCGCGCTGGCCGCGGTGACGGCCGTCGCGTTCCTGCTCGGGCCGGTGGCCCTGGTGGCGACTGCCGGACTTCCGCGCGCGGACGCCGACCCGACCCTGGTCACGCTGCTCCACGACCCGGGTGGGCTGCTGCTCCAGCTGTTCCTGACGGGCGAGTACCCCGCCGTCGTCTACCTCGGCTACCTCGCGGCAGGCCTGGCGATCGGCCGGCTCGACCTGTCGTCGCGACGCGTGGGCTGGGGCCTGGTCGGCGGCGGGCTGGTGTTGGCGGCCGGGTCGCGCATCGTGTCGTGGATCCTGCTGTACCCGCTGGGCGGGCTCGCGAAGCTCACCGCGGCGGCCCCGTACGGTGACGCCTCGGCCGCCGAGGTCGCGCAGCGGCTGTTGTGGGAGGCCCACCCGATGCCGACGTGGTGGTACCTCGCGTTGCCCACGCCGCACGGACACACGCCGATCGACCTCGCGCACACGCTCGGATGTGCGATGGCGCTGCTCGGCGCGCTGCTGCTGCTGACCCGGGTCGAGACCCTGCGGCGGCTGCTGTCCCCGCTGGCCGCGGCGGGTGCGTTGTCGCTCACGCTCTACTGCGCCCACCTCGTCGTGCTGGCGAGCGGGGTGCTGTCCGGCGAGCGGGTGCTGCTCCTCGTGGCGATGATCGTGGGCGCTCTCGCGGTCGCAGTGGTCTGGCAAGGGACGTTCGGGCGAGGACCGCTCGAGACGCTCGTGTCGGTCCCCGCGGGTGCGGCCCGTCGGGCGGTCGGCGGTGGGCGCCGCGCGCGGGAGGCCGGGACGACCCTGCCGACCCGCCGGCCGGATCCGTTCCGGGCGGTGGCGATCGCGCTGGTGGTCGTGCTGCTGGGGCTGGGTGCACTGGTCGCGCTCGGGCCCGGGGGGCGGCACGGTCCGGTGGAGCCCGCGGACGAGGTGGAGACGGTCGTGGGCCCCGACGCGCAGCCCGACGACGGGGCCGATGGTCCGACTCCGGCACCTGGGCCCACCCTGGCGCCTGGGCCCATCCTGGCACCTGGTCCGACTCCGGCACCCGGTCCCACCCTCGCACCGCTCCCACCGGGCACGCCCGGCGACCAGGCCGGCCCACAGGGCGGCGACGAGGACGGGGAGCCGGACGGCCAGGCCGACGACCCTCAGGACGGTCCGGACGACCCGCCCGCCTGAGCGCCGTGGGCGGTGGGCCCGGGGCCAGTCAGCGGCGGAAGAGGCGGATGCCGGCGGTCCGGCGGAAACGCGGGCAGTCGCAGGTCACGCACTCGGTGCCGCGACGGTAGTGCTCGTGCGCCGTGGCGCCGTGCCCGCAGCGGCAGGCGGCGTCGACGACGCCGGCCACCCGGGCCGAGGCCGGGGTGGCCGGAGCCGGAACGGCGACGTACGGAGCGGCGGGGCGGTCCGGGAGGATCGCGGTCATGCTGGCTTCTACCCCCGAGGAGAAGTCCGGTTTCGGTGTGTTCACCCCGCTCGTCGCGCGTCCGGGCGAGAATGTGTCGTCCGGACGGTCGGTTTCATCACTGTTGACGACGGTCGTGTGCGACTGCGCCGTCCGGGGCAGCGGCACGGCCACTCGGAGGACGAACCGCGGCCCTCCGTCGTCGCTTCATCGGGCACAAATACCCGCATACACGTAAGTTCCCTCTGACACTCGGGCGAAACCCGGTCCGGGTGACGTTCCCCGGAAGTGACGAGAGGAGGGCGACGGTGAGCCTCTGGCAGTACGTGACCGAGAGGTGGGACCGGCTGTCGCTCCAGGCGTGGCTCCACCTGAGCGGCGTCGTGCAGTGCACGATCCTCGCGGCGATCATCGGCGTGGCCGTGGGCATCGCGGTCTACCGCAGCCCGGCAGGCTCCGCGGTCGCCACCGCCCTGTCCAGCACGGTCCTCACGATCCCGTCCTTCGCGCTGCTCGGCCTGCTGATCCCGATCGTCGGTCTGGGCGTGACGCCGAGCGTGATCGCGTTGACCCTGTACGGCCTGCTGCCGATCGTGCGGAACACGATCGTGGGACTGGCCGGTGTCGATCCCGCGGTCACCGACGCCGCGAAGGGCATCGGGATGAGCCGCACGGGTGTGCTCACCCGTGTCGAGCTGAGGATGGCCTGGCCGGCGATCCTGACGGGCATGCGGGTCTCGGCCCAGATGCTCATGGGCATTGCGGTGATCGCGGCCTACGCGAAGGGCTTCGGACTGGGCTCCGAGGTCTTCTCCGGGCTGACCCGGGCCGGGTCCGCCAACTCCCTCAACCAGGCGCTCGCCGGCACGCTCGGCGTGGTGATCCTGGCCCTGCTCCTCGACGGGGTCTTCGTCCTGATCTCCCGTCTCACCATCCCGAAGGGTGTGCGTGACTGAGATGACGACGTCGCCGACCGCCGATGTGACCACCAGCGACTCCCCGGGCGTCTCCGGCGCAGAGATCCGGCTGGACCGCGTCACCAAGCGCTACCCCAACACCTCGGCCCCCGCGGTCGAGGAGTTCACGATGACGATCCCGGCCGGGAAGATCGTCGTCTTCGTCGGGCCCTCCGGCTGCGGCAAGACCACCACGATGCGGATGATCAACCGGATGGTCGAGCCGACCTCCGGCACGATCACCATCGGCGGCGAGGACGCGCTGCACATCGATCCCGACCGGCTGCGCCGCACCATCGGCTACGCCATCCAGCAGGCGGGGCTGTTCCCGCACTTCACGGTGGCGCAGAACATCGCGGTGGTGCCCGGCCTGCTCAAGTGGGACAAGAAGCGGATCACCGCCCGCGTCGAGGAGATGATGGACCTCGTCGGGCTGGACCCGGGCACGTTCGCGGACCGGCTGCCACGCCAGCTCTCCGGCGGCCAGCAGCAGCGCGTCGGCGTCGCCCGCGCCCTCGCCGCCGACCCGCCCGTGCTTCTGATGGACGAGCCGTTCGGCGCCGTGGACCCGATCACCCGCGGCAACCTGCAGGACGAGCTCTTGCGGCTGCAGTCCGATCTGGGCAAGACGATCGTGTTCGTCACCCACGACTTCGACGAGGCCGTGAAGCTCGGTGACAAGATCGCCGTGCTGGGCGACCGGTCCTCGATCCAGCAGTACGACACCCCGGACGCGATCCTGGCCAACCCGGCCAACGACACGGTCGCCGGGTTCGTGGGTGCCGGCGCGTCGCTCAAGCAGCTCACGCTGATGCGCGTCCGCGACGTGCAGTACAGCTCCGACGAGGTGCTCACCGTGACCGAGGACGAGCACCCGGCGACCGTCGCGGACCGGATGACCAAGGCCGGGCGGACCTACGCCCTGGTCGTCGACGCGCGGGGCCGGCCGCTGCGCTGGGTGCACGTGCGGGAGCTCGCGGGCCGCAGCTCGCTGCAGCAGGCGGGCAAGCCCGTCGGCGACTCCGTCAGCACCCAGTCCACGCTGCAGGACGCGCTGGAAGCCATCCTCACCGAGGGCGGCCGGGCGGTGGTCACGGGCTCGCGCGGCGAGGTCGTCGGCACCATCGACATCACGACCGTCACGGACGTGATCGCCGGCGTCCGCGAGGAGCACGGTGTGGGGGAGGCCGGATGACCGCCGTCGTCGAGCTCCCCGGCGTCAGCAAGACCAGCGCCGTCGAGCGCAGGCCCAGCGTCACCTCGCGGTCGGAGCGGTTCCGGCTGTTCTTCCAGCCGATCGCCGTGGTCGTGATCGTCGCGGCCGTCGTCATCTGGGCGCTGACCAGCGACCTCAATGCCAACGAACGCGAGACGCTCAACCTCCCCACGATCATGAGCCTGCTCGGCCAGCACATCGTGATCACGATCGTGGTCAGCCTGCTGGTGGTGGCCATCGCGGTGCCGCTGGGCATCGCGCTCACCCGGCCCGCGCTGAAGTGGCTCGCCCCGGTGTTCCTGGCGATCGCCAACATCGGGCAGGCGGCGCCGGCCCTGGGCGTGATCGTCCTGTTCTTCCTCTGGTCGGGCATCGAGGGCCTGTGGGCCGTCGCGATCCCACTGGTCTTCTACACGCTGCTGCCGGTGCTGCGGAACACCATGGTCGGCATCCAGCAGGTCGACCGCTCGCTGATCGACGCCGGGCGGGGGATCGGGATGTCGGCGGGCGGCGTGCTGATGCGCGTCGAGCTGCCGCTCGCGGTGCCGCTGATCCTCGCCGGCCTGCGGACCGCCCTGGTGCTGGCGGTCGGCACGGCCACGCTGGCGTTCTTCGTCAACGGCGGCGGGCTCGGCGAGCTGATCGACACCGGCTACAAGCTGCAGCTCAACTCCGTGATGTACGTGGGCGCGGTCCTCGCGATCGGGCTCGCCCTGCTCGTCGACTGGCTCGGCGGCATCGCGGAGCGCTGGCTGGCCCCGAAGGGAGCCGAGTGATGCGGCGGATCCGGCGCGTCGGGGCGGCGGTGGCGGCCCTCGCCTCGGCGGCCCTGCTGGCGGGCTGCGGGCTGTCCACGAACACCGCTGTCCCGTTCACCGTCACGCCCGGGTCGATCAAGCCCGTGCCGGCGCTCGAGGGCGTGAAGATCACGGTGGGCTCGAAGGACTTCACCGAGCAGATCCTGGTCGGCTACATGGCCGAGCTGGCACTCTCGGCGGCGGGTGCGGACGTCAAGGACCTGACCAACATCCAGGGCTCGTCGAACTCCCGGCTCGCGCTCAAGACCGGCGACATCGACCTGACCTGGGAGTACACGGGTACGGGCTGGATCAACTACCTCGGCCACACGGACCCGATCCCGGACGAACGGGGCCAGTACGAGGCGGTCCGCGACGAGGACCTCAAGGAGAACGGCATCGTCTGGCTGCCGTACTCGGAGCTGAACAACACCTACGCGTTCGGCACCACGAAGGCCTATGCGGAGCAGCACAACCTGAAGACCGACTCGGACATGACGACCTTCCTGAAGCAGAACCCGGACCAGGGCGTGTTCTGCGTGGAGACCGAGTTCGCCAGCCGCCAGGACGGCCTGCCGGGCGCGGAGAAGGCGTACGGGTTCACGCCCAAGGAGGTCAAGACCTTCGGCACGGGCGCGATCTACGCCGGCATCGCCAACGGCACCTGCAACTTCGGCGAGATCTTCACGACGGACGGCCGCATCGCCGGGCTGAACCTCGCGGTGCTGGAGGACGACAAGAAGTTCTTCCCGCAGTACAACATCTGCGTCGTGCTCCGCGAGGACACCTACAAGGCGCACCCCGAGATCGAGCAGGTCATGCAGCCCGTCGCGATGGCGCTGAACAACCAGGAGATGATCGAGCTCGGCAAGAAGGTCGACGTCGACGGGGAGGACCCGGGCATCGTCGCCCGGGACTGGATGATCCAGAAGGGCTTCATCGGAGCCGATACGTCCTGAGCGCTCCCATTATGGAGCCATGATGCGCAATCACCTCGGTGCGGAGCGCATTATGGTTCCGCAATGCGTTCGGGGTGCCTCGAAAAGCGCGTTATGGTTCCCTACTGCGATTTTCAGGCGGGGCAGACGGTGCCGTCGCGGGGGATCGACCCCGCGACGAGCACCTGCTCCACGAGGGCGGTCACGCAGGCGTTGCGCGGGTAGGCCCCCTGCCCGGCCCCCTGCCAGCCGACGAAGGAGCTGCGACCGAGCAGCTGCGCCACCCGCCGCGACCCGTCCTGCGGGGCGCGCAGGTCGGCCGCGGTGCCCAGCACGAGGACGGGCGGGGTGTCGGCGGGCAGTGCGGTGAGGGTCGGCGCGCCCGCCGACGCGGGCCACGGCCCGCACGCCAGCAGCCGCTGCGCCGCGGCGGCCCCGAACAGCGGGTACTGCTTCGACCACCGGTCCGCCAGCTGCGCGACCTCGGGCGGGGCGAGCCGGCGGGTGGTGTCGTTGCACGCCGTGGCCAGCTCGGCGTCGAACGTGCCGCCGGCGCCGAGCACGGGGGCGAGGAAGGCGATGAGGCCGTTGGGGTCGCCGGCGCCGGCCGCGGCCAGCCCGGAGGCCAGGGCCGGCCAGCGGGCGGGCTCGCCCAGCCCCGCGCGCAGGGCGGCGAGCGCGCCGCCTGCGGTGAGCCGGTCGCCGTCGGCCGAGGCGAGCGGACGCGCGCCCAGCGAGGTGACGACGCCGGTGACCGCCGCGCGCGGGTCCGCGCCGAGCGGGCAGCCGCCCCGGGCGACACAGCTCGCGGCGAAGGCGTCGAAGGCGGCCTCGGCCGCCCCGGCCCGGGCCTCGCTGCGCTCCGGCTCGTCGGACACCAGGTCGACGGGGGAGTCGAGCACCACCCGGCCGACCGAGCGCGGGTGCGCCGCCGCCCAGGCCGCGACCGCGCTGGCCCCGTCGCCGATCCCGACGACGTCGAGCCGGTCGACCCGCAGGGCGGTCCGCAGCTGCTCGAGGTCGGCGGCGGTGGACGCGCTGCGGTAGGAGCCGATCGAGGCGTCGAGCAGCAGGTAGCAGTCCTGCACCACCGACCGCGCCTGCTCGAGCAGCGGGCCGAGGTCGGCGTCGCCCCCGACCGGCGGGGTGTCGGTGATCGCCGCGCGGGCCTCCTGCGGGGCACAGTCGATGAGGTCGCTGCCCGTGCCGCGCCGGTCGAGCCCGACGAGCTGGTAGTGCGCCAGCACCGAGTCGGAGACCAGGGTGGCGAGGCGCCCGGCGGCCCGCGCCGAGCCGCCGCCGGCGCTGTCCCCGACCACGACCAGGGCCGGGCGGGTGCGGGGGGCGTCGGCGGCCCCGACGCGGAGCACCCCGAGCCGGGTCGCCCCCGCGCCGGGGTGGGCCGGGTCCGTGGCGACGGCGAGCTCGCCGCAGCTCGCCGAGAGCGCGCGCCCCGCCGGGGCCGGGAACCCGGCGGCCGCCACCGCCTCGAGCGTGTCCGCGGTGCAGTCCGCGTAGTCGACCAGCGGGTTCTGGTCCTGCGGTACGGGCAGTGCGTTCGGGTCCGCGGGTTCGGCCGCGGTGGTCGGTGGCGCCCCCGTGGTGGTCCCGCCGCGCACCGCGACCGGCGGGCGCTGCGAGGGCCCGACCGAGCAGGCGGCCAGCACGAGCACGCCCAGGAGCGCGACGATCACGACGCGTGCACGAGCCCCCACGCTCCCAGTCTGCCCGTCCCCCGGTGAACCGGTCGTTAGTGGGCGGTCCAGCCGCCGTCCTGGACCAGCGAGGCCCCGGTGATGGAGGCCGACGCGGGGCCCCACAGCACGCTCGCGAACTCGGCGACCTCCTCCGGCTCGATCAGCCGTTTCACCGCGACGGGCGTCAGCATGATCTTCTCGACGACCTCCGCCTCGTCGAGGCCGTGGTGGCGGGCCTGGTCGGCGATCTGCTTCTCCACCAGCGGGGTGCGCACGTAGGCGGGGTTGACGCAGTTGCTGGTCACGCCGTGCCCCGCGCCCTCCAGCGCGGTGACCTTGGACAGCCCTTCCAGCCCGTGCTTCGCCGCGACGTAGGCCGACTTGTACGGCGAGGCACGCAGCCCGTGCGCGCTGGAGACGTTGACGATCCGGCCCCACTCCCGCCCGTACATGTGCGGGAGCACGCGGCGGACCAGCCGGAACGGCGCCTCGAGCATGATCGTGAGGATCTGGTGGAACAGCTCCGGGTCGAAGTCCTCGATCGGCGAGACGTGCTGGCGTCCGGCGTTGTTGACCAGCACGTCGACGTCCCCGGGAAGGGCGTCGACGGCGTCGAGGTCGGTCAGGTCGCAGGGCAGCGCCTCGATGCCGTCGACCTCGGCGGCCAGCGCCTTCACCGCGTCGGTCGAGAGGTCGACGGCGTAGACCCGGGCGCCGTCGGCGGCGAGCCGGCGGGCCATCGCCGCGCCGATCCCGCTCGCCGCGCCCGTGACCAGGGCGGTGCGGCCGGACAGGACGGGCGGGGTGCTGGGCGTCATACCGTCGAGGCTAACCAGAGGTCACGCGACGCGGGGAGCCCGCGTGACCGAGTCGAGCTCCAGCCGCACGGCGACCGGCAGGTGGGCGAGGCCGAGGGCCCGCCGGGCCTCGGCGACGATCTCGGTCTCCAGCCGGCGGCACACGTCGGCGACGTCGGCGTCGTCGGTGACCCACACGGTGAGCCGCAGTGCCGGGGTGCCGGGCGAGCCGACCATCCGCGCTCGCGCGCGGCCGACGCCGGGCAGCGCTGCGGTGCGGTCCGTGACGGCCTCGGCGACCGCCCCGGCCGTGACCAGCAGCGTGCTGTCCTCGCTCTCGTCGAGCAGGAGGTCGGGCCGGCGCTCCGGGCGCAGCGACCGCACGGCCCACCACAGCCCGAGCACCACGAGCACGACGCCCGCGGCGATCGCGACCCAGCGCCACAGCTGCTGCTGGGCGCGCAGGGCGTCGACGATCAGCGGGTCCAGCAACGGCCGGGCGGCGCGCCCGGCGCCGAACACGCCGTAGCCGAGCAGGGCGGCCAGGGTGCCCGCGGCCAGCAGCACGAACCCGAGCAGGCCGAGCCAGATCCGGTCGACGCGGGCGGATCGGGCCACGGCCCTCCGGGAGCCGCGCAGGACCCGCCGGGGAGGGGCGGCGACGGTCGAGCCGTCGGCCGGAGCGTCGGTCGTGCTCATCGGGGTTCCTTCCGGCCGCGGGTGGACACGGAGATGCGCGGCCGCCGGGCGAGCGGCAGCTCGTCGAGCAGGGTCGAGACCCGCCCGCGGACGGTGTCGGTCAGCCCGCGGAAGCTCCCGTCGGGGTCGGGCCAGCCCTCGGCCCGGACGACGACCGTGCGCGCGGAGGCGCTCACGGTGGCGGCCGCGACGTCGTCGGACGCCCGGACCGTGCGTCCGACCAGGCGGGCGAGCACCTGCGGCGAGGTCGCCACGGTCATCTCCGGGGTCGGGGCGGTGAGCGCGACGTCGTGCCGGCGGGCGAGCAGGGCGATCAGCAGGAGCAGCAGCCCGACCACGGCCACACAGATCGACACGACCTTCACCGGCCGGTCCGACCAGGTCAGCTCGGAGAGCACGAGTTGCCAGGCCGGCCAGGGCACCACGAGCCCGCTCGACGCGGGCCGGACCCAGGCGGTGACGACCTCGATCACGAGGATCACGCCGACCGCGGCCAGGGCCAGTCCCAGCAGCGGCGACAGCGTGCGGAGCAGCGCGCGCACGGCAGACCTCCTCTATCGGATCCGGGGCTGGACGGGAGCCGTCGGCCGGCGCAGGCCCGAGACGGTGACGGCGAGCGAGCGGACCCGGTAGCCGGCGAGCCGCTCCAGCTCGGCGGCGACCATGGCCCGCACCGCCGCGACGGTCTCGCGGACGGGGGCGGGGTAGACGCAGGTCACCTCGAGCCGGACGTCGACGGCGTCGCCGGTGGCGCTGATCCGCGCCCGGGGGCCGGAGTCGCCGACCTCGAGCCCGGCGACCCGGCGCTCGCGGTGCAGCGTGCCCGGGACCAGGTCCGTCGCGTGCTCGACGATCTTGCGGAGCACGACGGGCGCGATGTCCAGAGCCCCGCGGTCGTCCGCGTCGGGCGCCCAGTCGGGCAGCGCGACGGAGCCCGGGGCCCGGGTCGCCGGGGTCGGGACCGGGAACGGGGCCGGGCGGGGCGCGGCCGGGGCGCTCACTTGTCGCGGGCCCGGCCGAGGACGCCGGACAGGTCGAGCTCGCCGTCGAGGAAGCGGCCGACCGCGAGCCCGATCGCGCCGAGGACCAGCACGATCACGAAGGCGACGAACCCGCCGAACGCGGCCGCCAGGCCGAGCAGGAGACCGGTCAGCAGGCCGGTCTGGGTGGCGTTCATTCTCGTTCCACTCCTGGATCTGGGTCGGGGTGTCCCGGCCCGGGGCGGCCGGGGCCGGGAGAGGGCCGGTCCACGCGGGTGCGGGCCCGGCGGCGGGCGGTCCGGATCGCCGCGACGACGATCCGGACCGCCAGCGGCAGGTCGGGGACGATCTCGACCGGGGCGTCGTAGCGCCGGTCGTCGGGCGCCTCGCCGGGGCGGGCGGCCCGCGCCGCCCGGAGGCGGGTGAGGCCCTCCACGAAGGCCTCCGGGTCGCCGCCGCGGTCGGGGTGGTGGTCGCGGACGAACGCGCGGTAGGCCGCCCGCTCCTCCCGCGTCCACGGCTCCGGCACCGACCCCTCGGTCACGGGCCGATCTCCACCACGGCGTCCGGCCCGACCGCCCGGCCGGTCCCGGTGACGACGTCGGAGACGGTGACGTCCACCGGACGCCCGCCCGCCACCGCCGCCACCCGGGCGCGCAGCTGGGCGACGACCTCGGGGATCGGCACCGCGAGGGACAGCACGACGGCCACCTCGACGGGCCCGCCGTGCTCGTCGACCCGCACGCCGACGAGCCGGTGCCCCGGCAGGTACGTGCCGACGGCGCCGAAGATCCCGCCGTCGAGCCGGACGACCGCGGGGTGCGCGGCCACCAGGTCGGCCACGCGGCGGGCGAGCTCGTCGGCGGCGTCACGCTCCGCGCCCGGCGCGGGGCCCGTCACTCGACGCGCGACGGGGCCGGCGTGGCGGGCACGGGCGGGGCCTCGAGGGCGTCCTCGTCGGGCAGGTGGATGTCGTTGACCGCGATGTTGACCTCGATCACCTCGAGGCCGGTCATCCGCTCCACCGCGTTGATGACGTTGCGGCGCACCGCACGCGCGAGGTCCACGATGGCCACGCCGTACTCCACGACGATGTCCAGGTCGATCGCGGCCTGCTTCTCGCCGACCTCGACCTGCACGCCCGCGATGTTCGACGCGCCCGTGCCGCCGCCCGGGATGCGCTCGCGCAGCGCGCCGAACGTGCGGGAGAGGCCGCCGCCCATGGAGTGCACGCCCGAGATCTCGCGGGCCGCGATGCCGGCGATCTTCTGCACGACCGATGCCGCGATCGTCGTCCGGCCCTGCGCGGTCTCGTCGGCCAGCCGGCCCGGGCTGCCCGCGGTACCCGCGGCGGCCGAGGTCGACGGGGTGGCGGCGGCGGGGACGCCGCCGGTGGTGCTGCCGGTGGTGCTGCTCATGCGTACTCCTCGGAAGCCCGTGGGGTGCGCCGGTGTCCGGCGCCGTACACAGGATCCGACGGACCGGGCTCCCGCACCCTCACGCCGCTTCACCCGATCGGCGGATTGTCGCTCTCAGTCGCTTTCGGTCGCTCTCAGCTCGCCGTCCGGACGTAGCGCAGCAGGAGCGTGCCGTCCTCCTCGAGGACCGACGCGAGCGCCATGCCCTCGGGCGCCCGGCCGCCCGGCCCGTGCGCGATGCGCCCGGCGTCGCCCGCGGCCAGCAGCGGGGAGAGGGTGAGGCAGAGCTCGTCGACGGCCCCGACGGCGATCAGATCGCCGTGCAGCGCGGGGCCGCCCTCGCACAGCACCCGCCGCAGCCCGCGCCGCTCCAGCTCGCCGAGCAGGGTCGCCGGGGTCAGGTCCGGCAGCTCGACGACATCGGCGCCGGCCCCGCGCAGCGTCGCCCGCCGCTCGGCCGGGGCCCCGGCCGTGGTGAGCACGATCGTCGGCACCGACGTGTCCGTGAACAGCCCGAGGTCCGGCTCGAGCGCGGCCGACCCGGTGACGACGGCGATCGGCGGGGGAGCGTCCCGGCCGATCGTGGGCCTGCGGGCGCCGCGGTAGCGCTCCGCCCGCGCGGTCCCGGCGCCGACGAGCACCACGTCGGCGAGCCGGCGCAGGATGCCGAACACCATCTTGTCCGCCGGCGTGCCCAGGCCGCCCGAGCGGCCGTCGACCGAGACGGCGCCGTCGAGGCTGGACACGAAGTTGACCCGCACCCAGGGCCGCCCCGCGTCCGGCGGGTAGGCGTACACCGCCGGCAGGTCGTCCGGGGCAAGGGCGTCGGGGTCCGGCAGCAGTCGGCGCACCCGCCCATCCCAGCACCCCTCGCGCGCCGGCGCGCCCCGGTCGTCGAATCGGATCCACGGGCCGGATCGGCGGGACGGAGCCGCGGTCGGATCCACAGGAGCCACGGGCCGGATCCACAGAGGTGTGATCCACGGGAGGACCGTCAGGGGTTTTCGCACGGACGGGCTAAGGATAGCCTCACCACGACTGAGGTACGCCGCACCGTGGTGATCCTGCGCTCACAGCCAGGGTGCCTCACCTGTCCGGAACCATCGGGAGGGCGAGAAGTGACGGTCGGATCGGCGCCGGTGGTGCCGACCGCAGGAGGGCGCGGGCGCGCCCGGCCGAAGCGGTCCCTGCGTCGTCGGCGGCTGATCGCCCTCGGCGCGCTCCTCGTGCTGCTCGTCCTCGCGGTGCTCGCCAGCATCGCGTTCGGCACGAAGGTCATCCCGCTCCCGCACGTCTGGAGCGCGTTGTTCACGCCGACGGGCACCGAGGACGACATCGTGATCCGCTCGCTGCGGGTCCCGCGCACGGTGCTCGGCGTGCTGGTCGGCGTCGCCCTCGGCCTCGCCGGCGCGCTGATCCAGGGCCACACCCGTAACCCGCTGGCCGATCCCGGCCTGCTGGGCGTGAACATGGGCGCGGCGTTCTTCGTGGTCGTCGGGATCTACGTGTTCGGCGTGAGCACGCTGTTCGGCTACGTCTGGTTCGCCTTCGCGGGTGCGATGGTCGCGAGCGTCGCGGTGTTCCTGCTCGGCTCCGCGGGCGGTCGCGGCGGACCGACCCCGGTGAGCCTCGCGCTCGCCGGCGCGGCACTGTCCTTCCTGCTCAGCGGCCTGGTGTCGGCGATCATCCTGGTCGACACCGACACGCTCGACGCCTACCGCTTCTGGAACGTCGGCTCGCTCGCCGGCCGCGACACCGCCGTCGCCGGGCAGGTCGTGTGGTTCATCGTGATCGGCGCGCTGATCGCGCTGGCCACCGCGCCGGCACTCAACGCGCTGTCCCTCGGCGAGGACGTCGCCCGCTCGCTCGGCCAGTCGGTGCGCCGCACCCGGGTGCTCGGGATCGTCGCGATCACCCTGCTCGCCGGCGGGGCCACCGCGGCGTGCGGGCCGATCGGCTTCGTCGGGCTGGTGGTGCCGCACGTCGTGCGGTCCTTCACGGGGCCCGACCACCGCTGGTTGCTCCCGGCGTCGGGGCTGCTCGGGGCGGTGCTGCTGCTCACGGCCGACGTGCTCGGCCGGCTCGTCGCGCGGCCCGGTGAGCTGCAGGTCGGCATCGTGCTGGCCCTGGTCGGCGCACCGTTCTTCATCGCGCTCGTCCGGCGCCGGAAGCGGGTGTCGATCTGATGGCCGCACCCGCCCGTCCGACGCTCGGCCCGGCCGCCCGCGAGGTCCTCGAGCGCGTCCCGGGCCGACGCCCCTTCCGGCGCGGACCGGTCTCGGGCGTCTGGCGTGCGCGCAACGTCCTGGTCCTCGCGGTGTCGCTGATCGTGCTGGTGCTCGCGGTGGCGCTCAACGTGGGCCGCGGCGAGTTCCCGATCGGCATCCCGGACGTGCTCGCCACCCTCGTCGGCGGCGGCGACCCGAGCCAGCAGTTCATCGTCCTGGAGCTGCGGCTGCCCCGGTCGCTGACCGGCCTGCTGGTCGGCGGCGCGCTCGCGGTGTCCGGCGCGATCATGCAGTCGATCGCCCGGAACCCGCTGGCCAGCCCGGACATCATCGGCATCACCTGGGGCGCGAGCGCCGCCGCCGTCACATTGATCGTGCTGGGCGGCGCGGGCCTGGTCGGCACGCTCGCCGCCGTCGGGCTGCCGATCGCGGCGTTGGTGGGCGGCCTCCTCGCCGCGACCGTGATCTACGGCCTGGCCTGGCGGAAGGGCATCCAGGGCTTCCGGCTGGTCCTGGTCGGCATCGGCATCAACGCGATGCTCGTCGCCGTCGTGAACTGGCTGCTGATCGTCGCGCAGGTCTACGAGGCCGCGCGGGCCACGGTCTGGATCAACGGCAGCCTCAACGCCCGCGGCTGGGAGCACGTGGTCCCGGTCGGGCTCGCCCTGCTGATCCTGGTGCCGGCCGCGCTGGTCCTCTCGTTCGTGATGGGCGCGCTGCAGTACGGCGACGACACCGCCCGCGGGCTGGGAGTGCGGGTGAACGGTGCCCGGAGCCTGCTGCTGCTGGTGGCGGTCGTGCTGGCGGGCGTGGCCACCGCGTCGGCCGGCCCGATCGCGTTCGTCGCGCTGGTGTCGCCCCAGATCGCCCAGCGCCTCATCGGGTCGTCGCGCCCGCCCATCGGCGCCTCGCTGGTCATCGGCGCCGCGCTGACGGTCGTCGCCGACCTCATCGCGCGCACGGCCTTCGGGGGCGTCGAGCTGCCCGTCGGCGTCGTGACGGCGGTGCTCGGCGCCCCCTACCTGCTCTACCTGCTCGTCACACAAGGCCGGGAGGCCCGCGCATGACACCGAACGCCGACACCGCCCTGGCGGAGGACACCCAGGCCTCCGCCGGACCCGACGGCTCGCGGGTGCGGCTGCGCGCCGAGGGCGTCCGGCTCGGCTACGGCGAGCGCGTCGTGGTCGACGACCTGGACCTCGACGTCCTGCAGGGCACCGTGACCGCGGTGATCGGCCCGAACGGCTGCGGCAAGTCGACCCTGTTGCGCGCGCTCGGGCGGTTGCTCAAGCCCAGCCGCGGGCACGTGCTGCTCGACGGCCGGAAGATCGACGAGATGCCCACCAAGCAGGTCGCGACCGTGCTGGGCCTGCTCCCGCAGGCGCCCACCGCACCCGAGGGGTTGACCGTCGGTGACCTCGTCGCCCGCGGCCGCCACCCGCACCAGGCCTGGTACCGGCAGTGGTCGGGCGACGACGAGGAGGCGGTCGCCGAGGCGCTCGCCTGGACCGGCATCTCCGACCTCGCCGAGCGGCCGGTCGACGAGCTCTCGGGCGGTCAGCGGCAGCGCGCCTGGATCTCGATGGCGCTGGCCCAGGGCACCGACCTCTTGCTTCTCGACGAGCCGACGACCTTCCTGGACCTGGCCCACCAGGTGGAGGTGCTGGAGCTGGTGGAGCGGCTGCACGACGAGCGCGGCCGGACGGTCGTGATGGTCCTGCACGATCTCAACCTGGCGGCGCGCTACGCGGACCGGCTCGTGGCGATGAAGGCGGGCCGGATCGTCGCGCAGGGTCCGCCCGTCGAGGTGATCACCGAGCCGCTGCTGCGCGAGGTCTTCGGGCTGGAGGCCCGCGTCATCCCCGATCCCGTGGCCGGCACCCCGCTCGTCGTCCCGGTCGGCACCCGGTGACCGTGCGGCGCAGGGGATGATCTCGCCGTCGGCAGCCCGTAGGGTGCCGCCATGGCGACCGCGCGCGAGACCTTCCGGGTGCCGTCCGGGCCCGTCGACCTGACGGCGATCGACCCGCGCGGGCGCCCGATCGGCCCCCGGGACAAGACCGACGCCGAGCTCGGGATGGAGGACCTCGGGGCGCGTCTCGACGCCCGTCAGGAGGCCCTCTACGCGGAGGGGGCGACCGGCGGGCGGCGCGCGGTCCTGCTCGTCCTGCAGGGCATGGACACCTCCGGCAAGGGCGGGACGATCCGGCACGTCCTCGGGATGGTGAACCCGCAGGGCGTGCACGTCGCCTCGTTCACGCGGCCGACCGAGGAGGAGCTCGCCCACGACTTCCTGTGGCGGATCCGCCGGCAGGTCCCCGTGCCCGGCCGGATCGGCGTCTTCGACCGCTCGCACTACGAGGACGTGCTGGTCGCCCGGGTGGACGCGCTCGTGCGGGAGGAGGTCTGGCAGGCCCGGTACGAGGCGATCGGCGACTTCGAGCGGGAGCTGTCCGCCCAGGGCGTCACGATCCTCAAGTGCATGCTGCACATCTCGCCGGAGGAGCAGGCGGAGCGGCTGCTCGCCCGGCTCGACGACCCGCAGAAGCGCTGGAAGTACAACCCGGGGGACCTCGACGCCCGGGAGAAGTGGCCCGCCTACCAGGAGGCCTACGCCGCGGCGCTGGAGCGCTGCGACTCCGACGTGGCGCCCTGGTACGTCGTCCCCTCCGACCGCAAGTGGTACCGGAACTGGGCGGTCGCGGCGCTGCTGGCCGAGACCCTCGACGACCTGGCCCCGCAGTTCCCGCCGCCGGACTACGACCTCGACGCGGAACGGGCGCGGCTCAAGGCCTCCACGGGCATCCGGTGACGCCCCGGGGCCGCTGCGTCAGGCCCTGCCGCGTCACGCCGTGAAGAGGAGGCTCAGCAGCCAGTAGGCCACGGCGGCGCAGAACCCGGCGGCCGGGAGCGTCAGTACCCACGCCACCGCGATGTTGCCGCCCACTCCCCAGCGGACCGCCGACAGCCGTTTCGTCGCGCCGACGCCCAGGATGGACGCCGTGATCGTCTGCGTGGTGGAGATCGGCGCGGCGAACAGGAACGCCGTCGTGTAGAGGATCGACGACGCCGTGAGCTCGGCCGCGAAGCCGCGCGGCGGGTCGAGGTCGATGATCCGCCGGCCCAGGGTGCGCATGACGCGCCAGCCGCCGGAGTAGGTGCCCAGGGACAGCGCACCGGCAGAGGTCAGCACCACCCACCACGGAATCGCGTCCCCGTGGTGGAAGCCGCCGACGACCAGCGCGAGAACGATCACGCCCATCGTCTTCTGGGCGTCCTGCAGGCCGTGACCGAGGGCCATACCGGCGGCGGACACCGTCTGCGCAATCCGGAACCCGCGGGTGGTCCGCATGGGCCGGGTGTCCTTGAACAGCCAGAGGATCGCGATCATCACCAGCCCGCCCAGCACGAACCCGACGACCGGGGAGAGGACCATCGGGATCACGACCTTGTCGAGCACACCGGACCACTTCACCGTGCCGGCGGAGGCCAGTGCGGCGCCCACCAGGCCGCCGATCAAGGCGTGCGAGGAGGAGCTGGGCAGCCCGAACCACCAGGTGACGAGGTTCCAGATGATCGCGCCGATCAGCGCGGCCAGCACCACGGCGAGTCCGGGCAGCCCCTGGGGCGCCTCGATGATCCCGCTGCCGACCGTGGCGGCGACCTCGGTGCCGAGGAAGGCGCCGACGAGGTTCATCACGGCCGCCATCAACAGCGCCACCCGGGGCGAGAGGGCCCGGGTGGCCACGGAGGTGGCGATCGCGTTGGCGGCGTCGTGGAAGCCGTTGGTGTAGTCGAACGCCACCGCGACGACGATGACGACGATGACCGCCGCGAGCAGCATCAGGCTTCCTTGACCGCGATGCTCTCGACGGTGTTCGCGACCGTCTCGAAGGCGTCGGCGGCCTCCTCCAGGGTGTCGACGACCTCCTTGAGCTTGATGATCTCGAGCACCGCGGCGGGGTCGGTGATCGCCTCGTCCGGGGTCAGCAGGCCGGCGAGCACCGCGTGGTAGGCCTCGTCGGCCTCGTCCTCGAGCGAGTTGACGTGGATCCAGTAGTCGCGCAGCTGGGACATCCTCTCCAGCCGCGGCATCGCCTCGGCGGTCGCGGCCGCGGCCCGGCACAGCACGTCGACCTGCATCGCGATGCCCGCCGGGAGCCGCTCGAGCCGGTAGAGCACGATCCGGTCCGCCGCCTCCTCGATGGCGTCGACGACGTCGTCGAGGGAGCCGGCGAGCCGGTAGATGTCCTCGCGGTCGAACGGGGTGACGAACACCGAGTTCAGCTTGACCAGGATCTCGTGGGTGACCTCGTCACCCGCGTTCTCGGCGTCCTTCACCCGCTTCGCGATCGCGGCCCGCTCGTCGGACGGGGCTCTCACCAATGCGTTGAGCTCGTTCGCCGCGACCACGATGTTCTCCGCGGCACGGGTGAAGAGCGGGTAGAAGCCGCGTTCGTGCGGCGTCAACCGGAAGGCCATGTGGGGTTTTCTACCCGTTCACCCGCGTCTCATCCGCGTCGGGGCCGACCGGCCGGGTCCGGCCCGGTACGGCGACCGGCCCCCGTCCGGAGCGGTCTCAGCCGATCAGGGCCCGCCCGATGATCTCCTTCATGATCTCGTTCGTGCCGCCGTAGATGGACTGCACCCGCGAGTCGACGAAGGCCTTCGCGATGGGGTACTCCATCATGTAGCCGTAGCCGCCGTGCAGCTGCAGGCACCGGTCGACCACGCGCTTCTGCAGGTCGGTGGCCCACCACTTGGCCTTCGCCGCGTCGGCCACGGACAGGTTGCCGGCCACGTGCTCCTTGAGGCACCGGTCGACGTAGGTCTGGGTCACGTCGATCTCGGTGTCCATCTCGGCCAGCTCGAAGCGGGTGTTCTGGAACTTCGCCACCGCGCGGCCGAAGGCCTTGCGCTCCTTCGTGTACTCCAGCGTCATCTTCAGCGCCGCGGCCGCGCCTGCCACCGCGCCGACGGCGATGGACAGGCGCTCCTGGGCCAGGTTCTGCATCAGGTAGATGAAGCCCTGCCCCTCCTCGCCGAGGACGTTGGCGGCGGGCACCCGGACGTCGGTGAAGCTCAGCTCCGCCGTGTCCTGCGCCTTCATGCCGACCTTCTCCAGCCGGCGGCCGCGCTCGAAGCCCGGCATGCCGCGCTCCACGCAGAGCAGCGAGAAGCCGCGGGCCCCGGCCTCCGGGTCGGTCTTCGCGACCACGACCACCAGGTCGGCCAGGATGCCGTTGGTGATGAAGGTCTTGGCGCCGTTGAGGATCCAGTCGGCCCCGTCCTTCTTGGCGTGGGTGGTGATGCCCTGCAGGTCCGAGCCGGTGCCGGGCTCGGTCATGCCGATGGCCGTGATGATCTCGCCCGAGCAGAAGCCCGGGAGCCAGCGCTGCTTCTGCTCGTCGTTCGCGAGCCGGAGCAGGTACGGCGCGACGACGTCGTTGTGCAGCGGGAAGCCCAGGCCGCTGGTCCCGGCGGCGGTGATCTCCTCGAGGGCGACCGCGTTGTAGCGGAAGTCGGGAGTGCCGCCGCCGCCGAACTCCTCGGGGACGTCGGTGCCGAGCAGGCCGGCCTTGCCGGCGGAACGCCAGATGTCGCGGTCGACCTGACCGTCGGACTCCCACTGCGCGTGGTGCGGGACGACCTCCTTCTCCAGGAAGGTGCGGACGAGGTCGCGGAACGCGTCGTGTTCGGCGTCGAAGATGTCGCGCTGCATGACGCGCAGTCTCACATACTCGTCGGTAACCCCGCGGGCCGTCCGCGGCCCGCGCGGGCCGTACGCTGCCGCCGTGCTCCGTGCGCTGAGGGACGAGCTGGGCTCCCGCCTGGGGGCGGCCGCGGCCAACGCCTGGGACCGGACGGTGGCCGGCGGCGTCGCCGACCTGCGGCGCATGCCGCGCACCGAGATCGCCCGGGAACCCGGCGGGACGCTCCACCGCTACGACCCGCTGCCCGGGGTGCCGCTCTCGGGGCCCGCGGTGGTGCTGATCCCGCCGCTGGGGGCGCCGGACTTCGCCTACGACCTGCGCCGGGACTGCTCGCTGGTCGAGCACCTGCTCGGCACGGGCCGGCCGGTGTACCTCGTCGACTACGGCCCGATCGCGTTCGGGCACCGGCGGCTGGGCATCGAGCACTGGGTCGACGACGTCGTGCCGCGCGCGGTCCGCGGGGTCGCCGGGGTGACCGACGGCCCCGTGCACCTGGTCGGCTGGTCCCTCGGCGGGCTGTTCTGCCTGCTCGCGCTGGCCGCCGCGGAGGAGGCGGGGGAGCCGCTGCCGGTCCGCGCGGTCGCCGCGATCGGCAGCCCCGTCGACGTCACGGCGGTGCCCCTGGTCGCGCCGCTGCGCCCGCTCGCGGAGGTGGCCGGCGGCCGGGCGGTGTCGGCGCTCTACCGCGCGGTGGGCAGCTGGCCGGCGCCGCTGGTCAGCACCGTGTTCCAGCTGACCACGGTGGACAAGATGATCACGCGGCCGCTCGCGATCCTCTCCCGGCTCGACGACCGGGACACCCTCGCCCAGATCGAGGCCGTCGACCACATGATGGCCAACATGCACGGCTATCCGGGCCGGGTGTTCGGGCAGCTGTTCCATCTCTTCCTGCGCAGCAACGACCTCGCCGGCGGCAGCCTCGAGCTGGCCGGGCGGCGGGTCTCGCTGGCCTCGGTGAAGGTGCCCGCCCTCGTCGTCGGCGGGCGGGACGACGTGATCGCCCCGCTGCGCGCGGTCCGCCGTGCCGTCGACCTGCTGTCCGGCGCCCCGGAGGTGCGGTTCGAGTCCGCTCCGGGCGGGCACCTCGGCGTCCTCACCGGGCGCAGGGCGCGGACCACCACCTGGGCCGCGCTCGACGCGTTCCTGGCCGAGCACTGAGATACCGAGGTCACCCCCGGTCCCACCGGGTTCCCGGGGTTCCTGAGGGCCCACTGAGCGAGTTTTCGGGGCCCGGTCGCGCCGTGGGCACACTGGAGCCATGCGCCATGTGGAGAACGTCGGTACGGAGAAGCCGTACTCGGTGATCGGGCTCGGGACCTGGCAGTTCGGGTCCAAGGAATGGGGCTACGGCGGCGGGTACGACGAGACGGAGGCCGGCCGGATCGTCGCCCGGGCCCGCGAGCTGGGCGTCACCGTGTTCGACACCGCGGAGGTGTACGGGTTCGGGCGCTCGGAGCGCATCCTCGGCAAGGCCCTGGCCGAGACCGGCGGCGCGGAGGGCGTCGTGGTCGCGACCAAGATCTTCCCGGTGCTGCCGACGGCGGCGGTGGTGCAGCAGCGGGGGGTGGCGAGCGCGCAGCGGCTCGGGGTCCGGACCCTGGACCTCTACCAGGTGCACCAGCCCAACCCGCTGGTGAGCGACGGCACCACGATGCGCGGGATGCAGGCGCTGCGCGACGTGGGCGTGGTCCGCGACGTCGGCGTGTCCAACTACAAGCTCGAGCGCTGGCGCTCTGCGGAGGCACGCTTCGGCGCGAAGGTCCTGTCCAACCAGGTCCAGTTCAGCCTGGTGCAGCGTGCGCCGCTGACCGAGATGCTGCCGTGGGCCCAGCGCACCGGGCACGTGGTCATCGCGTACAGCCCGCTGGCGCAGGGGCTGCTGTCCGGCCGCTACGACCGCGACCACCGCCCGACCAACGGCGTGCGCGCCGCCAACGCGATGTTCCTGCCGGAGAACCTCGACGCCGCGAAGCCGCTGCTCGACACCCTGCGCGACGTCGCCTCGGCGCACGACGCCACGCCGTCCCAGATCGCCCTGGCCTGGGTCGTACACCCGCGGAACGTCGTCGCGATCCCAGGGGCGTCGAGCGTCGCGCAGCTGGAGAGCAACGTGGCGGCGGCGGAGATCCGGCTGACCGACGAGGAGTACGCCGGGCTCACCGCCGCGGCCGAGGCGTACCAGCCGATCACCGGTTTCCCGGCGATCCCGAAGCTCGTCGCCGCCCGGCGGCGTGGGTGAGGTGTCCGTTTCGTCGTACTCGCCGCGCAGGTGAGTGACGTACTACCCCGATGTCGGCCCTGACGGAGTCGCGTCCGCGGCGTTAGCGTGGCGGCGTGGGCACGATCGAGCGGGTGGGCACGGGGCCGGAAGCAGGCCCGGGAACAGGCTCGGGCGCGTCGGCGGCACGGCGAGCGCACGACGCCACCGTCGCCGACCTCCTACGGGCCTACCGCGCGGTCCCGGCCGGCACTCCCGTACGGCTGGGCAAGCGGACGTCGAACCTGTTCCGGTTCGGCACGCACGCCGCGGAGTCGGTGCTGCTCGACACCTCGGGGCTGACCGGGGTGATCGAGGTGGACCGGGCGGCACGCACCGCGGACGTCCAGGGCATGTGCACCTACGAGGACCTCGTGGCGGCGACCCTGCCGCACGGGCTGATGCCGCTGGTGGTGCCGCAGCTCAAGACGATCACCCTCGGCGGCGCGGTGACCGGGCTGGGGATCGAGTCGACGTCGTTCCGGCACGGGCTGCCGCACGAGTCCGTGCTCGAGATGGACGTCCTCACGCCCGCCGGCGAGCTCGTGACGGCGGCGCCGGACACGGAGCACGCGGACCTGTTCGCGTCGTTCGCCAACTCGTACGGCACCCTCGGCTACGCCCTGCGGCTGCGCATCGAGCTGCTGCCGGTGAAGCCCTACGTCAGGCTCACCCACCACCGCTTCCGCACCGCCGAGGAGGCCACCGCCGCGCTGGCGGAGTCCTCCCGCCCGGACGGGCCCGCGGACTTCGTCGACGGCACCGTGTTCTCCGCCGACGAGCACTACGTGAGCGTCGGGCGGTTCGTCGACGCCCCCACGCCCGGTGCGCAGGTCTCCGACTACACCGGCATGGACGTCTACTACCGGTCGCTGCAGCGCCGGCCGGTCGACCACCTCACCGTCCACGACTACCTGTGGCGCTGGGACACCGACTGGTTCTGGTGCTCGCGCGCCTTCGGGGTGCAGGTGCCCGCCGTCCGTCGGGTGTGGCCGAAGCGGTACCGCCGGTCCGACGTGTACCGCAGGCTCGTGGCGCTCGACCAGCGGTACCAGGCGTCGAACGCGGTGCGGCGCGCCCTCGGCAGGCCCCAGGAGGAGATGGTGATCCAGGACGTCGAGATCCCGACGCCCCGGCTCCCGGAGTTCCTGGCTGCCTTCCACGAGCACGTCGGGATCACGCCGGTGTGGCTCTGCCCGCTGCAGCTGCGCGGGGAGCGCACCTGGCCGCTGTACCCGATGGAGCCGCACACGCCGTACGTCAACGTCGGCTTCTGGTCGTCGGTGCCGGTGGGCGCGGACCGGGAGGAGCACAACCGCTTCGTCGAGATGCTGGTGGCCGACCTGGACGGCCACAAGAGTCTGTACTCGACCGTCCACTACGGCGAGACCGAGTTCTGGGAGCGCTACAACGGACCGGCGTACCGGGCCGTGAAGGAGCGCTACGACCCTACGGGTCGGGTACCTGATCTGTACACGAAGGTCGGAGGGGGAGCGTGAGCATGCGGGTCGCGGAGGTGTTCGGGCACGTCGTCGGGGCGGATGCGCCCCTTCGGCTGGTGGCCTACGACGGCAGCAAGTCCGGTCCGGACGACGCCGAGGTGGCGTTGCGCATCGAGTCGCCGCGGGCGCTGGCCCGGCTGGCGTCGGCGCCGGGCACGCTGGGCCTGGCCCGGGCGTACGTCACCGGCGAGATCGACGTGGAGGGCGACCTCTACACCGCGCTCTCCGCGCTGTCCGAGGTCACCCTGCACGGCATTTCCAAGGCGGACTTCGCGAAGCTGCTCGCGACCGTCGGGCCGGTGTGGCTGAAGTACCGGCCCGCGCCGCCGGAGCTCGAGGCCCGGCCCCGCGGCCGGCTGCACTCGAAGTTCCGGGACAGCCAGGCGATCTCGCACCACTACGACGTGTCCAACCGCTTCTACGAGTGGGTGCTCGGGCCGTCGATGACCTACACCTGCGCGGCCTACCCGCGCCCCGACGCGACGCTCGAGGAGGCGCAGGAGAACAAGTACGACCTCGTCGCCCGCAAGCTCGCGCTGGAGCCGGGGATGCGGCTGCTCGACGTCGGCTGCGGGTGGGGCGGCATGGTCCGGCACGCGGCCCGGATGGGCGTGCGCGCCCTGGGCGTCACGCTGTCGAAGAACCAGGCGGAGTGGGCGCAGGGGGCGATCCGGCGCGAGGGCCTCGAGGAGCTCGCCGAGGTCCGGCACCTCGACTACCGGGACGTCCCCGAGACGGGGTTCGACGCCGTCAGCTCGATCGGGCTCACCGAGCACATCGGAAAGAAGCAGCTGCAGCACTACTTCGGCTTCCTGTACGGCAAGCTGCGCCCTGAGGGCCGGCTGCTCAACCACTGCATCACGCAGCCGCGCACCGTGAACAAGCGCAAGGTCGACCCGTTCATCGGCCGGTACGTCTTCCCGGACGGGCAGCTCGAGTCGCCCGGCCTGCTGATGACCGAGATGAACGACGCCGGCTTCGAGATACGGCACGAGGAGAACCTGCGCGAGCACTACGCCATGACCCTGCGGGACTGGGGCGCCAACCTCGAGGAGCACTGGACCGAGGCGGTGGCCGAGGTCGGCGTGGGCCGGGCGCGGGTGTGGCGGCTCTACATGGCGGCGTGCCGGCTCGGGTTCGAGCTCGACAACATCCAGCTGCACCAGATGCTGGGTGTGAAGCTGGGGGACCACGGCGCGTCGGGCATGCCGCTGCGCGGCTGGCGGGCCGAGGGCGTGTGGTGAGCCGGTCCTGATCCCCGCGGCTAGGGTTCCTCCCGTGCCCGAGCGCCTGTCGCCCCTGGACGCCTCGTTCCTGTTCATGGAGGAGCGCACGACGGCGATGACCGTCGGCGGGGTGATGACCTTCGAGACGGGGTCCGACGACGAGCCCTTCGACGTCGGCGCGTTCGTCCGGCTCATCGGCGACCGGCTCGCCCTGGTGCCGCGCTACCGGCAGAAGGTGCGCGAGGTGCCGGGGCGGCTCGGGCTGCCGGTCTGGGTCGACGACCCGGACTTCGACCTGAGCTACCACGTCCGGCGCTCGGCGCTGCCCGCCCCGGGGTCGGACGTGGCGCTGCGTGAGCTGGTCGGCCGGCTGCTGTCCCGCCAGCTCGACCGGTCGCGCCCGCTGTGGGAGATCTACCTGGTCGAGGGGTTCGAGGGACACCGGCTCGCGGTCGTCACGAAGACCCACCACGCGATGGTCGACGGGCTGGCCTCGATGGACATCGGTGCCGTCCTGCTCGACACCACGCCCACGCCGCGGCACGTCGAGCCGGACGACTGGCGGCCGGCCCGCGAGCCCACCGGTCTGGAGCTCGCGGCCTCGGCGGTCGTGGAGAACATGCTGCGCCCGCGAAGCGCGGTCGACGCCGTCGCGCGCTCGGCCGCCGACCTGCGGCAGGCCGCGTCGTCGGTCCGGCGCTCGCTCGGCGGGCTGGCCGACGCCGCGCGCACCGCCAGCCGCGGGCGGCCCGTCGGCGCCCTCAACGCGCCCATCGGGGAGCAGCGGCGATTCGGGATGGCCAGGACCTCGCTGTTCGAGCACCGGGTGATCCGGCGGCGGCACGGCGCGGGGGGCGGCTCGGTCAACGACGTGGTGCTCGCCGTGGTCGCGGGGGCGTTGCGGCGCTGGCTGATCAGCCGCGGCGAGCCGATCTTCGCCGACACGGTGGTGCGGGCGATGGTGCCGGTGAGCGTGCGCGGCCGCAGCGGCGCCGCGACGGGCGGAAGGATCGTGGCGGGCAACCAGATCTCCGCGGTCTTCGTGGAGCTGCCGGTCGGCATCGACGACCCGGTCGAGCGGCTGCGCTCGATCGCGGTGCAGATGGAGGCGCGCAAGCGGTTCGGCCGGTCGGCCGGCACCACCGCCGTGGTCGGGCTCGCGGGGCTGGCCACGCCCACCGTGCACCAGATGGGCGCGCGTCTGTCCTCCCGGCTGTCCTCGCGGCTGTTCAACGTCGTCGTCACCCACGTGCCCGGGCCGCCGCGGCCGTTGTACGCGATGGGCGCCCGAATGCGGGACATGTTCCCGGTGGTCCCGCTGGCGCACGGCCAGGCCGTCGCCATCGGCGTGACGTCCTACGACGGCACCGTCTGTTATGGACTGAACGCGGACCGTGACGCCCTGCCGGACGTCGACGTCCTCGCCGCGGCGATCGACGACTCGCTCGCCGAGCTCAAGGAGGCACCGGCCGCCGAGGCGGAGCGCACGTCCGGCTGAACGGTCCACCGCAGCCCTTCCCGAGGGTCGGGTGCGCGTGCATCGTTCGCGCATGGGTCCACACAGGCCGTACCGGATGGAGTGCGAGATCCGGCCGCTGCGCGAACCGGACCTCGACGCCGCCGACCGCATCCAGCGCCGGGCCTTCGCGGCGCTCCTCGGGGGTGCGGCCGACCAGCGCGACACCGAGCTAGTCCGTACCCGCTGGGCGGCGGGGAACACGGCCGCCCTCGGGGCCTTCGCCGGGTCCCGGCTCCTCGGGTCGGGGTTCGCCACACGGTGGGGGAGCGTCGGGTTCGTCGGGCCGCTGTCGGTGGAGCCGGAGTGCTGGGACCGCGGCGTCGGCTCGCAGCTGATGGCCGCGGCCGACGGCGTCCTGCGCGAGTGGGGCGTGGTCCGCCGCGGGCTCTTCACGTTCGCGCACAGCCCGCGCCACCACCGGCTCTACCAGCGCTTCGGGTACTGGCCGCGGTTCCTCACGGCGTTGATGTCCCGGCCGGTGCCGGCTGCGCCGCCCGCGGTGGAGTGGGGGCCGGGGTCCGCGCGGGACCGCGAGGAGTTGACCGGCGCGGCCGCGCGGCTCGCCGGCGCCGTCTACCCGGGGCTCGACATCGCCGGCGAGATCGCGAGCGCGCTGGACCAGAAGATCGGCGAGGTCGTGCTGGCCGGACCGGCGGCGGCGCCCACCGGAGTGGCCGTGGTCCACGACGGCGCGGGGTCCGAGGCGGGCTCGGGGGTGGCGTACGTGAAGGTCGGCCTGGTCCGGCCCGGGGCCGAGGCGGACTTCGCCGCGCTCGTCGACGCCTGCCTGGCGCACGCCGCGACGGTGGGGGCGGATCGGCTCGTCGTCGGGGTCAACACCGCCCGGCACCGGGCCTACCGGCACCTGGTGGCGCGCGGTTTCGTCACGGACGTCCCGGGCGTCACGATGCACGCGCCCAACGACACCGGCTACGACCGGGACGACGTGTTCGTGATCGACGACTGGCGCTGAGACCGCAGTATGGTTCCGTAACGCGAGTTTCGGGCGCTCTGACCGCAGTATGGTTCCATAGCGCTGCTTTTCGGATGTTCTGATCGCGTTACGGTTCCCTACTGCGACATTCCGGGCGGGTCAGGCGGCGCGGAGCGCAGCGTGTGCGGCCGCCACCGCCTGGCTGGCGTAGCCCTCGCCGAACAGCACCGTGTGCACGAGCAGCGGGAACAGCTGGTGGAGCGGGACCCGGGACCGCCAGCCCGCGGCCAGCGGAGCGGCCTCGTCGTAGGCCGCCAGCACCCGGTCGAGGTGCGGCAGGCCGAACAGCGCCAGCATCGCGAGGTCGGTCTCGCGGTGCCCGCCGTGCGCCGCGGGATCGATCAACCACGCGCCGTCGGTTGACCACAGGACGTTGCCCGACCACAGGTCGCCGTGCAGTCGGGCGGGCGGTTCGGCGGGCCCGGCGAGCTCCGGCAGCCGGGCGCAGACCTCCTCGAAGACCGCGGTGTCCGGCAGGTCGGCGCGCCGCACGTAGGCGAGCACCCGGTGCTCGGCGTACCACTCGGGCCACGAGTCGCCCGGCTCGTTGCGCATCCCGGTGGCGCCGATCCAGGCGTCGGCGGGACCACCGGGCGGGGGCGCGCCGAAGGCCGGCGCGCCGGCCTCGTGCAGCGTGGCGAGCCGACGGCCGAAGTCCTCGGCGGCGGTCACGGACGCCGGACCGGCCGGCACCTCCTGGCTGACCAGGCACTCCGCGTCGGCGGCGTACACCTCGGGGACGGGCGGTCCCCCGGGCACGGCCAGCCACCGCAGGCCCGCGGCCTCGGCGGGCACGGACGGGTCCCGCTTGACGACGGCGGCCCGCCCGTCGGGCAGGGTCACCCGGCGCACCCCACCGCCGCGGACGACGCCGGGCTCCAGCCCGACGGCGGCGAGCGCGTCCCCGGGCACGGTCAGAGTTCCTTGCGGACCCGCTCCAGCAGGCCCGGAACGGCGGCCTCGATCATGCGCAGGACCTCGTCGAAGCCGTCCGGACCGCCGTAGTAGGGGTCGGGGACCTCGGCGTCGTCCGAGGCCGCGGGGTCGAAGGACCGGAGCACCACGACCCGGTCCGGCTCGGGGACGGAGTCGCGCAGGGCCCGGCGGTGGCCGTGGTCGAGGGCGACGAGGACGTCGGCGGAGAGCACGTGCGAGTCGATCTGGCGCGCGGTGTGGGCGGTGTCGTAGCCGTGCCGGGCGAGGACCTCGGCCGCCCGCGGGTCCATCGGTTCGCCGACGTGCCAGCCGCCCGTTCCTGCGCTGGTCACCGCCACGGCGTCGGTCAGCCCGGCCTCGTCGAGGGCGGCGCGGAACACCTTCTCCGCCATCGGGGAGCGGCAGATGTTGCCGGTACAGACGAAACTGACATGCACACCGCCACCGTAGGGTGCCCCGGTATGGAGGGTGTCGCGGAGCCGCCGGAGGAGATCAAGCCCACTGTGTCCGGTTCGGGTGCGATCGCCCCGGGTCCGGAGGCGGACACCCTGCGTCATCCCCTGCACCACCACGGGGACGCCGAGGCGACGCCGGGGCTCGTCGACTTCGCGGTCAACGTGCAGGGGGACGCCCCGCCGGCCTGGCTGCGGGCCCGGCTCGCGGCCGCGCTCGACGACCTGGCCCGCTACCCGTCGGCGGAACACGACCGGCGCGCCCGCGAGGCCGTCGCGCACCGGCACGGCCGCGAGCCCGGCGAGGTGCTGGTGCTGGCGGGCAGCGCGGAGGGGTTCGCGCTGCTCCCGGCCCTGCGGCCGCGCCTACCGGTCGTCGTGCACCCCGGGTTCACCGAGCCGGAGGCCGCCCTGCGCGGCGCCGGGCTCGCCGTCGGACACGTGCTCACCGTGGAGGCGGACGGGCACCGGCTCGACCCGGCGGCCGTGCCGGAGGAGGCCGACCTGGTCGTCGTCGGGAACCCCACGAACCCGACCGGCGTGCTGCACCCCGCCGCGGACCTGCGGGCGTTGGCCCGGCCCGGGCGCGTCCTGGTCGTCGACGAGGCCTTCGCCGACGCCGTCGCGGGTGAGCCCGAGTCGCTCGCGGGGGAGCGGCTGCCGGGGCTGCTGGTCCTGCGCTCGCTGACCAAGACCTGGGCGCTCGCCGGCCTGCGCGCGGGCTACGCGCTCGGCGATCCCGACCTGCTCGCGCGGCTTGCCGCCCCGCGGCCGCACTGGCCCGTCGGCACCCTGGGCCTCGAGGCGGTGATCGCCTGCTCCGAGCCGGCCGCGGTCGCCGAGGCGGAGCGGGCGGCCGGGGAGCTGGCGCGGCACCGCCGTGCGCAGGCCGCGGCCCTGGCGGAGGTGCCCGGCGTCGAGGTGCTGCCCGGCGTGGCGCCGTACCTGCTGCTGCGGCTCCCCGCAGGCCGTGGCGCACAGGTGCGGGAGCGGTTGCGACAGAACGGGATCGCCGTGCGTCGCGGCGACACCTTCCCCGGTCTCGGGCCCGACCACCTGCGGGTCGCGGTGCGCGAACCCGCCCGGGTGGCGCTCCTGGTCGAGGCGCTCGACGCCGCCCTGGTAGGTGTAGCGGCGTGAGCGAGCACCCCCAGGCGTCGCTGGCCGACGTCACCGCCGCCCTCGAGGCGGTCTATCCGCCCGGCCTCGCCCAGGACTGGGACGCCGTCGGCCTGGTCTGCGGCGACCCGGCCGAGCCGGTGCGCCGCGTGCTGTTCGCCGTCGACGCGGTGGCGGAGACGGTCGAGGAGGCGCTCGGGACCGACGCGCAACTGCTGGTGACGCACCATCCGCTGCTGCTCCGGGGGGTGCACGGGGTCGGTGCCGACACGCCCAAGGGGGCGCTGCTGCACAGGCTGATCCGCGGGGGCGTCGGGCTCTTCACCGCGCACACCAACGCCGACTCGGCCGACCCCGGGGTGTCCGACGCGTTGGCCGGGGCCCTGGGCCTGCGGGTGGAGGCGCCGCTGCAGCCGCAACCGGCGGAGCCACTCGACAAGATCGTCGCGTTCGTCCCGACCGGGCCCGCGCTGCGGGGCGTGCACGAGGCGCTCTCCGCGGCCGGGGCGGGGGAGATCGGCGACTACAGCCACTGCTCGTTCGCCACGGCCGGGACCGGGCAGTTCCTGCCGCACGCGGGGGCCAACCCGGCGATCGGCGAGGTCGGGAAGCTGGAGCGGGTCGCGGAGACCCGGCTCGAGATGGTCCTGGCGCGGCAGCGCCGGCGCGCGGTCGTCGAGGCGCTGCGCGCGTCGCACCCGTACGAGGAGCCCGCCTTCGACGTGTTCGAGCTGGCCGCGCTGCCCTCCGGCCGCGGGCTCGGCCGGGTCGGGGAGCTGCCGGAGGCCGAGCCGTTGTCCGCCTTCACCGAGCGGGTGGCGGCCGCCCTGCCGCCGACGGCGTGGGGGGTGCGTGCGGCCGGGGACCCGGACCGTCCGGTCCGGCGGGTCGCGGTGTGCGGCGGGGCGGGGGACTCGGCGCTGTCCGCGGCGATCGCGGCCGGCGTCGACGCCTACGTGACCGCGGACCTGCGCCACCACCCGGCGTCGGAGCACCTCCTGGCGGGGTCGCTGCCCGGCCGGCCGACGCCCGCGCTGGTCGACGTCGCGCACTGGGCGTCGGAGTGGCCGTGGTGCGCGCAGGCGGCGGCCGTCGTCGACGAGGCGCTGGGGGGTAGCGTCGAGACCCGCGTGTCCCGGCTCCGGACCGATCCCTGGACCCTCGGCGCGTGATCACCCGAGAAGGAGGACGAGGGGCGTGAAGGCCGATCCCGCCGCGCAGCGGCGGCTGCTGGACCTGGCCGAGGTCGACGCGGAGCTCACCCGGCTGGCACATCGCCGCCGGGCGCTGCCCGAGCACACGGAGCTGACCGAGGCCGAGGCGCGCGTGCGGGCGAGCAAGGACGCGGTGGTCGAGGCCGAGACCGCGGCGGGCGACCTCGACCGCGACATCCGCCGGCTGGAGCGCGACGTCGAGGGCGTTCGGGCGCGCACCGAGAAGGACAGGGCCGCGCTCGCGGGGTCCGGGGTGAGTGCCCGGCAGGCGGCCGACCTGCAGCACGAGCTCGAGACCCTCGCCCGCCGGCAGGGCGTCCTCGAGGACGAGCAGCTCGAGGTCATGGAGCAGCGGGAGGCGCTGGGCGGCAACCTCGACCACGCCCGCCGCGTGCTCGCCGAGGCCGAGGAGGGCCTGCAGGGCGTGACCGGGCGCCGCGACACCGCACTGGCCGACATCGACGCCGCCGAGGCCGGCCGGCGCCGCGCCCGCGAGGCGATCCTCCCCGACCTGCCCGCCGACCTGCTGGGCGTCTACGAGAAGCGCCGGGAGCAGGGGCGTGCCGGCGCCGGGCTGCTGCGCGAGCGCCGCTGCGGCGCCTGCCGGCTGGAGCTGGACCGCACCTTCCTCGGCCGGATCAAGGCCGCGGCCGCCGACGACGTCGTCCACTGCGAGGAGTGCGAGGCGATCCTGGTGCGGACGGGGGAGTCGGGGCTGTGACGGGCTCGGCCCCCTCGGGCGCCACCCCCTCCGGCTCCGCCGCCTGGACCGGCCAGAAGGGCGCGCCGACCCGGATGCTGCTGCTCCGACACGGCCAGACGCCGCTGTCGGTGGAGAAGCGCTACTCAGGGCTGGGCGATCCCGCGCTGACCGCGCGGGGCGAGTCCCAGGCGGCCGGGGCGGCGGAGCGGATCGGCGCCCTCGGTGGCGTCGACGCGATCCTCACCTCGCCGCTGCTGCGCGCGCGCCAGACCGCCGAGGCCGTCGCCGCCACCACCGGGCTGCCGGTGGAGGTGCGCGACGGGCTCATCGAGACGGACTTCGGCGAGTGGGAGGGCCTGACCTTCGTCGAGGCCCGCGAGCGGGATCCCGAGCTCTTCGCGCGCTGGCTGGGCAGCACGGAGGTGGCCCCGCCCGGCGGCGAGAGCTTCGCCGAGGCCGGGGTCCGCGTCGCCGCCGAGCGCGCCAAGATCGTGGCCGACTTCCCGGGCCGCACGGTCGTCGTGGTCAGCCACGTCACGCCGATCAAGCTGATCCTGCAGGAGGCTCTCGCCAGCGGCAGCTCGATCCTCTACCGGCTGCACCTGGACCTGGCGTCGCTCTGCATCGCGGACTTCTTCCCCGACGGCGGGGCGTCGGTCCGGCTGGTCAACGACACCTCCCACGTGCCCGGGGACCCGAGCTAACCCACGAGGCTCCACACCGCCCACAGCGCCGCCGTCGCCGCGGTGAGCGCCACCGGCACGGTCAGCAGGCCGACCGCGGTGAACGTGCGCAGGCTCGGCGTGACGGGCAGGACCCGGCGCCACAGCAGCGTGGCCAGTGATCCCACGTACGTGAGGTTCGGGCCGAAGTTCACCCCGAGCAGCAGCGCGAGGACCAGCGCCGGGTGCGGCGCCGGGCCGAGCGCGGCGACCAGGACGAGCGTGGCCGGCAGGTTGTTGACGACGTTCGCCAGCACGGCGGCGACGGCCGCGACCCCGAGCAGCCCGGGGAAGGTCGGCGCATCGGGCAGGATCCCGGCCAGCCAGCCCGCCAGCCCGTGCGTCGCGACGGCGGCGACCACCACGCCGAGCGCCAGCACGAACACGCAGAACAACGGCGAGGTCCCGCGGACCAACCCTCCGAACCCGATCTCCCGGCGGACCAGCGCCCGCACCGCGAGCACAACCGCCCCGGCCGCCGCCACCCAGACCGGCGCGACGCCGGCCGTCGACGAGAGACCGAACCCCGCCAGCGTGAGTGCGAGGACGACCAGCGCGAACCGCGGCGCCCGCTCGCCGTTGCGGGGCGTGGGCACCGGGACCGACTCGCCGAGATCGGCGCGGAAGAACCGGCGGAGCACGCCGTACTCCACCGCGAGCGTGACCAGCCACGGCAGCAGCATCAGCCCGGCGAACCCGAGGAACGACAGCCCCGACGCCTCGAAGACGAGCAGGTTCGTCAGGTTCGACACGGGCAGCAGCAGCGATCCCGCGTTGGCGAGGTGGACGCAGGCGTAGGCGTGCGGCCGCTCCGGGAGCCGCAGCCGGGCCGTCGTCGCGAGGACCACGGGGGTCAGCAGCACGACGGTCGCGTCGAGGCTCAGCACCACCGTGACCGCGGTGGCCGCGGCGAAGACCAGACCGAACAGCCGCGGGGCGTGGCCGCGGGCCGCTCCCGCGAGCCGGGCGCCGAGCCACGTGAACACGCCCTCGGCGTCGGCGAGCCGCCCGAGCAGCAGGATCGCCGCCAGGAACCCGACGGTCGGGCCCAGCTCGCCGATCTCCGCCACGGCCGCGGGCCAGGGCAGGAGCCCGAGCACGACGACGAGGACCGCGGCCGGTACCGCCGCCACGGCCTCGGGGAGGCCGCGGGGCCGCAGGACCGCGACCGCCAGCACGATCGCGAGGAGCGCGACCGCGAGAACGAACGCCATCAGCTGAGGAGCAGGTACACGCCGACCGCCAGGCCGAGCGCCACCACGCACCAGCGCAAGATGTTCTCGCGCATCCGCCGGGCGATCCGGGCGCCGAGGTAGCCGCCGATCAGCGTGGTGGGCGCGAGGATGGCGACGTCGAACCAGTCGACAGGGGCGCGCAGCCCGAAGATCACCAGGGTGACCGTCGCGGCCACGAGCGACAGCAGGCCCTTGAGGGCGTTCAGCCGGACGAGCGTGTCGTTGGCCAGCAGCGACAGCACCGAGATCAGGATGACCCCGAGCGCCCCGCCGAAGTAGCCGCCGTAGACGCCGGCGAGGAACACCGCCGGCAGCAGCCAGGCCGTCCGGTCCGGGGCGTCGGCGTCCGGCGTGCCGATCCACCGCTTCAGGTACGGGCCGAGTGCCATGAGGATGCTGGCCAGGATGACCAGGACGGGCACGACGGCGTCGAACACCGAGCCCGGCAGGATCAGCAGCAGCACGCAGCCGAGGACCGAGCCGAGGGCGGCGGCGATGCAGGTGAGCACGATGCGCCGGCGCTGTTCGCGCAGCTCCAGCCGCTGGCCGGCGACGATGCCGAGGTAGCCCGGCCACTGCGCGATCGAGTTCGTGACGTTGGCGGCCAGCGGGTTGAGGCCGACGGCGAGCAGGGCGGGGAAGACCAGCAGGGAGCCGCCGCCGGCGACGGCGTTGACCACGCCGGCCACCAACCCGGCGGCGAGGAGGAAGACCAGCTGACCCGGCGACGCGCCCACCACGGCGGGAACAGTAGACGGCCGGTCGGCGGGCCGCTCGGCCTCGTCCGTAACGTCCGGGTGCCGGAGGTACGAGGTACTGCATTGCGCACCGGTCGGGGGTGCACTATGGAGTGGGGTCGCGGTGCCGAGCGGGGCCGCTGGGGGAGGTCGCGATGTCGCAGCGCTGGGGTGTCGTCCTGGCGACGGTGCTGATCCTCGGCTGGTGCGTGGTGCCGATCTGGCTGTTGTTGCACCGCCCCGAGGGCCCGACGCGCGCGGTGCGGGCGGCGGTGGCCGGGGTGGTCGCGGTCGTCGGGCTCGGGGCGCTGCTGGCGGCCTGGGTGGGCACCTCGTCGGGGGAGGGGACGCTGCGCACCTTCGTGACCGGTCCTCCGCCGACGGAGCGTCCGCCGCTGGCCGCTCCCGCGCCGGCCCCTCCCTCCACGGTTCCGTCGTCGCCGGCGACCGGCACGACGACGGGGAACACGGAGATGGTGGCCGGCCCGGAACAGCCTGCCGCGTCGCCGGAGCGCGTCCTGGCGCAGTCGGGCGGATCGTCGGACTCCTCCCACACCTCGGACTCCTCGGGCTTCTCGGACTCCTCGACCGCGGACGACCGGGCGCCGGTGGACGACGACACGTCGCCGCCGCGGGCCGCGGCGGTCGGGGGCGACGACGCCGCGCCCGTGCGGCCGGGTGGCACGGAGGGTGGGCCGGCGTCCCACGAGGCCCAGCCGGTCGGGGTCGTCGCGAACCGGCCTCCCGCGGTTCGGCCTCCGGCCGGGTCGGGCCCCACCGCTCCGACGGCCCCGGGGCCCCGCACGCCCCCGGCGCCGGAGTCCTCCGCGCTCGGTACGCCGACCACGCTTCCGACCACCCGACCGACGACGCAGCCGACGACGCTTCCGACCACCCCACCGACGACGCCACCGACCACGCAGCCGACCACGGTGTCCCCGAAGCCCACACCGACCCCCACGACGACCACGCGGACCCGTCCGCCCAAGCCGTCGACCACGCCGCCCGGCCCGGCCCCCACGACGGAGGGCAGCGCGCTGACGTCCACGCCCACCCGGACGTGGACGAGGACCAAGACGCGGCTCGCGGCGCCGCCGAGCCCGCCGGTCCCGACCACGCCGGTCCCGACCCCGACCACCCCGACCGTCCCGCCCACCCCGACCGCGCCGCCCAGCTGACCCACCGCCCGCATCCCTCCAGGTTGGGCCCGGCTCCGGGACCTTCCCGATCCTCGTGGAGCCGCGTGCGTCGCGCCGTGATCCCCGCGCTACGATCCGTGGCGCGGACGAGCGGGCCGGGCGACCGCGTCGGCATCACGCCGCCGAGGAAAGTCCGGACTCCACAGGGCAGGGTGGTTGTCAACGGCAACCCGGGGCGACCCGCGGGACAGTGCCACAGAGAACAGACCGCCGCGCGCCCCTGGGCGCGCGGTAAGGGTGAAACGGTGGTGTAAGAGACCACCAGCACCCCGGGTGACCGGGGTGGCTCGGTAAACCCCACCCGGAGCAAGGCCAAGAGGCCTCCCTCGGGAGGCTGCGCAGGTGTTCGAGGACGGCCCGTCCGAGCCTGCGGGTAGGCCGCTCGAGCCTGCCGGTGACGGCAGGCCTAGATGGATGGTCGCCGAACGGAGCGCCGCGAGGCGCCCGGGAACAGGATCCGGCTTACAGGCCCGCTCGTCCGCCCTCACTTGCCGGCCTGCGAATCGACACGCAAGAAGTTGGCCCGCCGTGCCCGCACCCGCTCCGCGCTCCAGGGCCGATACTGACCGTCTCGCGATCGTGGGACGAACACACGCTGGCACGGCCGGACAGCGGAGCTGCTGGAGCACCAACGTGCGGGTCGGTAGGAGGCGCTATGACCCGGGGTAAGTCTGAATCCCTACCGGGTGCGGGCGATTCGGCGGGCATCGAACAAGCGGATGCGGGCAATCAGGAGGATTCGCCACTGCACCGGTCGGGCCTGGTCGGGCTCGCCGTCGGCGCTCTGGGTGTGGTGTTCGGCGACATCGGTACCAGCCCGTTGTATTCGCTGCAGACGGTGTTCTCGATCGACAACCAGGCGATCAGGCCGACGATCGACGACGTGTACAGCGTCGTCTCGGCGATCTTCTGGTCGATCACGCTCGTGGTGTCGGTCAAGTACGTGATCTTCATCCTGCGCGCCGACAACGACGGTGAGGGCGGGATCATGGCACTCGCCGCGCTGGTGCGCGGGGTGATGAAGACGTCTGCGCGGCGGGCTGCGTTCGCGCTGGGCCTCGGCGTGCTGGGGGCGTCGTTGTTCTACGGCGACTCGCTGATCACGCCGGCGATCTCGGTGCTCTCGGCGGTCGAGGGGCTCGAGGTCGCGCAACCCGACCTCACCGAGGCCGTGCTGCCGATCGGGATCGTCATCCTCGCGCTGTTGTTCGTGGCGCAGCGGTTCGGCACGCACCGCGTGGGAAGGCTCTTCGGGCCGATCATGATCGTGTGGTTCCTGGTGATCGCCGTGCTGGGCGTGCCGCACATCGCCCGCCATCCCGGGGTGCTGCGGGGGCTCTCGCCGACCTACGCCGCCGCGTTCCTCGTGCAGCATCCGGTGACGGCGTTCATCGGGATGGGCGCGGTCGTGCTCGTGATCACCGGCGCCGAGGCGCTCTATGCGGACATGGGGCACTTCGGGCGCCGTCCGATCCGGCTGTCCTGGTTCGCGCTCGTCTTCCCGGCCCTGATCCTCAACTATCTCGGCCAGGCGGCATTGGTTCTGGACGACCCGCAGGCCGCTAGGAACCCGTTCTTCCTGCTGGCGCCCTCCTGGGCGCGGCTGCCGCTGGTCGTCCTGGCCACCGCGGCGACGGTGATCGCCTCCCAGGCGGTGATCTCCGGGGCGTTCTCGATGTCCCGGCAGGCGGTGCGGCTGGGCTACCTGCCGCAGTTGACCGTGCGGCAGACCTCGGAGGTCGAAGGCGGCCAGATCTACATCCCCGCAGTGAACTGGCTGTTGTTCGCCGGCGTGCTCGTACTCATGGTGGTCTTCCAGTCCTCGAGCAGACTCGCGACCGCGTACGGCGTCGCCGTGACCGGCACGCTGGTCCTGACGACGACCTTGTTCGTGACCTACGCCGCCACGGCCTGGAGGTGGGCGCGCTGGAAGCTGGTCGCCGTCGCGGTCGTGTTCGGTGGCAGCGAGATCGCCTACTTCGGGGCCAACCTGGCCAAGGTCCTCGACGGCGGTTGGATACCGCTGCTCGTGGCCGCGATCGTGATCACGGTGATGACCACGTGGCAGCGGGGGAGACGCACCATCACCGCGCGGCGCGTCGACGTGGAGGGCCCGCTGCCCGACTTCCTGCTGATGCTGACCACCGAGAACATCCGCCGGGTACCGGGCACCGCGGTCTTCCCTCACCCGACGAAGGAGACCGCCCCGCTGGCGTTGCGGGCCAACGTGGCGTTCAACCACGTGCTGCACGAACGCGTCGTCATCGTCTCGGTGCGGCCGGCGAACGTGCCCCATGTTCCGCCGAGCCGGCGGGCGGCGATCGAGGAGCTCGACGAGCAGTACGGGATCCTGCACCTCTCGGTCCGATTCGGGTTCCAGGACGAGCAGGATCTGCCCGAGGTCCTGCGCCATGCTTGTGCGCTGTCGGACAAGCTGGACTTCGACCCGGATCTCGCGTCGTACTTCCTGTCCCGCATGACGATCGAACGCGGCACCCAGTCCGGTATGAGCACGTGGCGCAAGCGCCTGTTCATCGGGCTGTCCCACAACGCCGCCACGCCGGCGGCCAACTTCAAGCTGCCCGTCGGCCGGACGGTCGTGATGGGGTCGCGCGTCGAACTGTGACGCCGAGCGGAACGTGATGCCACCGGGCGGAGCCGTGGACGACGCGATGAACGCCTCCCACACCGCCGGCCGCGACGAGTCTCTGGCCCAGGGCGCGCCCTCCGACACCGGCGCCGATGATCAGTACGCGGAGGGCCGGTGGTCGCGCTCGCCCCTGCCTCGAGCCTCGGGTCTCCGCCGTCGGGGTCACTGCTGCGGCAGGTTGCCGGCCTCGGCCCGCACCACGGGAACGGGGGCGTCGGCGTGCTGCAGCACGGCCTGGCTCACCGAGCCCAGCAGCGCTCCGCGCACCGTGCCTCGCCCGCGTGAACCGACGACGACCAGCCCGGCGCCGTGCGACCGCGCGACCAGGGCGGCCGCCGGAGGCTCGCGCAGCACGACCCGCTCGACCGGCACGTCGGGGTAGCCGGCGGTCCGGGCCGCCAGGCACTGGTCGAGCAGCCCCCGCTCGTCGGTCTCCACCGCGTTCCAGTCGATGATGCCGGCAGGTAGGGGTCGTTGACCGGGTCGCCCCAGGCACGTACGGCGACCAGCGGAACCCGCCTGCGCGCGGCCTCGTCGAAGGCGAACCCGAGCGCGGCCTCGCCGGGCGGGCTCTCGTCCACCCCGACCACGACGGGAGCGCCGGTGTCCCGCGGGGCTCCCTCGCCACGGACGACGACCACCGGCGCCGACGCCTGCGCGGCCACGGCGATGGACACCGAGCCGAGCAGCAGCCCGGTGAAGCCACCGCGGCCGCGGGAGCCGACGACGACCAACCGGGCCGTGGTCGACTCGTCGCGCAGCACCGCCGGAGCCTCGCCGCCGCGGACCTCGGTCGTGACCACGAGCTCCGGCGCGGCGTCCCGGGCCACCTCGGCGGCGGCCTGCAGGTGCTGCTCGGAACCCCGGGTGAGGGCCTGCCGCTGGTACTGCGCCGAGCGCCGGAACGCCGAGCGGCTGATAGATCCGCCAGGGCACCGCGGCGACCAGCCGCAGGGGTGCGCCTCGCTCCGCGGCCTCGGCATCCGCCCAGCGGACCGCGGTGAGCGCCGTGCCGAGCCGTCGACACCGACGACCACGGCGGTGCGGGCGGTGACGTCCATCGGCTCCTCGTCCTCGCCCTCCACGGTCCGTCGGGCCGGCTGCGCGCCGCCGCGGCCGAGGGTCGCCGGGGGATGAGGTCCTGCGTCGTCGACATACGGGACGTTCGTCCCCGTAGCCCGGTCCTGTACGGCAACCTGCGACCGGCTGTTCCGCGGCGGACAGGCGCTGCCCAACGGCGAGCACCCACCGGCGGCAGCGACCCACGAAGCGGGGGTCCACCAACCGGGGGACCCCGCGTTCGTTCTCTCCACCGGTCGGTCGCAGGGCACCGGATCGGCCTGCCCGACGCGACGCTCGAGCGGTCGCCGCAGGAGCGGGAGGTGCCCATGACCGTCTACGGCGTCGCCGGCCATGCCCTGGAGCTGGGCGGGGTCTTCGCCATCGCCGCCCTCGGTGCCGAGTTGGGCCGGCGCCGCGGCCTCAACGGTCTGGCGGTCACGCTCTTCGCGATGGTCAGTGCGCTCGGCGGCGGTCTCGTCCGCGATCTCGCCATGGGCGCGCCGCCCGTTGCGGTGCACAGTTTCGGCGACCCCGCCGCCGCGCTGGCCGCGGGCCTCGCCGTGGCCGTACTCGGCCGGCACGTGCCGCGGGTCCTCGTCCCGCTGCGGGTGGTCGAGGCCGTCGGGCTCGGCGTGCTGTGCGTGAACGGCACGGCCAGGGCCCTGGCGGTCGGGCAGACCCCGGTCGCCGCGGCTGCGCTGGGATTCGTGACGGTGGTCGGCGGCGGCATCGTGCGCGACAGCCTGACCGGCCGCGCTCCCGGCGTGTTCCGGCGCGGGCGGGCAGCCCGCCTGGTCCTGCTCGCGCTCACCTCGGTCACCGCGGTCGTCCTGCTCCGCGTCGGTCGGCTCGACCCCGCCGCCGGTCTCGTGGTCGCGGCGTGCGCGTCCACGATGCTGCTGGTGTGCGAGCGCGGCGGGGCCGCCGAAGCCCCGACGAGAGCCGAGCCGGTTTCCGCCTCGGTGGCGCTGAGTCCGCACCCGGACCGGACGACGACCGGTGCGCCCGCCCGGCCCTGTCGGTCGGGGGCCGAGGCGTGTACCAACGATCCCGTCCGTGCGCCCTCCGGCCGGAGCGACCCGCCGACGCGATGACCGAGGAGAGTCCCATGCCGACCTCACGACCGTCCGGATCGGTGAGCAGCCCTGCCGGCGGTCCCGATCGACCCACGAGCTCCGCAACCGAGGACTCCGGCACCGAGAGCTCCGGCACCGAGAGCTCCGGCACCGAGAGCTCCGGCACCGAGAGCTCCGGCACCGAGGCGATCCGCGGCTTCGTCGACGACGTGCGCCGGCTGTTCCAGCAGGAGCTACGCACCGCGGACTCCGGCGCCGAGGCGATGCGCGCCTTCGTCGACGACATGCGCGAGCTGCTCCCGCGGGAGCTGCGCACCGCGCAGGAGGAGCTGGCCGGCAAGGTGGGTGCGGCCTTCGAGGGGGTGCTGTTCCTCGGCGTCGGCGTGGTGCTCGGCGCCGTCGCGGCGGGCACCTCCACCGTGGTGATCATGCGGATGCTGGAGAAGGTTCTCCCCCCGACCGTGGCGGCCGCGCTCGTGACGATCGTCGTCGCCGCCGCCGCTGCCGTGCTCGTGGCAATGGGGCTCGAGAAGGTCCGGCGCGTGTTCCCGCTCCTTCCGGAGCGGGCCCTCGACGAACTGCGCGAGGAGATCCGTGAGGCGATGCCGGGCTGAGCGCGCCGGGACCGGCCGAAGAGCCTCTGCCGTCCTCGCCTCGCACGGGTGAGGCGACCCGCCGACGACGCGGTGACGCTCGGCACCGACGGTCCGCTGCCGGGCCACCGGGGGAGCGGACCGGACCGCGATCCAGTCGAAGGGAAGCGACATGGCAATCGGGCCTGTGCAGTTGATCGTTCTCGGATTCCGGCATCCGGACTTCCACGGCCGGATCATCGAGGAACTGGAGAGGTTGCGCGAGAGCGACACCGTGCGGGTGATCGACTCCTTGGCCGTCTACAAGGACGCTGCCGGCGACATCGAGGCGATGCACCTGAGCAACCTGTCCCAGGACGAGGCGATCGAGCTCGGCAGCAAGATCGGCGCGCTGATCGGCCTCGGCTTCGAGGGCGAGGAGGGAATGGAGGCGGGTGCCGAGGCGGGTGCCGAGGCGGCGGCGGAAGGAGCCACGGTGTTCTCCGACGAGGAGGCGTGGGACGTCCTGGCCGACATCCCGAACGACTCGGCCGCAGCGCTCCTCCTGATCGAGCACCACTGGGCGGTGCCGTTGCGCGACGCCGTCGCCGAGGCCCACGGCTTCCGCATCAACGACGCCTTCATCAGCCCGCTGGACCTGGTCGAGATCGGCCTGATCTCCAACGACGAGGCCAAGGACCAGCACCTCCTGGAGACGGCGTCGGCCAGCAGGAGGTGACCGGCGCGCCCACCACCACGACGACGATCACGACGACAACGACGACGGCACCGCGGAGGTAGAGATGTTCGGATCACGCAGGGTCGCACGACGCACCGCACGACGCACTGCCCGTAGGGTGGACCGGCGCCGCTGAGCGGCCGACGGGCGAGGAAGGACGGACGAGTCCGGCCGGCCGTGGGTGGCTCCGGACGGTTTCGACCGCTGTGCCTCCGGCCGGCCGGCTCACCGGCCCGCTCGTCCGCCCCACCCGCTCGCGGCCGCGGGCCTCCCGGCCCGGCCGAGCGGCTCGCCCAGCTGCCGGTTCAGCGCGAGGGCCAGCTGCATCTCGACGGCGCCGGCGGGTTCCCGCCACCGCCGTCCCCCGAGGACGTCGGTGATGCGATCGAGCCGTTGGTAGACCGTGTTGACGTGGATGCCGAGCGCCCGCGCCGTCGCCGGCGGGCTCTGGCCCGCCGAGAAGTAGGCCTCGACGGTGGCGAGCAGGCTCGAGCCGTTTGCCCGGTCGTAGGCCGTCACCGGGCCCAGGGTGCGGTCCAGCAGGCCGCGGATCTGCCGGGGGTCGGCGGTCTCGAGCACGGTGCCGAGCATCCCCAGGTCGGGCAGGGCGGCGCCCTGACCCTCCCGGCCGAGGGCGAGCAGCAGCCGGTGGCAGCGCGCCGCCGATCGGTGCAGCCCGCGCAGCACCCGGGCGCCCGCGCCGGGCCCGGCGGCCCCCGCGGTGACGGGTCGGCCGGCCACCGCGGACAGCTCGGCCACCACGAGGCGGGCCGCGTCGTCGGGGTCGAGCCCGGGCAGGAGGAGGACGATCGTCTCCCCGTGCACCCCGGCCAGCCCGCCGTACCGCTCCGCGATCGCGACGGCCGCACCGAGCACGGGCTGGTCCGGTCCCGGCAACGCCCGCGGTCCCTGCTGCGGGCGGGAGGTGCCGGCGACGACCACCGAATGCGGTCGCTCGAAGTCCGCGATGCCCGAGCGGACCGCCCGGCGCTGCAGCACCGCCCAGTCCGGCGCGCGGTCGGCCACCAGGTCGGCCAGGAGCTCGGCGTGCACCTCCCGGGCGACGAGCGCGGCCTGCCGGTCCATCACGAGCAGCAGGGCCGCCGTCTGGGCCGCGCGTTCCAGGGTGCGTTCGTCCGCGGGGGACAGGGGCCCGCGGCGGAGGAGCCGCAGGCACCCGAGCGACTCCTCGCCCACGCGCACCTCGACCTCGTGCGCCTGCAGGTCGGCGGGGGCCCGGCCGGAGTCGTCGCGGCACTCGGCGAGCACCCGGCCGTCCCCGGCGAGGAGCACCGCGCCGCCGCCGAGGATGCGCCGGACCACCCGGACGAGCTCGGCCACCTCCGTCCGTTCGAGGGCGAGGGGCATGAGCTGCTCGTGCGCGAACGCCGCCCGCTCGAGCGCGTGCCGCTGGGCCGCGAGCCGGGCCCCGGCCTCCCGCAGCTCCGCGGTCACGGACTGAATGCGCTCGTAGAGGCGGGCGTTCTCGATCACGACGGACGCGTGGGCGGCCAGCGAGGACAGCAGCGCGATCTCGGCCTGGTCGTAGTCGCGCCGGACCCGGTGCGCGGCGAAGAGCGCGCCGATCACCGTGGAGCCGGTCCTCATCGGCACGCCGGCGATGCTGACGATCCCGTCGGCGCCGACCGCGGCCGCCACCAGCGGGTCGTGCCGGATGCGCTCGTCGACGAGGTAGTCGGAGGTCGCGAGCGCCTGCCCGGTCTGGATGACGTAGCCCCCGACCCCGTACCCGGGCCGCTGCCGGACGGCCCGGATCCCGTCGGTCCGGGTGCCTGCGGTGACCCGCATGTAGGCGTCGCCGGTCGCCTCGTCGACCAGGGCGATGTAGGCGGAGTCCGAGCCCAGCAGGCGCCGCGCCCGTTCGACGATCGCGCGCAGCACCTCGCCGCTGCTACGCAGCGAGGTCAGGTCGCGGGCCGTCGCGTTGAGCGCCGCGCCCTCGCGCTCCCGCCGACGGCGGAGGTCGAGCAGGTCGCGCACGGCGAGCGCGTCGGCCGCCGCCCGTGCGGCGAGGGGCTCGCCCGGCAGCCCGGCGACGGCGTCGGTGACGGCCCCGGCCGGGGCGTCGTCGGCGAGCAGCGCCACCACGCGGGTGAGGGTCTCGGCGACGGGCGTCGCCGGGACCGGTCGCTCGGGGGACTGCAGGGGGGACATCGTCGGCCTCCCGGTGCTGGACGAACGATCGTTAAGCACTGTAGGTGGGCGGGTGGGACGGGGGCAATGGCGCCGAGCGGCCGGCGGTCCGGTGGTCGTCCCGCGGCTCAGCCTGGATCCACCGGTGAAGCGCGCTGATTCGGGCGAGTCGTGACACACG
>NZ_JAJTTE010000054.1 GCF_021343995.1 Pseudonocardia terrae | reverse complement strand
GGACCGACGATTTCCGACCCTCCACGTCCACGAACCACGATCATGGGCAGAGCGGTGGGACTCCGACCGCCCGCGCCGGCGACCAGCCGCGAGCCGCCGACAGCCCGCTCCGACCACCGAGGCCGGGATCCGCCCGAGTCGAGATCACCGCTTTTGGACGTGGACCGACGAATTCCGACCCTCCACGTCCACGAACCACGATCATGGGCAGAGCGGAGGGACTCCGACCGCCCGCGCCGGGGACCAGCCGCGAGCCGCCGACAGCCGCTCCGACCACCGAGGCCGGGATCCACCCGAGTCAAGATCACCGCTTTTGGACGCGGACCGACGATTTCCGACCCTCCACGTCCACGAACCACGATCATGGGCAGAGCGGTGGGACTCCGACCGCCCGCGCG
Source organism: Pseudonocardia terrae (assembly GCF_021343995.1). Lineage (GTDB taxonomy): Bacteria > Actinomycetota > Actinomycetes > Mycobacteriales > Pseudonocardiaceae > Pseudonocardia > Pseudonocardia terrae. The sequence continues at coordinate 43,610 of NZ_JAJTTE010000054.1, read as the reverse complement.
GGGGACGAACCGCGAGCCGCCGAACCCGCCGCCTGATCCGCAGCCACCGCCTCATCCGCAGCCACCGCCTGATCCGCAGCCACCCCCTGATCCGCAGCCACCCCCTGATCCGCAGCCACCGCCTGATCCGGAGCCGTGATGAAGGGCGAAGGGGTGGTCCGCCGGACCCGCGGACCCCGTTCTTCCCTTGATCACGACGGCCGGGGCCACCTCCGGCCGCGCACCACGAACTCAGCTGAAGCGGGAGACCCGGCGCTGGAGCGGGATGACCGGGGCGAGTGCGGTGCGCTGCAGGGGCAGGCTGATCTCCCGCGCCGCGCCCCGGACCGTCAGCGTGCGCCGGGTCTGCTCGGGTGCCGCGACGGGTTCGGCCTGCTCGGCGGGGCCGGCCTGCACGGGCACGTCCACGCCCGCCGGTGTGCTTCCGCGCTCCTGCACGGGCACCTCCACCCGCGGCGTCGCACCCTTCGGCGCCCTCTCCGACGCCGCACCCTCCGGGGCAACACCCCCCGGCGCCACGCCCTCCGACGCCGCACCTGCCGACGCCGCACCTGCCGACGCCGCACCCTCCAGGGACATCGCGACGGACTCGACGGACGCCGGGACCGGCAGGGTGCCCACCGCACCACCGGGGAGTCGCCGCCTGCGGGGGCCGACCAGGTCGGCCAGGAGCGGCGCGCCGGCGACCAGGAGCAGCACGGCGATCGCGGCGGCGGCACCGAGCGCGGTCAGCGTGTCGGCGAAGGGTCCGGCGGAGTAGCTCATGCCCTACGAATCTGCCCGAAGAAGCTGAGCGTTACATCAGTCGGAGGTAGGAGGAGGCGAAAGATGCTCCGTCATTCGGAGGAGTGAACGACACGCCGGTGCGACACACCCACGCGGAGTGTCGCGACGAGGACCGCCACCCCCACCCCGAGCTGCAGCGCGAACCCGACCGTCTGGGCCACGGCGTCGACGGCCGGGAACCCGTGCAGGTGCAGGCTGTGGAACACCGCGTGCGGCACCGTCGCGGTCAGGAACGCCAGCAGCACGACGACGGTCAGCCGCCGCTCCGGCCGCAGGGCCGCCCCGACCAGGGCGACGGTGAGGGCGAGGCTCAGCGCCCCGACGTCGCGGACCAGGTGCTCGTTGTACGGCGGCAGCAACGACACCCACGGGTGCCCGGGCGCCGGGAAGCCCACGTAGAACCACGCCGGGGCGAACAGCGCCCACGCCCCCACCACGACCTCGGTGAACGCGAGGAACCACAGTCCGGCGCGCACCGCCGGCCCGGCCACGACCGGCCTCACCGCCCCACCCCCGCAGCCTGCAGGTACTGCTCGAAGGTGATCCGGCCGGCGGCGTGTTCCGGCGCCAGGTTCGCCCCGCCCCGCACCGCGGCCGCCAGCCGTCCGGGCACCGGGAGGGTCACGACCCGGCGTCGTCGGCCATCGGCGGCGAGCCAGGCCCGGGCGAGGTCGTCGAACGCCCGCACCTCCGGCCCGCCGAGGTCCGCGACCCGACCGGCGGGCGGACCGGCGGCCAGCGCGGCGAGCCGCCCGGCGACGTCCCGCACGTCGACCGGTTGGAACGCCACCCCGCGCGGCACCGCCAGCACCCCCGGCACCCGGCCGAGCGCCCCGAGCATCGCGACGACGAGGTCGTGGAACTGCGTGGCGCGCAGGATCGTGTGCGGGAGGCCCGAGTCGGCGAGCAGCCGCTCGACGGCCAGCTTCTGCCGGTAGTAGCCGAACGGGATGCGGTCGATCCCGACGATCGACACGTACACGAGGTGCGGCGAGCCGTTCCGTCGCACCGCCTCGACCAGCCGCGCCGAGGTCTCGACGTCCTTGCGCCCGGTCGCGCAGTGCACCACCACGTCGCAGCCGCGGACGGCGGCGTCGATCCCCTCGCCCGTCGCGAGGTCGCCCACCACGTGTCCGTCGCCGGGCCTGCGGCTGAGCACCCGGGCCGGCCGCCCGTCCTCCCGCAGCCGTTCGACCAGGACCCTGCCGAGGGTGCCCGTCCCCCCGGTCACCAGCGTGTCCGCCATGTCGGACTCCTTCCGTCAGGAGAGGTGACCGGGCAGCGCCTCCGAACGTGACAGCTGCCCCGCGAGGAAGGCGAGCTTGTCGGGGTTCAGCACGAACCGCAGCCCCGTGACCTGCGATCCCGACCGCTCGATCGCGAGCACCGAGGTGAGCCCCCCAGAGCGCAGGGCGAGCACCGCGGGCTCCCCGTTCACCTGAGCGACCCGCCCCTCCAGGCCGGCGGTGAACTTCGCGAACACGCCCGCCAGGAACCGCGCCACCTCGGCACGGCCGCGCACCGGTCGTCGTGCGGCGCTGACCCGGCCACCGCCGTCCGACCAGGCGGTGACGTCGGCGGCCAACAGGGCCTCCAGCTCGGCGATCTCGCCCTCGCGGGCGGCCGCGAGGAACCTCTCGACGAGGGCGCCCCACGCCGCCGGGTCGGCCTCCGGCGGGTCGGCGGGTGCCTCGGCGAGGTGCCGCCGGGCACGCGTGTGCAGCTGACGCGAGTGCGCCTCACCGATCTCGAGGATCGCCGCGACCTCGGCGTGCGTGTGCCCGAAGGCCTCCCGCAGCACGTAGACCGCGCGCTCGAGCGGGGTCAGCCGCTCCAGGGTCACGAGCAGCGCCAGCGACACCGACTCGCGTTGCGCCGCCGTCTCCGCCGGCCCGACCGCGGGATCGGTCGTGAGGATCGGTTCCGGCAGCCAGGGCCCGACGTACGCCTCGCGGCGGGCCCGTGCCGAGGTCAGCCGGGTCAGGCAAAGCCGGGTCAGCGCAGTCGTCAGCCAGGCGCCGGGGTTCGCGACGGCCGCGTGGTCGACGCCCGACCACCGCAGCCAGGCGTCCTGCACCGCGTCCTCGGCGTCCTGCGCCGAGCCGAGCAGGCGGTAGGCGAGCCCGAACAGGCGCGGCCGCTGGTCCTCGAAACCCGCCAGCGCGTCCCCGTCGAGATCCCTGTCGAGATCCATGTCGAGAAGACTGCCATCGCTCCGACCGATGACCGACGGCGGCGGCGCCGGTCCACCACCCCGGAGAGGAGTCGACATGACCGACGTGCAGGAGATCGTGGCGGAGAAGGCGGAGGAGCTGGTGCGGTCCGGCGGCGAGCGGGGCCTGCAGGTCGCCGCGTACGTCGACGGACGGCCGGTGGTCGAGGTAACCGCGGGCGTCGCGGATCCCGCCACGGGCCGGCGGGTCGAGCCCGGGACGCTCTTCTCCAACTGGTCGATCGGCAAGGGCGCCACCGCGACGCTCGTCCACCGCCTGGTCGACGACGGCACGCTGACCTACGACACCCGCGTCGCCGAGGTGTGGCCGGAGTTCGCGGCCCACGGCAAGGACGCGGTCACCGTGCGGCAGGCGCTCGACCACAGCGCCGGCGTCCCCGGCCTGCCCGCCGGCGTGACGGTCGACGACGTCTGCGACTGGTCCCGCATGGTCGCCGCGCTGGAGCAGGCGGAGCCGTGGTGGGAGCCGGGCACCGCCGTCGGCTACCACGCGTACACCTTCGGCTTCCTCAACGGTGAGATCGCCCGCCGGGCGAGCGGCCGCGAGCTCGCCGACCTGCTCGGTGACCTGACGACGGCGATCGGGTTCCCCGGCGAGATCCGGTTCGGCACGGCCGACACCTCGGCCCTGGCCGTGCTCGAGGACGCGCCGATGCCGGAGACGGCCGACTTCACGCTGCCCGAGGACATGCTCCGGGCCGTCCCGATGGCGCTGTTCCCGACCGCCGCGCTCGGCGCCGACCCGCGGATCCTCGCCGCGGACATCCCGGCCGGGGCGAAGGTCTCCGCGCGGGGGATCGCCCGGATGTACGCGGGCTGGCTCGACGGCACCGTGGTCTCCCGCGGCCTGGCCTCGGGGGCCTACACCGAGTCGTCGTCGGGGACGGACCGGGTCTACGGCAACCCGAGCCGGTGGGGCCTCGGGTTCGGCCTGGGCCTGCCGTGGGACCAGGAGGGCACGCCGCGGGTGTTCGGCATGGCGGGCGCGGGCGGCACTTGGGCCGGCGCCGACCCGGACCGCGGCGTCGCCGTGGCCGTTACGCGGAACGTGATGAGCATGGACTTCGAGACCGTCCGGGTACTGGTCACGGCGGTGCTCGACGCGGTCCGATAGGCGGGTGGACTTCGAGGAGCTGCGGCCGCACCTCCTGCGCGTCGGGTACCGGATCACCGGCAGCCTGGCCGACGCCGAGGACGCCGTGCAGGAGGCCTGGCTGCGCTGGTCCGCCCACGAGGCGGAGGTGCGGGACCCGCGGGCCTGGCTGACGACCGTGGTCGGCCGGATCTGCCTGGACCGGCTGACCTCGGCGGCGGCCCGGCGGGAGACGTACGTCGGGCCGTGGCTGCCCGAGCCGCTGGTGACCGCGCCCGACGACGAGGGCCCGCTCGCCGCCGTCGTCCGCGGGGAGGACCTGCGACTGGCCGCCCTGTTGCTCCTCGAGCGGCTCACCCCCGCCCAGCGGGTCGCCCTGGTCCTGCACGACGCGCTGGGCGAGGCCCATGCGGAGATCGCCGCCGTGCTGGGCTGCAGCGAGGCGGCGGCGCGGCAGCACGCCGCGCGGAACCGGCGGATCGTGGCCGGGGCCGGGCCGCTCCCACCCCGGGTGCCGGCCGCGGCCGAGGAGAAGGTGCTGGCCGCGTTCGCCGACGCCCTGGCCCGCGCGGACCGGCAGGCGCTGCTCGGGGTCCTGCACCCGGACGTCGTGCTGACCAGCGACGGCGGCGGCGCGGTGCGGACGGCGCTGCGGCCGGTCGTCGGGGCCGAGCCGATGGTCCGGCTCCTGGCCGGCCTCCTGCGGCAGTACGGCGCCGACCTCGACCCGGCCGGCTGGATCCCGGTGCGGGTCAACGGCGAGCCCGGCTTCGCCACCCCGGCCACGGCGGGGGTGACGGCCTCGGCGACGGCGATCACCGTCGTCCTCGACGAGGCGGGCGAGCCCCGCATCGCGGCGGCCCGGCAGGTGATGAACCCGGCGAAGCTGCGCGTGTGGTGGTGACACGTGTGGCAGTGATGCAGTCGTCACGGCGTGTCACCACGGCGCCCCGGCTGCGGGACGGCAGGATCGTCCGGTGCACGGCGCCCGGATCCTCACCGCAGTCCTTCTCGTCCTCCTGACGGCGTCCGGGTGTGCCACCCTCGCCGACCGGTACACGCCCTTCACCGCCCCGGCCGCGGCACCGACCGGCACCGCCGCACAGGCCCTGGAGAAGCTCGCGGTGAAGGGGCGGGCCCCGAAGACCGGGTACGCTCGCGACCAGTTCGGCCCCAGCTGGTCCGATGTCGACCGCAACGGCTGCGACCAGCGCAACGACGTCCTCGCCCGGGACATGACCGGCGAGACCTTCAAGCCCGGTACGCACGACTGCATCGTCCTCACGGGCACGCTCGCGGACCCGTACACCGGGAAGACGATCTCCTTCACCCGCGGCCAGGGCACGAGCGAGGCCGTGCAGATCGACCACGTCGTCGCCCTGTCCGACGCCTGGCAGAAGGGCGCCCAGCAGCTCGACGCCGACACCCGCAAGCGCCTCGGGAACGACCCGCTGAACCTCCTCGCCGTCGACGGGCCCACCAACAACGCGAAGAGCGACGGCGACGCCGCGACCTGGCTCCCGCCGAACCGCGCCTTCCGCTGCGACTACGTCGCCCGGCAGGTCGCCGTGAAGGCCAAGTACCAGCTGTGGGTCACCCAGGCCGAGCACGACGCCATCGCCGGTATCCTCGCGGGGTGCCCCGGTGAGCCGATCCCGGTGGACGACACCGTGCCGGGCGCGGTTCACTCCTCCGGGGCGTAAGGCCCGCCCCCGAGAAGGCGATGAACCGGGGGACGGGGTTTCGCGGCAGTCGGGGGGAACGATGGCCGGGCACGAGAACGGGCACCCGGTGCCGCGCCAGCGCGGACCGGTGGGCACACCGCCGGGATCCCCCGTGCCCGCCGGCCCCCCGGGGCGTCACGTCTCCGGGCCCCGCCACGCCCCACCGCAGGTCCCCGCGCCGCGTGATCCGTCGCTCGGGCAGCGGTTCGCACCCTCCGCCCCGCCGCCCGGGTACGGGGTGCCGGGGTACGGGCCGCAGCCCTACACCCCGCCGCTCCCGCCCGCGCCGGCCTCACGCGTGCCGCGGTGGGTGCTGCCCGCCGCGCTGGTCGCCGTGATCCTCGGCGCCGGCGCCGCCATCGGCGGGATCTCCGCGGCGGCCCTCGCCACCGGCACCGGCGACACCACGACCGTCGCCGCCGGCACCGGGGACCGCGCCTTCCTGGCCGCGGTGTCGACCCGGCCGGCGCTGGCCGAGGTCCCGCCGGACACGTTGATCGAGGTCGGTCACGGCGTCTGCTCCTCGCTCGAGGGCGGGGCGACCCGCGGCGAGCTGGTCTCCGCGGCGGTCTCGGCGGGCTTCGGCACCCGGGACGCGCAGGTCCTGGTCGACGCCGCCCACACCAGCTACTGCCCGGCGGTCTGAGCCGCACGCGGTGCGCCGAGCCGCACGCGGCAGGCCGCGTCGAAGCCCTGGTCGACGATGCCGAGGGCGTTGTTCGCCCGCGCCCGCTGGTTCTCGACGGCGATCGCCTGGGTCAGCTCCAGCAGCCCGGCCCGGCCGAACTCCCGCTCCAGCTCCGCGACCTGCGCGTCCGTGACGGTGGGCGGCGTGGCGGTCATCGCGTCGGCGTAGGCCACCGCGAGCCGCTCGGCCGGCGAGTAGAGCGGGTCGGTGGCGTAGTCGTCGATACGGGCCAGGCGGTCGACGTCCAGCCCGTCGAGCCGCTGCAGCATGGTGCCGAAGTCGACGCACCACGAGCAGCCGACGACCGTCGCCGTCCGGTACACCGCGAGCTCCCGCACCCGCGCGGGCAGCACCCGCGCGGCCCGCTCGTGGGCCAGCTCGCTCACCAGCCCGGACCAGAACAGCCCGCGGTGGTGCCGGGCCACGGCGAAGGGCTCCGGCACCGCGCCGAACCTGCGGCGCGCCAGGCGGTAGACCAGCCGGCCGAGCACACCGGCCTCGGCCTCGGGAACGGCGGGAATGCGTGCCATGTCGTCCTCCTCGGGTCGGGTACCGGGGAGACGCCGTCGCGGTGACGTCCGTGACGCGCTGTGCCTCAGGTCACTCGGGAGGCCGGCACAGGCGCCGGTGCCAGGCGGTCGCGCCGGCGTCCGTCAGCACCGCCACCTGGTCGACGACGACCCGCAGCCGGGCGGCGTCGTCGCCGGCCGCGGCCCATTCCCCCGCCCGCACCGGGTCGAGGCTGGCCGGCGCCCCGGCGAGCAGGGCGGCGCCCAGCTCCTTCAGCAGCTCGCGCTGCCGCGCCTGCATGCGGAGCCGCTCCGGGTCGCTCATCACGTACCGCAGGGCGACGGCCTTGAGCAGCGCCACCTCGGCCGCCGCCTCGGGCGGGACCACCAGGTCCGCGGTGTAGCGGAGCACCGGCCCGTCGCCGTGGGCGTCGAGCGTGGCGTCGGTGGCGGCCCGTACGAACCGCCCGACGAGCTCGCTGGTCAGCCGCTTGAGCGCGGCGTGCGCGACGGCGGGCGCGGTCGCGGTGTCGAACCCCTTCACCGCGCTGACGACGGGCAGCCGCGCGAGTTCGGCGGCCGCGACCTCGCAGGCGGCCGGGTCGGCGCCGAAGTGCGTGGCGGCCAGGAGCGCGAGCACGGCGCGCTCCTCCGGTGCGGCCAGCGCCGCCAGGTCGATCCGGCCGGAGAGGATCCCGTCCTCGACGTCGTGCACGGAGTAGGCGACGTCGTCGGACCAGTCCATGACCTGGGCCTCGATGCAGCGCCGGGCTCCGGAGGCGGAGCTTGCGGAGCCGACCGTCGACCCGGAGGCGGAGCTAGCGGGGCCGACCGTCGACCCGGAGGCGGAGCTTGCGGAGCCGACCGGCGGCTCCGGCGCTCCTTCGCGCACCCAGTCGAACACCACGCCGTCCTCGGCGTAGGCGCCGAACTTCCGCTCCTCGCCGCGCCGCCGCCAGGGGTACTTGCAGCTGGCGTCGAGCGTCGCGCGGGTGAGGTTGAGGCCCCCGGGGTGCTCCCCGGCCTCGTCGACGACGGCGACCTTCGGTTCGAGCCGGGTGAGGATCCGCAGCGTCTGGGCGTTGCCCTCGAACCCGCCACAGGCCGCGCCGAACTCGTCGAGCGCGCGCTCGCCGTTGTGCCCGAACGGCGGGTGCCCGATGTCGTGCGCGAGCCCGGCCGTGTCGACGACGTCCGGGTCGCAGCCCAGCTCCTCGGCGATCCCCCGGCCGATCTGCGCGACCTCCAGCGAGTGGGTCAGCCGGGTCCGCGGGATGCCGGTGATGTCGGCGGCCTCACCCGGCCCCACGACCTGCGTCTTCCCGGCCAGCCGGCGCAGCGCCGCGGAGTGCAGCACCCGGGCGCGGTCCCGGGAGAACGGCGAGCGCTTCTCCGCGCGGTGCTGCTCGCCGAGCCCGGACCCCTTGGGGGGCTCGGGGAGCAGGCGGGCGCGGTCGTGGTCGTCGTACCCGCGGCGGGCGGGCACCGGGACCGTCGCGGTCATGGCCGGCGCCCTCAGCCGAGCCCGGTGTTCTCGGTCTCGGCCGAGGCATGGGTGAGCCGGTAGTACAGCAGCGCGGCGGTCTCGCGGAGGATGTAGCGCGCCTGCGTCTCCCGGGTCTGCACCACGGGCCCGCTGCGCGTCGGCGACGTCCAGGCCTCCAGCCCGGAGTCGCGGGCCATGGTGCGGGCCCGCAGCGAGTGCCACGGGTCGCTGACGATCAGGGCGGTGTTCCAGCCGTCCTGGCTCGCCCGGGCCGCGACGGCCTTGAGGCTCCCCAACGTGTCCGCGCCCTCGGCGACCGTGGTGATGGCGCTCGCGGGCACGCCGTTGCGCTCCAGGTACCGCGTGCCGGCCTCGGCCTCGGTGTACTCGTCGCCCGCGCGGTTGCCGCCCACGGTGACGATCCGCGGCGCCAGGCCCTCCTGGTACAGCGCCGCCGCGTGCCGCAGCCGCGCGGCGAGGATCGGGCTGGGCTCCCCGTCGTACTGCGCCGCCCCGAGGACGACGACGGCGTCGACCGCCCGGTCCCCGTCCACCCGGGCGGTCTGCCAGACCCGGAACATGGTGCCGCCCAGGATGATCGCGGCGGTGAGCAGCGTGCCGACCACCAGCCGGGCGGCCCAGGTCAGCCCGGTGCGGGGGCGGGACGTGGGTGCGGTGGGATCCGGGTCGACGTCGGGACGCCGGGGGTCGCGCACGTGCCGGAGCCGGACGGTCTCCGGCTCACGAACACCCCGGCGGGCACCCCGGACGGCACCCCGCCGGTGCCCGATCGGTGCGCTCACCCCCCGATCTTCCCGTCCGACGTGCCCAACGCGCGGGCGGCGCGCCCGGCGCGGGCTGCGATGACCTCGGCGACGATCGAGACGGCCGTCTCGGCGGGGGTGCGGGCGCCGAGGTCCAGGCCGACCGGGCCGTGGATCGTCGCCAGCTCCTCCTCGGTGACGCCGGCTCCCAGCAGCCGCTCGCGGCGGGCGGCCTGGGTCCGGCGCGAGCCGAGGGCGCCGAGGAAGCCCCGGCCGCGGCGGATCCCGTCGAGCAGCATCGCGTCGAACCGCGGGGCGTGGTCGAGGAGGACGACGACGTCGGCCTCGGTGAAGGCGGAGACCGCGGCCCGGGCCTCGTCGAGCTCGGTGACGGTGCGGCCGGCCCAGCCGAGCAGCGCGGCCTGTGCGAGCAGCGCCTCCCCGATCGCGCCCGAGCCCACGACCAGCACGGACGGCACGGGGACCCACAGGTCGAGCAGGATCTCGGTGTCGCCGACGGTCCGGCGCTCGGTCACGGTGGCGCCGCGGCGGAGCAGGTCCCGGGCGGCCTGGGCCGCCTCGGCGTCGAGCCCCGGGGTGCCGTCCCCGAGCGTGCCGTGCACCTGCTCCAGGTCGGCGCCGGTGAGCACCAGCGCGGCCGCGCCGTCGATCGTCGAGACCAGCGCCGCGGGACGGGCCTCGTCGAGCGCGGCGCCCAGGGCCTCGGCGAGGGCCGGGGGCAGGGGGTGGCCGAGCAGCGTCGCGCCGCCCGCGCACGCCAGCCCCGCCTGCAGCGCCGCGCTCTCGGCGACGTGCGCGGTGCGGGTCTGCGGGAGCCCGGCCGCCTCGCCGGCCAGCGGGACGGCGGAGTCGTCGAGCGCACCGAGGTAGAGCAGGCCCGCGGTCTCGCCGCTCGCGGTCCCGGCCAGCAGCTGGCCGGACTCGACCGTGCCGAAACCGTGTCGGTCCAGGACCCGAACGACGCCGATCGAGCCGGCGCCGCCCGCGGCCCAGCGGCGCAACGCGGCCCCCAGCTCACGGCGGGGATCGGGGGCCGGGGACGTGGTGGGGGCGGTCACGAGCGCCAGGGTAGCCATCGGGACCGACGACCGGGCCCCGCCCCGACCGGGTGCTGCTGCGGCGCGCCGGGAACCGGGACGGCACCGTCGTCGTTGTCCGGGAAACGGACTTTCCACCCACGACTCGTCCCGGAGCCATGGACCCCTCCTGTAGTACCGGCACCGTCCTGCGCGGACGGACACGCCCCTCCCCCGCCGGGGCGATCGCGTGACGATCCTCGGCATCCTCCTCGGTGTGCTGGTCGTCGTGGGCATCACGGCCCTGACCGGCTTCTTCGTCGCCCAGGAGTTCGCATACATGGCCGTCGACCGGTCGCGGCTCAAGGCCCGCGCGGCCGAGGGCGACACGGGCGCCGAGCGCGCCCTCGCGGTCACCCGGCGCACCTCGTTCATGCTGTCCGGTGCGCAGCTGGGCATCACCGTCACGGGCCTGCTGGTCGGGTACGTCGCCGAGCCGCTGATCGGCGAGGGCGTCGGCACGCTGCTCGGCGGCGCCGGCTGGGCCGTCGCGGCCGGCACGGTCTTCGCGCTGCTGCTCTCGACCGTGGTGCAGATGGTTTTCGGCGAGCTGTTCCCGAAGAACCTCGCGATCGCCCGCCCCGAGCCCGTCGCCCGCCGGCTGGCGCTGCCCACCACGATGTACCTGGGTGCGTTCGGCTGGCTCGTGCGGGTCTTCGACGCCGCCTCGAATTTGCTGCTCAAGGCCCTGCGCATCGAGCCGGTGCACGACGTCGAGCACGCGGCCACCCCACGTGACCTCGAGGCGATCATCGACGAGTCCCGCGACAGCGGTGACCTGCGTCCCGACCTGTCGACGATGCTCGACCGCGTCCTCGACTTCACCGACCGCCCCGCGCGGGCGGCGATGATCCCGCGGCCGCGTGTCACCTCGGTGCGGGCGGACCTGCTCGTGCCCGAGCTCGCCGAGGCGATGGCCGCGGGGCACTCCCGCTACCCGGTGCTCGACGAGACCGGCGAGGAGGTCGTCGGCGTCGTCTGCCTGCGGGACCTGCTCGCCCTCGAGGGGCGCGACACGTCGGCCCTGCGGGTCGCGGAGGTCATGCGCCCCGCCGTCGTGGTGCCGGCCTCGCTGCCGCTGCCCGCGGTCGTGGCCGCGCTGCGCGAGGCGGGCGACGAGTTCGCCTCCGTGGTCGACGAGTACGGCGGCCTGGCCGGCGTGATCACGCTGGAGGACATCGCCGAGGAGCTCGTCGGCGAGATCACCGACGAGCACGACCCCGCGCTCGCCGACCGCCCGGTCGGCGCCCCGGACGGCTGGGTCGTCCCCGGCACCCTGCACGTCGACGAGGTCGAGCGGCTGATCGACACCGACCTGCCCGCGGGCGACTACCAGACCGTCGGCGGCCTGGTGATCGCCGAGCTGCAGCGGCTGCCCGAGCCCGGCGACGTCGTCACCGTGCTGCTGCCGCGGGGTGCCGAGTCGGAGGAGCCCGCCCGCGAGCTGCGGATCGAGGTCCTGGAGGTCGCGCGGCGGGTGCCGGAGCAGGTCCGGGTGCGGGTGGTGGAAGCCGTGGACGCCCTGGAGGCCGCGGTTCCGGCGGAGGTGGAGCGATGACCGCCGTGTCGATCGTCGTGTCGATCGCGCTGGTGGCGCTGTCGGCCTTCTTCGTGGCCGTCGAGTTCGCGCTGGTCGCGGCCCGTCGGTACCGGCTGGAGGAACAGGCCGGGCACAGCGCCTCCGCCCGCGCCGCCCTCCGCAGCGCCAAGGACATCTCGCTGCTGCTCGCCGGTTCCCAGCTCGGCATCACCCTGTGCACGCTCGGTCTCGGTGCGGTCGCCAAGCCGGCCGTCGACCACGCCCTCGAGCCCGTGTTCGTCGGGTGGGGGCTGCCGGCCGGCGCCGCGAGCGTCGTGTCGTTCGTGCTGTCACTGGTCGTCGTGACGTTCGTGCACCTCGTCGTGGGCGAGATGGCGCCGAAGTCCTGGGCCATCGCGCACCCCGAGCGGTCGGCGACCCTGCTGGCGCTGCCGATGCGGGCGTTCATGTTCCTCACCCGGCCGGTGCTGGTGGCGCTCAACGGGATGGCGAACTGGTGCCTGCACCGCGTGGGCGTCGAGCCGGTCGACGAGATGGCCTCCGGCCGCAACGCGGACGACCTGCGCCAGCTCGTGGACCACTCCGCGCGGGCCGGCGCACTCGACGAGGAGCGGCGCGACCAGCTCGTCACCACCCTCGAACTGGACCGGGCGCCGGTGCGCTCGCTGGTGCACCCCGACCCCGCGGGCGTGTCCCCCTCGGACACCGTCGCGCGGATCCGCGAGGTCTCCCGGGAGAGCGGGCACCTGCGGCTCGTGGTGCGGGACGGGGACCGCGTGACCGGCTTCGTGCACGTCCGGGACACTCTGGGCAAGCCGGGAACGGTGCGCGCCCGCGACCTCGTCCGGGACATCCTCACCTTCCCGGCCGACACCCCCGTCCACCAGGCCCTGGCCACCATGCGGGAGAAGCGGGGCCAGCTGGCGCTGGTGACGGAGGGCGACACCTTGCTCGGCATCGTCACGATGCAGGACGTCGTCGACCGCCTCCTCCCCGCCTGACACTCAAGATCACCGCTTGCGACCGCGAACCGACGATTCTGACGGCTCTCCGGTCGCAGGCGGTGATCATTCACAGAAGTGACGGGTACGCCCGAACAGGCTCGGGGGCCGTCGCGGGCGGGTCATCCTCGCGAGCGTGGATCTCGACGCCCTGCTCCGCCGGCAGAACGGCGTGCTGTCGTTGGATCAGGCACGGGCATGCGGCCTGTCCGACCGCACGATCGAACGCCGTGTCGCAGCCGGACGTTGGGTGCGCCTGCACCCACGCGTGTACCTGGTGAGCGGCTACGCCCTCGACACCGCCGGACGCATCCGTGCGGCCTCGCTGTGGCTGGCCGACGACGCCGTCGTCTCCGGACCGGCGGCCGCCTACTGGCACGGGATGCTCGATCGGCTCGACGGCGATGTGGACGCGACGATCCCGGCCCGGCTGCACCGCTCGGCACGCCCCGGGGTGCGCATCCGTCGCCGCGACCTCAGCTCTGTCGATCGTTGCCGGCGTCGTGGTCTGTGGGTGACCGCGATCCCGCTGACCGCGCTGGAGACGGCGGCGCGACTCCCGGACGGGGCGGCCTTCCTCGATCGTGCCCTCCAGCGGTACACGTCCTTCGCGGATGTCCACGCGGCCTACAACCGCATGCTGGGTGCCCACGGCTCGGCACGCGCGGGTCGGTTGCTGCGGGCCGCGGCCGACCGGGCGAACTCGGAGGCGGAGCGCCTCCTGCTCGGGATCCTGCGGGAAGGCGGCGTGGCCGGCTGGGTGCTCGGCCATCCCTTCGGGCCGTGGACCATCGACCTCGCGTTCGTCGAGCGCCGGCTGGCGATCGAGTTCGACGGCTGGGCGTGGCACACCGATCGCGACCGGTTCGTCAGCGACCGCCGCAAGGGCAACGCGCTGGTGGGCGCGGGCTGGACGCTGCTCCGCTTCACCTGGGCGGATCTGACCGAGCGACCCGACCGGGTCCTGGCACAGGTCCGCAGCGCGCTCAAGCGCGCAGCATGATCATCGCCTGCGGCCGGAGAACCGTCAGAATCGTCGGTCCCCGGTCGCAGGCGGCGATCAAGAAGTGCGTCAGCAGCCCAGGAGCCGCTGGGCGAGGTAGCCCTCCACCTGGTCGAGCGGGATGCGCTCCTGCGCCATGGTGTCCCGCTCCCGGATGGTGACGGCCTCGTCCTGCAGGGTGTCGAAGTCGACGGTGATGCAGAACGGGGTGCCGATCTCGTCCTGGCGGCGGTAGCGGCGGCCGATGGCGCCGGCGTCGTCGAACTCGACGTTCCAGTGCTTGCGCAGCGCGGCGGCCAGGTCCCGCGCCTTGGGCGAGAGGTCCGCGTTGCGGGACAGGGGCAGCACGGCGGCCTTGATCGGGGCGAGCCGGCGGTCGAGCCGGAGCACGACGCGCTTGTCGGTGCCGCCCTTGGCGTTGGGCGCCTCCTCCTCGTGGTAGGCCTCGATGAGGAAGGCCATCATCGAGCGCCCGACGCCGGCGGCCGGCTCGATGACGTACGGCCGGTACCGCTCCTTCGTGTTCTGGTCGTAGAAGGAGAGGTCGACGCCCGAGTGGTTCGAGTGCGTCGTGAGGTCGAAGTCGGTGCGGTTGGCGATGCCCTCGAGCTCGCCCCACTCCTGCCCGGTGAACTCGAACTTGTACTCGATGTCCACGGTGCGCTTGGAGTAGTGGGAGAGCTTCTCCTTCGGGTGCTCGTAGTGGCGCAGGTTCTCCCGCGCGATCCCGAGGTCGACGTACCAGTTCGTGCGCTCGTCGATCCAGTACTGGTGGAGCTCCTCGTCCGTGCCCGGCTCGACGAAGTACTCCATCTCCATCTGCTCGAACTCGCGCGTGCGGAAGATGAAGTTGCCGGGGGTGATCTCGTTGCGGAAGCTCTTGCCCATCTGGCCGATGCCGAACGGCGGCTTCTTGCGCGAGGTCGTCTGCACATTGAGGAAGTTGACGAAGATGCCCTGGGCGGTCTCCGGGCGCAGGTAGTGCAGGCCCTCCTCGGACTCGACCGGCCCGAGGTAGGTCTTGAGCATCATGTTGAAGTCGCGGGGCTCGGTGTACTGGCCGCGGGTCCCGCAGTTGGGGCACGGGACGTCGGACAGGTCCTCCTCCGACGCCTCCTTGCCGGTGCGCTCGGTGTACTCCTCGGCCAGCTGGTCGGCGCGGAAGCGCTTGTGGCAGTGCTGGCACTCGACGAGCGGGTCGGTGAACACGCCGACGTGCCCGGAGGCGACCCACACCGGGCGCGGCAGGATCACCGACGAGTCGAGGCCCACGACGTCCTCGCGGCCGGTGACCATGGACTTCCACCACTGCCGCTTGATGTTCTCCTTGAGCTCCACACCGAGGGGCCCGTAGTCCCACGCCGACCGGGTACCGCCGTAGATCTCACCCGACGCGAAGACGAATCCGCGGCGCTTGGCGAGCGCGACGATGGTCTCGATCTTGGCGGAACTGGGCTTGCTGGCCACGGAGGATCTCCCGGGAACGGTCTGGGGCGACCCCGCCGGATGCGGGGGCGGAATCTCCAGGGTATCGACCGGCACGAACGGGTTCGGCTAGTCCCCCGCCCGCAGCGACGCCCGCCGCTCGACGACGCCGCCCGTGGCCCCGAGCAGCGTCTCGTACGTGGCCGGGGAGTCGGCCAGCGCCTCGGACAGCAGCGGGACGACGTGCTCGCGCACCGGGAAGGGCGACAGGGCCCGCCGGTAGGCGTCGACCCCGGTGAACCGCACGGTGAGCACCCAGTGCGCCGGGTCGTCGGCGGCCCGGCCCGCCTCCCCGCCCAGGCAGCCGGCCTGCGCGGTGAGCAGCTCCAGCGCGTGCGCGAGCCGGTCGGCGAAGCTCCCGGGATCGGCGGGGGCGAAGCGACACACGAGCAGCACCCGCGGACCCTACCGCGTAGTTGAAAACGCCTATCATGGCCAGTGCGGCCCGGCGAGGCTCCGACGCGACCGAGGGCGCGGCCGCCGCCCCCGGGGACTGGACGGTCATGTCGATCACGCCGCCCGACACCACCCATGCGAGCACCGCGCACGGGAGCACGCTGTGCCCGGCGGCCGGGCCCGCCCCCGTCCACCCGCCGCGCACCCTCGCCGCCGCGGGCGACCTGCTCCGCGCGCTCGCCGCACCCGTCCGGATCGCGATCGTGCTGCAGCTGCTCGACTCCCCGCGCTGCGTGCACGACCTGGTCGACGCCCTCGGCGTCACCCAGCCCCTGATCAGTCAGCACCTGCGCGTGCTCAAGTCCGCCGGGGTGGTGGAGGGCGAGCGCAGGGGACGCGAGGTGGTGTACTCGCTGGTCGACGACCATCTCGCGCACATCGTCGTCGACGCGGTGGCGCACGTTCAGGAGGACGCATGACCACAGGCGGCACCAGGGTGCTGCGGGCGACGAAGCAGCGCGCCGCCGTCTCCGCCCTGCTCGACCGGCTCCCCGACTTCCGCTCGGCCCAGGAGATCCACGAGGAGCTGCGGCGCAGCGGCGAGGGCATCGGCCTGACGACCGTGTACCGCACCCTGCAGACGATGGCCGACGGCGGCGAGGTCGACGTCCTCCGCAACGCCGGCGGCGAGGCCGTCTACCGCCGGTGCGCGTCCGACGAGCACCACCACCACCTGGTCTGCCGGCGCTGCGGCGCCGCGGAGGAGATCGACGCGCCGGCCGTCGAGGAGTGGACGCAGCGGGTCGCCCAGGAGCACGGCTTCACCGAGATCTCGCACACCGTGGAGATCTTCGGCGTCTGCCGGTCCTGCGCCTGATCGGCAGGACCGGCAGCCGCCGGGACCGTCAGGACTTCGGGGGCATCCGGATCGCGCCGTCGAGCCGGATCGTCTCGCCGTTCATGTAGTCGTTGGTGAGCACCTCGACCGCCATGGAGGCGTACTCCTCGGCCTTCCCGAGCCGGTTCGGGTAGACGACGCTCTGGCCGAGCGCGGCCTTGAAGGCCTCCGCCTTCTCGCCCTCGCCGTAGATCGGGGTGTCGATCAGGCCGGGGGCGATGGTGTTGACGCGGATGCCGTGCCGGGCCAGGTCGCGGGCCATCGGCAGGGTCAGGCCGACCACGCCGCCCTTCGACGCCGAGTACGGCGTCTGGCCGATCTGGCCGTCGAAGGCCGCCGCGGAGGCGGTGTTGAGGATCGCGCCGCGCGAGGTGCCGTCCTCGAGCGGGTCGGTCTTCGCCATCGCCGACGCCGCGAGCCGCGCGCAGTTGTAGGTGCCGGTCAGGTTCACCCGCACCACGAACTCGAAGGTCTCGAGCGGGACCGGCTCCAGGTCGCGGCCGATGATCCGGGCCGCGCGGCCGAGGCCGGCGCTGTTGACCAGGATGCGCAGCGGGCCGAGCTCCGAGGCCGCCTCGACGGCCGCCTTGACCTGCGCCTCGTCGGCGACGTCGGCCTTCGCGAACACGCCCCCGATCTCGGCGGCGACCTTCTCGCCCCGGTCCTCGTTCAGGTCGAGCACGACGACCTTCGCCCCGCGCTGGGCCAGCAGCCGCGCGGTCGCCTCCCCGAGACCGGACGCGCCGCCGGTGACGACGGCCGAGGCTCCCGTGATGTCCATCAACGTCTCCTCTCGCACGGCGGCCTCGGTGCCGCCGTGATGCACGTGCATTCTTCTCCCACTCTGCTGTGCCGACGGCGTGCTGTCGACCACATCGGGGCCTCTGCCGGAGTGGCCGGCGTCTCATATCGAGATCCATCCTGGTCCCGGACGGCATTAGCGTGCGCCAGACGCGACGAGGCGGGGAGGCGTGGCATGACCGACGGTGCGACCGACGGCGGGACCCAGGAGGCACCGAGCACGGTGCGCAGGCTCGACACGCCGGAGTCCGGCGAGCTGGCGCAGCTCTCCGCGGTGTTCGAGGACCTGCAGTACGTGCTGCGCTGCTGCGAGCACCTGGTCGCGGCGCTCGCGGTGCCGCGGCCCGACGCGGTGCTGGTCGAGGCGCTGTGGACCGGCGCGCTGGTCGGGTACGTGCGCTGCTTCTCCGGCCGGACCAAGATCCTCACCGACGCCGACGTCGAGTCCCTCGAACTCGACGACGAGGTCGTCAAGTTCCACAAGACGTTCCCGACGCTGCGCGACCACTACGCCTCGCGGCACGTCAACCCGCGCGAGGCGTTCACGATCGGTATCGCGCAGGCCAACGACGGGCACCCGACGGGCGTCGCCGTCGTCTCCGCGCCGCGGCCCCCGGTCGACGACACGACGGTCCGGCTGCTCGGCCGGATCTCCTACGGCCTGTCCGGGCTGGTCGACGGCCGGATGCAGGAGGTCCAGGCGCGGGTACTGGAGAACGCGCGGCAGATGACCGCGGCCCAGCTCGCCGAGCTGCCGCTGGTGCACCTGTCCGAGTCGCCCGTCGGCTAGCCGGTTGGTGGATCGACCGGCGGACGCTCCCTAGGAGCGCGAGGGCTCGCGGCGCGGGAGGAACAGCGCCGCGACCCCACCCGCCACCGCGACGGCGAGGATGGTCACCGCCATGGCGGGTGCCGTGGCACCACCGGTGGAGACGAGGGGCGGGACGAGCGCACCGAACGCGAACTGGGACAACCCGAGCAGCGCGGACGCCGAACCGGCGACGGCGCCCTGCCCGGCCAGGGCGAGCGCGGTGCCGTTGGGCAGCACGATCCCCACGCTGGACACCACCAGGAACAGCGGCGGCAGCACCGCCCAGACCGAGTCGGTCGCGAACACCCCGACGGCCAGCGCCGCGCCGCCGACGACGGCCGTCCCGACCGCCGTCCAGAGCAGCCGGACCGGGCCGAGTGCCGCACCCAGGGCGGCCGACAGGCGTCCGGCCGCGACGATGCCCAGGGCGTTGACGGCGAACACGATCCCGTAGGCCTGCGCGCCCAGCCCGTAGCCCTCCTGCAGCACGTAGCTGCCCATGGCGATGTAGGTGAACATCGCGCAGCAGACCAGCGAGAGGACGAGCGTCGGCACCAGGAAGGTCCGGTCCCGCGCGACCGTGACGACGGCGCGGCCGGTCGGCCGGAACCCGCCGGTGTGCCGGCGCTCGGGCGGCAGCGTCTCGCGCTGGGTCAGCGCCGCCCCGAACAGGACCGCGCCGATCAGTGAGAGCGCGAGGAACAGCCCCCGCCAGTCGGTGAGGTGCATCAGCTGGCTGCCGATCACCGGGGCCAGCACGGGCGCGGCCCCGCTCACGATCATCAGCAGCGAGAACACCCGCGCGGCCGCGTCGCCGGAGTAGAGGTCGCGCACCATCGCCCGCGCGATCACGATCCCGGTCGCGCCGGCAAGGCCGGTGAGCAGCCGCAGGACGAGCAGCACCTCGATCGTGGGGGCCACTGCGCACAGTGCCGCGGAGATCGCGAAGAGCGCCACGCCGAGCAGCAGCGGGACCCGGCGGCCGGTGCGGTCCGTCAGCGGCCCGACCAGCAGCTGCCCGCCCGCCAGCCCGATCATGCAGAGCGACATGGACGCCTGACCGAGCGCCTCCGTCGTCCCCAGTGCCCCGGTGAGCTGGGGCAACGCCGGGAGGTAGAGGTCGAGCGAGAGCGGGCCGAAGGTCGACAGCCCACCGAGGGCCAGGACGCGACCGGCGGGGACCCGGTCCTTCGCGGTCTCAGCCAACGAGCGCGTTCCGCATGCTCGACGCGCTGCTCACGACCAGCATCAGGAGCGTCCCCATCGGCCCCTCCTCCAGCCCGGCGGCGGGGAAGGCGTACCGGAGCGTGACGTCCCAGCCGTTGTCCCCGCGCACCACCCGCGGGGTGCCGAACAGCCCCTCCCCCACGCCGAGCGCCACCCGGCGGGGGATGTCGTCGTCCGTGAGGTCCCAGGCGACGACGCAGGTCAGGTTGAGGACGGGCAGCCCCTCCTCCAGCTCCGTGCCCTGCACGACGCAGAGCACGCCGCCGTGCGCGAACGTGAGGGCGCCGTCCTCGCCCACCTCGACGTCGTGGTAGCGCTCCAGCGCCCGGCGGGCGGTCTCCAGGCTCACGGGGACCCTGCCGTGCCGGCCTGGTCGATGGCGCCGCCGAACCGGCGGTCCCGCTTCGCGTAGATCTCGATCGCCTCCCAGATGTGCCGGCGGTCGAAGTCGGGGAAGAGCGTGTCGAGGAAGACCATCTCGGCGTAGGCGCTCTGCCACAACAGGAAGTTCGACGTCCGTTGCTCGCCGCTCGACCGCACGAACAGGTCGACGTCGGGCATGTCCGGCTCGTCGAGGTACTTCGCGATCGTCCGCTCGTCGATCGCGGAAGGCTTGATCCGGCCCTCCTGGACGAGCCGCGCGATCTGCTGCACCGCGTCGGCGATCTCCGCCCGGCCGCCGTAGTTCACGCACATGGTCAGCGTGAGGACGTCGTTGTGCCGGGTCTTCTCCTCGGCGACCTCGAGCTCCTTGATCACCGACCGCCACAGCCGCGGCCGCCGCCCGGCCCAGCGGACCCGCACGCCCATGCTGTGCATCTCGTCGACCCGACGACGGATGACGTCCCGGTTGAAGCCCATCAGGAACCGCACCTCGTCCGGGCTGCGCTTCCAGTTCTCGGTGGAGAAGGCGTAGGCGGACAGCCACTTCACCCCGATGTCGATGCAGCCCCGGGCGACGTCCATGAGCGAGGCCTCGCCGCGCCGGTGCCCCTCGATCCGGGGCAGGCCGCGGGCGTTGGCCCAACGGCCGTTGCCGTCCATGACGAGGGCGACGTGGTTCGGGACCAGCTCCGGCGGGATCGCCGGCGGCCTGGCTCCCGACGGGTGTGGCGGCGGGGGCTGGAAGGGCACGACCACACAGCCTACGTCCGCGCTCCCTGGACTCCCGGGCCGGTCTGGAGTACGCACTGCTCATGGGGGCCTGGTTCACGGAGACGATCGTCGCGACCGGGCGGCTTCCGCTCTTCTGCTTCCTCTGCGCGTTCCTCGTCGCCTTCCTGTTCATCCGGTTCAGCGTCCGGATGATCCGCGCCCAGGTGTCGTGGTGGCCCGGCAACGTGAAGCCCGGCGGCCTGCACATCCACCACGTGGTGTTCGGCATGGTCATGATGCTGGTCGCGGGCTTCGGGCTGATCGCGCTGGCCGAGGTGAGCACGCTGGTCCCCAACGTGATCCTGGCGAGCCTGTTCGGGATCGGCTCGGCGCTGGTGCTCGACGAGTTCGCGCTGATCCTGCACCTGTCCGACGTCTACTGGAGCACGCAGGGCCGCAGCTCGATCGACGCCGTGTTCGTCGCGATCACGGTCACCGGGCTGTTCGTGTGCGGGCTGCACCCGCTCGGGTTCAACGACGACTTCATCGACGTGGAGTCGGGCGAAGTGGTCGACATCGTGCTGACGTTCGTGTTCTTCGCCCTGCAGCTCCTGCTCGTCGTGGTCACGCTGGCCAAGGGCAAGCTGTGGACCGGGCTGCTCGGGCTGTTCGTCACCCCGCTGCTGTTCTTCACGGCGATCCGGCTGGGCCGGCCCGGTTCGCCGTGGGCGCGCTGGCGGTACCTGACGCGGCCCAAGAAGATGGAACGCGCGGTGCGCCGGGAGAAGCGCTACCGGGTGCCGATCGTGCGGGCGAAGATCGCGGTGCAGGAGGCGATCGCGGGCCGCTTCGACGCCGACCCGGAGCAGCGCCACGCCGTCACCGAGGCCGCGCACCGGGAGGCGGAGCGGGCGGCGGTCGACGCCGCCGAGGCGGTCCGGCGGGCGGGTCCGATCGGCGCGCCCCGCGTCGTGGACGCCGTCCCCCCACCACCCGAGCGCGTCATGGAGCCATAGCGCTGAAAACCAGGCCTTCAGAACGCGTTATGGAACCATAACGCTCAGTAACGGAACCTCGGAACGCGTTATGGAACCATGACGCCAGTACCGGGTCCCGAGGCCGTGGGCTCAGGCGATCGGGGTCGCTCCCGGCGCGGCGGCGGCGGTGGGATCGCCGCGGCGCTCGACGAAGGGCAGGGAGCGGAGCTGGCGCTCGAGGTGCCACTGCAGGTGCGCGGCGACCAGGCCGGAGGTGTCGCGACGGGTGGGGGCCTCGGCGGCGTCGGCGACCTCCCAGTCGCCGTGCAGCAGGGCGTCGAGCAGGGTGAACACCGCCGGGCCCGGCAGGACCGAGCCGGGCGGTCGGCAGACCTCGCACACCGCGCCGCCGCCCGCCACGCTGAACGCCCGGTGCGGCCCGGGAGAGGCGCACTTGGCGCACTCGGTGATCGCCGGCGCCCATCCCGCGTGGCTCATCGCGCGGAGCAGGAACGCGTCGAGGATCAGCGAGGCGTCCCGCTCGCGGCCGGCGAGCGCCCGGATCGCGCCCACGAGCAGCAGGTAGACGCGCAGGGTCTCGCCGCTCTGCCCACTGCCTTCCTCGGACACCAGTCGATCGGCCGTCTCGAGCATCGCGCAGCCCGCGGTGTAGCGGGAGTAGTCGGAGACGACGCCGGTGCCGAAGGCGTCGAGCGTCTGGCACTGGGTGATGACGTCGAGGCTGCGGCCGGTGTAGCACTGCACGTCGACGTGGTTGAACGGCTCGAGCCGCGCGCCCCACCGCGACCGGGTCCGGCGCACGCCCTTCGCGACCGCCCGGATCTTGCCGTAGCGCCGGGTCAGCAGCGTGACGATCCGGTCCGCCTCGCCCAGCTTCTGCACGCGCAGCACCACACCGGTGTCGCGGTACAGGGTGCTCACCGGGAAAGCCTACGACTTCCGCCGCGCACCCCCGCCGCGACCGGCCGATTGACCACGATCCGCGGCGCGAGGATCCTGGACCTCCCCGGTGGGCGGTCCGGGTGATCGGCCAACAGCGGCCGGACGAGGGGGACCCATGACCGTCATCGTCATCACCAGCCTGCCCGGGGTGACCGCCGACGCGCTCCGCGAGGCGAACCGCGACCACGACACCCGGATGCAGCGGATCGTCCGGGATGCGCAGTCCCACGGGTGCCGGCACCACGTCTTCGCCGAGGCCGAGGACGGCAGCGTGGTGGTGTTCGACGAGTGGACCAGCCGCGAGGACTTCCAGGCGTTCTTCGACGGGCAGCGGGAGATCCCGGACGTGATGCGCACCGCCGGGGCGACCTCGGCCCTCACCGCGGCCAGCTACCGGATCATCGAGACCACCGACAGCTTCTGAGAAGCAAGCGGGCTCGCAGCGGAGGCGACTTCGAACGAGGGGGCGACCCCCTGCACAGGGCCCTACGCCGGCGGCCGGGGCCGGAAGGGGTGCTCGACGTCCGGCCCCTTCTGCAGCACGAGCGCCGTCGACGGCGGCACCTCGTGCCAGAGTCCCGGCAGGTCGGAGAGCGGTTCCGAGACGACCGCCCGGGACTCGTCGGAAAAGTGCTGCCAGCGCTCGTCCTCGGGGTAGAGCCGGCGCAGCGCGTCGACCTCGCTGCTCACGAACAGCGTGTTGACGACGGGGCCGCTGGCGTATCGGACGGCGTAGAGCCGCTCGCCGTCGGCCACGCCCAGCGTCATCTGCAACGGGTGCTCGGAGCCCACCGCGCGGCCGGCGGCCTCGACGTACCCGGCCATGCGCTCGAGCGCGGGCAGCGGCTCCTCCTCCAGCCCGAACGTGAGCGCGAGGTGGAACAGGACCTCCGAGTCCGTGCTGCCGCCGATGTTGCCGAAGAGATCGGGCCGGACGGCGAAGAGCAGGTCCCGGCGTAGCTCGGCCCAGCGGTCGACGAAGCCGTTGTGGACGAAGATCCAGTTGCGATACCGGAAGGGATGGCAGTTCGTCTGCTGCACGGGCGTGCCGGTGGCCGCGCGGACGTGGGCGAGGAACAGCCCGGACTGCACCACACCCGCGATCTCGCGCAGGTTCTGGTCCCCCCACGCGGGCGACTCACTGCGGTAGAGCGCCGCCTCCGGCCCCTGTCCGTACCAGCCCAGCCCGAAGCCGTCGCCGTTGGCGATCGTGCTGTCCGGGGCGGCGCGCCTGCTCTGCTCGATGAGCGAGTGCCGGGTGTCGTAGATCAGTTCCTTGGGCCCGATCGGGCTGCCGTAGTAGCCCAGCCACCGGCACATCGGCGCCTCCCTGGTCGCGTCAGCGTCAGGCTCGTATACCCGGTGCGCCCGGCGCCTCACCCCGGCGGGACGACCTTGACAGGCGCCGGCGCAGAAGTAAGGGTCACCTCAGCCGGCGCGGAGGTGACGGGTGGGCGAGCTGGAGGAGGTCCGGGCGCTGCTGTCCGGGCAACGGTCGGGGACGCTGGCGACGATCGGGTCCGCGCCGGGGCCGATGAGCACCTCGGCGAGCGCCGCGGCCGCGGGCTTCCCGTTCGGTTCCGTGGTGGCGTACGCGCTCGACGCCGACGGGTCGCCGCTGCTGTGCCTGTCCGACCTCGCCGAGCACAGCCGGAACCTGGCGGCCGACCCGCGGGCGTCGTTGCTGGTCGCCGAGCCGGCCCCGGGGAACACGGATCCGCTCGCCGCGCCCCGGGCCACCCTGGTGGGCCGGGTGTGGGTCCTGCACGGCGACGAGCGCACCCGCGGCCTGGCGGCCTACCGCCGCACCTTCCCCGACGCCGGGTACATCGACTTCGCCGACTTCCAGCTCTACCGGCTCGAGGTCCGCACCATCCGCTTCGTGGCCGGGTTCGGCCGGATGGCGTGGCTGGAACCGGATGAGCTCGAGCCGGGTCAGAAGCCCAGCTTGCGCAGCTGACGCGGGTCCCGCTGCCAGTCCTTCGCGACCGTGACGTGCAGGTCGAGGAAGATCTTGGTACCCAGGAGCGCCTCGATCTGCTTCCGGGCAGCCGTGCCGACCTGCCGCAGGCGCTCGCCCCCGCGGCCGATCACGATGCCCTTCTGACTCTGCCGCTCCACGAAGATCGTGGCGTGCACGTCGAGCATGGGGTCGTCGGCGGCCCGGTCCTCGCGCTCGATCATCTCCTCGACGACGACGGCGATCGAGTGCGGCAGCTCGTCGCGGACCCCCTCCAGGGCGGCCTCGCGGACCAGCTCGGCGACGAGGGTCTCCTCCGGCTCGTCGGTCAGCTCGCCGTCCGGGTAGAGCGGTGGGCCCTCCGGCAGCTTCGCGACCAGCAGGTCCGCGAGCAGCTGCACCTGGTACCCGCTCTTCGCCGAGCAGGGCACGACGTCGGCGAACTCCATCAGCCCGGTCATCTGCGTGAGCCGCTCGGCGATCTGCTCGGGCTGCGTCTTGTCCGTCTTCGTGACGACGCCGACGACCGGCGTGCGGCCCGCGACCGACTTCAGCTCGTTGACGATGAACTCGTCGCCGCGGCCGACCGGCTGGTCGGCCGGCACGCAGAACCCGATGACGTCGACCTCCGCCCAGGTCTCGCGCACGACGTCGTTGAGCCGGGAGCCGAGCAGGGTCCGGGGCTTGTGCAGGCCCGGGGTGTCGACCACGACGAGCTGCGCGTCGGGCCGGTGCACGATGCCGCGGATCGCGTGCCGCGTGGTCTGCGGGCGCGAGGAGGTGATCGCGATCTTCTGGCCGATCAGCGCGTTGGTCAGCGTGGACTTGCCCGCATTGGGCCGGCCCACGAAGCAGGCGAAGCCGGAGCGGAAGTCCTCGGGCCAGGACCCGAAGGCGGTCATGATGCCTCGCTTCGCACGTCGGTGCGGGTCACAGCGGACCCGGGTTGTCGCCGGTCAGCCGCTCGAGGATCTCGCGGCCGATGGGCAGGGCGGCGGTGGCCGCCGGAGAGGGCGCGTTGAGCACGTGCAGGATCGAGCCCGGCCCCCGAACCCCGTCGGCGCCGCCCTGCTCGACGAGCAGGAAGTCGTCGACGAGCGTGCCGTCGGGCTTCACCGCCTGCGCCCGCACCCCCGCACCCGCGGGCGTGAGGTGGCGCGCCTCGACCTCGGGAAGCATCCGCTGGATCTGGGTGACCATAGCCGCCCTGGACAGCGACCGGTGCACCTCGCCCAGCCCGTACCGCCAGTGCCGCTTCGCGACCCGCAGCATGCCCGGGTAGACCAGCGAGCCCAGCAGCTCCTTCGGCTTGACCGTGCCCCACGAGTAGCCCTCACGCGCCAGCGCGAGGACGGCGTTGGGCCCGGCGTGCACGTGCCCGTCGATCCCGCGGGTGGCGTGCACCCCGAGGAACGGGAAGGCCGGGTCCGGCACCGGGTAGATCAGGCCCTTGACCAGCTCGGCGGCCTCCTCGGTGAAGCCCGAGTACTCCCCGCGGAACGGTATGATCCGCACCCCCGGGTCGGCGCCCGCGGCGCGGGCGAGCTCGTCGCAGCGCAGCCCGCCGCAGACCACGACCCGCTCCCCCAGCAGGTCGCCCTGCGCGGTGCGGACCACGACGTCAGGCCGGGCGGACGTCTCCCGCCGCACCATCCCGGTGACCGCGCGGCCGAGGTGGATCTCGCCGCCCTCCTTGGCCACCAGCTCGCCGAGCTTCTCGGCGATCGCCCGGTAGTCGCAGAGCCCGGTCGACGGCACCCACAGCGCCTCGAGCCCACGGACGTGCGGCTCCCGCTCGCGGATGCCCGCGGCGTCGAGCCGCTGCGTCTCGACGCCGTTGGCCTTCCCGCGCCGCTCGAGCTCCGCCATCCGCGGCAGCTCCTCGGGATCGGTGGCCACGACGAGCTTCCCGCACCTCTGGTGCGGCAGGTCGTGCTCACGGCAGAAGGCGATCGTCTCGGCGCACCCGGCCACCGCCAGCCGCGCCTTGAGCCCGCCCGGCGCGTAGTAGAGCCCGGAGTGGATGACGTTGGAGTTGTTGCCGGTCTGGTGGTTCGCCAGCCGCGGCTCGCGCTCGACGACGGCGACGCTCAGCCCGCTGCGGACCGCCGCGTGCGCCGTGGCCAGACCGACGATCCCGCCGCCGACGACGACCAGGTCGTACCGGGGGGTGCTCATGCGGACGTCAGGACCCTCACGACGGCGCCGGACGCGTCGGCGACGATCACCGGGGCGGCCGCGGTGAGGTCCCGCACCGCGGCGACGGAGGCCTCGTCGGCCTCGCCGCTCTCGGTGACGACGGCCGCGGCCTCGAGCCCGGGCGCCCCGCTGGACACGGCAGCCGCCACGGCCGCCTGCAGGGCCGTGAGCCGTAGGGACGGCAGCGCGACGGACGCGGCGGCGTAGGTGCGGCCGTCCGTGTCGCGGACCGCGGCGCCCTCCGCGGCGCCGGTACGGGCGCGCGAGGAGCGCGCCAGCGTGACGATCTTGGCGTCCTCGGCGTCGAGCTCGGGGGGGTTACTGCCGGACATCGGTCTCCTCCCGGACGTCGGCCTGCTCGGCGGCGTCCTCCTCGGGGTGGTCGGCGGCTTCGGTGGGTTCGGGCACGGCCAGGGGCGTGACCAGCACCGAGGTGATGCGGACGCGGCCGCGGGCGTCCTTGCCGCCCTCGCCGCGCAGGTGCAGCAGGCCGTCGACCTCGGCCTGGGCGCCGGGCAGGGGCACCTTGCCCAGCCGTTGGGCGAGCAGCCCGCCCACGGTGTCGACGTCGGCCTGCTCCAGGGCCTCGCGCAGCAGCTCCTCGCGCTCGGTGCCGCTGAACTCGCCGGCGAACAGCTCGGTCAGGTCCTCGACGGGCAGCCGGGCGGCCAGCCGCAGGGTGCCGCCGTCGAGCCGCTGGACCTCGGGCACCTCGTCGGTGTCGTACTCGTCGGAGATGTCGCCGACGATCTCCTCGAGGATGTCCTCGATCGTGACGACGCCCGCGGTGCCGCCGTACTCGTCGACCACGATCGCCATGTGGTTGCGGGTGCGCTGCATGTCCTTGAGCAGCTCGTCGATCCGCTTGGAGTCGGGCACGAACACCGGCGGCCGCACGACCTCGACCAGCCGCGCGTCGGGCCGGTCCCAGCCCGCCCCGACCAGGTCCTTGAGGTAGGCGACGCCGATGACGTCGTCGATCCCCTCGCCGAGCACCGGGATCCGGGAGTAGCCGCTCTTCAGCGCGAGCCGGACCACCTTCTGCACGGGGGTGTCCTGCTCGGCCCACACCACGTCGGGCCGGGGCTGCATGACGTCCCGGACGATCGTGTCGCCCAGCTCGAAGACCGAGTGGATCATCTTCCGCTCGCCCTCCTCGACGACGCCGCTGGTGCTGGCCATGTCCACCAGCTCGCGCAGCTCGACCTCGGAGGAGAACGGGCCCTCGCGGAAGCCGCGGCCCGGGGTGATCGCGTTGCCGACCAGGATCAGCAGCTTGGTCAGCGGGCTGAGCAGGGTCGCGATGATCCGCACCGGGGCGGCGACCGCCAGCCCCAGCGCGTACGGGTGCTGGCGGCCGAGCGTGCGTGGGCCGACCCCGATCAGGACGTAGCTGACCACCACCATGATCACCGCGGCGAGCAGGACGCCGACCCAGGCGGGGTCGAACCAGCTCGCGAGCGAGACCGCGAGCAGCACCGTCGCGACGGTCTCGCCCATCAGCCGCAGCAGGATCAGCAGGTTGACGTAGCGGGCACGGTCGTCGACCACCTTCGACAACGCCCGCGACCCGGGCCGGTTCGCCCGCACCAGATCCGTCACGCGCGTCCGGGAGATCGAGGTGAGCGCGGCGTCGGCCGCGCCGCACAGCCCAGCGACGGGGATCAGGACGATCGCGACGGCGAGCAGGCCAGCGGCGTTCATCGGTCTCCTGCGGTCATCGGCCGGACGGTCAGCGCGGTTCGGCGGGGCCGGCCGGGTCGTCCAGGCCGACGGTGCCCAGCACCCGCGAGTCGCTGCGCCGCTGGGCCTCGCGGGCGGCGGCCTGGGCGCGCCCGGTGCGCCAGTCGTGGAGCAGCTTGTTCTGCAGCGCGAACATCTCGCGCTCCTCGTCCGGCTCGGCGTGGTCGTAGCCGAGCAGGTGCAGCACGCCGTGCACGGTCAGCAGGTGCAGCTCGTCGGAGAGCGTGTGGCCGGCCTTGACCGCCTGGTCCTTGGCGAACGCCGGGCAGAGCACGATGTCGCCGAGCAGCGCCGGGCCGATCTCGGGGGCGTCGGGGCGGCGGGTGTCGTCGACCAGCTCGTCCATCGGGAAGGAC
Source organism: Pseudonocardia terrae (assembly GCF_021343995.1). Taxonomy (GTDB): domain Bacteria; phylum Actinomycetota; class Actinomycetes; order Mycobacteriales; family Pseudonocardiaceae; genus Pseudonocardia; species Pseudonocardia terrae. Next base: position 14,775 of record NZ_JAJTTE010000054.1, on the reverse strand, counting down.
ATGACGTCCGTGGGCCCGGGCTCGTCCATCCACCGTTCGTGCAGCTCGGACATGGTGTCGAGGGTGACCGCGGTGATCGCGAGCTCGACCGCCGGACTGACCCGCATGGCGTCGAGCGCGTACCGGGCGACGGACACGATCAGCGACTCGTCGACGGCAACGCCGGACTCGTTGACGACCTCGATGCTCACGGCGGTACTCGGACCAACTCTCTCGGCGCGACCGGGAAGGAACTCTTCACGAGGGTAGTCGCACCCCGGCCGGGACCGGCCGGTCGGCCGCGGTGGTGGTCAGCCGCGGTCCGCGAGCAGGGCGCGGACGGCGGCGGGGTCCGGCGCGGCGAGGGCCCGGCCCGCCAGTGCGGCCGCCTCCCCGGCGTCGATCCCGCGGACCGCCTCCTTGACGAGCGCGACCGCGGGCGGCGCGACCGACAGCTCCCTGACCCCGAGCCCGACCAGCAGCGGCGCGGCGACCGGATCGGCCGCGAGCTCGCCGCACACCGCGACCAGGGCGGCCCCGGCGCCCCGGCAGGTGGCGTCGACCAGGCGCAGGACGGCCGGCGAGAGCGGATCCGCGAGGGTCGCGACCTCGGCGGATCCGCGCTCGGCCGCGAGCGTGTACTGGGTGAGGTCGTTGGTGCCGATGCTGAGGAAGTCGACGGCGGGGGCGAACGCCGCCGCGGTCAGCGCGGCCGCGGGGACCTCCACCATGATCCCGATCTCGAGGCCCGGCGGCCGCCCGCGGCCCTCGGCGGCGATCGCCTCGCCGAGGGCGGCCCGGGCCGCGTACAGCTCGGCGGGGACGGTGACCATGGGGAACATCACGCTCACCGGGGTCGCGTGCGCGGTCCGGACGATCGCGCGGAGCTGGTCGGCGAGCAGGTCGGGTCGCCGCAGGGCCAGCCGCAGCCCGCGGACGCCGAGGAACGGGTTCGCCTCGGCGGGCATCGGGACGTAGGGCAGGGGCTTGTCACCGCCGACGTCGAGGGTGCGCAGGACGATCCGCCGCCCGCCGAGCGCCTCGGCGACGGCCCGGTAGGCCACCTCCTGTTCGTCGACGCCGGGGGGCTCGGCGCGGTCCAGGAAGAGGAACTCGGTCCGGACCAGGCCGGCGAGGTCGGCTCCGGTGCCGGCCGCGCTCGCGGCGTCGGCGCCGACGTTCACCCCGACCAGGACGTCGGTGCCGTCGCGGGTACGGGCGGGCTCGTCCGCCCGGGCGCGGGCGGTGGCCTCCTGCTCGGCGCGCTGGGCCAGCCGGGCCCCGAAGACGGCCCTGACCTCGGCGGACGGGTCGACGACGAGGCGGCCGGTCGTGCCGTCGAGCGCGAGCGGGGTGTCGGGGGCGAGATCCAGCACGGCGGGCCCGGCGCCGACGACGGCGGGGATGCCGCGGGCGCGCAGCAGGATCGCGGCGTGCCCGGTCGCGCTCCCGCCGGCCAGGACGACCCCGACCACCGCCTCCGGGTCGAGCACCGCCGCCTCCGCGGGGGTGAGGTCGGCCGCGACGAGAACGGCGGGTGGGATGAGTGCGTCCGTGCCGCGAGTCGGGAGATCCGGCGGTGCGGGTCGGGAGCTGCTGGCCAGCAGGGCGCGGAGCACCTCGTCGCCGACCGCGCGGACGTCGGCCGCGCGGGCGCGCAGGTACTCGTTCGGCAGCGCGGCGAGCGTGCTCTCGGCGGCGACGACCGAAGCCGCCCAGGCCGCGGGGGCCGCGGCACCGGACGCGATCGCCTCGCGCGCGGCGTCGACCAGGGCCGGGTCGTCGAGCATCGTCAGGTGGGCGTCGAAGATCGCGCCCTCGGACGCGGGCGTGGCGTCGCGGACGGTGGTGATCGTGCGGCGGGCCTCGTCGAGGGCCCGGTCCAGGCGCGCCCGCTCGACGTCGGGGTCGTCGGCCTTCTCGTCGGGGACCCGCAGCTCGACGGCCCGGTGCAGCCGCGCCGGACCGATCGCGATGCCGGGTGAGGCGGGCAGCGGGCCGCTCCCCTGTCCGAGCGCCCCTCCGACGCCCGGCAGTCCTGCGGCCGGCCCGCCGGCCGGCGACGCGGGAGGTACCGACGCTCCCGTGGCCGGGGCCGGCGCGGCGGTCGGCGGTGCCGCCGGCGCGGTCGGCGAACCAGTGGTCGTCGGCGTGGTCGCCGACGTGGTGGTCGGTGCGGTCGCCGACGTGGTGGTCGGTGCGGTCGCCGACGTGGTAGTCGGTGCGGTCGCCGACGTGGTCGTCGGTGCGCTCGCCGACGTGGTCGTCGGTGCGCTCGCCGACGTGGTGGTCGGCGCGGTAGCCGACGTGCTTGTCGCGGATGCCTCGCCGAACCCCTCGGCGGCGAGGGCGAGGAGGGCGTCGACGGCCTCGCGCGCCTCCGGGCCGCGCGCCCGGACCTCGATCTCGTCCCCGGCACCGGCGTCGAGCGAGGCCACGCCGGTGAGGCTGGCGGCGGCCACGGGGCCGCGGCCCGTCCGGGAGGCCAGCAGCTCCACTCGTGCGTCGAACCCCCGCAGGGCCTGGACCAGGAGGGCGGCGGGCCGCGCGTGCAGGCCGTGCGGCGGCGTCACCACGAAGGTCCCGCTGGCCTCCGCTCCCCCCTCACCGAGACCGGGCTGCGCCGCCCCTGCGTCCGGCGGTTCGCCTGATCCGGGCTGCGCCGGTGCCGCCTCCGGCGCTTCGACCGGTCCGAGCTGTGCCGCCTTCGCGTCCGCGCCCGCTGCCGCCTCCGCCGCGACACCGGCCCGGTCCGCCCCTCCCGCCGCCGCGACGGCCGCCGCCACCAGCCCCTCGACCAGCGGGGCCGGGCAGAGCAGGACCCGGTCCCGCGCCGTCGGGTCGTCGAGCAGCTCCAGCGCGAGCTCCGCGGACAGCACCGCGCTGCCGAGGTCCATCAGCACCACGACCCCGGCGCCCGTGTCGGCGGCGGTGATCGCGCCTGCGACCTCGGTCGCGTCGGTGCCGAAGGTGGTGGCGTCGAGCCCGGCCGCCACCTCGATCCGGACCGCCTCCCCCGCCGGCCCGTGCAGCATCTCGCGAGCCAGGGCCACGGCGGCCTCGCCGAGGGCGCGGCTGTGCGACACGGCGACCAGGCCGACCGCCGGGTCCCCGGTGGAGCCTTGCGTCACCCGCTCATCCCAGGGTTGCGGCCGCGGCGGCGACGAGCAGGGCCACCGACGTCGCCCCCGGGTCCTGGTGCCCCACGCTGCGTTCGCCCAGGTAGCTGGCCCGGCCCTTGCGGGCGAGCATGGGGATGGTGGCGTCCCGCCCCGCGTCGGCGGCCGCCGAGGCGGCCCGCAGCGCGTCGCCCAGCGAGGCACCGCCGTCGAGGGACTCGTCGAGCGCGTCGAGGGCCGGGGCGAGGGCGTCGTACATCGTCTTGTCCCCGGCCTCGGGCCGCCCACGGGCCACGACGCCCTCCAGCCCGGCCCGGAACGCCTTGGCGAAACCCGCCGCCTCGAGCTCGGTGACCTCCCCCGCCGCCGTGCCGAAGCGCAGGAACAGCGTGCCGTACAGCGGCCCGCTCGCCCCGCCGACCTTGCTGACCAGCGTCATCCCGACCTGCTTGAACAGCGCACCCGCGGTCGCCGGCGGGTTCGCGTCGAGGGCCTCGACCACTGCGCCCATGCCGCGGGCCATGTTGGCGCCGTGGTCGGCATCGCCGATGGCCGAGTCCAGTGCCGTCAGCTCGTCGCGGTGCTCGGTCACCTGCCGGGCGAACTCGCGGACCCAGGCCGACAGCTGGTCCTGTGTGGTCATGCGCCCCACCGCAGTCCAGGGGTGTCGACCGGCGCGTCCCAGAGGCCGAGGAGATCGTCGTCCGCCCGCAGCAGGGTGACGGAGCAGCCGGCCATGTCCAGGCTCGTGATGTAGGGGCCGACCAGCGAGCGCGCGATCCGCACCCCGGCCCGCTCCAGCAGCGTCGCGACCTCGCCGTACATGAGGTACAGCTCCAGCAGCGGGCTCGCGCCCATGCCGTTGACGAAGCAGATCACGGGCTCCGAGGTGAAGTCGGCGTCGGCCAGGATCGGCTCGACGAGCATCTCCGCGATCTCCTTCGCGGGCGCGATCGGCACGCGACGACGACCCGGCTCGCCGTGGATGCCGATGCCGATCTCCATCTCGTCGTCGGGCAGGTCGAAGGTCGGCCGGCCGGCGGCGGGCACGGTGCACGAGGTCAGCGCCATGCCCATGCTGCGGCCGCGCTCGTTCACCTTGCGCGCCACGCCGGCGACCTCGGCGAGGCTGCGGCCCTGCTCGGCGGCGGCACCGACGATCTTCTCCAGCAGCACGGTGGTACCGACGCCGCGGCGCCCGGCGGTGTAGAGGCTGTCCTGAACGGCGACGTCGTCGTCGACCACCACCGCCTGGACCTCGACGCCCGTCTTCGCGGTGGTCAGCTCGGCCGCCATGTCGAAGTTCATGACGTCGCCCGTGTAGTTCTTCACGATGTGCAGCACGCCGGCGCCGCCGTCGACGCCCTCCGTCGCGACGACCATCTGATCGGGCACGGGCGAGGTGAAGACCTCGCCTGCGCAGGCGGCGTCGAGCATGCCGCGGCCGACGAACCCGCCGTGCATCGGCTCGTGGCCCGAGCCGCCGCCGGAGACCAGGCCGACCTTCCCCTGGACGGGCGCGTCGCCGCGGAAGACGACCCGGTTCTCGAGGTCGACGCGGAGCCCGGGATGCGCCGCCGCCATCCCGCGCAGAGCCTCGACGACGACGTCGGCCGGGTCGTTGATCAGCTTCTTCATGGGGTCCTCCGTCGCACCCGAAGCCCGTTCGGCTATGCCGAAGACCTGCCGGACGCTACTGTGAGCTGGCTCACGACACAAGGAGCGAACGGTGATCCAGTCCGTGGACCGGGCCCTACGGGTGCTGGCGGTGCTGCAGGGCGCGCGGCGGCGGAGCCTCGGGGAGATCGCCGCGGGCTGCGGGCTGGCACCGTCGACGGTGCACGGGCTCGTCCGCACGCTGCTCGCGCACGGGATGGTGGTGCAGGAGCGGGACTCGGGCCTCTACCGGCTCGGCCCCGCGACGCTCCGGCTCGGCAACGTCTACCTCGACAACCTCGAGCTCCGCGCCCGCGCCCAGCCGTGGGCGGAGGACCTCGCGCGCCGCACGGGGTGCGCGGTGCGGGTGGCGGTGGCCCTGCAGCGCGACGCGATCGTGGTCGGCCACGAGCCGCGGCCCGACGGCAGCCGGCAGATGACCGAGGTCGGCATCGTGGTGCCGGCGCACGCCTGCGCGGTCGGGAAGGCGCTGCTGGCCTACGGCGCGTGCGAACCCGCGGACCGGCCGCACCGGATGACCGGCGAGACCGTGACCGAGGCGCGGGAGCTCGACGCCCAGCTGGCCGCGGTGCGCCGTACCGGGCTCGCCACCGAGGTCGAGGAGGCCGTGCTCGGCGAGTGCGGCCTCGCCGCCCCGGTCGCAGCGGCCGACGGCGTGCTGGCGGGCGCGATCGGGCTCGTGGTGCCGGCCGGGGAATGGCCGCTGCCCCCCGGCGCCCCGGACGCCCTGCGCCACACCGCCCGCGCGGTCTCCCGGGAGCTCGGCGCCGCCTCCTGGCCCCCGGTCGTCGAGGGGCGGGACGAGGCGGCCTCCTGATCACCGCCCCCGACCGAGCGCCGACAGTCCTGACAGCTCAGCGGTCGCAGACGACGATCATGATCGCCGGTTCGGACCCTTCGCGGCCACGGGCGGCGTGAAACGGTCTCAACCAGCGATCATGGCCAGCAGGTGGCGAGCAGACAGGGACGCTCACCCATGATCGCCAAGCCGGACCCGTCCCGGCCACATGCGGCCGTTGACGGTCCCAGCCGGCGATCATGGCGAGCTCGGGTACAGGTAGCGCCGACCACGACCCAAGATCGCCATTCGCGACCGATCCCGGCCATATGCGGCCGCGAACCGTCCCGACCGGCGATCATGGGCAGCGGGTGGCGTCGACCGCCTCCCTCTGACCACAGCGAGGCCGGCGCCACGTCCCGCTCAGCGGCGGCGGGAGCGGCGGTCCTGGGGTGGGCCGGTGCGGGGGGCGGCGCTGCGCAGCTGGCCTCGGTTCTGGTCGGCGTCGAAGCGGGCGTAGGCGTCGACGATGTCGCTCACCAACCGGTGCCGGACGACGTCGCTGCTGGTCAGTTCGGGGAAGGCCACGTCCTCCACCCCGAAGAGGATGTCCTGGACGACCTGCAGGCCGGACCGGTTGTTGCCGCCCGGCAGGTCGATCTGCGTGACGTCGCCCGTGACCACGATCTTCGAGCCGAAGCCGAGCCGGGTCAGGAACATCTTCATCTGCTCGGGCGTGGTGTTCTGTGCCTCGTCGAGGATGATGAACGCGTCGTTCAGCGTGCGCCCGCGCATGTACGCCAGCGGCGCGACCTCGATCGTCCCGGCCGCGATCAGCTTCGGGATCGACTCCGGGTCGATCATGTCGTGCAGCGCGTCGTACAGCGGACGCAGGTAGGGGTCGATCTTCTCGTAGAGCGTGCCCGGCAGGTACCCGAGCCGCTCCCCCGCCTCGACGGCCGGGCGCGTGAGGATGATCCGGTTGACCTGCTTGGCCTGCAACGCCTGCACGGCCTTGGCCATCGCCAGGTACGTCTTGCCGGTACCGGCCGGCCCGATGCCGAAGACGATCGTGTGCGCATCGATCGCATCGACGTACCGCTTCTGGTTCAGCGTCTTCGGCCGGATGGTCTTCCCACGGCGGGAGACGATGTCCAGGCTCAGCACCTCGGCCGGCGACTCCCCGCGCACGGCGGCGACCGCCGGGTCCGCCTCGCCGAGCATCTCGACGGTGCGGCGCACGGTGTCCGAACCGACCTGCTGGCCGCGCTCGGCGAGGGTGATGAGCTCGGTGAACACCCGCTCGGCGAACGCCACGTCGGCGGGCTCGCCCGAGAGGGTCAGCTCGTTGCCCCGGACGTGCACGTCCGCGGCCAGCAGCTCCTCGGCGGTGCGCAACGACTCGTCTCTCGAGCCGAGCAGCGCGAGCAGCGCGGTGTCCGGGACTGCGATGCGGGACTGGACGGGGTCCGGCTGCGTCACGTGGTCTGGTCGCCTGCTTCCTGCTGCTCTGCTCCGGGCCCGCCTCGGCCCGCTCCTCCTGCCGATGTTACCGCCGGGCACCGACGATCCGCCCCGCCATTCGGCCCGTCGCACGCCCGGGCGGCGGAGCAGCGGGCTAGGCCGTGGTGAAGAAGTCGCGATCGATGGGCTTCGTGATCAGGGACTTCTTCACCACGGCCTAGTGCCCGCGGAAGGCCTCCTGCAGCCACCAGGACCCGCCGTCGGACGCGATCTTGGCGTCGACCAGCAGGGCCCGGCTCCGGGGCCCGGCCAGCCAGTCCTCGACGCCCTTGAGGTCGGCCGGGGTCCGGACGGTCACCGCGTCGAGCCCGTAGCCCCGCCCGATCGCGGCGATGTCCGTCTCCGGGAACCGCACGGTGGTGTGGTCGGCCCCGGTGAAATGGTGCACCTCGGCCCCGTAGGCCCGGTCGTCGTAGACCACGACCACCATCGGGATCCCGAGCCGGGCCACCGTGTCCAGCTCGGCGGCGCCCATCAGCGCCCCGCCGTCGCCGAGCGCCGCGACGGCCAGCCGGTCCGGCCGGGCCAGCGCCGCGCCGACCGCCGTGGCCAGGCCGAGGCCGATCGACTGGTAGCCCTGCGTGAAGCAGAACCCGAACTCGTCGGGAACCTGCAGGTAGGCGGCCGGGTAACCCATGAAGTTGCCGGAGTCGACGGCGACGACCCGCTCGACCGGGAGCAGGTCGTCGAGGGCGATCGTCAGCGTGCGCGGGTCGATGCCCTCGGGCCCGGTGAGGTCGGTGTACGGGACGTCCCGCAGCCGTCCGCGCTCGGCGATCGCCGCCCGGACCTCGGGCGTGCGGTAGCCCGTGCGGCGGGAGACGGCGCCGAGCAGGTCCGCGGCGGTGGCGGCGACGTCGCCCACCAGCCCGAGGTCGACGGGCCGGTGGGCGCCGAGCGCGTCGACGTCCAGGTCCACCTGGACCACCCGGGCCGCGTCGCCGATCAGCCGGCCGTGCCGGGTCGTCCACATCGTCAGCGCGCACCCCCACGCGACGACGAGGTCGGCGTCGGCGATCAGCTCGGCGGTCAGCGGCGAGGCGAACCCGCCGGAGATGCCGAGCGTCCACGGGTCGTCGTGGAACAGCCCGGAGGCCACCGCGGAGGTGGCCAGCAGCGCGCCGGACGCCTCCGCGAGGGCGCGCAGCTCCTCCCGGGCCCCGCGGGCCCCGCGGCCGGCGACGAAGACCGGCCGCTCCGCCCCGGCGAGCAGCTCGGCCAGGGCGGCGACCCCCTCGGCCGACGCCCGCGGCGGGGCGACGGGCGGGAGCACGGGCACCGGGGCGGGCTCGGCGGGCGCGGCCTGGACGTCGAGCGGCAGGTTGAGCACCACGGTGCGGCGCTGCTCGACCGCGGTCCGGTACGCCCGGGCGGTGTCGGTGAGCGCGGTCTCCGGCGAGTGCACCCGCTCGGCGACCGCACCGACCGCCGTGACCAGCGCGTCCTGGTCGATCCGGAAGTTGGAGCGCACCGCGGACCCGGCGGTGTCGGCGGCGAGGACGAGGAGCGGGGTCCGGCTCTTCGCGGCCTCCGTGACGCCGGTGAGCCCGTTGGTCAGCCCGCATCCCTGGTGGACGCTGAGCACCGCGGGGAGCCCGGACATGCGGGCGAAGGCGTCGGCCATCGTCGCCGCGCCGCCCTCGTGCCGGGTCGCGGTGAACGGCACCCCGGCTGCCCGCAGGGCGTTCGTGACGTGGAAGTTCCCGCTCCCCACGACCCCGAACACGTGCCCGACGCCCAGCTCCGCGAGGGTCCGCCCGACCAGTTCCGAGACGTTCACCGGACGATCAGCGCTCCACCAGCGCCAGCACCCGCGCCGGCGAGCCCGAGCCGCCGACGATCGGCAGCGGCGAGGTGAGCAGCACGGCCCCGGTCGGCGGCAGCGCGGCGAGGTTCTGCAGCTGGGTGAGCCCGTACTTCCCCGCCCCGAGCAGGAAGGAGTGGCACGGGAAGGGCGGGTCGAAGGAGTGCGCGGCCCCGGCGTCCGTGCCGACGGTCTCGGTGCCGAACCCCATGATCGGCGCCTCCTCCGCCAGCCAGGTCGCGCACTCGACCGAGACGCCGGGGGTGTGCGGGCCGTTCTCGTCGGCGTTGAGGAAGGCCTCGGCGTCGGCGGAGCGGGCGTCCCAGCCGGTCCGGTAGAGCAGCCAGCCGCCCTCGGGCAGCGGGCCGTGCTCGGCCTCCCACGTCTTGACGTGGTCGATCTCGAGCAGGAAGTCCGGGTCGGCGGCGGACTCGGCGGAGAAGTCGAGCACGGCGGCGGGGGCGAGCAGCCGCGCCGCGGGCACCTGCGAGACGTCCTCGCCGTCCCGGCCGGTCACCCAGTGCACGGGGGCGTCGAAGTGGGTGCCGCTGTGCTCACCGGTGTGGATGTCGTTCCAGTACCAGGCCGGGCCGCGCTCGTCGTAACGGCTGATCTCGGACAGCGAGAACGGGATCGTGTTCGCGAACGGCGGCGGCAGCTGCAGGATCGGCGTACCGGAGTGCAGCGGGGCGGTGAGGTCGACGACCTCGACGCGCCGGGAGGACAGGGCGGAGAGCAGCTCCTGCAGGACGGGCATGGCCGGAACCTACTGAGTCCCCGTGGCGCGCCGCGACGACCGGGGGGAGGATCGTCGCGGCGCGGCCGCCTCGTGGACGGCTCCCGCGGCATCGGTATCCGAGCTGCGGGACCGGTGCTCACCAGGGGGGTGGGTGAGCCGCCCCGAGCCTAGACCAGCTCCTTGCGCAGTCACGCAGTCGGTGCGGTGTGCGCCACGTGGTCCCGATCACGCCACCGTTCGGTCAGCACGCCGATGGCCCCGAGCGCCACCGCGGCGGCGGTCGAGGCGCGCAGCACCTCCGGCCCCAGCCGGACCGTGCGGGCGCCGGCGGCGGTGAGCACGGCCAGCTCCTCGTCCGAGACGCCGCCCTCCGGCCCGACGACGAGCAGCACCTCGCCCTCCGCCGGCAGGTCGGCGGCCGAGAGCACCGCGTCGGCCCTTTCGTGCAGCACCAGGGCGGGTCCGCCGCGCGCGACGAGGTCGGCGGTGGTGACGGGGTCGCCCACCTCGGGGATCCACGGCCGGCGGGCCTGCTTGCCGGCCTCGCGGACCGTCGAGCGCCAGCGGGCCAGCGCCTTCTCGCCGCGCGGGCCCTGCTCCCAGCGCGCGACGCACCGCGCCGCCCGCCACGGCAGGATCGCGTCGACGCCCGCCTCGGTGGCCAGCTCCACGGCCAGCTCGCCGCGGTCGCCCTTCACCAGCGCCTGCGCGAGCACGACGCGCGGGGCGGGCGCGGGATGGTGGGCCACCTCGTCGAGCGCGAACTCCACGGAGTCCTTGGCGACGGCGACGGCGTGGGCCCGGGCGACGGCACCGCGGCCGTCGCCCAGCTGCACGACCTCGCCGACCCGGATCCGCTTGACCGCGGCGGCGTGCCGGCCCTCCGGCCCGTCGAGCACGACGGTCCCGGCCGCAGGCAGCTCCCCCACCAGGAACAGCGGGGCGGTGCTCACCGGCCGCCTACCGGAAGGAGTCCCGCAGCCGGGCGAACAGCCCGTGCCCGTTGCGGGCGCCGACGGCCAGGTCCGGCTGCTCCTCGCCACGCAGCTTCGCCAGCTGCCGCAGCAGCTCGGTCTGCTCCTTGTCGAGCTTGGTGGGGACGGTGACGTCGACGTGCACGATCAGGTCCCCGTGCCCGTCGATCCGGCCGGTGGAGCGCAGCCTCGGCATGCCCTTCCCGCGCAGCGTGCGCAGCGTCCCGGCCTGCGTGCCCGGCTCGACGTGCAGGTCCTCGGTGGAGCCGTCGAGCATCGGCAGCGGGAGCGTGGCGCCCAGCGCGGCCGCGGTCATCGGCAGCGGCAGGCGCACGTGCAGGTCGGCGCCGTCGCGCTGGAAGACCTCGTGCGCGATCTCCTCGACCTCGACGTACAGGTCACCGGCCGGGCCGCCGCCCGCGCCGACCTCGCCCTGGCCCGCCAGCCGCACCCGCATGCCGTCGGCCACGCCGGCCGGGATCCGGACGCCGACGCTGCGCCGCGAGCGCACCCGCCCGTCGCCCGCGCACTGCCGGCACGGCTCCGGGATGACCTCGCCCAGGCCCCGGCACGTCGGGCAGGGGCGCGACGTGACGACCTGGCCGAGGAACGACCGCTGGACGCTCTGGATCTCGCCGCGGCCGTCGCAGGTCTCGCAGGTGTGCGGGCGTGTGCCGGGAGCGCAGCCGTCGCCGCCGCACTCCGAGCAGAGCACCGCGGTGTCGACGGTCAGCTCGCGCTGCACGCCCGTGGCGCACTCCTCCAGCGTCAGCTGCATGCGGATGAGCGCGTCGGCCCCGGGCTGCACCCGGCTGCGCGGCCCGCGCGAGCGGCCGCCCGCGGCACCGCCGAAGAAGGCGTCCATGATGTCGCCGAAGCCGAACGCGCTGAACGGGTCGCCCCCGCCGGCGCCGCCGCCACCACGACCGTTGTCGAGCGGGTCGCCGCCCAGGTCGACGATCCGCCGCTTCTCCGGATCCGTCAGGACCTCGTAGGCCGTGCTGACCTCGCGGAAGCGCTCCTGCGCGCCCGGTTCCGGGTTGACGTCCGGGTGCAGCTCCCGGGCCAGCTTGCGGTAGGCCCGCTTCAGTTCGGCGGCATCCGCGCCGGGCTCCACGCCCAGGATGCCGTAGTAGTCCCGTGCCACCCTCGAAGTCCCCATGATCCTTCTGTGCTCGACAGCTCAGCTCAGCTCGGTGAGTCCCGCGACTCCTAGCGCCCTGTCAGGATCTCACCCACGTACCGGGCGACGGCGTGCACCGCCGCCATCGTGCCCGGGTAGTCCATCCGGGTCGGTCCGACGACCCCCATTCCGCCCACGACCGTGCCCGGCCCGTAGCCGATCGACACGACCGAGGCCGTGTGCAGGTCGGCCGACTCGTTCTCCTCACCGATCCGCACCGTGACCAGGCCCGGGTCCTGCGCCGCGGCCAGCAGCTTCAGCACCACGACCTGCTCCTCGAGCGCCTCCAGGACCTGCCGCAGCGACCCCGGGAAGTCCGCGGAGTTGCGCGTGAGGTTCGCGGTGCCGCCCAGGACCAGGCGCTCCTCCGGGTGCTCCACCAGCGTCTCGATCAACACCGTGGAGACCGTGAGGACGACGTCGCGGAGCTCGTTCGGCGCCGACGGCGGCAGCTCGGCGACCCGCGCCGACGCGTCGGCCAGCCGCCGGCCGGCCAGGGCCTGGTTGAGCAGGGCACGCAGCCGGGAGGTGTCCTCCTCGGTGACGACCTGCCCCAGGTCGACCATCCGCTGGTCCACGCGCCCCGAGTCGGTGATCAGCACCAGCATCAGCCGCGCGGGCGTGAGCTGGACGACCTCCAGGTGGCGGACCGTGGAACGGGTCAGCGTCGGGTACTGGACGACGGCGACCTGCCGCGTCAGCTGCGCGAGCAGCCGCACGCTGCGGCGGAGCACGTCGTCGAGGTCGAGCGCGCCCTCGAGGAAGGTCTGGACGGCCTTGCGCTCGGCGGCCGACAGCGGCTTGACCTGCGCCAACCGGTCGACGAAGAGCCGGTAGCCCTTGTCGGTCGGGATGCGGCCCGCGCTGGTGTGCGGCTGGGCGATCAGCCCCTCCTCCTCGAGCGCGGCCATGTCGTTGCGGACCGTGGCACTGGAGACGCCGAGGTTGTGCCGGTCCACGATCGCCTTGGAACCCACGGGTTCCTGGGTCGAGACGTAGTCCGCCACGATCGCCTGGAGGACCGCGAAGCGGCGTTCGTCGGCGTTCACCGCACACACCTCCCTGCTGACCCGCACACGTCACCGGACGTTCGTCCAGTCTATGCGGAAGGAACCCGCCGCCGCCCGGACGCGAGGTGTGACCCGGCTCAGGATTCTGCGCCGCCCCCGCTCAACCCTTCCGGTCGCCGGGAGCCTTGCGATCGGCTGTCGACTCGGCCTCCGGAGCGCGCCTACCTGGGGTTCTGGCCGGTGACGCGGCGTGACGCTGCTCGCGCGGGGTTTCACCACCGCGCCGACCAGGTATCGCCCGGCCTGCCCGCGCACCGGCTCGGGCCGGCGGGCGGACCCGCCGACGCGGACTGGACGGGGGGATGGGCGGTGACGGGTCTGGCCATCGGCCTGGCCGCGGGGGCGGGGCTGGCCGCCGCGGCGGGCGACGTGCTCCAGCGCAGCTCCGCGCGGCACGAGACCAGCGACCCGCACGAGTCGGTGCGGCTGCTGGTGCGGCTGCTGCGCCGGCCCCGGTGGCTGCTCGGGGTCCTGGTCAGCCTCGCGGGGCTGGTCTCGCACATCACGGCGCTCTCACTCGGTCGGATCGCGTCGGTGCAGCCGCTGCTGGTCACCGAGCTGCCGCTCGCCGTGCTCGGGTCCGCGCTGTTCCTCGGGGGCCGGCTCGGGTGGCGGGACTGGGCCGGCGTGGTCCTGCTGGCCGCGTCGCTGGGCGGCTTCGTCGCCCTGCTCGACCCCGGCGGAGGGCAGCCGCTGGACGTGCCGGGGTCGGTGTGGGCGATCGGCGCGGGGGTGCTGCTCGCCGTCATGACCGGGCTGGCCGTCGCCGGCTGGCGCACCGGCGGGGAGACCCGCGCCGCGCTGCTGGGCGTCGCCAGCGGGGTGGGCTACGGCCTGACCGGGGCGCTCTTCGCCGGCGCGGGCCGGCGGATCGCCCACCTCGGCCCGGCGGCCGCGCTCACGACCTGGCAGACCTACGCGGCGGTGGCCGCCGGGCTGGTGTCGTTCTACCTGCTGCAGAACGCGCTGGCCGCGGGCTCCCTCGTCGCCGTCGAGCCGGGGACCACGCTGACCAACCCGATCGTCGCGGTCGTCTGGGGCGTCGTCGTGTTCGGCGAGACGACGGCGACGGGCGCGCGGCTGGCCGGTGCCCTGGGGTGTGCCGCGCTGATCGTCGTCGGGGTGTTCGTGCTCGCCCGCTCCCCCGCGTTGCAGAGCCACGCGACGCCCTCGTGAGCCGCGCGTACGCGGGCTTCACCCGTGGCTGGCAGTCTGGAGGGGGATGGCTGCTCGGGTGACGCGACGCTGGGTGCTGGTCGCCGCCGGCACCGCGGCGATCGTCGGCGCGGCCGCGGTCACGCTGCCGGCGGCCGGATCGGACGAGCCCGCCGAGGCCCTGCGCGCCCGCGTGCTGGCCGGGATCCCGCCGCACGTCGGGTACGCCGAGAGCACCGGACGGCTAGGGCTGCCCGAGATCCCGGCGCTGGAGCAGGTCACGGCGCGGTTCACCGGGGTCACTCAGCTGCGGGCGTACGTGGCGGGCCCGGACCTCTGGCGGGTCGACGAGCTCACCCCGGCGGGCGAGCGCGACACCTACCGCCGGGACGGGCGCGAGTACCTCTGGGACTTCGGCGCGAACCAACTGACGACGGTCGAGGGCGAGACCCCGGTCCGGCTGCCCCGCGCCGCCGACCTGGTCCCGTCCGAGCTGGCGCGCCGGCTCGTCGGACTCACCCGGGCCGACCCCGTGACGTCCGTGGATCCGCGCCGGATCGCGGGGTACTCGGCCGCGGGGTTCCGGATCACGCCCGCCGACCCGGCCACCACGGTCGGTCGGATCGACGTCTGGTGCGACCCCGGGTCGGGCCTCCCGCTCCGCGTCGAGGTGGCCGCGCGGTCCGACGACCGGCCCCTGCTGTTCACCGAGTTCCTGGAGGTCGCCCTGACCACCCCCGACGACCGCACGCTCACCCCCGCCGTGCCGCCCG
>NZ_JAJTTE010000053.1 GCF_021343995.1 Pseudonocardia terrae | reverse complement strand
GCACCCAACAAGCGCGGCCTCACCGCCTACGACCACTGAACACCAGCTTCAAGGATCGATCATCTAGTCGTGACGCTAGAGGGGTGCATTCGGACCGATCGACGACACGCCATCGCGTCGGATAGCGAAATCTAGGGTCGGCACGAGACGCGCGGATACCGTGCGATCCATGGATCCGGTGCGCAACCCGTTCGCTCCCGGCGCAGGTCAGCGGCCCCCGGAGCTGGCGGGCCGGGACCGCGAGGTCGACGCGTTCGAGATCGTGCTGGAGCGGGTCTCGCGGGGACGCCCGGAGCGCAGTCTCGTGTTGACCGGGCTGCGCGGCGTCGGGAAGACGGTGCTGCTCGGCGAGCTGCGGTCGATGGCGGTGCGCGCCGGCTGGGGGTCCGGGAAGATCGAGGCCCGGCCCGACGCCGATCTCCGCCGCCCGCTCTCGGCCGCGCTGCACCGGGCGATCCGCGACCTGGCCGTCCAGCACCCGCGGCAGGAGCGCGTCGACGAGGTGCTGGGCGTGCTCAAGGCCTTCGCCCTGCGCGCCTCGCCCGACGGCGCGCGGATGCGGGAGCGCTGGCAGCCCGGCATCGACGTGCCGGTGCGCAACGGCCGCGCCGACTCCGGCGACATCGAGATCGACCTGGTCGAGCTGTTCACCGAGGTCGCGGAGCTGGCCAGTGAGGTCGCCACCGGGATCGCGATCCTCATCGACGAGATGCAGGACCTGCGGCCCGACGACGTCTCCGCCCTCTGCGCCGCCTGCCACGAGCTCTCGCAGTCCCGGATGCCGCTGGTCGTGGTGGGCGCCGGGCTGCCGCACCTCCCGGCGGTGCTGTCGGCGTCGAAGTCCTACTCGGAGCGGCTGTTCAAGTACGCCCGGATCGACAAGCTGGACCGTAAGGACGCCGACTTCGCGCTGATCGCCCCGGCCGAGCGCGAGGACGCGGCGTTCGACGCCGAGGCCCTCGACCAGCTCTACGAGCGCTCCGGCGGCTACCCGTACTTCGTCCAGGCCTACGGCAAGGCCTCCTGGGACGCCGCGCCGACCAGCCCGATCGGGGCCGCCGACGTCGCCCTGGCCGCACCGGAGGCGGAGGCCGAGCTGGCGGTCGGGTTCTTCGGGTCGCGGTACGAGCGCGCGACGCCCGCGGAGCGGGAGTACCTGCGCGCGATGGCCGAGCTCGCCGAGGGGACGGACGAGCCCGTCGTCACCTCGACGATCGCGCAACACCTGGAGCGCAAGCCCTCCTCGCTGTCGCCGGCTCGGGACAGCCTGCTCAAGAAGGGCCTGGTGTTCTCGGCCCAGCGCGGTCAGATCGCCTTCACCGTGCCCCACTTCGGCCGGTACCTGCTCGCCTCCACCTGAGGCGGCGCTGGGCCGAACGAGTGAAGAACGTCTTCCGGGAGGGGATGCGTAACGCCCCGGCCGGAGCAGACGACTCCTGGGGTAGCCCCGTGGCGCTGTCGGACCCCCGACCTGGCAGCTCCACGGGGCCTCCTCGTTCCGGGGCGGCCCTGCGGGACCCGTCGCCGCGCCCGACTCGTCCCGAGGCGACACCGCCGGGTGACGGTGTCCGTGCTGCCCGTAGCATCACCCCGGTGCCGGACCCGAAGTTCGAGATCCAGATGCTGCACGACCGCGTCATGATCAAGATCGTGGAGGCGGCGGGCGAGCGGCGGAGCTCCTCGGGGATCGTCATCCCGGCCACGGCCCAGGTCGCCAAGCGGCTGATCTGGGGCGAGGTCTTCGGCATCGGCCAGCACGTCCGCGGCGTCAAGGTGGGCGACCGGGTCCTCTTCGCTCCCGAGGACCAGTACGAGGTGGAGGTCCAGGGCTCCAGCTACATCGTGATGCGCGAGCGCGACCTGCACGCCGTCGCGACGGAGCGCACCGAGCACGGAACCGGCTTGTACCTGTAGAGCGCGCGGCGCGCGGCACGACCGTCCCGGGGCACGCGGGGCGGTGGACATCGGTGGGGAAGGAACACGGCCTGATGCCCGAGCGGCAGCCCTCGCCCGGCGAGGTGGACGAGCAGCGCACCGGCGGCGGGGGGAACGGCGCCCGCCCGGCCACGGACGGCCCCCGACCGGTCGCGGGCCCGCGCACGGACAGTCTGCGCGGCGACGCGCTGTTCTCCCCGTCCCCGCGGCCCACGCCGCAGCCCCCCGAGCAGGGCCGGGACGGGGCCCACACGAACGGGGCCCACACGAACGGGGCCCACACGAACGGGGCCCACACGAACGGGGCCGCCGCGACCGCCGTCGAGCCGATCAGCCGGCCGTCGCCCCGCCCGAAGGGTGTGGGGGGCGACGGCGCCGAGGCGCCCGTCGCGACGTCCACGGGCTCCCCGACGTCCACGGGCTCCCCGACGTCCACGGGCTCCCCGACGTCCACGGGCTTCGCGACGTCCACGGCCGCCGCGACGTCCGAGACGTTCGCGACGTCCGCGACCTCCGCGGCGAACGGGAACGCCGCCACCGGCGACGGCGCTGCGAACGGCGCGGGCACGAACGGTGCGGGCACGAACGGTGCGGGCACGAACGGCGCGGGCACGAACGGCGCGGGCACGAACGGCGCTGGGAACGGCGCTGGGAACGTCGCTGGGAACGTCGCTCGGAACGGTGCTGGGAACGGCGCGGGCGCGGATGGTGCCGCCGCGGGGCTCGCCGGCGCGACCGGAACCGAGGCTGGGGCGAGCACCGGCGCCGGTACGGGTGCCGCCGGGACGGCGCCGGCCGACGACACCGGGAATGGCGCGGCGGCACAGGCGGCTGCCGGCACCGGGCCCGCTGCTGCCGCGGAGGCCTCCGGATCGGCCGCGGCTGCGGCTCCTACCGTGGCGGCGGGCTCCGGATCCGCGAACCCCCCGGTTTCCGCCGCGGACGGTGCCCCTTCCGCGACCTCGATCCCTGCGTCCGGCTCGGCCCCGACCGCCCCGACCGCCCCGACCGCCGCAATCGGCTCGACCGCCGCGATCGACCCGACCGCCCCGATCACCCCGACGGCCGCGATCGGCCCGCCTGCTCAGACCGGCCCTGCCGGAACCCCGACCTCCGCGTCGGCCTCGTCCGAGGCGCCGGCCGCCGACCCCGCGCCCCCCCCGGCGGGCGCCCAGTCCTCCGCCCCGCCGGCGGGCGGCCTGCCCTCCGCCCCGCGGGCGGGCGACCCGCCCTCCGCCCCGCCTGGCGACCAGTCCACCGCCCCGCCGGCGGACGACCGGCCCACCGCCCCCGGTTCTCCCGTCGCAGCGTCCGGCCCCGCGGCCCCGGCCGGCCCGGCCTCGAGCGCCGACGAGCGCCCCACGACCGTCCATCCCGCCGCGACCGGGTGGAGCGCCGAGGACACGCAGGTCCTCCCGCGCGCCGCTGCCGCGGCGGCGTCCGTCGACCAGCCGACCGATCGCCTCGGCGCCCAGCCGACTCAGCGCCCTGGCGCTCAGCCGACCCAGCACCCCGGCGCTCAGCCGACCCAGCGCCCCGGCGCCGCAGCCCACCCCGTCGACCCGGTCGACCCGCCGACCGAGCAGTTCCGCATGCCCCCCGGCGGGGCGGTGCCGCCGACCCGGACCGCCGGTACCCCGCCGACCGGGAGCGGTCCCGCCGGCGCCGGCAGGGGCGGCGGTGGTCGCCGCAGGAAGCCGCTGCTCGTCGTCGCCGGCGTCCTGGCCGTGCTCGGCCTCCTGTACGTCGCCGACCTCGTCGTCTCGGCGGGCGACGTGCCCCGGGGGGTCACCGTCGCCGGGCTCGAGATCGGTGGCCTGTCCAAGGCCGACGCCCGGCAGCGTCTCCAGGACGCGATCGAGCCCCGGTCGTCGCTCCCGGTCCGGATCACCGCGGGCCCGGTGCAGAGTCAGATCGACCCGAAGACCGCCGGCCTGGAGGTGGACTACCAGGCCACGATCGACCAGGCGGGCGCGCAGCCGCTCAACCCGATCACCCGGATCACGTCGTTCTTCTCCGAGCACGAGGCCGGCGTGATCAACAAGGCCGACGAGCGGTCGGTCACCACCGCCCTGGAGCAGCTCAAGCCGGTCGTCGACCAGGCCCCCGTCGAGGGCAACGTCCGCTTCGAGGGCACCACCCCGGTCGCCGTCCCGCCGGTCCCAGGACAGACGCTCGACCTGGCCACCGCCGTCGGAGTGCTGGAGCGGGAGTGGGCCTCGGGTGCGCCGGTCGCGCT
The DNA here is from genome assembly GCF_021343995.1 of Pseudonocardia terrae. Taxonomy (GTDB): domain Bacteria; phylum Actinomycetota; class Actinomycetes; order Mycobacteriales; family Pseudonocardiaceae; genus Pseudonocardia; species Pseudonocardia terrae. Next base: position 41,867 of record NZ_JAJTTE010000053.1, on the reverse strand, counting down.
GCCGCTGATCCCGCAGCCGACCGCCACCACGAACGACGACGTGCAGGAGGCGATCGAGAAGGTCGCGACGCCGGCCGTCTCCGCGCCCCTGACCATCAAGGGCGAGGGCGCCGACGCCGCCCTGCAGCCCGCGGACATCGCGAAGGCCCTGACCTTCCGCGCGGACGCGGCGGCGAGCCCCAAGCTCGTCCCGGAGATCAACAACGAGGCCCTGAAGGCGGTCGCGTCGCCGCAGCTCGCCGCGACCGAGAAGCCAGCCCGCGACGCGAGCCTGGACTTCTCCTCCGGCACCCCGACCGTCGTCCCCTCGCAGGACGGCCGCGGGATCGACTACGACAAGACCCTCGAGAACGTCGTCGCGGTGCTGACCGGGACCGGTGAGCGCAGCGTCGTCGCAGTGTACGCCGATCAGAAGGCCGAGCTGACCACGGAGAAGCTGTCGTCGCTCGGGATCACCGGCGAGATCAGCTCGTTCACCACCGGCGGCTTCGCGGCCGACTCGGGCCAGAACATCAAGCGTGCGGCCGAGCAGGTCAACGGCACCATCGTGCAGCCGGGCGAGACGTTCAGCCTCAACGCCAGGACCAACCCGCGCAACGCGGCCAACGGCTACGTCGAGGCCGGCATCATCGAGAACGGCCACTCGGCCCGCGGGATCGGCGGCGGCGTCTCGCAGGTGGCGACCACGCTGTACAACGCGGCGTACTTCGCCGGCATGGTCGACGTCGCGCACAAGGAGCACAGCTTCTACATCAGCCGCTACCCGGTGGCCCGCGAGGCCACGGTGTTCGACGACCTCATCGACCTGAAGTTCCGCAACGACGGGCCGACCGGCGTGCTCATCCAGACGGCCTGGACCCCCTCGAGCCTCACGGTGAAGATGTTCGGCACCAAGCGCTACGAGGTGACCTCGGAGACCGGGCCGCGCACCAACCCGACCGAGCCGCAGACCATCACCATCCCGCCGGGCCAGGCCTGCACCCCGTCGAAGGGCGCGCAGGGCTTCACGGCCACGGACACGCGGGTGATGCGAAACCTCGAGACCGGCGAGGTCACCCGGAAGACCCGCACGGTGAAGTACAACCCGTCACCGAACGTGATCTGCGGCTGACCTGCCGTCGGACGATCGGGGCGAGCGGCCGTTCAGCCCTCGCGTGATCGGGGTCACGGTTCGTACCCTCCTCGGACAACGACGTCGAGGAACGGGGGCACGGATGCGCATCGCGGACGTCCTGCGGAGCAAGGGGCACGCCGTCGCGACGATCGAGCCCGAGGCCACGGTGACGGCGCTGCTCGCCCGTCTGGCCGAGGGGAACTACGGCGCGCTGCCGGTCGTCGCCGACGGCCGGCTCGTGGGGATGGTGTCCGAGCGCGACGTCGTCCGGAAGCTGTACGAGCAGGGCGCGGCCCTGCTGGAGGTCGCCGTTTCCGAGATCATGACGACGGTGGTGGCCACCTGCACGCCCGAGGACAGCGCGAGCGACCTCGCCGTGGTCATGACGAACCGACGGGTGCGGCACCTGCCGGTCGTGGTCGAGGACGAGCTGCGCGGCATCGTGTCGATCGGCGACCTCGTCAAGGCGCGGATCGACTCCCTGGAGCGGGAGCGCGAGCAGCTGGAGTCCTACATCGCGCAGTGAGCAGCTGACGCTGCCCGTGCGCGGTGAGTGGTGCCGGAGCACCACTCACCACCCACAGGGAGCCGCGGGCATGGACTAGAACGCGGCCTCGTCCAGCTCCATGAGGGAGTTGTCGGCCGCCTCGACGATCGCCTTCTCGGCGGTCAGCCGCGGCAGGACGGTCCTGGCGAAGAACCGGGCGACGCCGATCTTGCCCTCGTAGAAGTTCTTGTCCTTGGCCGAGACGTCGCCGGCCAGGGCCTGCTGCGCGACGTCGGCCTGGCGCAGCAGCAGCCAGCCGACGAGCAGGTCGCCGACGGCCATCAGGAACCGCACCGAGTGCTGGCCGACCTTGTAGAGGTTCTGCACGTCCTCCTGCGACGCGAAGAGGTAGCCGGTCAGCGAGCCGAGCATGCCCTGGACGTCGGCCAGGGCGGTGGCCAGGAGACCGCGCTCCTCCTTGAGCCGGCCGTTGCCGGTCTCGTTCTCGAGGAACGCCTGGATCTCGCCGGCCACGGCCATCAACGCCTGGCCGTCGTTCTTGACGATCTTGCGGAAGAGGAGGTCGAGCGACTGGATCGCCGTCGTGCCCTCGTACAGCGAGTCGATCTTCGAGTCGCGGATGTACTGCTCGAGCGGGTAGTCCTGCAGGAAGCCCGAGCCGCCGAGCGTCTGCAGGGACTGCAGCAACTGCTCCGACGCCCGCTCCGAGCCGACGCCCTTGACGATCGGTAGCAGCAGGTCGTTGACCTTCTCGGCCAGGTCGAGGTCGATCACACCGTCGCCGCCCTGCCGGATCCTGTCCTGGAAGGTGCCGGTGTAGAGGTAGAGCGCCCGCAGGCCCTCCGCGTACGCCTTCTGCGTCATCAGCGAGCGGCGGACGTCCGGGTGGTGCGTGATGGTGACGCGCGGGGCGGTCTTGTCGGTCTGCCGGGTCAGGTCCGGGCCCTGCACGCGCTCCTTGGCGTACTCCAGCGCGTTCAGGTAGCCGGTCGACAGGGTCGCGATGGCCTTGGTGCCGACCATCATCCGGGCGTACTCGATGACCTGGAACATCTGCGCGATGCCGTCGTGCACCTCGCCGAGCAGCCAGCCCTTCGCCGGGACGCCGTGCTGGCCGAAGGTGAGCTCGCAGGTCGTGGAGACCTTGAGGCCCATCTTGTGCTCGACGTTGGTGACGAAGGCGCCGTTGCGCCCGCCCAGCTCACCGGTCCCGCCGTCGAAGTGGAACTTGGGCACGAGGAACAGCGACAGGCCCTTGGTGCCGGGCTTCGGGTCGAGGCCGGGCGCCTCGGGGCGGGCCAGGACCAGGTGCATGATGTTCTCGGTCATGTCCTGGTCGCCGGACGTGATGAACCGCTTCACGCCGTCGAGGTGCCAGGAGCCGTCCTCCTGCAGCACGGCCTTGGTGCGGCCGGCGCCCACGTCGGACCCCGCGTCGGGCTCGGTGAGCACCATGGTGGCGCCCCAGCCCTTGTCGATCATGATCTCGGCCCAGTGCCGCTGCTCCTCGGTGCCGTTGGCGTGCACCACCGAGGCGAAGTTTGGGCCGGCCATGTACATGTACAGCGCCGGGTTGGCGCCGAGGATCAGCTCCGACGCCGCCCACTGCACCGACGGGGGCACGCCGAAGCCGCCCAGCTCGACGGGCAGGGAGAGCCGGTGCCATTCGCCGTCCCACAGGGCCCTGTAGGAGTCCTTGAAGGACTGCGGCAGCGTGGCCGTGTGGGTCGTCGGGTCGAAGACCGGCGGGTTGCGGTCCGCGTCGGCGAAGGACTCGGCCAGCGGTCCGGTGGCGAGCGTGTTCAGCTCGCTCAGGATGCCTTTCGCGGTGTCGGTGTCGACGCCCTCGAACGCACCCGTGCCGAGCTGCTCCTGGACCCGGAACACCTCGAACAGGTTGAACTCGAGATCGCGCACGTTGCTCTTGTAGTGGCCCATCGCGGTGCTCCTTCCTGCCGACGGGTAACTCGTCTGCGGCAGCTTATTACTCGTCGGTAACCACGGCAACCGTCATCGACTTCGACGAAAGCCGGTCACACCTTTGTGTCGATCTGTTGTGCACGGAGCGTGTGTGATCCAAGGTGTCCGCGGGGCGGATGTGACTCCTGTGACCACAGAAGTCACCCGGATGGGCAGGGGGCCACGATGGATCGTCGGCGTGCGGTGACGGGCGTGGTGCGAGGGGACCTCACGCGCCGCGGCTTCGTCCTGGGTGGACTCGCGGCGGGGGCGTTCGTCGCCGCACCGGGGCTCGCCCGGGCCGGCGAGATGCCGGCCGGGGGCCCCCTGACGGACGGCGTGGCCTCGCCGGACATCGTCGACTGCGCGGGCTGGGGCGCCCGACCGAACAGCGCGATCGTCCCGATCTGGAACCAGCGTCCGGTGAAGATCCTCGTGCACCACACGGCGTCGGCCAACGTCGCCGACACGAGCCGCGGCGCCGCGGACCGGGTCGCGCGCGCCATCCAGAACTTCCACATGGACAGCCGCGGCTGGCTCGACACCGGGCAGCACTTCACGATCAGCCGCGGCGGGTTCGTGCTGGAGGGCCGGCACCGCTCGCTCGAGGTGCTGCGGATCGGGCAGCGTCAGGTCGAGGGTGCGCACTGCACGGGGCAGAACGTCGTGGCGATCGGCATCGAGAACGAGGGCACCTACATCGACCAGGAGCCGCCGGGCGCGCTGTGGGACTCCTTGCGCGCCCTGTGCGCATACGCCTGCAACCAGTACGGCATCGCGCCGACCGAGCTGTACGGGCACCGGGACTTCAAGAACACGATCTGCCCCGGCGACCAGCTCTACGGCATGCTGCCGCGGCTGCGCAGCGAGGTGGCGGAGGTGCTGGGCCGCGGCGTCGAGGAGGCGGACACGCAGAAGGCGAGCTGGCCGCTGCTGCGCGCGGGCGACACCGGCGACGTCGTCCTGGCCGCGCAGTACCTCCTGCGCGACGCGGGGCTGCGCACGAACGTCGACGGCCGCTACACCCCGGCCACCACCGCCGCCGTGACCGAGTTCCAGCAGACCACCGGGGCCGAGGAACCCAACGGCATCCTCGGCGGCGAGTCCTGGCCCGTGCTGGCCCGGACCGTGGACCGGACCGGGGAACCGGGATCGGACGCCGCCCGGGCCGTCGAGGTCCTCGCCTCGGGCCGGGCCCGGAACACGCGGGGTGGGCCGTCGGGCCGCACACGGAGCGTGGGAAGCGGCCCTTCCGGCGGAACCGCCGAGGCCGTGCCCGACGTCGTCGACCGGCCGGCCTGGCAGGACCTCCTCGGCACCTCCGGCGCGCCGGCGAACACCGCGGTCGACCCGAGCGGCCCGCCGCGCTGACGGCACCACATCGGACACGCCGAACCTGAGAACCGCCCTCACCCGATCGGTCGGTCGTGTCTGCGCCGATGCGGGGGCGGGACGCTGCACCGCCCCGGATCGCTACGCTCGGTCGTCGCACGGTCGGCGGGCCGTAAGGGGGTGGAGCGGTGTCCGAACCGGACCCGGGCGAGGCGCTGGCCGGGGTGCCCGCGGCGCGCCGGCTGGTCCGCGCGATCGCCGCGGACCCCGGCGCCGGCGTGGTGTGCGACGTGGTCGGGCCGGCCGGGGCCGGCAAGTCCACGACCCTGCGCGCCGTCGCCGCGGCGTGGTCCACATCGGTCAGGACCTCGATCGAGGCCGGCAGCGAGGGGGGCGAGGACACGCCCCTCGTCGTCGACGACGCGCACGAGCTTCCCGGTCGCACCCTCGACCTGCTGTGCGAGCGCGCGGCCCGCCCCGGCGCGCGGCTCGTCGTCGCCCGTCGCCCGTGGCCGCGTGGCCCGCAGCTGGCCGCCCTCGGCGCCGCGCTGAGCTCCCACCGCCCCCCGCTGCTGCTCGGCACGCTCGATCGCACCGGCGTGGGGGCGCGCGCCGCGCGCCTGCTCGGCGCCCCCGCCGCCGATGCCCTGGTCGAGCACGTCCACACGAAGACCGCCGGCCTCCCCGCGCTGGTCGACCGGATGCTGGCCGAGATCGTCGAGCGGATCGGGCCGCAGAACCGCGCCCGGCTGTTGCGCGACACCCCGCCCGGCTCCGTGCGGGTCCCGGTGCCGACGGGGTTGCTGGACCAGCTCGGGCACCGGCTCTGGGCCCTCGACGCCCGGGTGCGGGAGCTGGCCGTCGCCGTGGCCCTGGGCGCCCCGCTCGACGCCGAGGTCCTGGTCCCCCTGCTCGGCCTGCTCGACTCGGCGGGCGGCGGGATCGACGAGGTCGACGAGCTCGTGGAGGAGGCCCGCGCCGCGTCCGTCTTCACCCCCTCCGGCGGCCCGGCCCCGCTCATGACGAGCGCGATCCTGCGGGTCACCCCGGAGGCGCGGCGCCTCGAGATCCGCCGCACGCTCGCCGAGATCGAACTGGACCGCGGCGGGAGTGTGCTCACGGCGGCACGGGGGATGCTCGGCACCGGCGCGACCGGCACCCGCTCCGCCGAGGTCTTCACCGCCGCCGGCGACGAGCTCTCCCGCACCGCCGCCGACGAGGACGCCGGGCCCTTCTACGCCGCCGCCGTCGCCGCCGGGGCCCCCGCGCTGCCTCTGGCCGCGCGCCGCGCCGAGGCGGCGATCCGGGCCGGCCGGCTCGACGACGCCCTCGCCGAGGCCGACCAGGTGCTGTCCTCACTGGACCGGGTCGACGTCGACGACGCGCTGCGCGCCGGGACCGTCGCCGCCGCGGTCCTCGCGCACCGCGGCATGCTCGCCCGCAGCGCCGAGCTGTACCGCTGGACGGCCGGGGCGGGTGCGCCGACGGCCCTCGCGATCCCCGCCCTCGTCGGCACGGGTGCGCTCGACGAGGCGCGGGCCGCGCTGCACACCCCCGCCCCGCCGCCGGTCCCGAGCGGACCCGCGACGTCGGCCGGAGCCGTCCTCGGTGCCCCGCCCGGCTTCGGCGGCGGCGCGGCCACCGGTGGCCCTGCCCGGCCGCCGACCCTGCTCGCCGGCGCCGAGGAGCTCACCGCCCAGGGCGTGCTCGACTCGGTCACCGGCTCGCCGACCCGGGCGCTCTCCCAGCTCGCGCGGGCCGCCGCCCTGCTCGAGTCGTCCACCCGGGCCGCGCTGCTGCCGGACACCCCGGCCGCCCTCGCCGCGCTGGTGGCGGTGCAGACCGGGGAGCTCGACGTCGCGAGGTCGCTCCTGGAGCGCGCCGTCACCGTCCGGCTGGGGGGTCCCGCGGCCGCGGCCCGGCACCGGCTCCTGCTCGGCTGGATCGCCCTGAACCGCGGCGCCTTCGGGTCCGCGCGCGGTCATCTCGACGCGGTGGGCCGGGACGCGCTCGAACCCCGCGACGAGCTGCTCGCCTCCGCGCTGGAGGTCGCCCTCGCCCGCCGCGCCGGCGATCTCGCCTCGCTCATGCCGCTCTGGGCCCGGGCGCGCGAGGCGATCGTGCGCCACCCCGTCGACCTGTTCGTGCTGCAGCCGCTGGGCGAGCTGGCGATCGCCGCCACCCGGCTGCGCGAGCCGAGCTGGGTCCGTCCGCACCTCGACGAGGCCGAAGCCCTGCTCGACCGGCTCGGCAGCCCGCCGCTGTGGGCCGCGCCGCTGCACTGGGCCCGGCTGCACGCCGCGATCCTGGTCGAGGACCGTGAGGAGGCGGCCGCGCACGCCGCTGCCCTGCAGGGCGCGGCCTGCGGCAGCCGGTTCGCCGAGGCCATGGCCGTCGCCGCGCCGCACTGGGTGGCGCTGCTCGAGTCCCGGGTGGACCCCGTCGCGGTCGAGGCCGCCGCGCGCGGCCTGCACGCCGTCGGCCTGTCCTGGGACGGCGGCAAGCTGGCCGGCCAGGCCGCGATCCGCACGGACGACCGCAAGGCGATGAGTGCGCTGCTGACCTGTGCCCGGGCGCTGCAGGGCCAGCAGGCGCCGGCCCGTCAGGACCCGGCCCCGGAGCCGGCCGGCTCGTCCGTCGGATCGTCGGCAGGGTCGTCGGCGGGGGTCCCGGTCGAGGACGAGCCCGCCGACGGCCAGCTCTCCGACCGCGAGCGCGAGGTCGCGGCGCTGGTGCTGGAGGGCCTGACGTACAAGCAGATCGGCGAGAAGCTGTTCATCTCGGCCAAGACCGTCGAGCACCACGTGGCCCGGATGCGCCAGCGGCTCGGGTCGACGAGCCGCGGCGAGCTGTTCGCGCAGCTCAAGCGGATCGTCGGCTGACTAGCGGCCGGATGTCAGCGCAGCCGGGCGAGCATCCCCTCGCAGCTGCGCACCACGACCCGGGCGGCGTCGGCCGTCGTTCGGCTCGCCAGCGGGCTCTCCGCCCGTCGCTGCCAGCGGACCACGGCGTCGAGCGCGGCCGCACGCAGCTCGTCCGGCCCCGTCGCGGCGTCGAGGCCGAGCCGGGCGGCGACGCCGCTTCCGTCCCCGCCGAGGAGGCGCTCGGCGTCGGGCAGCGCGTCGGCGGGGAAGGTGACGGTGCCGGCCCGCAGGGCGGACAGCATCCGCAGCTCGACGAACTCGTGGGCGCCGGCGAGGATCCGCTCCATCTCCGCCGCGATCGGCTGCGCCGTCGGGCGGGGCTCGCGCTGCAGCACCAGCTCGACGGCGAGCAGCGCGGACCGCGCCTTGAGCAGCTCGCGGCGCTCGGCGAACTGCGTGGCGAGCACCGAGCGCAGCTCCTCGAGCCCGCTGCGCCGGACCAGCTCGGCGGCCAGCGCCGACGGGTCGGTCACGCCCTGGCGGATCAGCGTGGTGCCGAGCCGGACGCCGAAGAGCCCGAACCGCTCCACCAGCCGGCGCCGCACCTCCGGCGCGGGCGCCCCTTCCACCTCGCGGTTCGCGAACCGGTCCGCGGACAGGAGCAGGGCGTCGAGCTCGGCGCGCGGCATCCCGGCGAGGGCGGCCATCGCGGCGTACTCGTCCTGCCGCATGGTGCGGCCGGTCTGGGCGAGCAGCCCGGCGACGGCGACGACGGTCTGGCACAGCCCCCGGATCTTCGGGTCCGCCCGGTACCGGCGGGCGATGCGGCGGGCCGAGGTGAGCGCGTCGAGCCGCCCGACGCCGATCTCGTCCGCCCGCGACAGCACGGCGATCGTGTTCACCGGGGTCGCCCGGGCCACGCCGCGGTCCAGGAAGGACTCGAGGAACCGCACGTCCGTGCTGTGCAGGTGCCGCATCAGGTAGACGACGGCGTCGGCCTGCGAGGGCGAGTCCTCGGGGGCGAGGAAGGCGCCGGCGCGCGCGGCGGCGTCGGCGGACAGCGAGGCGATGCCCGGGGTGTCGACGAGCGAGGTGGTCCGCAGGTACTGCGACGGCCAGTCGACGACGAGCCGGTCCACCTGCTCGGCCGGCAGCCCGCCGAGGTCGAGCTGCAGGGCGCCCTGCGACCGGGCGATCGTGAGCTGCCGGGGCGCTCCCGCGCGCGGGAACAGCTGCACCCGCGGCGCCGGGGCGTCCTGGTACCAGGTGACGACCCGGGTGCACTCCCCTGCGTCCGTCGGCGCGATCTCCTCGCCGACGAGCGCGTTGAGCAGCGTCGACTTGCCGGCCTTGACCTTGCCCGCGATCGCCACGCGCAGCGGCTCCTCGAACCGGGCCAGGTGGTGGCGCAGCCAGCCGACGGCCTGCGGACTGTCCGCGTAGACGTCGATCGTGCGGCGGAGCAGGGTGCGGACCTCGGCACCCAGGCCGACGGGCTGCGCCGGGGTCCGGAGGGTGGAGTGTTCGCTCACTTCTCGTCCACCAGCGCCCGGGCCCGCGTCGCCAGGGACTCGACCCGGCTGATCTCGGCCTTCAGGTCCTCGATCCGCTTCTGCCGGCCCGAGACGTCCGAGGTCACCGCGCCCTGCGCCGCCGCCACCGAGGTCGCGAGCGAGACCGACAGCTCGTCGGCGAGCACGGTGAAGTGGTCCCGCAGCTGGCGCTGGGCGCGGCGCAGGGTGTCCCGGGAGTCCTTGCCGACCTGGAAGGTCACCTCGTCGATGTGTCGGCGCACGGCCGTCTTCGCCTCCGCCCGGCGTCGCTCGCGCTGGCGTTTGCGCTCGTCGCGCACGGTCTTGCCGCCGAAGAGCAGACCGGCCGCGATCGAGAACGGGTTGAGCAGGGCGAGACCCGCGAAGCTCGTCGCGAGGCCGATCATCAGCAGGCCGCCGTAGCCGCCGCGCATGCCGACGAACAGCTTCTGCCCGATCCCGAACTTCTCGCCCTCCGGCTGCTCGAGCGCCTGGACGGAGCCACCCAGCCGGCTCCCGTCGATGTGGATCTCGGGGAGGGCGGCGTCGGCACCCTCGGCGAAGTGCTCGGAGACCTGCTCGGCGAGCCAGCGGGCGCGTTGCGCGGTCCAGACGTAGTTCGCCGACGTCGCCTGGCTCACCTGCTGGTGGAACCACTGCGCGAACTGGTCCCAGATGTCGGCGGGGTCGGCGTCGTCGAGCAGCTGCTCGGCCTCGCGGGTGACCGCGCGGAGCCGGTCCCGCAGGTCGTACTCGATGTCGGAGATCAGGTCGGCGACGCCGTCGTTGAGCGTGATCTGCCAGCGCGCCGAGCGCTGCCGCAGATCGTCCGCCCGCGCCTTCGCCCGGGTCAGCTCCTCGACCAGCGCCTCGGCCCTGCCCGGGTCCTCCAGCGCGGCGAGCTCGGCGGTGAACTGCGCGGAGAGCTGCTCGGCGACGGCCCGGACGTCCTGGCTGGTGGAGCGCCGGTCCAGGTCGTCCGCCCGCGCGACGACCTTGCGCAGCAGGAACCCGACCAGCGGCGCGAACCCGGACTCGCTCATCAGCTCGGCGTCGCCGGTCTCGGCGCCCGCCAGCCGCAGCGCCGACGACACGGGGTAGATCTCCGCCTCGACGCCGGCCCGCCGCAGATGGCCCTTGTCGAGCTCCACGATCTGGCGCCAGTGCGGGTAGAGGTCGGTCTTGGTGACCACGCACCCGACGTTGGGACACAGGCCCATCGCCGAGCGCAGGAAGTCGATCTCCGGGGCGGTGTACTCCTGCGCGGCGTCGGACACGAGGACGACGGCGTCGGCGGTCGGCAGGGCGGCCATCGTCGCGGCGCCGTGGGCGGAGCCCAGCCCGCCGACGCCGGGGGTGTCGACCAGGACGAGGCCGCTCTGGAGCAGCTTGCGCGGCAGGGTGACCTCGGCGTGGTGCAGGCCGGCGCGGTTCTCGGGGTTGCCGGCCTCGGAGACGAAGTCGGCCAGCCGGGAGGTCTCGACGACCGTGCGCTCCTCGACGGGCTCCCTGGAGTCGAGCGGGGCTCCGTCCGCCACCCCCGGCGGCACCCTCACCAGGGTCACGGTGGTGGTCTCGGCGAACCGGACCTCGGTGGGCACCGCGGTCGAGATGTCGTCGTCGACGGGGCAGACCGGGGCGTTGACCAGCGCGTTCACCAGCTGGCTCTTGCCCTGCTTGAACTCCCCGACGATCAGTACCCGCACGTTCGGGTCGGCCAGCCGAGCCCGGGTCGCCTGCAGCCGGACGGCGAGGTCCGGGCGCTCGTAGGCCGTCGTGGCCTTGAGCGCCAGATCGACCAGCTGGACCGCTGCCGGTACCGCCACCGAATCGTCGTCCTCTCCGGTCCCGGGCGCCGGGACACCTCTCCGCATTCTGCCTACACGACGACCGCGTCCACGACGAAGGCCCCGACACCCTCGGGTGAGGGTGCCGGGGCGTCCGGTCACGCGGGAGGCGCGTCAGGCGGTGACGAACGAGTCCTCGACGGACACGTCGTCGGTCGTGACACCCACGTTGTGGGAGTCGTTCGTGCTGTTGTCGGTCGTGCTGTTGAACGAGTCGGTGCTGCTGTTGTCGACGTCCTGGTCGAAGTTGCCCGAGTCGGACACGCTGTTGTCGCTGTGGTCGTTGCCCGAGTCGTTGATGCTGTTGTCGGTGTACTCGTTGCCCGAGTCGTTGATGCTGTTGTCGCTGTTGTCGACGCCCGCGTTGCCGCCGGTGGCGAAGGCGGAGCCGTCGTCGACCGTGAGGTCGCCGCCGACGTTCGTGCTGGTGGCGCTGCCGTTGCCGAAGGCGGTGGTGTTGCCGTCGCCGTCCACGACCTGGTTGCCGTCGCCGACGACGTTCCCGTTGCCGGTGGTGATCGTGGAGTCCTCGATGTCGCCGCCGGCCGCCACGGCGCCGTCACCGGACGCGGTCACCGCGTCGATGTCGATGTCCTGGCGGAAGTCGCCGCCGTCCGTGTCGATGACCTGGTTGATCGAGTTGTCGACGATGGTGTCGCGGTCGTCGACCCAGTTGTTGGTGACGTAGGTGTTGAGGTACTTGACGGCGTGCTCGTGGTCGGACTCGTGCGGCTCCTTGTGCGGGGGCGGCGGCGGGGTGTGGTGGTGGTTGCCGCCGGTGTCGTGGTTCCGCTCGAAGTCCGAGTCGTCGTTGTCCTGGATGAGGAGCGCGGCGTCGTGCACGTCCTCGGCGGTGAACCCGGTGAGCCCGCAGCCCTGGATGTAGGCGGCCGGGTCGGCCTTGAAGGCCTCGGCGGCCTCCGGGTCCTTGAGCAGGCTCAGCAGCAGCTCGATCAGGGTCTGGGGGGAAGCCATGTCAGTCGTCTCCGTGCAGGTCGTGAGGTCGGGAGGAGGAGGGGAGCGGGATCAGAGCGCGACGACGGAGTCGTCGACGTCGATGTCGCCGGTGTCGACCGTGAAGTTGCCCGAGCCGTTCTGGCTGTTGTCGGTCGAGGTGTTGAACGAACCGTCGTTGCTGTTGTCGACGTCCTGGTGGGTGTTGAAGGAGTCGTCGACGCTGTTGTCGCTCTCGTCGTTGAACGAGTCGTTGACCGAGTTGTCGGTCTCCTCGTTGAACGAGCCGTTCACGCTGTTGTCGCTGTTGTCCACGGAGGCCGAGCCGCCGGTGGCGAAGGCCGAGCCGTCGTCGACCGTCACGTCGCCGCCGACGTTCGTGCTGGTGGCGCTGCCGTTGCCGAAGGCGGTGGTGTTGCCGTCGCCGCGCACCACGTCGTTGCCGTCGCCGACGATGTTGCCGTTGCCGGTGGTGATCGTGGAGTCCTCGATGTCGCCGCCGGCCGCCACCGCGCCGTCGCCGGAGGCCGTCACCACGTCCGTGTCGATCGTCTGGCGGAAGTCGCCGCCGTCGGTGTCGATGTGCTGGTTCACCGAGTTGTCGACGACGGTGTCGCGGTCGTCGACGTAGTTGTTGGTGACGTAGCGGTTGATGTAGTCGACCGCGCCCTTGTGGCCGTCGTGGTCGCCCTCGTGGTGCCCGCCGCCGTGGTGCGGGGCCGCCGCGGCCGCGACCAGGTGGTTGCTGCCGGTGTCGTAGTTGCGGTCGAAGGAGGCGGTGTCGTTGTCCTGGATCAGGACGAGGGCGTCGTGCACGTCCTCGGCCGTCAGGTCCTCGAGGCCGGCGTCGCGCAGGGTGCCGTGGGGGTCGTCGCGGAAGTCCTGCTGGAGGTCGCGGGACTCCTGGTCGTTGCCGATGAGCTTGAGGAGGAACTCGAGCAGCGTCATGGGGATCGTCTCCGTGGATCGTGTGTCGGTGTCGCGCCGGGCGAACCCGGCTGGCGTTGATCCGAAAGGTAGGAGCGCGGGGCCGACCCGCCATCGGGGATCGGGCACGGTTCCCCACCGGGTGGCATAGGGGATCGGGGCCGGGCCGGTTAGGGGCTTCCGGGGCCCCGCACCCCCCGGCGTCACCCGATCGTGTCAGCAGGGGGTCGGGGACGATAACGGCGCGGCGCCGCCACGCGATGGCGTGACAGGCGTGCGGGGGCGCGCCGGGGGCAGAGCTGCCGGTGATCGGCGGGGGGAACGACGATGGGCTACCAGCTCGGTATCGACCTGGGCACGACGTACAGCGCGGCGGCCGTGTGCCGCCCGGCGGGCGAGCACTGGGTCGCGCCGGAGATGGTCGCGCTCTCGGGCCGCCGCACGGACGTGCCCTCGGTGCTGTTCGTGGGGCCCGACGGCGAGGTGCTGGTCGGCGACGCCGCCGAGCGCCGCGCGGTGACCGACCCGGACCGGGTCGTCCGCGAGTTCAAGCGCCGCGTCGGGGACTCGACGCCGATCGTCGTCGGCGGGCGCACCTGGGCGCCGGAGGAGCTGTGCGCCCGGCTGGTCCGCTGGATCGTCGACGAGGTCGCCGACCGCGAGGGGGGCCCCGCCGAGCGGATCGCCGTCACCCACCCCGCCTCCTGGGGCCAGCACAAGCTGGAGCTGATGGCCGAGGCGCTCGACGCGCAGGGCCTCACGGTGACCTTCCTGGCCGAGCCCCAGGCAGCGGCGCTGCACTACGCGGCGGGCGAGCGGGTCGCCGCGGGCTCCACCATCGCCGTCTACGACCTGGGCGGCGGCACGTTCGACGCCGCCGTGGTGCGCAAGACCGACCGCTCCCACTTCGCCCTGCAGGGGCGGCCCGAGGGGATCGAGCGGCTCGGCGGGGTCGACTTCGACCAGGTGGTGTTCGACCACGTCGTCGCCGGGCTGCCGGAGGCCTTCGAGGGTCTCGACGACGCCGATCCGGCCGTGCTCGCCGCCGTCGCCCGGCTGCGTCGCGAGTGCACCGAGGCCAAGGAGGCGCTCTCGGCGGACACCGAGACGGCGATCCCGGTCCTGCTGCCGGGCCACCGCGGCTCGGTCCGGCTGCACCGCAGCGAGTTCGAGGACGTCATCCGCGACCGGGTCGAGGAGACCGTCGAGGCGCTCCGCCGGGCCGTCGCCTCGGCGGGGCTGCAGCCGGCGGCGCTCGACGCCGTGCTGCTCGTCGGCGGGTCCTCCCGCGTGCCGCTGGTCGGGCAGCTCGTGTCGCAGGAGCTCGGCCGGCCCGTCGCCGTCGACACCGACCCGAAGAACGCGATCGCGAAGGGGGCGGCGCTCGCCGTCTCCCCGCGGCCCACGGCGTCCTGGCCGGCGGTGGCGCTGGCCCCGGTGCCCGGTGGGGCCGCGACCCCCACCGGCGGGTTCCCGGCGCCGTCGCCGAACGCGCTCAGTTCCACCTCGGGCTCGCTGCCCGCGCTCATCGGGGCCACCGTGGCGATCGGCGCGCCGGGCGGCGGCGCGACCGGCCCGATCGGGGTCGTCGGCCCGGCTGCGTCCCCCTCATCGACCGGGGGCGGGTCGACCGGGGGCTGGGCGCCCGTCGGGCCTCCGCCACGTCCCGGACTGCCCGGCGCCGCGCCCACGGACCCGGACTGGGAGTACGACCCCGAGCCCGGGGGTCGTCGCCGCATGCCGGTCGGCCTGCTGGTCGGTCTGGGCGGGGCGCTCGCCGCCGTGGGTGTGGTGGCCGCGGCGGTGTTCTGGCCCTCGGCCGCGCCGGCCGTGAGCAGCGGGGTCGGCGGGATGAACGTGCCGGTCTCCGGCGCCCCGGCCGCGGACCCCACCCCGGCGGCGGCCACCCTCGACCCGACGACCGCGGGCCGGGCCCCGTCTTCGGAGACCGGGTCCGCGGGGTCGGGCGGCAACGCGACCACGGGCCGTGCCCCCACATCGCCGGCCGGCGGCGCGGCGCGGCCCCCGGCGGCGGGTGGAGCCGCCCCCGCTGCGCCCGTCGTCCCCGCGGCCCCTGGTCCGGCCGCGCCGGGGTCGTCGACCCCGCCTCCCACCTCGTCCGGCAACGACGCGGGCGGGGGCAACGGCGGTGCCGGCGGGAACGACGGTGGGGCCGGCGGGACTCCGGGTGGCGGCACCAGCGGCGGCAACGCCGGTGGCAGCACGGGTGGCAGCAACGCCGGTGGCGGGAGCACCGGCGGCACGGGTGGCAACACCGGCGACACGGGTGGCAGCACCGGCGACACGGGTGGGAGCACCGGCGGCACCGGAACGAACCCGGGAACCTCCACCCCGCCCCCCGCGACGGACGGCGCCCCCACCAGCAGCATCCCGCCCGCCCCCTCCACCACCGCCCCGGCCGGCGGCACCCCCTGACCCACCGGACCGCCAGCGTTATGGCTCCATAACGCTTTCGAACGGGCTGGCTGGCAGCGTTGTGGCTCCACAACTCCTCCCGACGCCGGCGGGGCCGGTGTCCCGTACGTGGCCGGGAGGAGGCCGCCGGGTGTCCCGTCACCCGATCCGGGTCTCGGTTGCGTCTCGGCTCCCGTACTCGGCGTGACGTCCCGCATCCGCCGACCGATAGTCGACTGCGGCGCCCCGGAGTGGGCACCGGACGACGGTTCGAGTGGTGAGGAGGGCCCCGCGGTGGGTCGGCTGGCAGGGTTCGTGATCGGTCTCGAGGCCGCGGCGGTCGTCGTCGCGTATCTCGCCTTCGGATGGCCGGTGCTGCTGATCGGGATCCCCGCGCTGGTCGGTACCGCGTTCGTCCTGCTGTTCGTGCACCTCTCCGAGAAACCCCGCGCCCGCCTGCAGGAGGCCCGCGCGGCCCGCTACGAGGAGGCCCCGGTCCCCGGCGGGCTCATGAGCGGGTTCTACGAGGTCCCGGCCCCGCGCGCCGTCGCGGAGGTCGATCGCACCCGGGCGTGAGCTGCCGACCGCCCGCCGCCGTGCCACGGTGGTGAGGTGGCCCGAGGCGTGCACCCGTGCTGACCGGCCTGCTGTTCGCACTCTGCGCGACCGTCCTCAACACCGGGGCGGGGCTGCTGCAGTCGGAGGCGGCGCAGCACACCGAGTCCCGTACGCACCTGGCTCTGCGCCCGCTGTACCTGGCCGGCCTGCTGGTCGACTGCCTCGGCTGGATCTGCACGGTCGTCGCGCTGCGGCACCTTCCGGTCTTCGCGGTGCAGGCCGCGCTCGGCCTGTCCATCGCGCTGACCGCGGTGGCGACCTGGGCGATCTACGGGATCCAGCTGCGGACGGTGGACAAGCTGGGTGTCGCCGCGTGCGTCCTCGGGCTCGGCGTGGTCGCGGGGAGCGCGGGCGGTGAGACCCCGGCCGACTTCTCCGGCACCGCGATCGTCGTGCTGATCGCGGGCGCCGCGGCGCTGGCCGTCGGCGCGATCGCGGTCTGGCGGCTTCCCGTGGCGTGGCCCATGTCGTTGATCGCCGGGTTGGGCTTCGGCGGGACCTCGCTGGCGGTCCGTGCCGTGCACGTGTCGCCCGTGGCCAGCTTCGACGTCGGCGAGCTCGCCGGGCAGCCGGCGACCTACCTCATCGGGCTGTACTGGGTCGTCGGGATCACCTGCTACTCACGGGCGCTGGCGATCGGCAACCTCGCCGGCGTCACGGCGGTGTTCTCGGTGACCGAGGTGATCGTGCCCGGGCTGGTCGGCATCGTGCTGCTCGGCGACCCGATCCGGCACGGCTGGCTGATCCCCTTCGCGGCCGGGCTCGTGATCGCGGTCGCGGGCGTGGTCGCCCTCGCGAATGCGCCGACGCCCGCGGCCGGGCATCGTCGTCGCCGGCACGTCCGCTGAGAGCCGAGGAGTACCGATGCCGACCTTCACCCGCGACGGGGTGACCCTGCACTACGAGGAGCACGGCTCCGGTTTCCCCGTGCTCCTGCTGGCGCCGGGCGGGCTGCGCTCCACGATCGACGCCTGGCAGCGCGGCCCGTGGAACCCGATCGACGAGCTCGCGCCGCTCTACCGGGTCATCGCGATGGACCAGCGCAACGCGGGGGGCGGCTCCTCCGGCCCCGTCTCGGCGTCGGACGGCTGGGACACCTACACCGGCGACCAGCTCGCCGTCCTCGACCACGCGGGCGTCGAACGGGCGCACGTGCTGGGCATGTGCATCGGGGGCGCGTTCATCGCCAACCTGCTGCGCACGGCGCCGGACCGGATCGCCGCCGCCGTCGCGCTGCAGCCCATCGGGCTGTCGGACAACCGCGACCGGTTCCACGAGATGGTCCGGGGCTGGGGGGAGGAGCGCGGGGTCCCCGCCGAGGACCTCGCCGGCTTCCGGGACAACCTCTACGGCGGCGACGACGTGCTGTGGAGTGTCTCCGACGCCGACGTCGAGCGCTTCACCCACCCGATCCTGGTGCTCATGGGCGACGACGAGTTCCACCCGCAGGCGGCCTCTCGTCTCCTGGCCCGGGTGGCGCCGGACGCGTCGTTGCTGGAGTCGTGGAAGGACCCCGACAGCATCCCGATGGCGCAGAAGGCGGTCGCCGAGTTCCTGGCCGCGAACACACCGGCCTGAGATCCGTTTCCTCCACGACGACGGGTGCCCCGGTCCGTCAGGATCGACCCATGACCTGGGACGACGTCGTCGCGATCGCGACCGCACTGCCGGAGGTCGAGGTGTCGACCTCCTACCGCACACCGGCGCTGAAGGTCCGCGGGAAGGGCTTCGCCCGGCTACGCACGGAAGCGGAGGGCGGGCTCATGCTGGTCTGCGGCACGGACGAGAAGGAGGCCCTGCTCGCCTCGGGCGACCCGACCTTCTTCACCACGCCGCACTACGACGGGCACGGCTCGATCCTCGTCGACCTGGCGACGGTCGATCCGGCGCAGCTCAGCGAGCTCGTCGAGGAGGCGTGGCGACGGAAGGCGCCGGCCCGCCTGGTGCGCGACCGGGACGCGGATCAGGCCCGGTAGGTCTGGACCAGAGTGTCGCCGTAGCGGGTGACGTCGGCCAGGTGCAGCGACACCTTGCCGCGATCCTCCGGCCAGAACCGCAGGCCGCCGCCGATCGCGACCGGGAAGACCTGCAGCCGCAGCTCGTCGACCAGCCCGGCGGCGAGCAGGGTGCGCACCATCGTGGCGCTGCCGTTGACCAGTAGTGGTCCGCCGTCGCCCTTCTTGAGCTCCGTCACGGCGTCGACGACCGCGCCCGTGAGCGGGCGGGCGTTCCAGGTCAATTCCTCGGGGCGCGAGGTGGCGACGTACTTGGGCAGCGCCGTCATCCGCTCGGCGAAGTCCCCCTCGCGCTGTGGCCACGCCCCCACGAAGCTCTCGTAGGTGGTGCGGCCCAACAGCAGCCCGCCCGCCTCGACCACCTCGCGGTACTTGAACTCGAAGAACTCGGGGGTGCCGTGCTCGGCCACCCAGCCGGTGTGCGGGTGCGTCGGCTCGCCGCCGGGCGCCTCCATCACGCCGTCGAGCGTCACGAACTCGGAGACCACGATCTCGCGCATCGGTGCCGTCCTCTCCTGTCTCGGATGTCCCCCTTCCGACCGGCCGAGGCCGCGCAACTCATCGGACCGTCCGGCATCGCGCCCGCCCGGGAGCGCCACCACCTCCGGCGGCCGGGGCCAGTGCAACCGGACGGGTCGTGCCGGATTCCCGGCGGGCCGTGATGCGGGCGCGCAGCCGGGCGAGGTGCCCGTCGAGGCCACGGGGGACCTCGGGGACGACGAAGGCCCAGCTCCGGTGTGGACACCGTGTGAGCTGGGCCTTCGGTGAGAGAGCGGATGACGGGAATCGAACCCGCGTATTCAGCTTGGGAAGCTGATGTTCTACCATTGAACTACATCCGCAGTGCGTGAGAGCGACTCTAGCATCCCCGCTGCGGCCCTCGATCCACCTCCCCGGATAGGCTGCGCGGCGTGTTGCTCTCGGACCGCGACCTGCGCAAGGAGCTCGAGTCCGGGCGCCTCGGGCTCGACCCGTGGGACGAGGCGATGTTGCAGCCGTCGAGCATCGACGTGCGGCTGGACCGCTTCTTCCGGGTCTTCCAGAACTCCCGCTACACGCACATCGACCCGTCGATCCAGCAGGACGAGCTGACCACGCCGGTCGAGACGGCCGAGGGGGACAACTTCGTGCTGCACCCCGGCGAGTTCGTCCTCGGGTCGACGTTCGAGCAGGTCAGCCTTCCGGACGACCTGGCGGGCCGGCTCGAGGGCAAGTCCAGCCTGGGCCGGCTGGGCCTGCTCACCCACTCCACGGCCGGGTTCATCGACCCCGGCTTCACCGGCCACATCACGCTCGAGCTGTCCAACGTCGCGAACCTCCCGATCACCCTGTGGCCCGGCATGAAGATCGGGCAGCTCTGCCTGTTCCGGTTGTCCAGCCCGGCCGAGCGGCCCTACGGCAGCGAGGGCGTCGGCTCCCGCTACCAGGGGCAGCGGGGCCCGACGCCCTCGCGCGCGTGGAAGAACTTCCACAAGGTCGACACCCGGCGCTGAGCGCCTACACCGCGGCCACCCGCGCGTCCCACCGGAAGTTCCGCATGGCCAGCCAGCCGAACAGCACCGGCCACGCGACCAGCGAGCCCAGCGGGTACGGCATCCACGGCGCGCCGGAGGCGATCCGGCTCAGCGCGCCGATCGCCCCGCCGGGCAGGAGCGCGAGCAGGCCGGGCCAGCCGCCCGCGGAGACCACGGCAACCATCACCGCGGCCGCGACCACCAAAGAGAACAGCGGCAGCGTGGTGATCTCCCGCCTCGCTGCTGGCCGACGTGATCCGGCGGGTGCACGGCGGCGGCCGGTACGTCGACCCGACCTGGCCGTGGCCGCCCTCGCCACGGAGGGCTGACCGCTCATCGAGCGGGAGCTGCAGGTCCTGCGCAGCGTCGGTCAGGCGGGGTGGGCGGGGACGGCGGGGACGGCGGGACGGCGGGGACGGCGGGATGGCGGGATGGCGGGATGGCGGGACGGCGGGGGACATCGCCACGCGGGTCCACCTGTTCGCCGGCACCGTCCGCAACTTCCTGTCCTCGGCGACGGAGAAGCTCGGCGTCGCGACCCGGGTGGAGGCGCTGGAGCGGGCGCGCGACCACGGCTGGTTGTGAGGCCGCTACGGACCCCGGCGGATCGCTAGGCTGGGCCGCGATGGAGCGCCCCGACCCTTCAGCCCACCCCGACCCCTCCGCCGGGACGGGGGCGTGGCGCAGTGGGCGGCACGCGCCCCCACGGCGGGCGGCCGAAGAGCCCCGCGCCGGCACGGAGGACGACCGGCCGGCGCCCGGGGCCGAGGTCGTGCGGCGGGACGAGGGCGACCCGCCGGTGGAGCGGGACGCTGTCCAGCAGGACCGACGACCTGAACGCAGCCGGTCCGGGGGCCGGGCCGAGCGGGATCGGACCGACGCCGATGCGCGTGAGCTCGGCCGGGCAGAGCCCGAGCAGGCCGAGTTGGAGCGGCTCGACCAGGGACGCATCGATTCGACGCCGCTCGACCGGGGGCAGGCCGCACGAGACCACGCAGGTCGGAGAGGTGAGCGAGAGAAGGGCCGGCCGCGAGGGCGGTTCGACCCCGATCCCGACCCGGAGGGCTCGGGAGCGAACGGAACCCGGGTCCCGGCGGCGGAGGTGTTGCGGAGGTTCCGCCCGCGGAGCTGGCGCGGCGCGATCGGCCTCGGGATCGTGGGCGCTGCGGTCCTGCTGTTCGTCTTCGTGGCGTTCGACGACCAGGCGCGCTGGTGGGTCCCGGTCGCCGCCGGGCTCGTGGTGCTCGTGCTGCTGTCGCTGCTGCGCCTGGACCGGCTGCTGAAGGGCTGGACCTGGCACGTCGCCGGGGTCGCGCTGCTGGCCGGGCTGGTGCACGAGACCGCCGGCAACCCCTGGTCCTGGGCCTTCGCCACGAGCATCGGGGTGCTGGTCGCCGGGCTGCTACGGCTCCCGCGGTGGCAGGTCGCGGCCGTCGGCGCGGCCCTGTGTGTGGTGTCGTTCGTGGGCTACCAGTTCCGCGCCGCCGAGGTCCGCGACCAGGAGACGCAGATCGCGCAGCAGGCCGGGACGCAGATGCGGCAGGGCTTCGGCTACGACCGTCCCGACCTCGTCCTGACCAAGCTCGGCGAGGGCCTGACCCCGGCCGACCCCGAGGCGGTGTGCCGGCTCCTCGACCCGGCCGCGCAGGCCCAGCTGGCGCAGGCCACCGGTGCGGCCGACTGCACCGCCGGGGTCGGCGTGGCCGCGAGCCGCGTACCCGCGGGCAGCCCCACCGCCGCCCCCCGCGCCTCCACTTCGCCCACCCCGGCCCCGGCACCGGGCACCGTCGTCGCGCTCGACGGCTGTTCCACCGCCTGGGGCCGCGCCGTCCCGGCCCTCGGCACCGTCGACGTCGTACGAACGGAGAACACCGCCAAGGCCACCTGGCGCGTCGCGCGCTTCCGCCCCTGCCCCTGAGAGAGCCCCGCGAGCCGGGCTCTCACCCTCCGTCGAGTCGGGCTGTGGGCTTCCGCGAGTTGCGCTGTGGGCTTCCGCAGGCCGCGCTGTACGCCTTGGGTAAACGCCGTTTACCGGGACCCGCTATCCGAGCGGTAAACGCCGTTTACGGGGACCTGCCGCCCCGAGATCACCGTCCGGGACGATGTGCGGCCACCGCCGGCCGCGGGCGGTCCGGAACGACGATCAGGGCTCCGCTCCCGCCCGCCACGCCCGCCGGGCCCGCTGCCGCGACCGACCGTGACCGACCGCGTCCCACCCCTGAGAACGCCACCGGCCCCGCGATCCGAAGATCGCGGGGCCTGTGATGGGACTACTGCGTCAAGAGCCGGATTCGCCCTTGTCGCCGGTGCCCGAGGGGGCGTCGGAGCGGGCGTGGCCGTTGGTCTCCGGCTTCGGAGCGGAGCCGTTGGACGTCGCCCCCTTCGACCCGGACGCGTCGGAGTCCTCCTTCGAGGCCTCCGTCGACCCGGTCGGCGGCTCCGACGGCCCGGCCGTCTCGGCCTCGGACGACGCGGTCGGCTCCTTGCCCGAGCCCTCCACCGCGGCGTCGTTCATCCCGGTCGTGACCTCCGACTTGTCGGCGTCGGTGCCGGCCGTGCCGGTGTCCGGGGCCTCCGCGGCCTTCTCCGCGACGGCGTCGACGGGCGCCTCCGCCGGCTTCACCGTGTCCGCCGCGGCCTCGGCCGAGGTCGACGCGGTGGCCGCACCGGAGTCGGCGGCGCCGGCCGGGGTGTTCTCGGTGAGCGGGGAGTCCGTGGTCTGCTCGACGTCGCCCTCGGTCGCCTCCGGGGCCGCGGGCGTCGCGACGGCGGAGTCGCCGCGCTGGACCGAGGCCAGCAGCATCTGCGCGACGTCCTGGATCTGGACCTGCTCGCCCTCGCCGCCGGCCTGCTTCTGGGTCAGGCCGTCGCCGATCATGGTGCGGCAGAACGGACAGCCGACGGCGATCGTGCCGGCCGCCGCCGAGGCCCCGTCCCCACCCGCGGGCGAGAGGGTCTCGAGCGCCTCGGTGGTGCGGGTGACGTTGATCCGCTGCCCGATCCGCTCCTCCATCCACATCCGCGCGCCGCCCGCGCCGCAGCACATCGAGCGGTCGCCGTGGCGGGGCATCTCGGTGAGCGTGCCGACCGCGGAGACCAGCTCGCGCGGCTCCTCGTAGACCTCGTTGTGCCGGCCCAGGTAGCACGGGTCGTGGTAGGTGACCCGCTTGGAGGAGTCCGGGTCGGCGACCGGGACGAGCTTGCCGGTGCGGACCAGCTTGTTGAGCAGCTGGGTGTGGTGGATGACCTCGTAGTGCCCGTCGAGTTGCGGGTACTCGCGGGAGAGCGAGTTGAGGCAGTGCGGGCAGGTGGTGACCATCTTGCGGGTGCCCGGCTCGCGGCCCTCGAACACGGCGTTGAGCATCTCGGCGGTCTGCTGGGCCATCATCTGGAACAGGAACTCGTTGCCCGCGCGCCGCGCCGGGTCGCCGGTGCAGGTCTCCTCGGTGCCCAGCACCACGTAGTTCACGCCCGCCCGGTGCAGCAGCTCCGCGGTGGCCCGGGTGGTCTTCTTGGCGTTGTCGTCGAACGCCCCGGCACAGCCGACCCAGAAGATGTACTCGGTCTCCGGGGAGAGCTCGCCGTCGAACACCGGGACCTCGAAGGGCAGGTCCTGGGTCCAGGCCAGCCGGTCCTTCTGGTTCGACCCCCAGGGGTTGCCCTTGTTCTCCAGGTTCTTGAACAGCCCGGACAGCTCCGTGGGGAACTCGGTCTCGATCATAACCTGGTAGCGGCGCATGTCGACGATGTGGTCGACGTGCTCGATGTCGACCGGGCACTGCTCCACGCACGCCCCGCAGGTGGTGCACGACCACAGCACGTCCGGGTCGATCACCCCGAGCACGTCCTCGCCGCCGACCAGCGGGCGCTCGGCCTCCTTGACCGCGGCGGAGGGGATCGCGGCCAGGCGGGCCTCGGCGTCGTCGCCGGTCAGCCCGACCTCCTCGCCGGTCATGTCCTTGCGGCCCCCGGCGAGCAGGTACGGGGCCTTGGCGTAGGCGTGGTCGCGCAGCGCGTTGACCAGCAGCTTCGGCGAGAGCGGCTTCTCGGTGTTCCACGCCGGGCACTGCGACTGGCAGCGCCCGCACTCGGTGCAGGTGGTGAAGTCGAGCAGGCCCTTCCAGGTGAAGTCCTCGACCCGCCCGGCGCCGAAGGTGTCGGTGTCCGGGTCGGCCTCCTCCAGGTCGAGCACCTTGCCCTGCGAGGTCATGGGCTTGACGTTGCCGAGCGCCTTGCGCCCGTCGTCCTCGCGCTTGAAGTAGATGTTCGGGAACGCGGTGAACCGGTGCCAGGCCACCCCCATCGTGGGCTTGGCGGCGATCACGATCAGCCACAGCGTGGCCGAGAGGACCTTCACCGTGGCGAACACCGAGATCAGCGTGGGGCTGCCGGGGAAGATCGTGGACAGCGGGCCGGTGACGAAGGTCGACCAGTCCGGGGCGTCGAACGCACCGAGCGCGAGCTTCGAGGCGCGCACGATCAGGATGCCGGCGCCCTCGAGGAACACGATGGCCTCGACGAAGTACGCCCGGCCCATGTACGAGCCGTAGAACCGCGACGCCCGCCCGAGCCGCTTGGGGTTCTTCACCTGCCGGTAGACGATCAGCGGCAGGATGCCGACCACGGTGCCCACGCCGAGGACCTCGACCCACAGCGAGTAGGGGCCCCACTCGCCGATGATCGGCAGGTGGAAGGTCGGGTTCCACACCTCGACGAACGCCTCGATCAGCGCCAGGAACAGCCCGCCGAAGCCGATCATCACCAGCCAGTGGAAGACACCGACGTGGCTCCACTTCAGCATCCGGGTGTGACCCAGCGTCTCCTTGAGCATGGTCGCGAAGCGCGGCCCGAACGGGCCGGAGCGCGTTCCGTCGGCCTGGCCCAGGCGGATGATGCTCACCATGCTCGCCACCGTGCGCCACACCAGCGCCACGGCCACCACGGCGGACAACACCGTGACGATGCCGAGCACGTACTGCACCCAGGTCATGTGGACGAACCTCCCTGTCGTGGTCCCGGCAAGAAGGCTATACGCGTGGTTACTGACGAGTAGCAACACGAAACGGCCTCGTTGCGGTTCGCGACGACAATCGCGTGAGCGGGAGAATAGGTCACCGGGGTGGCCCTGTGCCCTGTGACGGGCACGGCACGCTGCGGTGACGGGGGCTGCCGGACGCGCTCCGCAACCGCTGCTCCCCCGGTCAGGGCCGCGTGGTCAGGGTACCCTTCTGAGAGCGGAATCACCGAATGCCCGGGTCGTGCGGCCACCCCGCGGGAGGCGTGGTGACCGGGCGGTGCGGGACCGTGGACGACTCACCCGGTCGGCGGGCCTCCCTTCACGGTCGGTGCGAGGCCCGTGGCGAACGGGTGCGGCGAGGCCGCCGGCAGCGCGTGCGATCGGGTGGCTCTGGCGTGGCCTCACCTGCGCTTCGGCCCGTCGTGGCTACTCTGGTCCGCTGGCGGCCCATGCTCCCCCCGTTCCCCAGGGTGCCCGCCCGACCACGGCAGGAGAAGACCGATGACCGGACCAGGGGCCCGGACCCTCTGGTACGCCCAGAACCTCACCACGAACGGCCTGCAGGGGTGGATCCAGAGCAACATCGTCCCGCTCATCCTGCTGGGTATCGCGATCATCCTGCTGTGGATCGGCGGTCGGGGCGACAACGCCGGTGTGGCCCGCCGCAGCGTGGGGCTGCTCGTCGGTCTCGTCGCGCTGGGCATCGCGGTGTCCGGCAACGGGCCGAGGGTCGGCAGCTTCCTCGCCAGCCTGATCACGGGTTAGCCCGTGCTGGTCCGCACCGACGACGAGGTGTACCGGGTCGACTCCGTCTGGCTGGGTCCGCCGCGCGCGACCTTCCCCTGGCGCGCGCGGTACGTCTCCTACGGTGTCGGCCTGCTCGTCATGATCGTGATCATGTTCCTCCAGCGCCGGGTCGGCATCGGGCTGGACTTCTTCTCGGTGGCCTGGGCGCTGGTGCTGACCGTGGTCGCCACCCGGTTCCTCGGGAAGAAGATCGACTACGAGCGCCCGCTGAGCCAGGTCGCGGAGCTGTTCCGGCACGAGGTCACCGGTCCGCGGCAGCGCCGCCGCGGCGCGGGCGGGCCGGTGCGGTTCGCGCACGTCCGCACGCACCGGGCCCTTCCGCGGCCGGGCCGGGCGGCCGTCCCGGAGCCGAGGCCCGCCGTGCGCCCCGAAGCGCGTCCCGCCGTGCGCGCCGAGCCGGAGCCCGAGCCCGAACCGGCCCCGCGGATCGTCGAGGCCGCCCCCGTGCTGAACGACATCGCCCCCGTGCAGGCCGCACCGCACCGGGTCGGCCACACGCCCGCCGCGCCGCAGCCCTGGGCGACCTCCGCACAGCGCCGTGAGGCCACCGGGACGGCCACCGCGAACGGGCGGAAGGGGGCCGGTCGTGGCCGCGCGTGAGCAGCGCGATCCCTTCCGCGACGGCCGCCGCCCCGCCGGTCGCTCCCTGCAGGGCGATGCCAAGCTCCCCAAGTTCAGCCCCACGATCGCGTTGCGCAGCATCGACGGGCACGTCACCCGCACGTCCACCCAGGTCATGGCCTGGTACCGGCTGTCCCCGCAGGCGTGGAGCTTCCGCAGCGACAGCCAGCGCGAGATCCTCATCCGGCAGATCGCGGCGCAGCTCGGCGAGCTGCAGGGGCGCTGGCTGCACCTGCGCGTGACCACCCGCCCGTACCCGGTGCACATGTGGGCGGAGTCCTTCGACCAGAACGCCCTCGGCCGCATGCCCGACGTGCCGGGCGCGCTGGGCTGGGACGCCTTCCTCGAGGGCGAGCAGCGCCACCTCATGGGCCTGTCCATGAGCGACAAGGAGGTCTTCCTCGGCGTCGAGGTCTCCGGCCGCAGCATGATCGACCGTTGGGTCGAGCGCGCGGCGCCGGTGCTGGGCCGGGTCGTGCCGGCGGCGGTGCGGGCCGAGCTGTCCGCGCTGGAGTCCGAGCTCAACCACCTCGACGCGCTGGTGGCGGGGTCGGGGCTCGACGGGGTGCCGGCGTCGGCGTCGGACATGGCCTGGTTGATGCACCGTTCGGTCGCCCTCGGGCTGCCCGCGCCGCGCAGCCTGTCGTCGGTCCCGGTGGGCGTGACCCGCTGGGAGGAGGAGGACCTCGCGGCCTTCACCGACGGTGTCGAGCTGCACCAGGAGCCCTACGCGCCCACGGTGAAGGTGACCGGCCGGGTCCGCGGGCAGGCCGTCACCCGGGACGTCGCGGTGCTCTCCCTCGGGCTGATGGAGGGGCTGCGCATCCCCGAGGTCGACGACCCGTGGATGCAGCACTCCGACCGCCTCCCCTTCCCGGTGGAGTGGTCGGCGCGGATGTACATCCGCAGGCCCGAGGAGGTGACCGGCGAGCTGCAGCGCCAGATGGGCAAGGTGCGCAGCCAGATCCGGCACTACACCCACGACCACGACCTCGAACCGCCGATGTCGCTCGCGCGTCAGGCGGACCGGGTGCTCGAGGTCGAGGACGAGCTGACCAGTGGCCTGACCCAGCTCAACACGCGGCTCTACGGCTGGTGGCGGATCGCCGTCGCCGGGCCGGACGAGGGCGAGGCGATCCAGCGCGCGCAGCAGGTGCTGGACCTGTACTCGCCGAAGGTGCAGATCGAGCATCCGGAGGCGCAGTACCGCTACGCCCGCGAGTTCATCCCCGGCGAGGCGATGGCGTCCACGGCGTACCGGCGACGCGGCTCCGTGACCTGGGCGGCGGCCGCGGTGCCGGCCGCGACGGCCAGCGTCGGGGACCGGCGCGGGATCATGCTCGGCGAGACCTGCACGGCCACCCGGCGCCCGGTGGCCTGGGACCCCTGGCTCGCCCAGGAGGTCCGGCGGGCCTCGGGCCTCACCGCCGTCGTCGGCGGTCTGGGGTCCGGCAAGTCGTTCCTCACGGGCCTGATCGTCTACAAGACACTCCGCGCGGGTGCACGGTGGACGGTACTCGACCCGTCGGGTCCGCTGGCCGAGCTGACCCGGCTGCCCGAGCTGGCCTCGTTCTCCCGGCACATCAACCTGCTGCGCGCCGACCCGGGCATCCTGAACCCGTACCGGGTGGTGGCCGAGCCGCGGCCGGACCACTTCGCCGACGACGAGGACCCCGAGCGGTCCTGGCGCCGCGAGCGGTCCCTGGCCGCGGCCACCCGCCGCCGGCTGGTGCTCGACGTGCTCACCGGCCTGCTGCCCTACGACGTCGCCCGCCTGCCGCACACCCGGATCGTGCTGCTCCGCGCGGTGCGCGAGGTCGGTGGTGCCCCGGACCGGCACCCGGGCCTGGTCATCGACGCGCTGCGCCGGCACCAGCGCGACGGCGAGGAGCACGCCGGCGTGGTCGCGGACTTCCTCGAGGAGCGCCGCGAGCTCCCGCAGGCCGCGCTGCTGTTCCCGGACACGAGCCGGGACGACCCGTGGGCCGCCGATCGCGACTACCGGCTGACCGTGCTCACCATGCAGGGGATGACGCTGCCGCGGCCGGGCAGCCCGCGCGAGGAGTGGACGGACAACGAGGCGCTGGCCGTCGAGCTGCTGAACCTGGCCTCCTGGCTGACCCAGCGGACGATCTACGAGGCCGACCGCAACCTGCGCAAGGGCGTCGCGCTCGACGAGACGCACTTCCTGTCCCAGGTGCCCACCGGCAAGGTGCTCATCGACCGGCTCGCCCGCGACTCCCGCAAGTTCAACGTCCGGGCCCTGTTCGCCTCCCAGCTCGCGGGCGACCTGCTGCGGGTCTCCGGCTTCGCGTCCCTGGTCAACGCCGTGTTCGTCGGCCGCACGGACGACGAGGAGGCCCAGACGGAGGCGCTGCGCCTGCTGCGGGTCCCCACCGGCGTCGGCTACGAGCAGATGCTGAGCACGCTCTCCCCGCGCCCCCGGCACGACGACCGGCCGGACGACACCCCCCGCCAGTTCGTGTTCGCCGACGGGCACGGCGGCGTCGAGAAGATCCGGATCGACCTCGAGGCGCCCCACCTCGACCACGTGCGCGAGGCGCTCGACACCAACCCCGACGCCAGCCGGGTCGCCGTCAGCGGGGCGCCGGTGCTCGCCGCCGACTCCGGGCGGGCGCCCGACGAGCCGCGCCCGGTCGGGGCGCGCCAGGTCGTCGTGCCACCGGGCGGAATCGATCTGGACGAGGACCTCGACCCCGTCGACCTGTCCGCCCCGGAGATCCGCACCGGCGAGGCCACCCGGGTCGGCCCGGGCCGGGCGGGCTGGGACGGCGGCGTGCAGGTGGTCCCCGGCTCGCCGGAGGCGGACCCGGACGACCTCGACGACGAGCAGCTCGACCTCCTCGACGACCTGGAGGAGGGCTGGGCGGACCTCGACGAGGACGCCGAGCTCGCCGTCGACGAGGACGCGATCGCCGGGAACGGACGCGGCGGCAACGGACACGCGCCCGCGGACGGCACGGAGGATCCCGGCGACGTCGCCGCCGAGCGCGCCCGCTCCGGCGCCCCCGGCGAGGGCGGGCGGTGACCCCCGCGGCGACCGCGTCGCCCGGGGGCACGACGGGGCTCCTGGCGGTGCTCCTGGTCCTGGCCGCCGCCGTGGTGGTCGCCGTACGCCGCGACCGCGCGCGCCGCCGCGCCCGACCGGACACCGCGGCGGAGACGGTACCCGCCCCCCGTCGGCGCCGCGGTGCCGCGGTCCTCCTGGTCCTCGCCGTGGTGGCGGGCAGCGGGCTGGTCGGCAGCCCGGCCCTCGCGCAGGGTTTCGACTGCAAGCAGAGCCCCGAACCGGACCGCCCCGGCACCGGTCTCGTCGGCTCGCTCGACCCGCCCCGGCCCGACGGCGGGGAGCCCGGCTCGGTCTACCGCGAGGTCGGCTACGCCGGGATGACCTGGCACAACTACGACCTCGGCTGCGCCGGCGGCGTCCTCAACCCGGCGACGACCACGGACACGTGGCTCGGCAACCAGACCTTCAACGTCGCCAAGTTCACCGTGGGCGGGGTGAACTGGGCGCACTACCTCATCGCGGACGGCGGCGCGCTGCTCGACCCGCTGGACAACGTCATCACCGCTGCCACCCGGGCCATGTACGACTCGGTGTTCACGCTCTGGATCGGCGTGGCGCTGGTGATCCTCGCGGTGATCCTGCTGGTCCTGGCGCTGCGCGGCGACCTGGCCCGGCAGACGCAGCGGGCGGCCTTCGCACTCGGCGCCCTGGTGCTCGCCGGTGCGGCCTACCTGGCCCCGGTGAACTGGGCGAAGGCGGCGGACTCCCTGCTGCTCGACGGCGTCACGCAGATGCAGGAGGGCTTCCTCTCCCAGGTCGGGCTGGGCGACCGGGACACCCTGCCGACGGTGCTGGTCGACCAGGTGATCTACACGAACTGGCTGCGCGGCAACTTCGGCTCGCCGGACGTCCCGCAGGCCACCGACCTCGGCCGGCCACTGCTGCGGGCGTCGACCTTCACGATCAACGAGGTCGCCGACGGGCAGGACACCCCGCAGCTGGCCGAGCAGAAGAAGACGGACTACGCGACCCTCGCCGGGCAGATGGGCGACCGGTACAGCTACTTCCAGGGCGAGTCCGGCAGCCGGGTCGGCGTCGGCGTGCTCTCGGTGGTGCAGGCCGCGTGCATCGCGCTGTTCCAGCTGCTGTCGAAGGTCCTGGTGCTCGTCGCGATGCTGCTGCTGCGGCTGATGGTGATGACGGCGCCGGCGGTCGCCGTGGTGGCCGTGCTGAAGCCGGACATCCTGCCCGCGCTGCTGCGGGTGGCCGGCGCCGCGATCGTCAACACGATCATCGTCGGTGCCCTCGCAGGGCTGCACGCGCTGCTGGTGGTGTCGCTGTTCCGCCCCGGCGCGGGCATCGACCTGTGGCTCGCGCTGCTGGTCACGGGCGTGGTCACGGTGGTGCTGTGGGCGGTCGCGCGGCCCTTCCGGCGACTGGTGTCGATGGTGTCGCTGACCCGGGACCAGTTCGGCGGGATCGTGCCGTCGATCGGCGGCGGTCCGATGTCCCGCGTCTGGCAGCGCGTCCGCGGCGCGGACCCCGGCGCCGACCGGCAGGGCCGCTGGTGGCACGAGCGCCGGGCGTCCGGTTCCGGCGACGACCCCGACGCCGTGCGCCCCGAGGCCGAGTACTCGCGCTTCACCGCGCCGCCACCGGTGCAGGCCACGGTCACGCCGGCCGGGCCGGGCGCGCGGACGCCGCGCCGGCACGCCACGGTCGCCGGCACGAACGACCCGGCCGTCCCGGCCGCCCGCCGTGCGGTCCTGCCCGCGGGCGGGTCCCCGACCCCCGCGGCGACCGGCGTCCGCCCCGCCCGCACCGACCCGAGCGAGATCGACGAGCGCGTCATCTACCGCCGTTCCGACCCCGCGGCGGCCCGCGCGGTCCAGGCCCGGCCGGTCGACGCCGAGCTCGTCGACGGCGTCCCGGTCTACCGCATCTACCGCCCCGCCCGGACGGGCCGCGATGCCGATTAGGTCCCCGCGCGGGCGCGCGGCCGCCTACCGGGCGGTGTGGTCGTGGCCCCTGCGCACCCCGCTGCGGCTCGCGGGCACCGTCGTCGTGGTGCTGGCGCTGGCCGTGCTGGTCAGCTTCGTCGTCGGCGCCCTCCGTCCGCCCCCGCAGTCCCCGGCCGCCCAGGAACCGGGCGCGACGACCGCCACGACCGGCGCCCGCGCGCCCGCCTCGCCCACCCCGACCGCCCTGCCGCCGGTCGCGCCGCTGGCCCCGACCACGCTCCCGCTGTCCGCCGCGCCGGCCCAGGCGCTGCAGGTGGCGCAGGACTGGGCCACGGCCTGGGCCACCCACCCGGCGGGCACCACGAACCAGCAGTGGGTGGCCGCGCTGGCCCCCTACACCACGCCGGAGTACGTCGGCACCCTCAGCGGCGTCGACCCCGCCAACATCCCGGCGACCCGGGTCACCGGTGCGGCGACGGCCACGCAGGTCTCCCCCGCCTCGGTCGTGGCCGACGTCCCGACGGACGCGGTGACCCTGCAGGTCACGGTCGTCGACACCGAGGCGGGCTGGCGCGTCTCCGGCTACGACCGGGCCTGACCCCGTGCGCCTGCTCCGGCCGCTGCGGCTGCTGCTGCCCTTCGTGGCGATCGGCGTCGCGCTCGTGGTGTTCCTGACGCTCGGCTTCCTCGCCTTCGCGCCCAACGCCGCCCAGCAGCGGACCGGCACCGGGTGCGACGCCGGCATCGGGCCGATCGGGACCGTCGGGCGCGGGGGTGCGGCCGGCGCGACGATCGACACGCTCACGGACGAGCAGCGGCAGAACGCGGCGACGATCATCGGCGTCGGCAAGGAGCTGAACGCGCCGCCGCGCGCGTGGCTGGTGGCCCTGGCCACGGCGATGCAGGAGTCGACCCTGCGCAACATCGACTACGGCGACCGGGACTCGCTGGGGCTGTTCCAGCAGCGGCCCTCGCAGGGCTGGGGCTCGCCGGCGCAGGTCACCGACCCGGCCTACAGCGCGCGGACCTTCTACGACCGGCTGCTGCAGGTGCCGGACTGGGAGGACCAGCCGGTCACGGTGGCCGCGCAGACCGTGCAGCGATCCGCCTTCCCCAGCGCCTACGCGAAGTGGGAGGGGCTCGCCGCGGACCTCGTCGAGCAGCTCGGCGACGTCACCGACCCCACGGGCTGCGGCAGCGGCTCCGCGGAGCTGCCCGCCGGCGCGGTGCGCACGGCCATCGAGTTCGCCCTCGGCGAGGTCGGCAAGCCGTACGTCTGGGGCGCGACCGGCCCGGACACCTACGACTGTTCCGGGCTGATGCTGCGGGCGTTCGAGAAGGCCGGGATCACGCTTCCCCGGGTCTCCCGGGACCAGTACAACGCCGGCGGGCACCTCCCGGTCCGGCAGGCCCAGCCCGGCGACCTGATGTTCTACGCCTACGACCGCACCGACCCGTCGACGATCCACCACGTGTTCCTCTACCTGGGCAACGACCAGATGGTGGAGGCGCCCTACAGCGGGCAGAACGTCCGGGTGCAGCCCGTAAACTGGGACTACAAGGAGCTCGTGCCCCTCGCGACCCGCCCGGGCACCCCCTCCAACACCGCCTGAACCCTCCCCGGGAGCACGCACGATGGCCCGCCCGGACGCCGCCCGTCCGCCCCGCTCGACCACGCCGCTGGCCGACTACCTGGACCGCCCGGCCCCGGGTGCGGGCCCGGACTACCTGGTGGTGCCGCGCGGGATAGCCGAGGCGATGCCGCTGCGCTGGCAGCAGGTGTTCGCGGGGCTGCTCGCCGACCTGCACGACGCCTACGGCCACCTGGACTGGCCGGACTACCGTGTGGTGCCGAGCCGCTGGGAGCTGCTGCGCGACCTCGACGAGGAGCAGCTGGCCGCCGCCGGGTACGTCGCCGACCTGGACCCCGAGGGCGGGCTCGAGTACCGGGACGCCACCGGCGAGGTCGTCGCGGACCCGGCGCACCACCGGGCCCTGGCGCCGGTCGAGGAGACCCTCCCGCGGCCGGGGGACGAGGTCCCGCCGCCGCGGCCCGCCCCGGCGTTGTAAGGGCCTCTACCGCTCTCTCGTTCCTCCGCTAGACATCGGGATATCCCGCGAGGCGCGCGCTCCGGGTCCCGGTGGATCGGGCGGTGTGCTCCCCGCCACTCGGGCAAAGTTGAGTCGGGCGGGAACAAGTCGGGTACGTCGCCCGTTGGACCGAGCAGCAAGTTGAGTGAGATGGGCTCAAGGCCGAGTTGACGGCGAGCGCCTCGATCGCGAAACTTGAGCCGGATCCGCTCAACGGCGGTACGGAACCCGACAGTTCTACACAGCACTACGACACACGGTGTTCGACGAACACCGAGTTCGACACGGAGGCACACACCATGGCTCGTGCGGTCGGTATCGACCTCGGGACCACCAACTCCGTCGTCTCCGTCCTGGAGGGCGGGGAGCCGACGGTGATCGCCAACTCGGAGGGCTCCCGCACCACGCCCTCGGTCGTGGCGTTCGCGCGCAACGGCGAGGTCCTCGTCGGCCAGTCCGCCAAGAACCAGGCCGTCACCAACGCGGACCGCACGTTCCGCTCGGTGAAGCGGTTCATCGGCTCGGACTGGAAGACCCCCGACATCGACGGGAAGACCTACGCCGCGCAGGAGATCAGCGCCCGCGTGCTGCAGAAGCTCAAGCGGGACGCCGAGGCCTACCTGGGCGAGGACATCACCGACGCGGTGATCACCGTCCCGGCCTACTTCGAGGACGCGCAGCGCCAGGCCACCAAGGAGGCCGGCCAGATCGCGGGCCTCAACGTGCTGCGCATCGTCAACGAGCCCACCGCGGCCGCGCTGGCCTACGGGCTCGACAAGGGCGAGACCGAGCAGACGATCCTCGTCTTCGACCTCGGCGGCGGCACCTTCGACGTCTCGCTCCTCGAGATCGGCGACGGCGTCGTGGAGGTCAAGGCCACCAACGGCGACAACCACCTCGGTGGTGACGACTGGGACGAGCGGATCGTGACCTGGCTCGTCGACAAGTTCAAGGGCAGCCACGGCATCGACCTGACCAAGGACAAGATGGCGATGCAGCGGCTCCGCGAGGCCGCGGAGAAGGCCAAGATCGAGCTCTCGAGCTCCTCGAGCGCCACGATCAACCTGCCCTACATCACCGTCGACAGCGACAAGAACCCGCTGTTCCTCGACGAGACCCTGTCCCGCGCCGAGTTCCAGCGCATCACCTCGGACCTGCTCGACCGCACCCGCGCGCCGTTCAACCAGGTGATCAAGGACGCGAGCATCTCGGTCGGCGACATCGACCACGTCGTCCTCGTCGGCGGCTCGACCCGCATGCCGGCCGTGACCGAGCTCGTCAAGGAGCTCACCGGCGGCAAGGAGCCGAACAAGGGCGTCAACCCGGACGAGGTCGTCGCCGTCGGCGCCGCGCTGCAGGCGGGTGTCCTGCGCGGCGAGGTCAAGGACGTCCTGCTGCTCGACGTCACCCCGCTGTCCCTCGGCATCGAGACCAAGGGCGGCGTGATGACCAGGCTGATCGAGCGCAACACCACGATCCCGACCAAGAAGTCCGAGATCTTCACGACGGCGGACGACAACCAGCCGTCGGTGCAGATCCAGGTCTACCAGGGCGAGCGCGAGATCGCGGCCTACAACAAGAAGCTCGGCATGTTCGAGCTGACCGGGCTGCCGCCGGCCCCGCGCGGCGTGCCGCAGATCGAGGTCTCCTTCGACATCGACGCCAACGGCATTGTGAAGGTCTCCGCGGTCGACAAGGGCACCGGCAAGAGCCAGGACATGACGATCACCGGCGGGTCCGCCCTGGGCAAGGACGAGATCGACCGGATGATGCGCGAGGCCGAGCAGCACGCCGAGGAGGACAAGAAGCGGCGTGAGGAGGCCGAGGTCCGCAACCAGGCCGAGACCCTCGTCTACCAGACGGAGAAGTTCGTCAAGGACAACGAGGACAAGGTCCCGGCCGACGTCAAGGACTCGGTGAACTCCGCCCTCGGCGAGGTGCAGGAGGCACTGAAGGGCACCGACACCGACGCGATCAAGTCCTCGATGGAGAAGCTCGCCACCGAGTCGCAGAAGCTCGGCCAGGCGCTCTACCAGCAGCCGGGTGCCGAGGGCGCCCCGGGCGGCGCGGCCGGGGAGAACCCCGGCGCCGGTGCCACCGGTGAGCAGGCCGGTGCCGACGACGTGGTGGACGCCGAGATCGTCGACGACGAGGAGAAGAAGGACAAGTGAGCACCCCGTACGGATCCGACCGCAGGCCGGGCCCGGAGGGGGAGCAGGAGGAGCCGGTCGTCGTGCGCGACCGGCGCCGGATCGACCCCCTGACGGGCGAGGTCCGGTCCTCGGCCGACGTCGGTGGCCAGCAGGCCGCCGGCGCCCCGGCCGGGGCCGCCCCCGGCGGTGAGCCCGCGCCCGAGTCCGGGATCGAGTTCGACGACCCCCGGATCGCCGACCTGGAGAAGCAGCTCGAGGAGCGCACGGCGGACCTGCAGCGCGTCACGGCCGAGTACGCCAACTACCGGCGCCGGGTGGACCGGGACCGGGAGGGCGTGGTCGTCGCCGCGCGCGTGTCGTTCGTGTCCGACCTGCTCACCGTGCTCGACGACCTCGACCGCGCCGAGGAGCACGGCGACCTGAACGGCCCGTTCAAGGCGGTGGCGGACAAGGTCGTCGGCGTGGCGACCCGCCTCGGGCTCGAGGCCTTCGGCGCGGACGGCGAGCTGTTCGACCCGGCGCTGCACGAGGCCGTCCAGCACGAGCCGGCCGACGCCCCCGGCCCCACGGTCACCGTGCTGACCACGGTGCTGCGGCGCGGCTACCGCATGGCGGACCGCGTGCTGCGGCCCGCGATGGTCACCGTCGCCGACCGGCCCGAGTCCGAGGTGCCGGCCGCGGCCGAGGTGCCCGACGCGCCCGCGGGCGAGCCGGGCCCGGCGCCGTCGCCGGACGAGCCGACGAACCCGGCCTGAGCCGGGCGTCCGGACATCACCTCAGACAGACACACCGGAAGGAGGCGGGATGACCCAGCGCGACTGGATCGAGAAGGATTTCTACCGTGAGCTGGGCGTCTCGTCCTCGGCGTCGGACTCGGAGATCAAGAAGGCGTACCGCAAGCTCGCCCGCGAGCTGCACCCGGACGCCAACCCGGGCGACGCCGCGGCCGAGACCCGGTTCAAGGCCGTCTCCGAGGCCTACGGCGTGCTCTCCGACCCGGAGAAGCGCACGGAGTACGACGAGACCCGCAAGCTGTTCGCCGGCGGCGGGTTCTCCGGTGGCTTCCCGGGTGGCCAGGGCTTCCCGGGCGGGTTCTCCGGCCAGGGCGGCACCCAGGGCTTCGACCTGGGCGACCTGTTCGGCCAAGGGACCGGCTCGGGGGGCGCCGGTGGTCTCGGCGACCTCTTCGGCAACCTGTTCGGCGGCCGCGGCGGCGGCGCCACGACCGGGGGCTTCTCCGGCGGGCAGCGTCCGCAGCAGGGTGCGGACGTCGAGAGCAGGCTGACGATCCCGTTCGAGGACGCGGTGCGCGGCACCACGATGACGCTGAACATCTCCTCGCCCGGGACCTGCGACACCTGCCACGGCTCCGGCGCGAAGCCCGGCACCGGCTCCCACACCTGCCCGATCTGTGGCGGGGCGGGCGTGGTCAGCCGCAGCCAGGGGGCGTTCGCCTTCTCCGAGCCGTGCCGGGACTGCCGCGGCACCGGCCGGGTCGTCGACGAGCCCTGCCCGGAGTGCGGGGGCGACGGCGTGAGCACCAAGGTGCGCACGCTGACCGTCCGCGTGCCGGCGGGGGTCGACGACGGGCAGCGCATCCGGCTGGCCGGCAAGGGCGAGCCGGGTCGCTACGGCGGTCCGCCCGGCGACCTCTACGTGCGGATGAGCGTCACGCCGCACCGGGTCTTCGGGCGCTCGCCGAAGAACCCGAACGACCTCACCCTGAAGGTGCCGGTGACCTTCCCCGAGCTCGTCCAGGGTGCGACGCTGACCGTGCCGACGCTCGACTCCACGGTGTCGCTCAAGATCCCCGCGGGGACCCAGAGCGGCCGGACCTTCCGGGTCCGCGGGCGCGGCGTACAGGCGAAGAAGGGCGCCGGCGACCTCCTCGTCACCGTCGAGGTCGCGGTCCCGCAGCGGCTCGACGAGGCCGCGGCGACGGCGCTGCAGGGGTACGCGGACGCGACGAAGGCGTTCGACCCGCGGGCGGACCTGCTCGCGGGCGACCGGTGAGATGAGGTGAGGGGACATGGCGGACCGTGAGGCGGGCCGCGGCCCCGAAGGTGCCCTCCCGCCCGGCGCGGGGCAGGACACCCCGGTCTTCGTCATCTCCATCGCCGCCGAGCTGTCGGGCCTGCACGCGCAGACCCTGCGCAGCTACGACCGGCTGGGGCTGGTGAGCCCCGGCCGGTCCCCCGGCGGCGGGCGGCGCTACTCGGCCCGCGACATCGCGCTGCTCCGCGAGGTGCAGCGGCTCTCCCAGGAGGAGGGCGTGAACCTCGCCGGCGTCAAGCGGATCATCGAGCTGGAGCAGCTGGTCGACCAGCTGCGCGGCCGGGTCGAGGAGCTGACCGAGGAGCTCGCGGCCGCGCACGCGGCGGCCGAGCAGGCGGCGGCGATGGTGCACCAGAGCTACCGCCGTGACCTGGTCCCGACCGAACGGGGCGCGCAGGTCGTGGTGTGGCAGCCACGGGCCCCGCGTCGCCGTTCCGACCCGCAGGGCTGAGAACCGTGTGCCGGACCCCGTACCGGGTGGTGCGGGGTTCAGCCGTTCTCGGGGGCACCCTCGCGGGCCGCCTCGACCTCCCGCTCGACGTCGGCGTAGGGGCGTCGGGCCACGGTCGCGCCCGGCAGCTTCGCGTCGAGCACGCCGTGATCCGGCTCGTCGACGTCGGCGATCACGGCGGTGCCGCCCGCGGGCACCGTCCGCGCGAGGTGCCCGATCGCGAGCTCCTCCGGGCTCTGCTCGGTGGCGCCGTACAGGGAGACGAGCTGGTTGCCGAACAGCAGGGTGTCGATCGGCCCGAGCAGCAGCGTCACCAGCGCGCCCAGGCGCGGGTGCCGCTCGGCGAAGCCCAGGGCGTCGCCGGCCTCGTGGTCGAGCTCGAGGTGCCCGTCGGCGTCGCGGTGCACGATCGCCGCGGCCCGCAGCTCCAGCGAGCCCGCGTCGTGGAGCCCACCGAGGACGTCGAGCACCTCCCGGGGCTCGGCACCGGTCACCACCACGACGTTCTCTGCCATGTGGTGCACGCTAGCGCGCCGATCATGGGCGCGCCGCCGCCACGGCCCGGCCGCCGAGCACCCCGGGGGCGCGACGCGTAGACTTTCTCCACATTGAGTGGAACAGACTCAACTTTCCTGCCGTTGAGGAGTACGAGAGGGCACACCACGTGCCCGGAGGCCGCACGATCCGAGGAGACACGGGGATGGATTCCTTCAACCCCACCACCAAGACCCAGCAGGCGATCTCGGCCGCCGCGCAGGCCGCCGCGCTGGCCGGCAACCCGGACGTCGGTCCCACCCACCTGCTCGGCGCCTTGCTGGCCCAGGGGGACGGGATCGCCGCTCCGCTGCTCGCGGCCGTCGGGGCCGACGCCGCCGCCGTCCGCACCGAACTGACCCAGCTCGGCAACCGGCTGCCGTCGGCCTCCGGGTCCACGGTGTCCGCACCGCAGCTGAACCGCGAGGCCCTGGGCGCGATCACCGCCGCCCAGCAGCTCGCCACAGAGATGGGCGACGAGTACGTCTCCACCGAGCACCTCCTCGTCGGCCTGGCCGACAAGGGCGGCCCGGTGAGCGGGCTGCTGCGCCGGCACGGCGCGACCCCCGAGGCGCTGCGCGAGGCGTTCGGCAAGGTCCGCGGCTCGTCCCGCGTCACCAGCCCCGACCCCGAGGGCACCTACCAGGCGCTGGAGAAGTACGGCCAGGACCTGACCGCGCGGGCCCGCGAGGGCAAGCTCGACCCCGTCATCGGGCGGGACACCGAGATCCGGCGCGTGGTGCAGGTGCTGTCCCGGCGCACCAAGAACAACCCGGTGCTGATCGGCGAGCCCGGCGTCGGCAAGACCGCGATCGTCGAGGGCCTGGCCCAGCGGATCGTGGCGGGCGACGTCCCGGAGTCGCTGCGCGGCAAGCGCGTCGTGGCCCTGGACCTGGGCTCGATGGTCGCCGGCGCGAAGTACCGTGGCGAGTTCGAGGAGCGGCTCAAGGCCGTCCTGAAGGAGATCACGGACTCCGCCGGTGAGGTCATCACCTTCATCGACGAGCTGCA
The DNA here is from genome assembly GCF_021343995.1 of Pseudonocardia terrae. Classification (GTDB taxonomy): domain Bacteria; phylum Actinomycetota; class Actinomycetes; order Mycobacteriales; family Pseudonocardiaceae; genus Pseudonocardia; species Pseudonocardia terrae. The sequence continues at coordinate 2,536 of NZ_JAJTTE010000053.1, read as the reverse complement.
CACCATCGTCGGCGCCGGCGCGACCGGCGAGGGCGCGATGGATGCGGGCAACATGATCAAGCCGATGCTCGCCCGCGGCGAGCTGCGGATGGTCGGCGCCACCACGCTCGACGAGTACCGCCAGCACATCGAGAAGGACCCCGCCCTGGAGCGCCGCTTCCAGCAGGTGCTGGTGGGCGAGCCGAGCGTCGAGGACACGGTCGGCATCCTGCGTGGCCTCAAGGAGCGCTACGAGGTGCACCACGGCGTGCGGATCACCGACGCCGCCCTGGTCGCCGCGGCCACGCTCTCGGACCGCTACATCACCGCCCGGTTCCTCCCGGACAAGGCCATCGACCTGGTCGACGAGGCCGCGTCCCGGCTCCGGATGGAGATCGACTCTCGGCCCGTCGAGATCGACACCGTCGAGCGCTCCGTGCGCCGGCTGGAGATCGAGGAGATGGCGCTGGCCAAGGAGTCCGACGAGGCGTCGAAGGAGCGGCTGTCGGCCCTGCGTGCCGAGCTCGCCGAGAAGCGCGAGGAGCTCTCCGCGCTGACCGCGCGCTGGCAGAACGAGAAGACGGCGATCGAGGCCACCCGTGAGCTCAAGGAGCAGCTGGAGCAGCTGAAGGGCGAGTCGGAGCGCGCCGAGCGCGACGGCGACCTCGGCCGCGCCGCGGAGCTGCGCTACGGCCGCATCCCGCAGCTGGAGAAGGAGCTCGCCGAGAAGACCGCCGTCGTGGAGCGCCACGAGGAGGTCATGCTCAAGGAGGAGGTCGGGCCCGACGACGTCGCCGACGTCGTGAGCGCCTGGACCGGCATCCCCGCCGGCCGGATGCTCGAGGGCGAGACCGCCAAGCTCCTGCGCATGGAGGACGAGCTGGGCAGGCGGGTCGTCGGCCAGACCGAGGCCGTGCGCGCCGTGTCCGACGCCGTGCGCCGGGCGCGCGCCGGGATCGCGGACGAGAACCGGCCCACCGGGTCGTTCCTGTTCCTCGGCCCCACCGGCGTCGGCAAGACCGAGCTGGCCAAGGCGCTGGCCGAGTTCCTGTTCGACGACGAGCGGGCGATGGTCCGCATCGACATGAGCGAGTACTCGGAGAAGCACTCGGTGGCGCGGCTGGTCGGTGCCCCTCCCGGCTACGTCGGCTACGACCAGGGCGGTCAGCTCACCGAGGCCGTGCGGCGGCGCCCGTACACGGTGGTGCTGCTCGACGAGGTGGAGAAGGCCCACCCGGACGTCTTCGACACGCTGCTGCAGGTGCTCGACGACGGTCGGCTGACGGACGGCCAGGGCCGGACCGTCGACTTCCGGAACACGATCCTGGTGCTGACCTCCAACCTGGGCAGCCAGGCGATCGCGAACCCGGCGCTCGACGACCAGGGCCGCAGGGACGCCGTCATGGCGGTGGTGCGCGGGCACTTCAAGCCCGAGTTCCTCAACCGGCTCGACGACGTGGTGGTCTTCCACGCATTGTCGACCGAGGAGCTCACGCACATCGTCGACATCCAGCTCGACGTGCTGCGGCAGCGGCTGGCCAGGCGCCGGCTCACCCTCGAGGTGTCCGACGGCGCCCGCGAGTGGCTGGCGATGAACGGGTTCGACCCGGTCTTCGGCGCCCGCCCGCTGCGCCGGCTGGTCCAGTCCGCGATCGGCGACCAGCTCGCCAAGGAGCTGCTGTCGGGCGCGGTGCGCGAGGGCGACACCGTGCGCGTCGACCTCGACCCGACGGCCGAGGGCGGCACCGGCGGCCTGATCGTCGGACGGGGCGTGCCCGCCGCCGTCTGACGGACACCCCGTTGACGATCGTGAAGTGATCGTCCGAAGCGCCGTGGGCGCGGACCGTGATCCCTACGGTCCGCGCCCATGAGTGTTCTCGGCAGCAGTGTTCCCCGCGGCAGGGTTCTGGGCAGCAGTGTTCTCGGTGACGGGCAGGCCTGGCTCGCCGACTACCGGCGCCGGATCGAGGAGCTGCGGGAGCGCGCCGAGCGGGCGCAGGCCGAGATCGCGGCGCTGACGGCCACCGCCGCGAGCCCCGACGGCGCCGTCCGGGCCACCGTGGACAGCACCGGCGCGCTGACCGGGCTGGCCTTCGGCCCCGCCGCGGACGGCCTGGGCCGCGGCGCCCTGGCCGAGCTCGTCGTGACGACGACGGCGAGCGCCGCCGCGGAGGTCTCCCGCCGGGCGACGGCGGCCCTCGGCCCGTTGCTGGAGCAGCGGTGAGCGGCGTGGGCGCTCTGGGCGGCGCAGGCGGGGTGGCCGGCGGGTTCGTGGTCGACCCGGCGGAGCTGGAGGCGCACGCCGCCGCGCTCGAGGAGGCCGAGCGGCGGCTCGCCGCCGGGGCGCCCGGTCCGGCCGTCCTGTCCGCCGACGCGTTCGGGCTGGTCGGGCGGCTGTTCGCCGGTGCGGCGAGCGAGGCGGCGGGCGCCGGGGTGGCCGCGCTGGAGGCGGCGCGGCGGGGCCTGGCCGCGGCCGCGGCGGCGGCCCGGGAGACGGGCGCGGCCTACCGGGAGGCGGACCTGGCCGCGGCGCTCGCGCTGGAGCGGGCGGCCGGAT
>NZ_JAJTTE010000052.1 GCF_021343995.1 Pseudonocardia terrae | reverse complement strand
GCCCGCCGCGGGGAATCCCCGGCGGGCGACGACGACGGTGCCCGCGGCCGCCCCCGCCGCGGCGGCCAGCAGCACCAGGAGCAGGCCGACCAGCCAGACGGCTTCGGATATTCCCCAGGTTCCCCACATCATCGGGCCGCTCCTGCCGTCGGCGAGGCGATCTCCACGGGCCCACCCGGTGGCACCGGCGGCGCGGGGACCGGCTCCTCACCGCCCTGGTCGAGCCGGAACGGCGGGTACGCGTCGGTCATCAGGGCCGCGTACGCGACCACGCGCAGCACCCACCGGTCGAACCCGAGCACGAGGTCGAACAACCCCCGCGGATAGCGCCCGCTGCACAGCAGCGCCACGAGGACGAAGAGGACCAGCACGCTGACCAGGCCACCGTCGAAGCCGATCGCCCCGGTGGTCCCGATGCGCCACACGACGGTGCCGCCTGCTCCGATCAGGAAGACCAGCACCAGATAGTGCGGGAGCGCCAGCAACCACCACTTCACCAGCACCAGCCCCCGCGACAGCCGCTCGGGCCGGTCGATCTCGAGGCGGGCCGGATAGTCCGGGACGTCCGCGAGGGTGAAGGGTGGGTAGCGGTCCGTGCCGTTGGCGGCGTAGCCGTAGTACGCGACCCGCCAGCCCCAGCGCAGCACGCCGAGGTTGAACCCGAAGACCGCGCGGGGATAACGGCCCGAGACGAGTATCGCGACGAACGCGACCACGGTCAGGACCCAGAACGCGAGGCCCAGCACGACCAGCACGATCAGGTGCGGCACCAGCAGGAGCCATTTGACCAGCCACAGCCAGCGCGACGGCTCGCCCTCGAGCCGCCCGGTGACCCGGACCGGATACGCCGTGTTCGTCATGTGAGCACCTTCCGCCGGGCGGGTCGTCGGTGGCAGGGACGGCGGGCCCGGCTGCCGAAGCCGGAGGACCTGCCCGGCACGGGCCGGACGGGACGGACGCCCCGGTCGACCCAGCGGAGCCCCTCAGTGGACTGGCCCCGCCATCGGTTCGTTCCGCTCGTCGGGGACGAGTTCGTCGTGCACGGCGACGACCCCCTCCAGGCGGCCCACCAGAGCCGCCAGCCGCAGAGCCCGACCTCGATCGGGCACGCTGCCGGCGAGGGTGACGACGCCGCGGTCGACTCGGACGGATACAGCGACCGCCTCGTCGTCGAGCACTGGGCGAAGGACCCCGTCGACGATCTCGGCGCGCAGCTCCGCGTCGTCACGGAGGTACACGCTCAGGATGTCGGTGCGACCCAGAACGCCGACGACGTGCTCGGCGGCCCCGTCGAACTCCGTGACGGCGAGCCAACCCACGCCCCGTTCCCGCATCCGGCGGGCGGCCTCTGCGACGGAGGCCTCGGGTCGGACGGTCACCACCGCGGTGCTCATCAACGTCCGCGCGGTCGTCGGTCGCCGTGGGTCCCTCCACTGCGGGCGCTCGTGCCCGACCCCCCCGTCGCCGCGCTCGGCGGTCCGCAGGAGATCTGCCTCGGACACGACCCCGAGAAGGCGGGTGCCCTCTAGCACCGGGACGGCCCGTACGGCGTGAAGGGCCAGCACCCGGGCCACCTCGTCGAAGTCGGTGTCAGGCCCGACGGACACCACCCAGGTCGACATGACGTCGCGAACAAGGGTTCGCCGCAACGGCGGCTCGCTCATGGCGTCCTCCCCACCACCCGGGTGGTCCCTGCCGAGAACTGCGCCGTCCGCGGAGGGCGGACCACGGTGACCCGGCAGGGTGCGTGCAGTACGCACTGCAGACCGACGGAGCCGAGCAGCGCGCTCGCCAGACCGCCTCGACCGCGATGCCCCACGACGAGGTCGTCGGCGTCCTCCGCCTGGGCGAGGAGCACCGCGGCCGGTGACCCCGGCAGCGCCAGCACGTCGACGGGGACGTCGCGGACACGTGCGTCGGCAGCGCTCAGTGCGGCGCGGGCCGCGACGACCGCCTCGCCGAGGCCGCTCTCGATCCTGTCGATGATCTCGGCCGGCGTCGGTGGCGCCGCCGCCCGGTCGAAGTCGGGCCAGTGGTCGGGCGCCTCGAACGCCATGACGACCCGGACCCGGGCGCCTCGTCGGGCGGCGTCGCGCAGGGCGTGTTCCAGAGCGGTGCGCGAACCGGCAGAGCCGTCCACTCCCACGACGATCGTCGGTGCTCCCACGATTGCTCCTCTCCGTGTCCGGCCTCGTGCCGGCGTCGAGGACGAGGCTGCCGGGAGCGGGACGCCGGCCGGCACGGTCGCTGGTCCCCGGCGCCGGAGCCGGTGGACCCCGGGGTCAACGGCCGGTGGCCCCCTCGGCCGGGTGGGCGGGGTGCCGTTCCAGATGGGCGTCGGGCGGCGGGAAGACCAGACTCTCGTGGTCGTCGTCGAGCCAGCGCACCCGGTAGGGCGGGGACCCGTCGGGGTGCACCAGACCGACGATCTGGCCGCGCCGACCGTGCGACTCGTGCGGGGCGGGCGGCACGATCAGCCAGTCTCCGATCCGCGCCCGCATCACGCCTCCTGCCATGGTGATCACGACCCCACCGGCGTCCGCCGGGCCGACTCGAGGAGCACGCGTCGCTCGGCGGTCGCGATCGCTGCGCGGGCCGCGCCGACCGCGTCCGGGTTGACCGAGATCGATGTGATCCCCGCGCGCACCAGGAACTCGGCGAAAGCCGGCTTCCGGCTCGGCGCCTGCCCGCACAACGACGTCGGCACGCCCAGCGTCGTCGCCTGCTCGATGATCGACGAGATCGCGGCGAGCACCGCCGGGTCCGACTCGTCGTACAGCTCGGCCAACCGCTCGGAGTCACGGTCGACGCCCAGCAACAGCTGCGTGAGGTCGTTGCTGCCGATCGACACGCCCTCGATGCCCAGGCCCACGTATTCCGGGAGCCAGTGCACCACCGACGGCACCTCCGCCGTCAGCCACCGCTGCAGGCCCCGCTGGCGCCCCAGGGGGCTGCGGTCGACGAGGTCGAGCACCGCAGCCAGCTCCCATCGGGTCCGCACGAACGGGATCATCAGGTGGACGTTGGGGCACTGCTCGCGGACCCGGGCCAGCATCCGCAGCTCGACACTGAACAGATCCGGCTCCCGCAGGTACCGGTACGCGCCCCGGTAGCCGATCATCGGGTTGCGCTCGACCGGCTCGTACTCCTCACCGCGCCGCAGTCCGCGGAACTCGTTGCTGCGCAGGTCGGTGGTGCGGTAGAGCACCGGACGCGGCGCGAAGGCCGTTCCGATCCGGGCGACGGCGCCGGCCATCGCCTCGATGAAGCCCGCCTCGTCGCCCGCGGCGAGCACCGCTCGGGGGTGCCGCCCGTCCAGCGCCGACGTGAGCGCGAGCTCCGCCCGCAGCAGCCCGACGCCGTCGACGTCAAGTGCCGCGACCCGCTCGGCCGCCTCGGGCATCGCCAGGTTGACGTGCAGCTCGGTGCCCGTGGGAATCCGCACGGACGCGGCCCCAGGGCCCGCGGCACGGTCCTCGGCAAGCGCCGCGGGGAGGGCCCGCGCCCGGTCACCCCTGGTCACCTCGCCGGTACCGCCGTCGACGGTGACCAGGTCACCGTCCGGTAGGTCGGTCGTGGCGGTGCGCGCGCCCACCACGCACGGGATGCCCAGTTCGCGGGCGACGATCGCCGCGTGGCAGGTCACGCCCCCCTGGTCGGTGACCACAGCGGCGGCGCGCCGCAGGGTCGGCAGCCAGTCCGGGTCGGTCCGAGGTGCGACCAGCACGTCCCCCTTGCGCAGGCGGTCCCCGTCGCTCGGCTCGTGCAGGACGCGAACCGGGCCGGCCGCCCGGCCCGGCGCGGCGGCGAGGCCGGCTGTCACCACGGTTCCCGGCGGTGGGCCCGTGGGCTCCGGTTCTGCAGGAGGTCGTGGTTGGTTCAGTTTCGTGGTGATCGGTCGGGTCTGCAGCAACCAGAGCTGCTGGGCAGCCATTGCCCACTCCACGTCCTGCGGCAGGCCGAAGTGCTCCTGGACCCGCACGGCGAGCCCTGCGACGGCCTGGGCCTGCGCGTCGCTGAGTACCCGGGCCCCGGCCCGCTCGTCGGTGAGCCGCACGGTCACGCCGCGACCGTCCGCCCCCCGCACGATCTCGTGGGTCTGGTGCCCGACCCGCACCGACTGGACGGCCAGATCGGGCAGGGCCAAGACGTAGGTGTCGGGCTCGACGGCCCCGCTCACCACCACCTCGCCCAGCCCGAAAGCGGCCTCGACCACCACGCGATCGCGACGTCCGGTTGTCGGGTCGCCCGTGAAGGCGACCCCGGCCCGCTGCGCGTTCACCATCAGCTGCACGACCACCGCCACCGCGGGTGGCGTGTTGTCGCCGAACTCCGCGCGGTAGACCAGTGCCCTCGGCGACAGCGCCGAAGCCCAGCAGTCCGCGATGCGCTCGCCGAGCTCGCTCGCGCCGCGGACATCGGTGAACGTGGCGTGCACGCCGGCGAACGAGGTCGTCGAGCTGTCCTCGCCCAGGGCCGACGAACGGACCGCCACGCTCACCGGACCCAAGTCCTCGATTCCCAGGCCCGCGTACGCCGTGTGCACCTGCTTGACCAGCTCGGCGCAGAGCCCTGCCTTGCGTACAAGCTCTTGCATCCGCTGGCACAGGCCGGCGAGGGTCGTCTGGCGCTGCCGCTCGAAGGCGGCGCGAATCGCCTCGCTGTACAACGTCCCGAGCTCCTCGTGGACGCCTGCGGCCGCCATCGAGTCCCGGTAGGCGTCGGCGGTGACGGCGAAGCCGTTCGGCACCGGGAAGCCCGCCGCGACCAGTTCACCGAGGTTGGCCGCCTTGCCGCCGACCAGGTCGGCGTCCTTCGCGGTGACCTCCGAGAGTGGGCGCACCCAGTGTGTGTCCGGCGGTGTCATCGTGCGGCCTCCTCGATGTGGCGATCGTCGACCGGCTCCTCGCCGGTCGCCGGAGCGTGGACGACCGCGACCGGACACGGAGCGTGGTGCAGAAGGGCCTGGCCGACCGAGCCGAGCCGCAGCCCATGCGCGCCGCCGCGCCCGCGCGACCCGACCACCACGAGGGCAGCCGCCGCAGCCTGCTCCATCACCGCCTTGACGGCGTTCTCGCGGACCAGCACGCGTCGCACCTCGACCTCCGAGAACTTCTGCTGCCATGGCGCGAGGGCCCGGTCGAGCACCTCGCGCTCGTCGGCCGCGATCGCGTCCCAGTCCAGGAACGGCTCCAGGAACGGGTCGACGGCGGCCTCGCTCCAGGCCCGTACGGCGACGAGGGGACCGCCGCGGCGCGCGGCCTCGGCGAAGGCGAAACCGAGCGCGGTGTCCCCGAGGCGTGTGCCGTCCACCCCGACCACCACGCCCCAGCTCCGGTCGGTGCTGCCACGCACCACGACCACCGGGGACGTGGCCTCCGCGGCCAGCGCGACCCCCACGGAACCGAGCAGCAGACCCGTGAACCCGCCACGTCCCCGATGTCCGACGACCACCAACGCCGCGGTGCTCGACTCCTCGATCAGGACGGCGGCCGGCATGCCGCCGATCACCTCGCGGTCGATCTCGACGTCGGTCGCGATCGTGGCGGCGACGCCGGAGGCCGTGTCCAGCGAGGTCCGGGCGGTTCCCATCCGCGTCTGGTGGTGTCTGTCCGCCTTTCGCGGAGGGAGTACCAGATCGGCACGCGGCGGACGGACCACGGCGACCAGGCGCAGCCGCAGGTCGCGCTCGCGCGCCTCCGCCACCGCCCAGCGCACCGCCTCCAGCGCATGGTCCGAGCCGTCGATCCCGACGACGACCGTGCCGCCGACCGTGCTCGCCATAGGTCCTCCCGGTGTCCGGTCGCCCGCTGCCACGGTCGGTCCGCGACGTCTCGGAGCACAGCGGCGCTCCGACCCTCTCCCGCGAGGTCGAAGGACCCGGCCTGGAGGGGGTGGGCCCAATGCCGGATCGAGCGAGGCCCGTCGCACCTGCAGACGGGGCCCGTCGCACCTGCAGGCAAGGCCGGCGTGGCGTCACGCTCCGCGCCATGACCACAGTGACCTGGATCATCGTGGCGGCGGTGCTCGTCGTGCTGCTCGCCTTCCTCAGCATCCGGCTCGTGCAGCAGTACGAGCGCGGAGTCGTCTTCCGCTTCGGGCGTGCCCTCGACGAGGTCCGCCAGCCCGGCCTGCGGTTCCTCGTCCCCGTCGCCGACCGGATGGTGAAGGTGAGCACCCGCGTCGTCGTCCTGGCCGTGCCGGCGCAGGGCGCCATCACCCGGGACAACGTCACCGTCCAGGTCGACGCCGCCGTGTACTTCCGCGTCGTCGACCCCGTGAAGGCCATAGTCAACATCGAGGACTACCGCAACGCCGTCTCGCGGGTCGCCCAGACCTCGTTGCGGACGGTGATCGGACGGGCCGACCTCGACACCCTCCTGTCGGACCGACAGCGGATCAGCGCCGAGCTCAAGAGCCTCATCGACGCGCCGACCGAGCAACCGTGGGGCGTGCGGATCGAGCTGGTCGAGCTTCGCGACATCGCGCTGCCCGAACAGATGACGAGGTCGATGTCGCGGCAGGCCGAGGCGGAGCGGGAGCGCCGTGCCCGGGTGATCGCCGCCGACGGCGAGCGGCAGGCGTCGGAGCAGCTCAGCGCGGCTGCCGCCAGGATGTCGGGCACCCCGGGCGCCCTGCAGCTCCGCCTGCTACAGACCGTGGCCGACGTCGCCGTCGAGAAGAACAGCACCCTCGTCATGCCCTTCCCGGTCGAGATCCTGCGCTTCTTCGAGGAACGCAGGCACGAGATGCAGGAGGTTCCCGCCGCCATGCCGCCGCGCGAGCACGACCAGGCGCAACCGGTCCCTCCGATGCCCCCGATGCCCCCGATGCCACCCGTCCCGCCGATGCGCGATCCTGCCGACCTGTGGCGGCGCTACCCGGACTACCCCGACGTCTCCTTCCCCGCCGATCGGCCATCGCACGTCCCGACCCCGGCAGAGCGCGACGCCGGCCTCGTGACCACCGCGGAAAGGACCGACGAGGCGGACACCCGCACGGAGGTCCCGCAGTGGACCCGATGAGTGCGGCGCCGATCGCCGGCCCCGTCGTCGTCGGGACCGATGGCTCCGGCGGGGCGACCAGGGCGGTGGCGTGGGCCGCGGAAGAGGCCGACCTGCGGGGTCTGCCGCTGCAGGTCGTCTGCGTACTCGCCCGTCATCCACACGTCCCGGCTCCGGAGGCGGACGCCCTGCTCCGCCGAGCCGCCGCCGTCGCGCGCATCAATTCCGACGGCCGGCCCGTCGAGTCGCGGATCGCGGTCGGGACGCCGGCGTACGTCCTCGCCCGTCTCGCTGCGGACGCCGAGCTGCTGGTCGTCGGGAACCGCGGAGGCGGGCGCGCCCTGCCGACCCTCGGTACGACCGCAGCACGACTGGCGCGTACGTGTCCGTGCGCTCTCGCGGTCGTGCGGGCGGCACCGGGTCGCCCGGTGCCGGACCGCGGACGGCCGGTGTTGGTCGCGGTCGACGGCCGGCCCGGCAGCGCCGCCCTCGTCCGCCACGCAGCCCGACTGGCGGCGAACCGGGACGCGGAGCTGCAGGTCGTGCATGTCTGGAAGGAACACGCCGCCGAGGTGATCCGCCGGCTCGGCCGGCGGGAGCGTGTTCCCCATCGGGAGGAGGCCGAGCGGGCTCTGGAGGACATCGCCACCACCGTCGCCGCGGATCACCCGGGCCTGCGGGTGCGGTGGACCGTCGAGCGAGGTGGCGCACCCTGGTCGGTGCTCGAACTCTCCGACGTCGCCCAGCTCGTGGTGGTGGGCCGCCACCACGGCAGGACCGTCGGCACGCCGGCCACCGTGCTGCTCCAGGCCTCGAGCTGCCCGGTGCTGCTGGCTCCGCAGTCGCTCACCGTGCCCTCGATCGGCTCGACCGTCGCCCGGGCCCACGGCAGTGTCACGCGATTGGGCAGGTAACGCCGAAGCCGTACACGAAGGAACCGGGACCGCAGTTGCCGATGGGCGTTGTCCTCCCATTGCGGGTGCGGCCCCCGTTTTCGCACTGTGTCTCCACGGTCGGCCGCCGCGTGACGGAACACATGTGCCGAAGGCGCGCGGGCGCGGGCCCGACCGCCTGGGTGATTCCGGGCCCACACCCTGCCGGTCGGCAGGGCGTCCGCCGGTCACGAGCCCGCGGCCCAGACCTGCGCCGTCTCGAGAGCCGCGTACCCGAACGCGCGGATCTCGGGGTGCATCACGCGGCCGACGACCGACGCCACGGCCTCGGCGGCCGGGACGTCCGTGGCGAGCGCGAGACGCTCGACCTTGCCCTGGTGACCCACCACGAACCGGACGTGCCGCAGCAGGCTGCCCAAGCTCGTCCAGCCCGGCACCCTGCGAACGTGCAGCACGATGCCCGGCAGCTCGCCGTGCTCGTGCATCCACGGGTCGACGGTCGCCGCGAGGCGCTCGAAGTCCTCGATCCGCAGGGCCTCGCTCACCTCGGCCGTGACGACACCCGTCGCCGCATCGAGAGCGACCTCCATCATGGCCCCGGCCGGCAACGCGGCGAGCCACTCGGCAGCCGGGCCACGGTCGGCCTTCGGGAAGACCCGCATCGGGAACGGAACCATGAACGCCGCCCACTGCGTGGGCGTCCGGATCCAGGAGCGATCGGTGACGACCGCGACCCCGTCGAAGGAGCCGACCGTCCGTAGGCCGAGACGGACGTCGTCCACCACTGCCGGCGGGGTCAGCCCGGTGAAGTCGTCGTCGATCTCGATCAGGCAACGCAGCTGATCGCCGGCCCGCACCGCCTCGTCGATCATCGGTGTGATGACGTCCTCGTAGTCCTGCGGGGTGAGGCGGCCTCCGACCCGCAGGCCGACGACGCCGTCGGGCAGGTCGGTCAACTTCTCGATCATGTGGGTCCTCCGAGGGCTCCAGCGTCGGTGCGACGAGAGTCGTGCCGCCAGCGTGGGAGATGGCCGGTCGCGATCCGCGAGGCCGAAGGTCCGCAGTAGGTCGCCGAAGTCCTCCGCGGCGTCGGTACCTCTGGCCTCGCACGGGCGTGCCGCACTTCCGACGACCCTGGGGAACGGGCCGAAGGCCCCTGCGCGCGGCGACACCGCACCGGGTTGCCTGGACCGGACCGCGGAGATCGATCCGGAGCACCCCGATGACGAGCAGCACGCGGCACGGCGCCGCGATCCCCACCACGTCTCGCGAGGCCGACCCTCGCGAACCGGTCGAGGTGCTGCTGCGGGACCTGCGCTCCTCCCGGGCCGGGCTGAGCTCGGCGGATGCCGGCCGCCGGCTCGACCGCTACGGCCCGAACGTGCTCGAGCAGCACCGCGGACGCGACTGGCCGCGGGCGTTGCTGCGCCAGTTCACCCACCCCCTCGCGCTGCTGCTGATCGCGGCCGCTGCACTGGCGTTCGGGTCCGGGACCGCCGAGTTGGGCTGGGCGATCCTCGCGGTCGTCGTGCTCAACGCGGTGTTCGCCTTCGTCCAGGAGACGCAGGCGAGCAGGGCCGTCGAGGCCCTCGGCCGTTACCTGCCACCGCGGTCACGAGTGCGCCGCGACGGAGCCGTGGGCGAGGTCGCGGCCGCCGACCTCGTTCCCGGCGACGTCGTTCTGATCGCCGAGGGCGACCGGGTGCCAGCGGACGCCCGTCTGCTGTCGGGTGCGCTGGAGGTCGACGCCGCCGCCCTGACCGGCGAATCGGTTCCGGTGGAGCGGGACGCCGCCGCAGTCGACACGGCGGACCGCAAGCTCGATTCGCCTGTGCTGGTGTTCAGCGGCACCGCGTGCGTGGCCGGCGCCGCCGAGGCCGTCGTGCACGCGACCGGGCAGCACACCGAGATCGGCAGGATCGCGGCACTGACCGGCCGCCGGGGGCCCGACGAGAGCCCGCTCGAGCGGCAGGTCCGCCGGGTGGCCTACCTGATCGCCGCGGTCGCGGTCGGCGTCGGGATCGCCTTCCTGCCCCTCGGCGTGCTCGCCGGGCTCACGTGGACCGAGGCGGCGATCTTCGCCGTCGGCCTGCTCGTGGCGAACGTGCCCGAGGGACTGTTGCCGACCATCACCCTGGCCCTGGCCGGCGGCGTCCGGGCGATGGCCAGGCGCGGGGCGTTGGTCAAGCGGCTGTCCGCGGTCGAGACCCTCGGGTCGACGACGGTCATCTGCACCGACAAGACCGGCACCCTGACCGTCGGACGGATGACGGTGCAGGAGGTGCGCGACCCCCTCGGGCTCCCGCTTGCCGCACCGACCCGGGCCATGGCGGTCGCGGTCGCCCGCTGCGCGACTGCGGACGTCGCGGCTGAAACGGGCGACCCGACGGAGCTCGCGCTGCTGGTGATGGCCGCCGACGCCGGTGCTGACGTCCGCGTCGACACTCGGGAGCGCGATCGGCAGGCCCTGTTCGCCTTCGACGCCCGCCGCCGGACCATGGCGACCCTCGACGTCCTCCCGGAGGGACGGTGGATCCACGTCAAGGGCGCACCCGAGGCCGTCGTTCCCCGCTGCATGCTCGATCCTGCCGACGCGACTGCGGTGGAGGCCGCCGTCGAGGGCATGACCGGCCGGGGCCTGCGCGTACTCGCCGTCGCACGTCGTGCCTGGACCGAGGACGTCCCGCCGTCGCGGGAGGTCGCCGAGGGCCCCGGCCTCGAACTTCTCGGCCTGGTCGGGTTGCTCGACCCCCCGCGGCCCGAGGTGGGCGCCGCGGTCGCCGCGTGCCACTCCGCCGGGATCCGGGTCCACGTCGTCACCGGCGACAACGGCCGCACCGCCGCGGAGATCTCCCGCCGGGTCGGGCTGCGCGCCGACCGCGTCGTCGACGGCGACGAGCTCGACGCGATGACTGATCCTGCCCTGCATCGACTTCTGGCCGGCGAGGGAGAGATCGTTTTCTCCCGCGCCGCACCCGAGGCCAAGCTCCGGATCGCCGATGCGCTGCGTGCCGACGGGCAGATCGTCGCGATGACCGGCGACGGCGTCAACGACGCACCCGCCCTGCACCACGCCGACATCGGCGTGGCGATGGGCCGCGAGGGCACCGAGGTCGCCCGCGAGGCCGCCACCATGATCCTCACCGACGACAACTTCGCCACCGTCGTCGCCGGGGTCGAGGAGGGGCGACGGGTCTTCGACAACGTGCGCAAGTTCGTGCTCTACATCTTCGCCCACGCCGTGCCGGAGGTCGTGCCGTTCCTGCTGTTCGCGCTGTCCGGCGGGCTGGTCCCGCTGCCGCTCACCGTGCTGCAGATCCTCGCCGTCGACCTCGGCACCGAGACCCTGCCCGCCCTCGCGCTCGGCCGCGAGAAGGCCGAGCCCGGGCTCATGGAACGCCCGCCACGACCCCGAGGTCGCGGGGTGATCGACCGGCGGATGCTGCTGCGTGGGGAATCATGGGCCTGGTCTCCGCCGTCCTCGGGCTCGCCCTGTTCCTGCTGGTCCTGTACCGCGCCGGCTGGACACCCGGCGCCGACACCGGACCCGGCGCTCCGCTGCACCACGCCTATCTGCAGGCCACCACGGCGAGCTTCGCGGCGATCGTGGCCTGCCAGATCGGCACCGCCTTCGCCGCCCGCACCGACCACACCTCGTTGTGGCGCATCGGTATCGGCAGCAACCGCCTGCTGCTGGCCGGGATCGCCTTCGAGCTCGCCTTCGCCGCTGCGGTGATCTACGTGCAGCCACTGCAGGCCGTCTTCGGCACGGCCGACCTCCCGGGCTGGGCGCTGTTGCTCCTGCTGCCCATGCCGGTGATCGTGTGGGGCGTCGACGAGTGCTACCGCTGGGCCGGGCGCCGGCGCGGTGCGCGCACTGAGCGTTGACGGGTGGAGGTGTGACCGCCCGGATCCGCGGAGGGGGTAGCGGATCCGGGCGGCCACCGTGGACGGTCTGCCCGGGCACGCGGACGGACCGTCGAGCCGTCGGCGACAGAGCGCGAGACCGAGGTGCCCCGTGCGGTCAGGTTCCCTCTGGCCGACGGCTCGCGGGGTGGCCGAAGGTCCTCGTCGTCACCGCAATGGGCCTGTCCGCATCGGCGAGGCCGCCGGTCTCCGAGCTACCCAGCGCGTAGGGTCGCCGCGCTGCGCCGGCGGGCGGCTCCGAGGCGAGGAGCTCCGCACCGGGCCGCACGAAGGGCTGGACCAGTACTCCCTCCAGGGCCGCGCCGAAGCGTTCGTCGAACGCTCCGAAGGCATCCCGCACCCCGGCGTCCGACCGGACCCCTACGACCACGCCGCCGGCCCGGCTGCGATGCACCAGCCCGGGTACGACGGCCTTGAGCACCACCGGGCCGCCGAGCTCTCGACGGCGTGCCACCGCCGTGTCGACATCGGCCGCGAGCTGCAGCTGCGCGACCGGGATCCCTGCCGCGCACAACAACTGCTGAACGGAGAGCGCTTCCATCCAGCCACCGTCGTCGGTCGCGGAGCGTGCACGGGCCAGGAGCCGATTCCCGTTCATCCGGTCCGGTTCCGGGGCTTCGACCGGATCGGCGAGGCGACGCGATCGGCGGAACAGGTGGGAGACGACCCGCGCAGCGGCGCCGACCTCCGCGTAACACGGCAGGCGGCCGCCACCGATGTGCATCACTTCCACGCCCGCGCCCTGTCCGGGACGCACGACCAGGACGGGCGCACCACCATCTGGCGCTCGCATCTCGGCGAGCGGGTCGCCCAGGTCCGTGGCCACCCCCACGGCGAGGACCGCGTGCACTCCCGGGTCGGCATGGACGAGCTCCACGACATCGGCGAACGTGGCCGCCGGCACGACGGCCGTCGTGTCCACCGGGCCCCGGACCGCTGCACCCACCGGCAGACGGTCCTGCAGACGGTCCTGCGTAAGTGGTGTGAGTCGAGCGCTGCCCAAGGACTCGCGCGCGAGCGCGTCGGCCGCAAGTACGCCCAGCCCGCCGGCGTTGCTCACGACGGCGACCTGCGAGCCGAGGACGGGCGGACACCAGCAGAACGCGGCGAGCAGCTCGGTCGCCTCGGCGAGGCTGTCGACCGCAGCAATCCGTCCCCGGCGGAGCTGCGCGTCGAGCACCGCCCGGGAGGTCGCCGTCGAGGCGGTGTGGGTGGCCGCAGCACGGCGGCCGGCGGCGCTGCTCCCCGCCCGCACGGCCACGAGAGCCAGGTCGGGCGCGACCCGGCGGGCCAGCTCCGCGAAGCCGGCAGGTCGCCGCAGTGCCTCCGAGTGCAGCACCGCGGCCCGTGTCCGACCGTCGCCCGCCCACCAGGCGAGGAGGTCGTCGGGCCCGACATCCGGGGCGTCGCCCAGCGAGACGACGGTGGATGCTCCGAGCCCGAGTCGATCGAGGTCGGCGAGCTGTGCCACGACCACTCCCCCGGACTGGGCGGCGACCCCGATCGTTCCAACAGGTCGTGGGCCCGGTGGGCGCAGGCCGGCGAACAGGGCGTCGAGGGCCACGGCAGGGTCGGTGTTCGTCAGTCCCAGGCAGTTGGGACCGACGAGCCGCATGCCGTGCCGGGCAGCGACCTCGCGCAGGAGCTCGGCCGGTACTCCCGACGACACCACGAGCAGCGCCCGCACCCCCCGATCCCCGCATCGTCCGGCGACGTCGAGGACCGCCGGGCCCGGTACGGCCAGGACCGCCAGGTCGACGACGTCCGGCAGCTGGTCCACGGAGCCTGCCCACGCGACGCCCGGCTCCGGAGCGCCGTGCGGGTTGACCGCGGTCACGGCTCCGGTGAAGCCGCCGCTGCGGACCCGGTCGAGCAGGGCGCGACCGACGGACCCGGGGCGGTGCGAGCCGACCACCGCGACGGAGCGCGGGGCGAGGATCGGCCGCAGCCCGGCCGCGTTGGCGGCCCGCATCCGCTGCGCCATCCGGTCGGCGAAGCCCGCCGGCGCCTGGGGCGAACAGTCACCGAGCTCGATGCCGAGCAGCAGGTCGGACCCCGAAGCCAGCCGCACGACGGGCAGGCCGAGGTCGTACAGGACTCGCAGCACGTCGGCGTTCTCCGCTGCCACGAGCGCGAGCAGCATCCGAAGCCCGGCCGCCCGGGCCCTCTTCACGAGCTCCTCGATCAGGAGGGTCCCCACGCCGTTGTGCTGGGCGCCGTGGGCGACGACCAACGCGATTCCGGCCGTCCCGCGCTCCCGCTCCTGGACCGCGTGGCCGACGCCCACCAGCCGGCCCGATGCCTCGACACCGACCGCGATGACGCCGGGGGCGAGGATCGAGTCCGCGACCGCCGCCGGGCTCGGGCCGCCGGAGGCGAGGAACCGATGCCGGCGATCGGCTGCCGGGAGCTCGTCGTGCACCCGCATGATCTCCGCGCGATCAGCCGGGCCCAGGACCCGAAGGACAGCGGACGTCCCGTCGGCCAGCACGACCCGCTCGCCGCGAACCGGAGCAGAGCCCCCACCGCTCTCAGCGCTCGAGTTCGCCCTGCGATCGATCACGAGGACTCGTGCACCACGAGCACGGGACAGTGGGCGTGGGTCGTCACGTGCTGGGCGGTCGAGCCGAGCAGCAGGCCGACGAAGCCTCCGTGCCCCCGGCTGCCGACGACCAGCAGCTCGGCGCCCTTCGCCGCGTCGAGAAGCACGGCCGAGGCGTTCCCTTCGGCCACCTCGGTCCTGACCACCCTCACCTGCTCGGGCGGGAGGGCGTCCCGGACGGCGACGTCCAGCGCCTGGCGGGCGAGCTCGGGCCAGTCGCTCCAGACCTGGGCGACCACCATCGGCCCGTGGTGCACCGGGATCGACCAGGCGCTGACCGCTCGCACCGGCGCCCCGGTCAGTTCCGACTGCCGCATCGCCCAGCGCAGGGCTTGGAGCGACGAGGGCGATCCGTCCACCCCCACGACGATCTCGCCGCGCCCCGCGTCCGACGCGGCCGGGTCATGGTCAGATGCGGTCATTTGCCGACCGTCCCGACGCGATCCGCCCAGCCTTGTTCCGACGACAACGCCGGTCGGCGACGAGCCGCAGGACGTCGCGCGGCGTGAGGATCCCGACGACCGCGTCCGCATCCACGATCGGCACGGCGCGCAGTCCACTATCGAGCATCGTGGCCACGACGTCCGCCAGGTCGTCGTCCGGGCCGGCGGAGACGGGCCGGTGCGTCATGACCGCGCCGACCACGCATTCCGGGTCGATCTCGACCATCCAGCCGTTGGGCAGGGACCGTGCACGGGTCAGATCGGCCTCGCTCACGACTCCCACGAGACGCCCCCCGTGATCGACGACCGCGGCCGCGCACTGCCCGTGGGCGATCAAGATCGGGGACGCCGCCTGAAGCGGCGTGTCGGGCCGCAACGTCGTGGCCGACGCACTCATCGCGTCGCGAACCTTCATCACGTCCTCCCGGCCCGGGGCCTTGTACCGCGGAGCGTCACCTTGCCCAACCATCGGCTGATGACGAGATGCGCGGCACGTGCCGAAGGACCTGCGCCCTCGGACCAGCGACCCGATACGGCGGACCGTCGGTCCGCAGCACCGGGGAGCTGCAGCACTGCTGACCAGGCCGCGCGATGGCCGACCCTGCGGCCGTGATGGACGACAACGCAACGGCCGCCGGCTCCCCGCTCCCCTCGACAACTCACTGCACGGTGCAGCTCAGTGGCGGCATCGCCTCCGACCTCGCTGCCTACGCGAGCTCGGCCGTCGGCCGCCTCCTCGAGCACCGCGGCCGCGCCACAGCACCGGCTCACGTGCACGTCGTGAAGCATCGTGATCCAGCCCGCCCGCGGCCGGTCACGGCCCGCGCCGTGGTCGACCTGGACGGGACTGCGGTCGCCGTCCACGCCTCCGCGGCGAGCCCGCGCGCGGCCGTCGATCTGCTCGTCGCGCGGCTGGCGCGCCGTCTGGAGAGGGTCAGCCGGCCTGCCCGCGGCGCCGCCGCCTTGCACGCCGTTCTCGCGCGCTTGCGCTCGGAGGGCCCCGGCTCGGAGAACGTCCGGATCGAGGTGGTGGAGCGGGACCCGATGGCGCCTGCTCCTCGCCCTGCGGGCCCGCGGCGGCGGCCCCGCTCCGCCTCCGCGAGAGGCGGACAGCCGGCACCTGAACACCGCCGTCGAAGCGTTCCGGGCAAGTCATCCCGACGTGCGGACGCGGACGGCCCTCATCGAGGCAAGTGTCGCGGTGCTCAGGAGCCGGACGGCGGGTGGTCGGCGGTCGGCCCGGCCGGGTAGGGATCGCTGCTCAGGAGCCGGACGAGCTCGGCGGTCCGCTCCCGGAAGACCCGCCAGCGCCGTTCGTTGTCGTGCACCAGCCGCGACGACTCGCAGCACAGATCGGCGGCACGGGCGATCACCTCCGCCGCGGCGTGCAGACGTCGGGGGCTTACGCGCGCCCCTGCGAGATCGATCCGGACGGCTCCGGGAGCGAAATCGACGCCGTCGAGCATGTCGGCGGCACGACGCAGCTGGAGGGCGATGAGGGTCTGCATGTGCGCGGCGAGCCAGTCGTTGCTGATGATGCGGTGCCGCTCTCCCATCACGTCGGCCAGCTCGTCGAACTCGAGCAGCGTGGCGGCGGCCTGCCAGCTGCTCGCCATCGCGGTGGCCAACCACTCGCCACCGGTGGCGAAGCCGTCGGCGTCGAGGCGCAGCTCCCCGATCAGTTGGGACAGCTCCACGGGGCGCCCTTCGCCCTCCATGAACAACGCCCCGTCGAGGGCGATCGCGGCCTCGCTGTTGAGGTCCTCGGCGCCCTCGTAGGGGTTCCTCACGTGACCGGCGCCGGGCGAAGCGGTCTCCCACCGGTCGGCGAGGGCCTGCAGCGTCCGCGCATGACGCTGCAGCCGCAGCGCGGTCTCCAGGGGAGCCGCCGAGTAGAACCGTTCATGCTGCTTGTGGAAGCGCGACAGGTTGAGGATGGCCTGGAGCAGCGTCGACGCGCGTGCGTGCTGCGAGGTCCCCTCCGTCGTCGACATCGTCCGATCCTGCCCGCCCCACAGTGTGCGGTCCCAGGGTCCTCATGCCCGGCCCACAGCGCCGATCGGCTCTGCCCACTGCGCGGGAGAGTCGCCGAATCTCACCTCAGGCCGGCTCGCCCCAACCGCCGCCGCCCGGAGTCTCGATGCGGACCCGCTCGCCACTCCGCAGTGTCCAGGTGCCCTTGCTCGGTAGCTCCTCCCGGGTGCCGTCGACGTTGATCCGCACGTTCTGTCCGACCGCGCCGTCCCGTCCCCCCTGCAACCCCCACGGGGCGTGGGTGCGGCGTTCGGACTGGATCGTGAGGACGCAGTCCGCGAGCACCTCGATCTCCCGGACCAGGCCCTCGCCGCCGGGGTGCGCACCGGCGCCGGCCGACCCGCGACGCAGCTCGTAACGCCACACCCGGAGCGGGTAGTCCAGCTCCATCGCCTCCGCGGGTGTGTTCTGGGTGTTCGTCATGCCGGTGTGGACACCGGACATGCCGGGCCGATCCGGCGTTCCGCCCTCGCCGCCCCCCAGGGTCTCGTAGTAGCTGAACGGCGCGTCCCCGCTCGCGCCGAGCAGGAGGTTGTTCATGGTGCCCTGCCCGGCGGCGGGCACGCGGTCCGGAACCGCGTGCGCGAACGCACCGAGCAGCACGTCGACGATGCGCTGGCTGGTCTCGACGTTCCCGGCGGCCGTGGGAGCGGGGAACCGGGCGTGCACCACCGACCCCTCCGGAGCCCTGACGTGCAGGGACCGGTAGCACCCGCCGTTGGGCGGTGCGCCGGGGTCGGTCAGCATCCGGAAGACGAACATCGCGGACGACAACGTCACGGCGAACACCGCATTGCAGTTCACCGACACCTGAGGATCGCTGCCGTCGAAGTCGATCGACACCTCGTCCCCGTCGACGGTGACGGTGACGCGGATCCGCACTCCGTCGCCGATCTCCAGAAGGTCGGAGTGCGTGTACTGGCCGTCCGGAATCGAGGCCACGGCCGCGCGCACGCGGCGGTCGGAGTAGTCGCACACCGCCGCCATCGACTCGTGCAACCGTTCGGGGCCGAGACGCCCGGCCAGTTCGCGCAGCCGCACCGCGCCGACGTGGTTGGCCGCGAACTGGGCCCTCAGGTCCCCGCGGCGCTCCCGTGGCGTCCGCGAGTTCGCGGCGATCAGCCGCACGACGTCCTCCCGTTCGCCGTCGCCGTCGGCGATGCGGATCGGCGGGATCCGGACGCCCTCCATGGCGATCTCCGTGGCGGTGGCGGGCATCGAGCCGGGAGCCGCACCGCCCACGTCGGCATGGTGCGCCCGGTTGGCGACATAGCCGAGCAGGCGACCCTCGGCGTCGCCGACCGCGGCGACGATCGTCAGGTCGGGCAGGTGGGTGCCGCCCATGTACGGGTCGTTGACGCAGACCTGCTCCCCGGGAGCAAGTTCGCCGTAGGCGTCGAGGACTGCACGGACGCTCGCCGGCATCGACCCGAGATGCACCGGGATGTGCTCGGCCTGCGCAACCATCTGTCCGTCCGGGTCGAACACCGCCGCGGAGCAGTCCGCCGGTCTCACCCGCCACTCCGATGGCCCGAGTGCGCTCCTCGGCCGGCCGTCCCTGGTCCCAGTCACCCGGCGGGTCCGCGAGGACGGGCGATCCGGTGGCCACGACCCGCAGCGTGACCACGTCGACCCGCTCGTCGCGCATGGCGTAGCCGTAGGCCTCCTGATGGGCCGTGTGCAGCAGCTCGGCCACGTCGGTGTCCTCGTCCCCGACGGTGATCCGGAGTTCGTGCGACTGCCCCGTGTAGCGCGCGTCGGCCACTCGTGTCAGATGGACACCGCCCGGCACTCCCTGTCGGATCAGTTCGGCCTGGGCCTCCTCCGTCAGTGCCTTCCAGGTCGCCGACAGGTCCGCACCGGCCTCGGCCATCACCGTCCGGGACGCCTCGTACCGCGGCGGAGCGAGGAGCAGGCCGAGCGCATTGAGGACGCCCGGCGCCGGCGGCACGACGACCGCGTGGCACCCCAGCTCCTTCGCCAGCGCGGCGGCGTGCAGCGGACCTGCGCCGCCGTAGGCGACGAGTACCAGCCGGGACGGGTCGACGCCCCGCTCGGTGCTCACCCGACGCAGCGCGCGGGCCATGGTTGCGCGGACGACGGCGAGCATGCCGTGCGCCCCGCCCGCGGACTCCGGTAACGCGTCGAGGGCCCGGCGTGCGGCGTCGACGTCGAGCCGCAGCCCGCGCCCGAGCTCTCGGTCCGGGTCGAGGTGCCCAAGCGCACAGTGGGCGTCGGTGACCGTCGGTTCCTGCCCGCCACGGCCGTAGCAGACCGGGCCGGGATCGGCGCCCGCCGACCGGGGCCCGACCCGCAACGCCCCGCCCCCGTCGATTCAGGCGATCGACCCGCCTCCCGCCCCCACCGAGTGGATCCCCACCGCCGGAGTGCGGAAGGGCAGCCCCCCGATCTGCGACGCGGTCGACACCTCCGGGACGCCGCCGCGGATCAGGCACACGTCCGTGGAGGTACCGCCCATGTCGAAGGCGATCGCGTCGTCGAATCCCGCGGAGCGGGCCACCGCGCCGGCGGCGACCACGCCCGCCGCAGGGCCGGACAGCAGGGTGTGGACCGGCGCGGCGGCGGCATGGGCGATCCCGGCCGTGCCGCCGCTCGAGGTCATCACGGTGATCGTCGCGTCCGGCAGGCGCTCGGCGAGGTTCGACAGGTAGCGGCGCATCACGGGCTCCACGGCGGCGTTGAGCACGCAGGTGGACGCCCGCTCGAACTCGCGGAACTCGGCGAGCAGGGCACTCGACCGAGTGACCGGGACCCCCAACCGCTCCAGCGTCTCGCACAGCCGGCGCTCGTGGTCCTCGCCGGCGTAGGCGAACAGCAGGCTCACCGCGATCGACTCGGGCTCGCGACTCGCGACCTCCGCCAGCACACGCTCGATCTCCTCGTCGGTGAGCCCGACAACCGGTGCGCCGTCGGGACCGGTCCGCTCGACGACGGTCACGACGCGGTCCCGCGGCACGAGCGGCTCCGGCCGGGTCACCGCCAAGTCGTACAGGGCGGGCCGGTCCTGCCGACCGATCTCGAGCACGTCGGCGAATCCATCAGTGGTGACGAGGACGGTGCACGCGGTCCGGCGCTCCAGGACCGCGTTCGTCGCGTGGTGCCGTGCGGCAGGAGCCGCGGCGCGTCCCCGGACCGTGCCTCCCGGACGCCCCTCTCGACGCCCTCGGCCTGGTTCCTCGGCGTCGTCGGCACCTTGACCGCGCGTGGCCGCTGTCCCTCGGCATGCACTACGACGTCGGTGAACGTCCCGCCCACGTCGACGCCCGCGCTGACCGGCCCCGTCATGGCGTCCTCACCCCGCCATCCTCGTCCTTGCACCGCCGCAGCGGCGGCCACGCGGATCGTGTGCCTGCGTGCAACGCTCACACGGGACATCGCACACGGTCAGGGTCGAACGACCCGGCGGCCGCACAGAATCACACAGCGAGTCCGACGATATCGCCGCGAATCGCGTACATCCGAGCTGATCATGGTGGACAAATCGGCGTCCGTCCGCCTCGTCCGACTTCCTGTGGTCGCGAACCTCACGGGCTACTCCCGGCAGGGTCGCTTGCGAGCCCCGCGAGGTCACGCAGGGCGGCGAAACCGCGCTCCATGCCCCCGGTCATCACTTCCAGATCGGTGACCGCGGCGTCGGCGTTGACCGACACGACGAGCTCGCCCGCGTACGACAGAGCTGCGACGGACAGCGCCACCCCGGGGCTCAGCGGCGCGATCGGTGTCGCGCTCAGCAGCCGGGAACCGGTCAGCCACAGCGGCGCCGATGGCCCGGTCACGTCGGTGACGGCGAGGGTCACCCGTCGGCTGCCGGCGCGCCGTGCCCAGCACAGCACCCACCGCGCGACCGGGAGGGGCAGGCGCAGATCGCTGACGTCTTCCGGACCTTCGCGAAGCCGGGCCTTGCCCACGGAGGTGGCGTCGTGGATCAGCGTGAGCCGCCGTGCCGGATCCGGTTCACCGACGGGCAGGCCGACGACGAGCATCCGTCCTACCTGGCGGTCGGCCCGGCCGGTGGTGGCGGGCACCATTGCCCGCAGCACCAGACCAGGGATGTTCTCCCCCCGCAGGGTCAGCAGCGCACCCAGCCCCTCGGAGACAGCGGCGAGGACCAGGTCGTTCACTGTGGCACCGAGCTCATGTCCGCAGTGCCGCAGCGGCGCCAGCGGTTCACGGACGATCCCCAGCCTGCGATCGGGCCCGATGTGTCGGGGTAGTGACGTGATCGGCTCCGGCCCGGCGAAGGCCGCCATCGCGGTGTGTAGCTGCCGCAGCCCGTGCACGCCGGTGGGCCGTCGCCGGGCAGGTCGCCGGGGTAGGCGCCGCAGGGCCTCGGCGGCCTCGTGCCGCCTCTCGCCCCGCAGCTGTCGGTGCGAGGGCAGCGGCGGCGGAGACGGCGTAGCCACCGGAACCGGCTGGACCACCGCCTCGGGTCCCGAGTCGAACAGCGCCCCGGCCAGCGCCACCCCGGCAGCACCGTCGGCGAGAACATGCGACACCACCACGAGCACTGCAGGCTGCTCCACCGCGCGCCCGCCGACGATCTCGGCCCGCCACAGCGGCCGGTCCGGGTCCAGCGGCCGCGCCGCTCGGGCCGCCGCCCAGCTCGGCAGGTCCGTCCCGGCCGGCAGCACCGTCACCTCGACATGGTCGAGCGGGGCGAAGGCCGGATCCTCGACCCAGAACGGCCGGCCCTCGCCGAGTCGGGTCCGAACAACCCGCCGGTGCAGCGACGCAACCCGACCGGCCCGGACGGCGAGTTCCCCGCGAATCCGCTCCAGGTCGATCGTGCGGTCGACCCGCCGGAACGGCCCGACCTCCAGGGCACCGAGCAGGCCGATCTGCATCGGGGTGTCGCCGCCGAACCACGTGTACATCAGCTCGTCGAGCCGGAGCCTCGCCAGCACGGCACGCACGCTGATGCACGCAGCCCGCTCCCGCCAGGGACCAAGGCAACCGTGCGCCCGGGTCGAGCGGCGGCCGGGTCAGCCGGCCCATCGGCGCCGCGACAGCACATGCGCGAGCTCGCCGTACCGGGACACGCTTCGTGCCCGCGCGATCGACGGCTGTCCGCGAGCGCATGGTTCCGGCCGGGACGTCGTCCTGAGCAGATCGGGGGGCAGCCGGAGGACCCCTCCCCGACGGGGCCATGGCCCCTGCTCCCCTCGCGGGCGCCGGAGTGCGATGACGCCTCGGACGTTCGGTGAGGGAGCCGGCCATGAAGCGCGTCGTCGTCGATCATTTCGGTGGGCCCGAGGTCCTCACGACGGTGGAGGACGACGCGCCGCGGCCCGGCGCCGGGGAGGTCCTCGTCAGGGTCCTGGCCGCCGGCGTGTCCTTCACCGACGCGCAGCTGCGGGCGGGCACCTACCTCGGTGTGCCGAGACCGCCGTTCACCCCCGGCTACGAGCTCGTCGGGGTCGTCGAGGCGCTCGGCCCGGGCTGCTCGCAGCTGCGGGAAGGCGATCGCGTCGCGGCGCTCACGGTATGGGGCGCCTACGCCGAACTGATCTGCCTACGGGAGATGGACGCGGTCGAGGTGCCCGGCGAGCTCGACCCGGCCGAGGTGGTCGGCCTCGTCCTGCCCTACATGACCGCCTATCAGCTGCTCCACCGGACGGCGCGGACACGCAGCGGCGAGCGCGTCCTGGTGCACGGGGCCGCCGGGCGGGTGGGCACCGCGGTCCTCGAGCTCGGCGCCCTGGCCGGGCTGCGCCTCTACGGGACCGCCTCGGCGGCCGACCGCGCCACGGTCGAGCGGCTCGGCGCGGTGGCCATCGACTACCGCACCGAGGACTTCCTGGCCCGGGTGCGGGAGCTGACCGGGGACGGGGTCGACGTCGTGCTCGACGGCCTCGGCGGCAGGCTGTCGCTGCGGTCGTTCCGCGCGCTGCGCCGGGGTGGCCGGCTCGTCGTCTACGGCCACTACGCCACGTTGGCGGGTGGACGGAAGAACCGGCGCGGCTGGGTGGAGTGGTACGCGGCGACCGCCGGGGTCGCGCTGTGGGGCCTGCTGTCCCCCGGCCGGCACGTGTCGACGTACCGGATCCAGAAACTGCGCCGTGACCGCAAGCAGTGGGTTCCGATGGCCCGCCGCGAGCGGGCGCTTCCTGTCGGCGGCGGTCCGCGGGACCCGGAGGAGTTCCGGGAGGACTTCCTCGCGCTGCTCGAGCTGCTGCGCGCGGACAAGATCCACCCGGTCGTGGCCGAGCGCCTGCCGCTCGACGACGCCCGTCGCGCCCACGAGCTGCTGGAGCGGACCGCCGGGACCGGCAAACTGGTGCTCCTGCCGTGAACACGCCGACCGCTTGCCCGGCACTCCGCGAGTCTTCGACCGGCTCCGCTGAGAGAGACGAAGGGCTCTACGCCGCTGTGGGCCTGCGGAGGAGGGTCGAGGCCGTGACGACGGAGGACCCACTTGTGACCACGGCTGCATCCACGACGGCGACCGCGATGCTCATCGACCGGTACCTGCCGCTGTACGACACGACGGTCGTCGCGCACACCGTGGCCGACGCGGATCTCGCTGCGACCTGGCAGGCACTGTGTAGGCTGGACCTCGCGCAGGTGCACTCGCCGGTGATGGATGCGGCGATGGCCGTTCGCGGGCTGCCCGACCGGCTCGCCCGGCTCGGCGGCCGTCCGGCTTCCGCCGCCCCGCCGTCCCGGTTGCCGCTGCGTGGTGGACCGTCACTGCCGGGGTGGCTGTCCCTCGGCGAGGTCGCCGAGCGCGAGATCGCGCTGGGTGCGGTCGGCCGGTTCTGGACGCCCGTGCTCGAGTGGTACGACGTCACCGGTATGACGCCGGAGGGGTTCGCGGCCTTCGCGCAGCCCGGCTGGGGCAAGATCGCCGCGAACTTCTCGCTGCGCCCCTACGGCACGCCGCGCACGCTCGTCTCGTACGAGGCCCGCACCCTGGTGACCGAGCCGGACGACGTGCGCCGGTTCGCCCGGTACTGGACGCTCGTGCGCCCCTTCGTCGGCCACATCATGCGCGCCATGCTCGCCACTGTTGCCGCGGACGCGGTGCGTCGACCGGCGTGAGTGGGTCGCCCTCGCGCGGTTCTGACGAGCAGGGCCGGACATAGTGGGCCAGGGAGTCGATGCAGCCCCGCCCGCGGCCACTCCCGGCTGGACTACCTCGCATGTATCGGCTACGAACAAACCACCAAGCCGCTCCCGCGATCTGAACCACACGCCGCGCCACCGCCACGTCCATGCCCCTGGCCGAGGAGCCGAGGTTGCCCACGCCCGTGTCCACGTCCGAACACGCCGCTCCGGCCCGCCGTCCACCCCGCGCGTTTCTGCGCCGGGTGGCGGCGGCCCGGCTGCCGACCGCGCAGGTGTCCACGGCACCGGTGACCGAGGCCGAGCTCGCCGGGCTGCCGCGGGCCGCGGTCCGCTACCTGACGGCGATGGGCGTGGTCGGCCGGCCGCGGATCTGGTCGCTGCGGGCGCACTTCACCGGCCGGTTCCGGCGAGGCCCCGGCCGGCCGTGGATGCCGTTGGACGCCTGGCAGTACAACTCCGCCCTCGAGGTGGCCCGGCTGTTCCGGATGCGGCTCACGGTCGCCCGGGTGCTGCCGATGTGGGGGTGGGACACCTACCGGGCCGGCACCGGCCGGATGCTCGGCAAGGCGCTGGGCCTGGTGACCGTCGCCGACGGCGCTGGGCCCGAGTTCGACATCGGCGAGCTGACCACCTGGCTCAACGACGCGGTACTCCTGGCGCCCGGGATGCTGCTCGACGGCCGGGTCTCCTGGGAGGACGCCGGCGAGGACGGCTTCCGCATCTCGCTGACCGACGCCGGCCGGACCGTCAGCGCACACGTCTCCCTGGATCCGCAGGGACGGCCCCGCGACTTCCGCACGCAGGACAGGTGGGCCGACCTGCCCGGTGGGCCGGTGCGGGCCCTGTGGAGCACCCCGATACTGGGCTGGACCGAGGTCGACGGGTGTCCCCGGATGACCGGCGGGGCGGCCGTGTGGCACCTGCCCGACGGCGAGTTCCGCTACGGCGAGCTGTCGCTGGTCGAGCTGGCCGTCAACGTCGCTGCGGGCCGTTGACCGAGGTGCGCCAGCGACCCGCCCGTCACGACCGGGCCGCAGCCACGGGAGTCCGAGACGCCTCGAGCCGGCAGAGAGTGAGCCGAGCGGAGTTGTGTTGGCGGGCCTGTGGCTGGGCATCGCCGGGGGATGTGAGCGCGAAGCGCTCCTGGCGGACGGAGGACGGGATGGACGAGGCGGGCGTCGTCGCGGTCGGGGTGGACGCATCACCCGAGTCGGAGGCGGCGCTGCGGTTCGCCTTCGCCGATGCGGCGCGGCGCGGGGCGCGGCTGCACGTCGTCGCCGCGGTCCCGGTGGCCGAGTACTGGGGTGGCTGGCGCGGTACGGCGGCGACCTACACCGGACGCTGGCCGTCAGCGCCCGAGGACCTGCTGGCCGACGCGCGGGCCGATACACAGCGCATGGTGGACAAGGTGATCGCCGCCAATGCCGGCCCGCCGGTGCCGGTCGTGGTCGAGGCGAAGGCCGGGCACCCCGCGCAGGTGTTGCTCGACGCGGCGCGCGGGGCGGACCTGCTGGTGCTCGGGCACCGGGGACGCGGTGCGCTTGCCAGCGCGGTGGTGGGCTCGGTCGGGCTGCAGTGTGTGCTGCACGCGCCCTGTCCGGTCACGATCATCCGGCCACGCAGGGAGCCGCCCGATGGCTAGACCACCTGGAGCCCACGTCGACTAACACACCTTCACATGCCGGCTCGCGTCGACGCGAACGGGACCTCGCTCCTCCACCCCGTTGTCGAGCCAATCACGTGGATCTCGAGGCTGCACGTGGTAGTCGGGTCGTAGCGGCTCGGCGCGGTGACGCGACCTTGTCGGGGCGACGGTAAGCGCAGTGTCGGTTCTTTCGAGAGGATGCTCAGGATGACAGAAGGTGGACGCGATGCAGAGCTGCAGGTCCTCGACGCCGACGAGTGCTACCGCCTGCTCGCGGCGGAGCAGATCGGGCGGCTGGGCGTCAATGCCGAGCATTATCCGTTGATCTTCCCGGTGAACTACGCGCTCGACGGCAGCGTCCTGGTCATCCGCACGCATCCCGGGACCAAGCTCACCGCGGCCGATCACGCCAACGTCACCTTCGAGGTGGACCAGATCGACAAGCAGACACGGTCCGGCTGGAGCGTGCTCGTGCGCGGGCTCGCCGAGGCGCTGACCTCGGAGCACGGCGCCCGGCTTGTCGAGCGCACCCTCGCCAGCGGGGTGGAGCCGTGGGCGCCGGGTGACCACGGGCGCTGGATGCGACTGATCCCGCAGGACATCAGCGGCCGCCGCATCGTCCCGGGCCAACTCCCCCCGCCCTTCGAGCCCGGCGCCTACCTCTGACGTCGATCCTGTGGAAGGTGACCCGCATCGAGGGTCCTGGCGGGCGCGTTCACCAGGTTGCGCGCCCGCGGCGTGCGCGTAGTCGCCTCGAACCTCGCCAGTGGCGTCCGCGTCGAGCTGGAACGCTACGGCGTCACCCGGGACGCCTGGTCCGACACCTCGGGCGAGGCACTCGCCGCCTACGCAAAGGAGACCAGCGGTGGCTGAACGCGCGGGATGGGTTGGCGCGGCCGCGAACCCGCCGCAGGCAGCGGAACTACCCCGACGGGTCGGGGGCCACTGCCGCGGCGCCCCGTGGACCTTTGCTGCAGAGACGGCAGCGACATGGACGCAGATGTAGGCGCGCTCGTGCAGACCGGGGCTCTGACCCGTCCCCCGGATCTCGAGGCGTTCTGGGCGACGACGCTCGCGCAGTTGCGCGAGGTCCCCCTCGACCTCCGCCGGGCTCCGCGCCCCGCGCCGACGGCCGGCACGGTCGCGCACGAGCTGCGGTTCAGGTCCTGGGGCGGGCAGCCGATCCACGGGTACGCGATCACCTGGGAGGGCGCGACACCCCGGCCGCTGGTCGTGCATGCACACGGGTACCGGTCGCAGGCCGTCCCCCGGCTGGAGTGGGTCCGCGCGGGGTGCCACGTCGTGGGCTTCGACGTCCGCGGATTCGGCCGTTCCCTCGCGGCGGTCCCGGCACCGGCGGCGGGCTGGCTGCTGACGGGCGCGCGGCGGCCCGAGACGTCCGTGCTGCGCGGCGCGGTGTGCGACTACGTGCGGGCGACCGATGTCGCCACGGCCCTACAGGTGCCGACGCTGCGCGCGGTCAGCCACGGGGTCAGCCTCGCGGGAGGGTTGGCGCTGATGGCCCAGGCGGTGGCGCCGCGTGCGGACCTGCTCGTGCTGGGAGTGCCCACCTTCGGCTGGGCGGAGGGACGCCGCCTGCTCGTCGAGGCCGGTTCGGGCGCCGAGGTGGCCGCGTTCCTCGAGCAGCACCCGCAGTACCCCGAGGACGACCTGCAGACCGTTCTGGCCTACTTCGACGCCGCCCTGCTGGCCCCCCGGGTCGGCTGCCCGACCGTGGTCGGCCTCGGTGTGGTCGACCGCGTGGTACCGCGCGCCACCGTCGAGGCGGTCGTCGCGCAGTTCCGGGCGCCTGTCGAGGTCATGACCTTCCCGGTGAGCCACGACGCCGGCCCGGGCATGCGCGCCTGGGCCCGGTTCGACGAGCGCTGGCTCGAGCTGGCCGTCGGCGGGGTGCCGAGCGGGTTCGGGCGGGCCGGGTCCGGGCCGGGCCGTTCCCCTGGTCAGCGCAGCGCCGCCGCCTCGCGCACCCAGCCCCGGTAGCGCAGGGTCAGCTCGTCGTCGACGAACCGTGCGACCTGCCCGGGATCGGTCGGGTCGGCGACGACGTCGGACATCCGGAACGGCTCGGCGATCACGGCGCCGAGCACAGCCCGGCTGAGTCGCTGGTCGAAGTTCGCGACCGCCACCGGGACGACCAGCGGTTCCGGGTCGAGTCGGCCGGCCAGCCGGAACGCGCCCAGGCGCAGGTGCGTCGGCGAACCGGCGGTGGGACCGGGCCGGCCTTCGGGGCAGATGACAAGGTCGGCGCCGGCGCGCAGCGTCGCGGACGCCTCGGCCACGAAGCGCTCGTACCGCTCGGCCCGCTGCTCCGGGCTCGGCCGGCCCTCCTCCCAGGACGGAACCATCACGTAGCCCAGGCGATCGTAGTAGCGCGCGTGCCCCGTCTCGTGCCAGTGCGAGTCCCGCACCACGCGGACCGGCGCCCGGCCGTAGGTCCGGTAGAGGATCATCGACGAGACGAAGTGCGTGTCGAGGATCAGGCTGAAACCGTTCGGCAGGCGGTTGCCGGGGTGGCTGTCCAGGTGATTGCACAGCACGACGTTGCCCGGCCTCGCCGGCAGCCGGTCGAGGCCTTCGATGCGGTACTCGGTGTGGGCGAACAAGTCGACGAGCGCCCGACAGGACCGAGCCCGGACCTCCGCGGGATCGAGGTCCGCCGGTGCCGAGGCGACCGCCTCGTAGACGCGCTGCAGGCCCAGGTACACCCGCAGCTCCCGGCGGACGCCCGCGAGCACGTCGAGCGCCTCCCGCGCGATCTCGGCCTCGACCGCGTCCGGCCCGTCGCGGATCACCTCGAGCGCCCGGAACGCGTCGACCACGGTCGGGCGGGAGCGCAGGTAGCCGGGGATGCGGTGGAGCGGCGAGGTCACCCGCAGCTCCTCGGCCCGGTGCTCGACGAGCGCAGCGACCGCGTCCGTCTCGTCGTCGTAGCGGCCGGTCACCAGGCGGGTGTGCTGGCGCCGCAGCTGCCCGCCCGCCAACCACAGCAGCAGCTCGTGCAGCCGCGCCGCGAACGCCTCGTCGAGGCGACAGGACGCGTCGATCACCTCCCGGTCGACCCGCAGCAGTCGGGTGCGGGTGGCGGCGTGCGCGTCCCAGCGGTAGCGGTCGGGCCGGACGATGCCGTCCCAGCCGAGGGGGTAGCCGGGCGTCGTGACCGACCGCCGCACGATGCCGTCGACCACGACGGCGGTGCTGGTGTCGGTGCTGGTGTCGGTTGCGTCGATCCTGCCGTCTCCGCCGGGACGGGTGCCGTCGCGGGACGCCGGGCCGAGGACGATCTCGCCCTCGACGAGGAACCACAGCGCCGCCCCCCGCTCGCCCTCGCCGTGCAGGCGTGCGCCGGCCGGCAAGGTCACCCAGGTCGCGTGCTCGGCGAACAGATCCCGGTCCCCGTCGTGCAGCTGCTCGAGCAGGGCGAGCCCGGCGAACCACCGGCGCACCGCCGCGACGTCACGCATCCCCGAAGCCCTCCGGCCGCCGGGACGGCACCGAGAGCTCGCGCGCCTCGTCAGACTCGGCCGCGGGGCGGGCCAACCGGGCCTGTAGGTCCCGCGTGCGGTCCGCCAGCGCACCCGCCACCAGTCCGCACACGGCCGCGGTCCAGCGCGGCGGCCCGGCATGCACCACCGCGAGCGGCACGGTCACGATTCGCGACTCCGCGTCCGCACGCACCGTCGCCGTCGACCGTCCCGGCGCGACCAGGCCCGACCAGCCGAAGACCCGCCCGGGCTCCTCCGTGGTCTCGACCACCAGGTCCCCGGTGCCCGCGAAGTCGATCAGGGTCGCGATCCGCCCACGGACGAGCACGATCAGGTCGGCGACGACGGCCCGCTGCCGCAGCAGGACCGTGCCCCCCGCGACGTCGTGCACCGTGGAGCAGCGGTCGAGCTCGCCGACCAGCTCGGCCGGCAGCGCGGCCCCGCCCGGGAGCAGGTCGCCGAGCAGCGGCGACGGCCCCGCACCCATGCCCCGATCATGCGGTCCGGGCCGCCGCCGCCGGCAGGGACCTTCGACCCTGCGTACATCGCACGCACGTCGGGAACACTCGCCCCCCGCCAGGCGAGGCCGCGGGGGCGTGGCGGTCGAGCGGCAGAGACCACGAGCCGTGGGGTCGACGATGTCCGAGACCGAGATCGCGCTGGCGACACTCAGCCCCGACGAGTGCCGGGCCCTTCTCGTCACCCATCGTCCGCGGCTGGGTCGGCTGGCCTTCGTCGCGGACGACTGGCCGCTCGTGCTGCCGGTGAACTTCGCCGTCGACGGCGACGCCGTGTACTTCCGGTCCGCCGCGGGCAGCAAGGTCGCCGCCGCGGCCCGCTGCGAGCGGGTGGCCTTCCAGGTCGACCACGTCGACGAGGTGTGGGAGGAGGGCTGGAGCCTGTTGGCGTTGGGCCGGCTGCACGTGGTCGACGAGCCTGCCGAGCTCGCCCGGGTCCGCCGGCTCCCGTTGCGGCCGTGGGCGGGCGGCGACCGGCCCTACTTCCTGCGGCTCGACGTCGTCTCGGTGTCCGGGAGGCGCATCGCCTGGCCCTAACCTAAGCCCTCGCCGGTCGGGCAGACCAACAGGATGGCGGCCCGCGCCATCCTGACGGCCTCCCGGAGGGCTACCACGCGGCCGCCCGTGGGCGGAGCCTGTGTAGCTCGTCCGGCGGTTGGGTCGAGGGCTGCCCACCGGGGTCCGCGCGGTCCGGTGCTGCAAGGTCGACGGGATGGCACTCAGCGGGCAAGCGCGTGCTGCGCGAGGCCCAGAAAGGCATCATGAGCCCTGGTACGACTCGTTACGGATGAGCACCTGTTAGCGCTCCGAACAGCGAGAACGGCCCTCGTCGACCTGCTCGGCAGGGGGGAACCGCGTCCACACCGAGCGCTCGTCCGGTCGCCGTAACACGAAGATCAACCAACGCGAGCTTCCAATGACCGTGTGTGAGAGCCGGAGGACTCCCCGTTGGCGCGACGGATCGGTGGCAAGGGTGGCGGGAGCGACAAGGGCAGTGGCGGGGATACTCCTCTCGCCATCGCCCTCGGCATAGCCCTCCTGGCCAGCGCCGGCGGGGCGACCGCGATCGGGAGCGCCACATCCTCCGGTGGTGCATCAATCTCCGCCGGTGGCAGTTCCGGAGCACGGAGCGGGTCGCGAGTCAGCAGCAAGAACTCGACCGCGGCGGAGGCACGCATCGTCCGGCAAGGTGTCCGCCTGAGCGGGAAGGTCACGGACGACTCCGCGGCTTGCGCGGCCAACTCCTACGGGCAGGTGCAGGACTTCTTCCGCCGGACCCCCTGCGCGGCGCTGCATCGCGCGTACTTCGAGCTGCGCGACCGGAAGGGCGACGCCGCCATCGTCGCGGTGTCCTGGGTCGAAATGCCCGACGAGCCCAGCGCGCGTGCGCTCAAGCAGCTCATGGACACCAGCGGTACGGGTAACGTGACCGAGCTGTCCCGAGAGCGCGGCAAGTACCGCACAATCCGCTACATCGGCGACGCCTACGCCTCCCGGCGCGACGGGCCCGTCGTCATCAATGCTCAGGTCGAGCCCGTCGCCCGAGGGTGGGCAGGGCGCGCTCTCACCAGCATCGCCACCAACGCCGCGCAGTAGACCGCGGCTGGCCACGACCGCTGATTAGCACCGACTCCCCTGACCAAGGCGACAACACGACAAGCCGACGTGCGCGCACGTGCTCGTGTCGGGATGACGTCTTCCCTGGTCAGGTCGGAGGCGGGTTGTCGTCTTGCCGCCTTGGTGCGGTGTCGAGCGTCCAGGTCCAGCCGGTCGCGGTCCGGTGGGTGGAGACGTGCGCGCGCTTGCGGGCACGCTGCAGGAGGCGCTCGTTGAAGCCGTCCGCCTTCGCCGCCCGGAGGATCTCGCCGGCGCCGGCCGAGCCGGCTCGCTTCTCGTCGGCGAGATAGCCGAGCAGCCACGTCACCGCCTCGGCAATGAGCGATCGGTCGTCCCCCTCGGGGCCGGCCGCGAGGAGCTCCTCCGCCCGTTGGGTTGTCTCGCCGTGCCACTGCACCCGTGCGACCTGCGTGGTGCCGTCTGGGGTGTCCACCGCTGCAGGGACGAGGGTGACTGCGAGGGAAGGGGCGTCGCCCGGGGCGAGATTCGCCTTCGTGGAGGAGATGACGAGCTGATGGGTGTCCTCGTCGCGGGCCACCGCCAGGACCGAGCGCGCCACCTGCGACCAGGCGATCGAGCCCAGGATCAACTTGCCGGTGTCCGCGGACTCCCGCTTGCCGAAGTGCACGATGCCTACGACGGCAGCACCGGTGTCCGCGGCCAGCTTGGAGATCGGCTCCAGGCCCCGCCGCATCTGGCGGTCGCGGTCGCCGTCCAGTGCGCTGTCGAGGACCGACGTCGCCGCGTCGAGCACCACCAGCGCAGCCCCGAGTTCCTCGATCTCCTCCGTCAGCAGCTTGGTGTCGTGCGGCAGGACCAGTGGCGACTCGTCGTCGGAAGGCGTGACGGCGTCGAGGAAGACGACCCGGTTGAGGTCGGCGCCGGCCGCGGCAAG
Organism: Pseudonocardia terrae; assembly: GCF_021343995.1. GTDB lineage: Bacteria > Actinomycetota > Actinomycetes > Mycobacteriales > Pseudonocardiaceae > Pseudonocardia > Pseudonocardia terrae. The sequence continues at coordinate 14,405 of NZ_JAJTTE010000052.1, read as the reverse complement.
GCGCGGGACGATTGTGCTGTCCCGGGCGTCCTCCGAGTTCACGTAGATGACGTATTTGGGCTCGCCCCGGAACTCGCCAGCCAGCTCACCCCGGGTCACCTGGGCAACCAGATCGACCGCCACCGTCGACTTACCAAGCCCCTCCCGACCGGCCAGCAGCGTCAGCCCGCCCAGCACGATGCGATGCGACCACAGCCACCGGAGCCGGCGCATCGTGACCGCGGAGGCCGGGGTCCGGCGAAGGCAGCGTTGCCGACCGGCTCGCCCACCACCGGCGACCCCGTCGAAAACGTCCCGCGCCCGCTCGATCAGATCCTCATCCGGGTCTGCGGGCAGGGCGTATGCCAGTTGCGAGACTCGTGTAGCTGCATCGATCAGCCGACGCCGGACCGCCTTATCCGCGACGATCTCCGCGTAGTACGCCACGTTGGCCGGCGTCGGCACGCTGCTCATGCACTCGATCAGGTAGGGCGCCCCGCCCAGCTTGAACAGCCGATCGCCAAGTCGATCCGCGAGCGAGATCGCATCCACCGGACGGCCCTCGTCCCGCATTTTCAGCATCGCCCGAAAGAGCTCGGCGTGTGCCGGCCGGTAGAAGTCCTCGGGCACGACCACAATCGCCGCCCGCTCGAGCGCATCGGAGTGATGCAGGACGGCCCCGATCACCGCGCGCTCCGCTCCGAGATCTGCAGGTGGGAGACGCTCAGGCCGTCCGTCCTCAGCGTTGGCCCCGTGAGTTATCACGCCGTCCTCCGGCGGACCTCAGTTCGCCGGTTCGCGGCGGGATCAACCTCGTTCGGCGCTTCCAGCAAGTCGGCACTGAGCATCCGCTCAGGTCCCCCGAAGCCCGAGGATAGACACGGCGCCGGGCCGTACAACGGACCTTCCGAGGCGAACGCACGAGAGGCGCCAGTCGCCCTCGGCGGTTGCAGGCGAAGGCGTACCACCGCCCAGCGCTGACAGGCAGTCGCTTCTCGATGGCGCTGCCGCCCTGGCGGGTGAGTCATGCAGCGCCCTCAGGAAGGGATGCGAGGCGCTGAGCCTCGACCCATGCGTCCAGCTCGTGTTCGTAGAACACCACCCGGCGGCCGATCTTGAAGGAGGGCGGGCCTTCCCTCCGCCGACGCCAGTATCGAAGCGTGTCAGGGCTCCGACCAAGCCGTGCTGCAGCCTCGGAGATGCTCAAGATCCGGCCGCCCATGAGGGTTCATCCTTCCTGCGGTTCAGCAATCAACCCCCACCAGAATCACTTTGGTGTACTCTGCTGTCAACCCCAGCGGGTCTGTATCGTCAGTGCGTGACGGGATACAGCTCCGACCTGGTCGAAGCCGCGGACGCTCACTTCGGTCGTCGCCTCCGCGCGTTGCGAGAGGAGCGAGGCTTGTCGCAGCAGCACGTCGTCAACGCACTGCTCGAACACGGCATTGCGAACTGGCACCAGACGACGGTTGCCAAGATCGAAGCTGGCACCCGACCCGTACGTCTCAGCGAGGCCATGGCTTGTGCAAGCCTCTTCGATCTCACCGTTGACGAGATGCTCATCGACCCGGAGAGCGAAGAGGCCCGTGACCGCTGGAGCCGCGAACTGAGCGCACGCCGCCGCGAGCTCGACTTGGTTGAGCAGCTGCTGCTACAGCGACGCCGCGAGATCGAAGATGCCCAGGCCCGACTCGAGGACGTCGCCGAAAACCGGCAACAGGACCCGGGGGCCTCGGCGACTTCGGAGCCAGACACCACCGGGGAGGAATCGGCGGGCCTGCCGCCGTCAGCGTCCCGCTCGTTCTACTCGAAGTCGGGTCCCGAATGGGGCACCCCTGCCGCTTACGGTTGGGACCCTGACAACTGGCGCAGGCTCCGCGACGAATCGCTTCCGTCCACGAAACCCGAGAACCGGCCCGGCGAAGGCGAATCTCGTGGGTAGCCTCGCTCGTCGCCCTGACGGCCGTTGGCGAGCTCGCTACAGAGATCCCGATGGACGTGAGCGCGCCAAGCACTTCAGCCGCAAGGCGGACGGCGAACGCTTCCTCGCGATGATCGAGTCATCGAAGCTACGAGGGACCTACGTCGACCCCTCGGATCGGACGACGGTGGCCGAGTACGCAAGGCGCTGGGCGTCGGTTCGCCCCTATCGCCCCTCGACCGCCCGGCGCATCGACAGCCAGATTCGCCTCCATGTCGAGAACACGTTCCTCGGAAGCCGGCGCATGGCAAGCGTGCTCCCCTCGGACGTCCAGGCATGGGTCACTCAACTCGCGGCACAACTTGCGCCATCGACCGTGGAGCTGACGGTGAACATGCTCAAGGCCATCTTCGCCGCGGCTGTGCTCGATCGCGTCGTGGGTAGCTCGCCGGTGGTCAGGCTCGCCCTCCCCAAGGCCGACAAGGACCGAGTCGTTCCCCTCACTGTCGACCAGGTGCTCGAGCTTGCCGAGACCGTGCCGGCACGGACACGAGCCATGGTGCTGACCCAGGCCGGCCTCGGCCTACGACTCGGGGAGCTCCTCGCCCTGCGCCAGCAAGACGTGAACTTCCTGGGTCGCACGGCCCGGGTGGAGCACCAACTCGAGGACCGAACAAGAGCCCGGGTCGATCCGAAGACCCCGCGGTCGAGGCGCAGCGTTCCGCTGCCTCAGTTCGTCGCTGACGCGTTGGCTCGGCACATGCAGCAATGGCCGCCGCTCGAGGACGGTTCGCTCTTCTACGGCCACAACAGGCGCCCCTATCACCATGCCTTCTACGGTGTGCGCACGTTCAAGGTGGCGGTGAAGAAGCTCGCCGGCGAAGAAGGCTCCACCTTCCCCCCGTCGACCACCACTCACGATCTTCGACATCACTACGCGAGCGTCCTACTGGCCGGGGGCGAGTCCGTAGTCGCCGTGGCAGAGCGACTCGGCCACGACGACGCCAGCATGGTCCTGAAGGTCTACGGACACCTCATGCCCGAATCGGAAGACCGCACGCGCAAGATCATCGATGCGGCCTGGTCAGCGACCTCCACCGAGGTGACCTCGGTGGCACTCGGTGATCCTCTGACGGACTCAGCGCGGACCGAGAGGGGGCAGTCCTCATGACATAGGCCTCTGAGCTGCGTGAATAGCCAGCCAGAGCCCCTCCTCAGCTCTCGAACTTGTACCCCAACCCCCGCACGGTCACGAGGTGCTGCGGGGCGCTGGGGTCCTTCTCCACCTTCGCGCGCAGGCGCTTGACGTGGACGTCGAGGGTCTTGGTGTCCCCGACGTAGTCCGCGCCCCACACCCGGTCGATGAGCTGGCCGCGGGTGAGCACCCGGCCGGCGTTGCGCAGCAGGTACTCGAGGAGGTCGAACTCCTTGAGCGGCAGGGCGACGTCGCTGCCGTCGACCGACACCACGTGCCGCTCCACGTCCATGCGCACCGGACCGGCCTCGAGCACGCCCGCGCCGTCGGCGTCGGCGGAGCCGCCCTCGCCACCGCGGCGCAGGACCGCGCGCACCCGGGCGATCAGCTCGCGGGCGGAGTAGGGCTTGGTCACGTAGTCGTCCGCGCCGAGCTCGAGCCCGACGACCTTGTCGATCTCGCTGTCCCGCGCCGTCACCATGATCACGGGGACGGCCGAGCGGGAGCGCAGGGCCTTGCACACGTCCGTGCCGCTCATGCCGGGGAGCATGAGGTCGAGCAGGACGATGTCGGCGCCGTTGCGGTCGAACTCCTCGAGGGCCTCCTGCCCGGTCGTCGCGACGGCCGCGGTGAAGCCCTCCTTGCGCAGCAGGAACGCGAGCGGGTCGGCGAAGGACTCCTCGTCCTCGACGATCAGCACCCTGGTCATCTCATCCTCCAGCTCGGCCGGTCGCCCCGGCCGGGTCTCGGTCGGGGACCGGCTCCGCCGCGTGGTCCTCCGGGGTGGAGGCCGGCGCAGCGGCACCGGCGGCGGGGAGCCGCATGGTGAAGGTCGATCCGGTGCCGGGGCGGCTCCACAGCCGCACCTCGCCACCGTGGTTCGCGAGGACGTGCTTGACGATCGCCAGGCCGAGCCCGGTGCCGCCGGTCGCGCGGGAGCGGGCCGGGTCGACCCGGAAGAACCGCTCGAACACGCGGACCTGGTGCTCCGGCGCGATGCCGATGCCGCGGTCGGTCACGGCGATCTCCACCCAGCCCGCCTCGAGCCGGCGGGACACCGAGACCGACGCGTCGGGCGGCGAGTAGGCGATGGCGTTCTCGAGGAGGTTCGACAGGGCCGTGACCAGCAGCGTCCGGTCGCCCGCCACCTCCAGGCCGGAGGGCTCGTCGACGGAGATCTCGATGCCGGCCGACTCGGCGGACAGGCGGGAGCGACCCAGCGCCTCGTCGACGACGTCGTCGACGTCGACGTCCTCGAGGTCGGGCAGCGCCTCGGCCCCGGTCAGCCGGGACAGCGCGATCAGCTCGGTGACGAGCGCACCGAGCCGGGTCGACTCGCGAAGGATCTTGGCGGCGAAGCGGTTGACGGACTCGGGGTCGTCGACCGAGTCGAGCACCGCCTCGGCCAGCAGGCCGACCGCACCGACCGGCGTCTTCAGCTCGTGGCTCACGTTGGCCACGAAGTCCCGCCGGGTGGCCTCCAGGCGCACGGCGTCGGACATGTCGGCGGCCTCGACGAGGGTGAACCCGTCGCCCAGCGGCCGCACCACGGCGACGACGGCGGTGGGCTGGCGGCCGCGCACCTCCAGCGGGGCGAGGTCCACCTCGACGTCGGTGGAGCCCTCGAGCACCTTCTGGCAGGCCGCCCAGGCGCGCGGGTCGGGCCGCCCGGCCCGGACCACGCCGAGCTCGGCGGCGCGCCGGTTGTGCAGCACGACGTCGCCGCTGCCGGACAGGACCGCGAGCCCGGACCCGGTCGACCGGAACACGCGCTGGAGGAGCTCGGCCAGCGTCGGCACCCGCCGACCGTCCGGCCGCGGCCGGGCGGGCCGGGCGCGGCGCCTGCCGATCAGGACGCCGGCCCAGAGCCCGGCGGCGAGGGCGACGGCGACCAGCACGACGGACGCCACTGCGTTCACACCCGCATCGTAGGCAGCCCGACCAGGCCCGACGCCAGCGTCACCGGCCCCGAGTGAGCCGCCTGACTACCCGGACGAGGAGTTTTCCGCTCTCGTTCACGGGCCGTTCACCCCACGGGGGAGGGGCCGGCTCAGCTCCGATGTTCGCCGCTCCCCGAGCTCCGCTCAGCTCCGATGCTCGCTCCGCAAGCTCCGCTCAGCTCCGATGCTCGCTCCGCAAGCTCCGCTCAGCGACCCTGGTTCGCGACGCCCTTGATGGCCTCCTCGGCCGCGGCCGGGTCGAGGTACTCACCGCCGGGCACCGTGGGCTTCAGGTCGTCGTCGAGCTCGTAGCGCAGGGGGATGCCGGTGGGGATGTTGAGCCCGGCGATGTCGGTGTCGGAGATGCCGTCGAGCTCCTTCACGAGCGCCCGCAGCGAGTTGCCGTGCGCCGCGACGAGCACGACCTTGCCCGCGCGCAGGTCCGGGACGATCGCCTCGTCCCAGTACGGCAGCATCCGCGCCACGACGTCGGCGAGGCACTCGGTCAGCGGCGCCTGGATGCCGGCGTAGCGGGCGTCGCCGTCCTGGGACCACTCCGAGCCCTTCTCGATCGGCGGCGGCGGGGTGTCGTAGGAGCGGCGCCAGACCATGAACTGCTCGTCGCCGAACTCCTCGCGGATCTGCTTCTTGTCCTTTCCCTGCAGGGCGCCGTAGTGCCGCTCGTTGAGCCGCCAGTCGCGGCGCACCGGGATCCAGTGCCGGTCGGCGACGTCGAGCGCGAGGTTCGCGGTGTTGATCGCCCGGCGCAGCACCGACGTGTGCACGACGTCCGGCAGCAGGCCCTTCTCCTTCATCAGCTCGCCACCGCGGCGGGCCTCGGCCTCGCCGACCTCCGAGAGCGGGACGTCGACCCAGCCCGTGAAGAGGTTCCTCAGGTTCCAGTCGCTCTGACCGTGGCGCAGCAGCACGAGTGTGGGCATGCGCGACAGCTTGCCAAACGGGTGCGGGTCGGCGCTGTCGGTCAGCGCTGTCGCTCCGGGCACACTCCGGGGAGGGGCACGGCCTCCGGGTCGCGGGTGAGACGGCCGAGCATCGCGCGGGCGATCCCCTCCAGCTGGGTGACCTGCTCGGGGGTGAGGGCGTCGAAGAGGTTCTCGCGGACGGTCCGCACGTGCCCGGGGGCCGCCGCGCGCAGCGCCGCGAAGCCCTCCTCGGTCAGCGTGCAGAAGGTGCTGCGCCGGTCGTCCGGGCAGGGGCGGCGGCACACCCAGCCCTTGCGCTCCAAACGGGTCACCGCGTGGCTGAGCCGGCTCTGGCTGCTCTGTGTGGCGGAGGCCAGCTCGCTCATCCGCAGCGTGTGCTCGGGCGCGTCGGAGAGCATGGCGAGGATCAGGTAGTACGCGTGGGGCATGCCGGACTCGCGTTGCAGCTGCCGGTCGAGCGCCCCGTCGAGCAGCGTCGTGGCCGCGACGTACGCCAGCCACGCCCGCAGCTCGGCGGGCGAGAGCCAGCGGGTGTCGTCCATGTGGACCAGCTTACGCCGCATCGCTTGAACATTCATCTGTCGACGGTCTACGGTGTGATTGAAATTTCACAGAAAGGCAGGCTCATGCCCGTCCAACGCCTCAACCACGCCGTGCTCTATGTCCGCGACGTCGACCGCAGCGTCGCCTTCTATACCGCTGCCCTCGGCTTCCGGGTGGTCTCCTCGGTGCCGGGGCGAGCGGCGTTCCTGCAGGCCGAGGGCTCGTCCAACGACCACGACCTCGGCCTGTTCGGCGTCGGCGAGACCGCCGGGGACACGACGGCCGGGCGCGGCGCCGTCGGCCTCTACCACCTCGCGTGGGAGGTCGACACGCTGGCCGAGCTCGACCGGATCCGCGGCGTGCTGCGCGAGCACGGTGCGCTCGTCGGCGCGTCGGACCACGGCAGCACCAAGGCGCTGTACGCGAAGGACCCGGACGGGCTGGAGTTCGAGGTCAGCTGGCTGGTCCCGGCGGAGCTGCTCGGCCCGGACACCGGCATGCGCACCGCGCCGCTGGACCTCGAGGCCGAGATCGCACGCTACGGCGCGGCGACCCCGGGCGGGATCGGTGTGTCCGTCCGGTGAGTCCTCAGCTCGCGGGAGCCCCGACGAGGTAGCCGTCCCGGGCGCTGAACTGTGCGGTCAGGGTGAACCGGTCGCCGCGGACGAGCGTGTGCCGCCACTCGACGGGCCGCCCGCCCGCGCTGCCGAGGCGCTCGATGGCCAGCGCGGCCACGCCGGCGTCGACGCCCAGCAGACGCCGCTCCTCGGCGGTCGGCACGACCGCGCGGATGTTCTCCCGACCGCCCGCGACCCGCAGCCCGCAGAGCCGCTCCAGCTCCGGGTAGACGCCGGTGTGCGTGAAGTCGACGTCGAGCAGCGGGGCGGCCACCTCCTCCGGCAGCCACACCCGGTCGACGGCCAGCGGCTCCCCCTCGGCGAGCCGGAGCCGCTCGAGGTGAACCAAGGGCGTGGACTCCTCCAGCCCGAGCCGGGCGGCGATGACCCCGTCCGCGCGGACGTCCAACGTCCGGACGACACTGCGCTGCTCCCGGCCGGTCGACTCGACGGCGGAGAAGAGGCTGTAGAGCGAGCCCAGCTGCTGCTCGATCTCCAGCGGCGCGGCCAGCCGCGGTGCGCGGCCCCGGCCGGCGACGACGACGCCCTCCTCGCGCAGCCGCCGCAGCGCCTCGCGCACGGTGTGCCGGCTGACCCCGTACTCGGCGACCAGGGCGAGCTCGCCGGGGAAGGAGCGGTCGAACTCGTGGGCCTCGAGCCGGGCGCGCAGATCCGCCAGGAGCTGCGCCCACAGCGGCTCGGCGCCCTTGCGCACCAGGGGGCGCGCGGCCATCGCGTCCTCCCCGGATCGACCGTCGGTGTTCGAACGAGGGTAACCCGCGCGCGTCGCGACCCGACCGGTCTCACCCCCTTGCGGCGGGCTCCGCGGGCGGCTGCGACGTCCGGCGGCGCGCCCGGTACAGCCGGCGGCCGAGTACGACCAGCCCGGCGAGCACCGCGACGACGGGCAGCATCGGCACCACGAAGCCGAGCGCGGCCGACGACGCCCGGCCGATCGCGCGCAGACCCTCCCAGCCGACGGCCAGGCCGCCGAGGAAGCCCGAGGGGCCGGGGACGGCCGCCGGCGGCACCGGCAGCAGAGCGATCTCGACGGTCGCCAGTGCCACGGAGTCCTGCAGCACGGCGAGCCGCCGCTGCAGCGACTCCAGATCGGCCTCTCGCGCTGCCAGCTCCGACTCGATCGACACGATCTCGCCGATGGTCGTCGCCCGGTCGAGGAGGGCGCGGACCCGCGTGACGCTCGCCCGCTGCGCCGCGACCCGGCCCTCCAGATCCGCGACCGGCGCGCTGACGTCCGCGGCCCGGCCGGTGCGGGAGGTCACGTTGCCGAGGCCGGCGAGGCGCTCGGTGAGGGCGTCGAGCCGGTCGGCCGGGACGCGCAGGGTGAAGCCGGCCGACCCGTTCGCGGCGCGCTCGTCGGCGACGAACCCGCCGGTCGCCGCGACCGCGGTGCGGACCTGCGCCGCGGCGGCCACGGGGTCGCCGACCTGCACGGTCAGCTCCGCGGTGCGGACGACGTCACGTCCGGCGGCGACGTCGGTGAGCGGGGCCTGCCGCCCGGCCGCGCCGGCGGACGCGCGGGCACCGGCGGACGCGCGGGCACCGGCGGAGCCGGCCGAGGGCACGGAGCCGGCGGCGTCGGCCGAGGGCACGGAGCCGGCGGCGTCGGCCAAGGGCACGGAGCCGGCGGCGTCGGCCAAGGGCACGGAGCCGGTGGCGTCGGCCGAGGGCAGGGGGCCGGCGGCGTCGGCCGGAGGGGCGGGCCGGGCCGCGCCGGGAGCGGCGGGTGCGGCGGTCTCGGGTACGGCGTGCCCGGGTTCGGCGGGTCCGGGGGCGGCGGTCACACCGCTCGACGAGGTCGCACCGTCAGGCCCGAGCGCGATCTCCGGACGCGCCACACCGCTCGGATCCACTGCCGCACCCGAGGAGCCGCCACTCCCCCGCAACGCCGCACCCGTCACGACCGACGCCGACGCCAGCACCACCACGCCGGCCGCCACCCAGACCGCCCACCTGCGCATACCCCGCCCTCCTCAGTCCTCGAAACGAGGACGGAGGAAAGCCGCGATCCGGTTGCATCCGGCCAGGACGCACTGTGGATCCACAACGCGGCCAGAGGCCCCGGGAACGGACGTCATGGATCCATAACACCTGCGCAAGCCCCTCCACCCGGCGTTATGGCTCCATAACGCGCGCGCAAGCCCCGCCACCCGACGTTATGGCTCCATAACGTGCTCCGGCGCCACGACCGCCCAGCGCAGGCTCACTCGAAGAGGTGCTCGAAGGCCTTGAGGTTGGCCAACGACTCCCCCCGCTCCGTCCGCCAGGCGTACTCGCGGCGGATGGAGGTGGCGAAGCCGAGCTCGAGGAAGGTGTTGAAGTCGCCGTCGGCGGCCTCGAGGACCTGGCCGAGGACCCGGTCGAGCTCGTCCGCGCTCACCGCGACGAACGGGATGCGGCCGACGAGGTGGATGTCGCCGACCCGGTCGAGCGCGTAGTGCACGCCGTAGAGGCGGGCGTTGCGCTGCAGCATGAAGCGGTAGACGCCCTCGTGGTTCTCGTCGGGCTGACGACAGACGAAGGCCTGCACGAAGACGGTCTGCTCGCGGACGACCAGCCAGGTCGGGGTGTTGAGCCGGTTCGTCCCCTCGAGCGTGACGAGGTACTGGCCCGCCTCCCGCCGGTGGTACCCGACCTCCAGCTCGTCGAGCGCCTTCCCGACGGCCGCGTCGATCCGCTCCGGGTCGAGCTCCGTGCCGCCGGTGTCGATCTTCTCCGTGCTCACGCCTCGATGATGCCTGCGACCAGCCGGTCCCGCAGCCGGGCCCGGTACTCGCGGGCGGCGTCGGCGTAGGTGGCCAGCAGCGCGTCCGTGGTGCGCTCCCAGGAGAACTCGCGGGCGTGCGTCACGGCACCGCGGGCGAGCCGTTCCCGGCGGGCGGGGTCCAGGGCGACGGCGGCCAGCGCGGAGGCCCACTGCCCGGCCCCGTGCCCGGGGACCAGCAGACCCGACCGCCCGTCCGCGACGGCCACCGGGAGACCACCGACGTCGGCCGCGACGACCGGCGTCCCGCAGGCCTGCGCCTCCAGCGCCACCAGCCCGAACGATTCGTTGTGGCTCGGCACCGCGATCACGTCCGCGGCGCGGTAGACGCGCCCCAGCGCCGGGCCGCACTGGGGCGTCAGGAACCGCACGACGTCCGTGATCCCCAGGTGCGCCGCCAGTTCCTGCAGTGCGGTCGGCTCGCTCAGCCCACTGCCCGACGGCCCGCCGACGACCAGCACGACCAGGCGCTCGCGCAGCGCGGGGTCGCGGCGGAGCATCTCGGCGGCGGCGCGGAGCAGCACGTCCGGGGCCTTGAGCGGCTGGATGCGCCCGACGAACCCGAGCACGACGGCGTCGTGCCGCAGCCCCAGCGCCTCCCGCGCCTCGCACCGGGAGGCGGGGCGGAAGCGGTCGAGGTCGACGCCCGGCGGGATGGCGACGGTGCGCAGCGGGTCGGCGTCGCACAGCTCGACGAGCTGGCGCACCTCGGTGTCGGTGTTCGCGACGAGCCGGTCCGCCTCGGCCACCACCTGGTCCTCGCCGATCACCCGGACCATCGGCTCGGGCTGGTCGCCCTCGGCGAGCGCGGCGTTCTTCACGCGGGCGAGGGTGTGCGCAGAGTGCACCAGCGGCACGCCCCAGCGGTCCCGGGCGAGCCAGCCGACCTGGCCGGAGAGCCAGTAGTGGGAGTGGATCACGCCGTACCAGCCGGGCTCGTGCCGGGCCTCGGTGCGCAGCACGCCGGCGGTGAACGCGCACAGCTGGCCGGGCAGGTCGTTCTTGCCGAGGCCCTCGAAGGGCCCGGCCGCGATGTGCCGGACGAGCACCCCCGGGGCCAGCTCCGCGACCGGCGGCTGCTCCGACGAGGTGGCCCGGGTGAAGATCTCGACGGGGATGCCGCGACGCGCCATGCGGGTGGCGGTCTCGGAGATGTAGACGTTCATCCCGCCGGCGTCGCCCGTGCCGGGCTGCTCCAGCGGGGAGGTGTGGACCGAGAGGATGGCGACGCGACCCCGGACCGGCGGGGGTTCCTTCGTGTCGGCTCGGTTTCTCACATGCTTCTTCCTAGCACGAGATCGGGAGGGTCACCCGCCGTCGGCCGTCCGTCCGGACAGGGTCAGCAGCGCCCGCACGGGGTCCGCGGCGTGCACCCGTCCGGCCGCGTCGACCCAGGTCGGGACGCTGCGGCGGCCCTTCACCGGCCGGGTGAGGTCGACCTCGAGCGTGTCGTGGACCCACAGCTCGCCCGCCGGCACCGGCAGGCCCGCTGTGCGGCAGGCCACCACCACCTCGGGCAGAGCGGACCACCGTACCGGCCGGCCGTCGCCGACCACCTCCCCCGCCACCACGTCCGAGGCGAGTGGCAGGTCCAGGATCTCGGCGAGCGCGTGCGGTTCCCCGCCGACGATCAGGTCGTGCGCCGGCAGCACCGCCGCGGCCCACGGGGCGTCGAGCACGACCGCGTCGTCGACGCCGACGACCGTGCCCGCCAGGGAGCGGACCCGGTCGGGGAGGTGGAGGGCGTCGACCTCGACGGCCCCCTCGGCCACGGCCGCGGCCAGGGCGGCGTGGGCGTCGGCCGCGAGCGCGGCGTCGACCGTCCGGCGGTCGTCGGCGAGCCGGTCGAGCAGGTCCGCCGCCTCGTCCGTGGTCGCGACGGCCGGCTCCGCCCGGACGCCGATCGCGGCGAGCAGGCGCTCGTCGAGCTCGGCCGGGACCGGGTCGTAGAGGCCCGCGAGCCGGTCGGCGCCCGGCAGCCGCCAGTGCCCGGGGTCGTGCCCGCCGAGCAGCGCGTGGCGGGCGAGCCACCAGCCGGTGTAGCCGCCCGCCTCCAGCACCGCGGCCCGCGTCTCCGGCCGCCCGGCGAGCAGCGCGAGGGCCGCGGGCCAGGCGTCGTCGGCGACCAGGTCGAGGTCCCGGACCCCGACGACACGGGTGGGCTGGGCCCCCTCGTCCCACCACAGGTCCTCGTCGTGCAGGTCGTGGTCAGGCCCGGTCGACTCCTCGTCGGCGACGACCGCGAACCCGTCGAGCACCCCTGCCCCGACCAGCGCCCCCCGCGGGATCCGCGCGGCCCAGGCGGGGTCGAGCACGCCGATCGGCGCCTCCGGGTCGAACAGCGGCCGGACGGCCGCGTCGGGGAGCATCAGCTCGTCGGCGCGCGACGGCAGACCGTCGGCGTCGGGCAGCGCGAGCGCACCGAAGCCGGGGACGGCGGTGACCGCGAGCAGGCCGAGCACGGCCTCGGCGAGCGGCGCGATGTCCAGGCCGGCGTCGGCGTCGTCGAGCGACCGCTCGACGGCCTCGCGCAGGGCGGGATGGTCGAGCAGCGCCGCCGGGTCGGTGGCGGCGGCCCCGAGCCGCTCCAGCAGCGGGTGGACCGCGGCCGGGTCCGCCACGTGCAGTCCCGGGAGGGCGAGCTCGGCAACGGCCCGGGTGCCGTCGTCGAGGCCGGTGCCGTCGGAATCGGTGCCGTCGGAATCGGTGCCGTCGGGATCGGTGCCGTGGCCGCCCGGGAGCAGGACGCTGGGCGGCCCGGCGACCAGCCGCCCGTCGAGCAACGGCACCGGCAGGGCGCGCAGCTCCTCGGACAGGCCCGGCACGGTCTCGACCGCGGGAGCCAGGGCCGCGTACAGCTCCCGCCACCAGCCCGGGTCGCGCTCCACGCCGTGCAGCCGCTCCGCCAGCCCGGCCGCACCGAGCCGGCCGACGCCCAGCTCCCCGAGCGCCGCCGCGTGCCGGGGCTCGACGGCCGCGAGCCGGGCGAAGGTCGGATCGGCGTCCGCGAGCAGCGCGGGGAGACCCGGTGCGCCGGGCAGGTCGAGCCACTCCGCGCGACGCGGCACGAGGTCGTCCCCGCCCGGGAGAGCGGCGGGCAGCCAGGCGTCCTCGGCCAGGGCGTCGACGACGGCGGCGCGCAGCCGGCCGTCGAGCTCGGAGAGCGGGAAGCCGGGCGCGGGCACCAGATCGAGCCGGCGCTCGGGTGCGACGGCCCGGATCAGGTCGAGGTAGGCCGCGGCGGCCGCGGCGAGCACCGCGTCGGCGGTCGGGCCGCTCCGGACGCGGCGGCGGTCGGGGTCGAGCGGCAGGTCGGCGATCAGCCGGGCGGGCAACCCGAGCCGCTCGACGGCTGCGGTCGGCGCGTGCAGGACCTCGCCGGAGTCCGGGCCGAGGGGGGCGGGTTCGCCCAGGACGTCGACCGGCAGCGCCCAGCAGACGCCGCGCTCGCGGCGGTGCCGCTCCTCGACCGCCGCGCCGGGTTCGGTCGTGATGCTGCTGCGGACCACGCGGTAGTGCCGGTCGCCGACGGTGGTGATCCCGTCGGCCTCCCGGCGGCGCAGGACGGTGGGCTCCCCGTCCGACGGCGCGATGACGACCTCGGCGAGGTCGGGCAGCGCGAGCAGCAGGTCCGGCGCCGCGGCGCGGGCGCGTTCGAGCAGGTCGGCGGGGTCGAGGCCGGGGCGTACCGGGAGCCGGACCTCGGTGGCGTACCCCGGGGGCGGCCCCGGCTCGTCGTGCTCGACGGGCCAGACAAGGCGCAGCACCGGCACCTGGCCGCCGCGGCGGGTCAGCTCGGCGGCGGGGCCGGGCAGCTCGCGCACGGCGGCGGCGGTGTCGGCCGCGGAGAACCGCACGCCGGTGCCGGGCCCGGTGACCAGGCGCGGGGCGTCGGAGACGGGGAGCACCGCGGCGAAGCCGACGCCGAAGCGGCCGGCCGCGCCGGGGTCGTCGCGCTTGGCGGAGGCGCGCAGCGAGGCGAGCGCGGCGACCCCGTCGGCGTCGAGCGGGGCACCGGTGTTCGCGACGCGCAGCTCCCCGTCGGCCGCGGTCAGGTGCAGGCGGCCGGGGACGCCGGCGGCACGCGCGGCGTCGGCGGCGTTCTGGGCGAGCTCGACGAACCAGGTCTCGGCGTCGCCGCCGAGGACGAGGTCCTCCTCGGCGTTGGCGTCCTCGCGGAAGCGGGTGGGCGAGTCGGCCCAGGCGGCGAGCAGCGCGGTGCGGAGTGCGCCGGTGCCGAACGGATCGGCGCCCACGCGCTCCGCGGTGGCCTCGGTCAGGAGGTCACGCCCTCGTCGGAGGCGGGGGTCGCGGTCTCGGAGCCGGCCTCGGCGGGCGGGTCACTCACGGCGTCGGTGGAGGTCTCGGCTGCCCCGCCGGCCCGGGCGTCGGCGGCCTCGGCGGTCGCGGCGGCGGTCTCGGTGGTCGCGGCGGCGGCCTCGGCGGCCGGCTCGTCCGGCGCCGCGACCTCCTCCACCGCG
>NZ_JAJTTE010000051.1 GCF_021343995.1 Pseudonocardia terrae | reverse complement strand
GTGGTGCTCTGAGCACCACCGACCACGCCCTGCACTAACCGATCCCGAAGCGGCGGATCTTGCGGTAGATCGTCGCGCGCGAGATGCCCAGGTCGGCGGCGGCGCGGTCCTTGTTGCCGCCGGCCTTCTCCAGGGCCGCCACGATCGCGTCCCGCTCGGTGCTCTCCATCCGGGCGAGCGGCCGGGTCGGCGGGCCCGCGCGGTACCCCTCGGGCAGGTGGCGGACGGCGATGTCGAAGTGCATCGCCGTGACCATCGCGCCGGCCAGGACCCGTCGCAGCTCGCGGACGTTGCCCGGCCAGGGGTGGGCGCGGAGCGCGGTCAGCGCCTGTGCGGTGCACCGCGGCCGCGGCCCGTCGGCGGGGGCGAGCTCGCCAAGGAGCTCTTCCACCAGGCCGGGCAGGTCCACCGCCCGGTCCCGCAGCGGGGGCACGGCCAGCGCGGCCCGGGCCTCGTCGAGCAGCCCGCCGGGGAGCCCGTCCGCCCGGGTCGCGGTCAGGACGACCCGGGCCTCGGCCGCGCCGACCAGGGCGGTCAGCACGCCGTCGTCGTCGAGCTCCTCGGCCCGGCGCAGCACCACCGTCGCGTGCGGATCGGCGAGCGCCGCGGCCAGGTCCGCCGGCCTCCCCGCCCGGCAGTCGACGACCGTGCAGGGACCGGCCCGGTCCTGGTCGTGCAGCCAGCGGGCCAGGCGCGCCTTGCCGACCCCGGGTTCGCCGTGCAGCAGCAGCGGCCCGCCCAGGCCGGCGAGCCGGCGGGCCCGGCGTTGCAGCTGCGCCCAGGTCGAGCCGGCTCCGGTACCGGAGCCCACGGCCGCCCGGCCGTCGGCGGGGATCATGGTGACCACGACCCCGGCCGGCCACGGACCGCCGCCGTCGACCGGCGCGCAACGGGCGTCGACGACGACGTCGCGGGTCAGGGTCAGCCGCCCGGTGATCTCGCGGCCCGAGGCGACCGCGCCGCGGGCCCAGTCCCACAGCAGGGCGTGGTCGGCGGGCTCGAACAGCTGCGCGGCCGCCGAGTTGGTGAAGAGGAACTCCTCGTTGAGCGAGGCGACAGCCACGCTGCGCCGCCGCCGGGAGCGCGCGACGAACTCCTCGAACAGCGCCCGCTCGTGCACGGTGGCCTGCTCCCGCAGCCGCATCTCGATCTCGCGGACCGCCTCGGTGAGCAGGGGCAGCAGGATCTCGTTGGTGTCCCGGGAGGCGCAGGTGAGGTCGAGGACGCCCTCGAGCCGGCGGGACAGCGGGTCGAGGATCGGCACGCCGACGCAGGTGAAGTCCTGCATCGCGTCCTGGTAGTGCTCGCCGCCGACGATCAGCGTGGGGCGCCGCTCCTCGACCACCGTGCCGAGCCCGTTGGTGCCGACCCGCTCCTCGCCGAGGCAGCAGCCCGGCGAGGCGGAGATCGCGTCGAGCCCGGCGAACAGCGCCGCCCGCCCGGCACCTCGCCAGAGGATCCAGGCCTGCGCGTCGGCCAGCACGACGGCCGTCGAGGTGCCGGCCAGCTGCGCCACGAGCCGGTCCAGCACGGGCTCGGCCGCGCGCAGCAGCCGCGGCGTCCCGGAGCGGTCCGGGTCCGCGGGCCCGGTGGGCATCCGGCCGGGGTCCACTCCGGAGAGCAGCGAGCGCCGCCACGACGCCGCGATCTCGGGGCGGACCAGCTCCTCCACCGAGGACGCCGGGACCGCCGCCGGGGACCGAACCTCAGGGGAGGCCGCGGAGGACCCTGCAGAGGACACCACCGAGGAGACCACCGAGGACACCACCGCGTCGGGGCCGGCGGACAGGAGCCGCTCCCGGGCCCGGCGGATGAGCCGCTGGCCCTCCGGGCTCCACCGCGCCGCGACCGGCCGCCCCCGGCCGTGCGCGACCGCCCCTGTCCACGACGCCTGCGCCATCCCGACCTCCTCGTCGGCACGCCCCCGATCTTCTCGACACTGCCTGCCGAACGGTCGTCGGGCAACCCCCGACGACCGTTCGGCCAGGGGCGGATCAGCCGCCGGCGGCCTCCCGGCGCTGGCGGGTGGTGCGGTGCTCGGTGTCGGTGTCGAACTTCGGGATGACGTGGTCGCCCATCAGCTTGATCATGCGTAGCGTCTCGTCCCTGCTCTTCACACCGCGCAGCATGAGGAACTGGTCGGCCCCGGTGGACTCCCACCGGCGCAGCTGGGCGATCACGTCGTCGGGGTCGCCGACGACCGCCGCCCCGAGCTCGAGGAAGCCGTCGAGCGCCTCCTCGGTGAGCTCGGGCAGCACCTCCGGCCACGCCGGGAAGCCCTCGGGCCGCGGGAACGTGTCGTGGTACCGGAAGACCTGGCTCATCTGGTAGTGGTTGCCGCCGTCGAGGAAGTCCCGGCGGGCGGTCTCGCGGTCCTCGGCGACCGAGTTGAAGCCGTTGGCCACGATCAGGTTGTCGTTGACCCAGGCGCCGATCGGGTCGTCGCAGCGGGCGACGGCGTCCTTGTAGGCCTTGATCGCCACCTCGGTCTTGGGGATCTCGTCGAGCGAGAAGCCCAGGGCGCCCATGCCGCGGCGGCCGCACATCTCGAAGCTGGAGGTGTTGCCCGCGGCGTACCAGATCGGCGGGTGCAGCGGCCCGTACGGCTTGGGCAGGACCCGCCGCGCGGGCATGTCCCAGTACTTGCCGGAGAAGCCGGGGTACTCGTCCTGCAGCCACATCTTCGCGAACTCGGGCACCGTCTCGAAGAAGATGTCCTTGGTCTCGTTCACGTCGGTGACGTGGGTGTGGAAGCCCTTCACCTCGTGGCTGCCGGCGCCGCGGCCGACGCCGAACTCGAAGCGCCCCTCGGTGAGGTGGTCGAGCATCGCGACCCGCTCCGCGACCGCGGCGGGGTGGTGCACGCGGGGCAGCGGGTTGAAGATCCCGGAGCCGACGTGGGCGCGGGTGGTGAGCGCCCCGAGCGCACCGAGGAACACGTCGTTCGACGAGATGTGGCTGTACTCGTCGAGGAAGTGGTGCTCGGAGATCCAGATGTACTTGAACCCGGCCTGCTCGGCGGCCAGGCACAGCTCCAGGTCCTCCATGAGCACCCGGTGCTCCGCATCGGGGTCCGTGCGGCGGTCGGCGGGCAGGTAGCCCTGGGTCAGGAAGCCGAACTCCATCGTCGTCGCCCCCTCAGACCGTCGCCGCGCTGCGGACCCGCGCCCGGACGAACGCGCCGATCCGGTCGATCGCGGCGGCCCCCTCGGGCAGCCGGTCGGCGAACATCTGGAACACGTGCACCATCTCGTACCCGACCTGCAGGAAGGCCTCGCCTGCCGCGCGCAGCACCCCGTCGGCGATCCGCACGGCGTCGTCCTCGAGGACCTCGCTGCTGCCCACCTGGACGAGCAACGGCGGCAGCCCGGCCAGGTTCCCCAGCAGCGGCGACGCCCGGTGGTCGGTCGGGTCGGCGCCCTGCAGGTAGCCCTGCTGCATCTCGGTGAGCACGGCCCGGCTGACGAGTGGGTCGACGGCCTCGCGGCCGTCCATCGAGTCGCCGGACAGCGTGAGGTCGGCCCACGGCGACATCAGCACCCCGGCCGCCGGGAGCGGGTCGCCCGCGTCCCGGGCCGCGGCGAGGACCGCCAACGCCAGGCCGCCGCCGGCCGAGTCGCCGGACACCACGAGCGAGGCCGGGTCGACGCCGTCGGCGAGCATCCCGCGGTAGGCGGCCACGCCGTCCTCGTGGGCGGCCGGGAAGGCGTGCTCCGGGGCGAGCCGGTAGTCGGCGAGGAAGACCCGGGCCCCGGCGGCCCGCGCGATCCGGGCCCCCAGGTCGCGGTGGCTGGTCGGCGAGCCGATCAGGTAGCCGCCCGCGTGGAAGTGCAGGATCGTGGCCGACGATCCGGCCCCGCCGCTCTCCGGGACCTCCACCCACGTGCCGCGCACGCCACCGACCACGCCCTCGGTGAGCGTCGCGTCGGCGGCCGGCTCGGGGCACATGCCGTCGAAGCCCGTCCGCATCTCCTCGAGGGTCGCGTCCTCCCGCAGCCAGCCCGCATAGGCCGCCGCGGCCATGTCGTTCACCCGTGCCGAGACCATCGCTCCTCCGTCGGTACTCGCGGGCCGCACTGCCCGCTCCCCCCGGAGATCACCAGCCCGCGGACGCGCCCGGAGGTCTCACTCTGAGATCGGCCGGTCTCAGAGTGAGACCTCCGCGGCGACGGGCCGGTTGCCTAGCGTCGAACGGCGGGACCGGCGGCGTGGCCGGTCCGAGGAAGCGATCGGAACGGTGGTGCACCCATGGGACGGATGGACGGCAAGGTCGCGCTGGTCACCGGGGCGGCGCGCGGGCAGGGCCGCTCGCACGCGCTGCGGCTGGCCGAGGAGGGCGCGGAGATCGTCGCCGTCGACCTCTGCGCGCAGATCGAGTCCGTGCCGTACGGCATGTCGACGCCGGAGGACCTCGCCGAGACGGCCAAGCTGATCGAGGAGCTGGACCGGCGGGTCGTCACCCGGGAGGCCGACGTCCGCGACTCCGGCTCCCTCGACGCGGCCGTGCAGGCGGGCCTGTCGGAGTTCGGGCACATCGACGTCGTGTGCGCCAACGCGGGCATCTTCAGCTACGCCCCCGCGTGGGAGATGACAGACCAGATGTGGGACGAGATGCTCGCGGTCAACGTGACCGGCGTGTGGAAGACCCTCAAGGCGGTGCTGCCGTCGATGATCGAGCGCGGTCAGGGTGGCTCCCTGGTGCTGACCAGCTCGACGGCCGGGCTGCGCGGGTTCGCCAACATGGTCCACTACACCGCGGCCAAGCACGGCGTCGTCGGCGTCATGCGGACCATGGTGCAGGAGGTGTCGCAGTACGGGATCCGCTGCAACACGGTGCACCCCACCGCGGTCGACACCGACATGATCCAGAACGAGCCGATGTACAAGCTGTTCCTGCCGGACGCGAAGCCCGAGGAGCTGACCCGGGAGCGCTACGGCGAGGCCTTCCAGGCGCTGCACACGATGCCGCACCCCTGGGTCGAGCCGCGCGACATCTCCAACGCCGTGCTCTGGCTGGCCTCCGACGAGTCCCGCTACGTCACGGGCCAGACCATCGCCGTCGACCTCGGGTTCCTCGACAAGGTCTGACGCAGGACGAGTCTGACGCAGGACGAGTCTGACGCAGGACGAGGTCTGACGCAGGTCCACTGCCCGTGCCCGGGGTGGGTGGTGCCGGAGCACCACCCACCGCGCACGGCGGAATCAGCGGGGCGGGCGACGGGTTGGGGCGGGTATGACCTCCGCCACGGACTTCGACCCGCACGCGCTGCTCGCCGGGACCCGTCTCGGGGTGCTCGCCACGATCAAGAAGGACGGGGTGCCCCAGCTCTCCCCGGTGACGCCCTTCTACGACCGCGAGGCGGGCACCATCTCGGTCTCGATGACGGAGGGCCGGGCCAAGACGGCGAACCTGCGCCGCGACCCGCGGGCCGCGCTCGAGGTGACCAGTTCCGACGGGTGGGGCTGGGCCACCGCGGAGGGCCCGGTGACGCTGACCGGTCCGGGCGCGACCCCCGACTCCCCCGAGGTCGAGGCGCTCGTCGAGTACTACCGCCGCGCCGCCGGCGAGCATCCGAACTGGACGGAGTACCGGGAGACCATGGTCGCGGACCGCCGCGTGCTCATGACCATGACCGTCGAACGGGTCTACGGGGCCCGGATCCGGTAACCCGACACGGGAACTTTCCTCCACTGGGGAGTGAATCGCGTGTCGCTCCCTCGGAAGTACTCGCTCTTCGTGGTCGCATTCCCCGGAACACGGTCTCCGGGGGGAGCGGACATGCGCGTGGGACTGCTGTCGACCACGGTCGGGCGACTGCTCGTCACGGTCGGTGCCGGACTGGTCTTCCTGACACTCCTCCTGGCACCGACCGCGAGCGCCGAGCCGCTGCCACCGCCGCCCGACCATCCGCAGCGGATCGTCGAGTCGCTGTCCGAGGCGGTCGAGGTCGCCCCGGGCGTCACGCACCGGGACATCACCACGACCACCGCCGCCGGGCACGTGATGGGCGACGTCGTCGAGGTCGACCTCACGACACCCGGGGTGCGGGCCGACCTCCTGACGCCCGGTGCCGTCGCGGCGCGGGCCGGGGTGAAGGCGATGGCCGACGGCACCGGTGCCGTCGCCGGGATCAACGGCGACTTCTTCGACATCGGCCGCACGAGTGCGGCGGCCGGACCTGCCGTGCAGAACGGCCGGTTCCTCAAGGCCGCGGTGCCGCAGGGCCGCCGCGCCGCGCCAGCAGTGCCGGGCGCGGAGATGGACTACGTGTTCGCCGTCGGCACCGACGGGGTGGCCCGGGTCGACCGGCTGCCGCTGCGGGGTGAGGTGCGCCGCACGGGGATCGAGCGCGTCTCCTACCAGGGCCCGCGCAGCGAGCAGGTCGCCGAGCAGGACGCCCTGCCGATCGTCGCTCTCAACCAGTTCGCCGTACCGGTCAACGGCATCGGCGTGTTCACCTCGGACTGGGGCGACGCCGACCGCGCCCGCACCCTCTGCGGCTCGGACACCGACCGGGATGCTCCGTGCGCGGCCGACCAGGTCGAGGTCGTGGTCCGCGGCGGCGCGGTGACCGCGGTCCGCGCGCCCGGTGCGGGCCGGCTGCCCGCGGAGGAGACCGCGCTGGTCGGGCGCGAGCAGGGCGCCGTCGCGCTGCGCGGTCTCAAGGTCGGTGACCGGGTGAGCGTCGACTACGCACTGGTGCCGGCGAGCGGGGTCGCACCCCGGATGGCCGTGGGCGGCAGCCCGATCCTGCGCGACGGGGCCCCCACCGAGCGGCTCGACGACAGCGCCCGCGCCCCGCGCAGCGGCGCCGGGGTGACCGCCGACGGCCACCGGATGCTCCTGGTGACGGTCGACGGGCGACAGTCCGACAGCGTCGGCGCCACGCTGCTGCAGTTCTCGAACCTGCTGCGCGAGCTGGGTCTCGACGACGCCGTCAACCTCGACGGCGGCGGCTCCTCCACCCTCGCCTACCGCGACGCCGGCGCCCCGGCGACGACGATCGTCAACGACCCGTCGGACCCCTCGCCGCGCCTGGTGTCCAACGGGATCGGCGTCTACGCGGGGTAGCCCCGGACGCCGCCGGAGGCCACCTCGACCACGTGCACGTGTCCGTGCGACGGTGACCGGGTGACGGCCTGGCTGAGCTGGTCCTGCGGGAAGGACAGCGCGTACGCGCTGGGGGCCTGCGCTGACGTCACCGGCCTCTTCACCACGGTCACGGCCGGGCGGGTCCCGGTGCACGGCGTGCGGCGGGAGCTCGTCGAGGCGCAGGCGGCGGCGCTGGGCCTGCCGCTGCACGTCGTCGAGCTGCCGTGGCCGTGCCCGAACACGGAGTACGAGCGGCGGACCGGGGCGGCCCTTGCCGCCGCCCGCGCGACCGGCGCGGACACCGTCGTCTACGGCGACCTCTTCCTGGACGACATCCGCGCCTACCGCGAGCGCACGCTGGCCGGCACCGGGCTCACGCCGCGGTTCCCGTTGTGGGGCAGACCGACCGGCGCGCTCGCCCGGGAGATGATCGCGGCCGGGCTGCGCGCCGTCGTCGTCTCCGTGGACCCGGCGCGGATGCCGGCCGAGCTGGCCGGGCACGCGTTCGACGCGGAGTTCCTCGCCGCCCTGCCCGAGGGCGTCGACCCCTGCGGGGAGAACGGCGAGTTCCACACCTTCGTCACGGCGGGCCCGGGCTTCCGTGCCCCCGTCCCCGTCACGGTCAACCGCGTGGGTGACCGGGACGGGATGCTGGTCGCCGAGCTCGTGCCGGGGATCAGCCCAGCAGCTCCGTGACCAGCCCGCCGACGGCCTCGGTCTCGATGAGGAAGCCGTCGTGCCCGTACGGGGACTCGATCACCCGCAGCTCCGCGCCGGGGATGCCCGCGGCCAGCTCCTCCTGCTGCGACACCGGGTAGAGCCGGTCCGAGCTGATCCCGACGATTGTCGTGCGGGCCGTGACCCGCTCCAGCGCCGCGGCCGTGCCGCCCCGCCCGCGCCCGACGTCGTGCGCGTTCATCATCTCGGTGAGCCGCACGTACGAGCCGGCGTCGAAGCGGTGCACCAGTTTCGCCGCGTGGTGGTCCAGGTAGGACTCCACCGCGTACCGTCCGCCGTGGAACGGGTCCTCACCGGTCTGCGGGTCGCGGCCGAAGCGGGTGGCCAGCTCGTAACCGCTGCGGTAGCTCAGGTGCGCGATCCGCCGGGCCACGCCCAGCCCCGCGTGCGGCCCCGCCCCCGGCGGGAGGTCGTGGTAGTCGCCGCCGCGCCAGCCCGGGTCGGCCCGGATCGCCGCGAGCTGCGGGGCGGCCCACCCGATCTGGTCGGCCGAGGCGGCTGCGGGCGACGCCAGCAGCATCAGCCGGGCGACCCGCTCGGGCTCGGTCGCGGCCCATTCCAGGGCACGCATGCCGCCCATCGACCCGCCGACCACCAGCGCCCACGTCCCGACCCCGAGCGCGTCGGCCAGCGGGACCTCGGACCGGACGGTGTCCCGCGCGGTGACCAGCGGGAACCGGCTCCCCCACGGCCGCCCGTCCGGCGCCCGCGACGCCGGACCGGTCGTGCCCTGGCAGCCGCCGACGACGTTCGGCGCCACCACGAAGAACCGCTCGGTGTCCAGCGGGCGGCCGGGGCCGATCAGCCCCTCCCACCAGCCGGCGGTCGGGTGCCCCGGGCCGGCCGGGCCGGTCACGTGCGCGTCGCCGGTGAGGGCGTGCAGGACCAGCACGGCGTTGGACCCGGTCGCGTCGAGCTCGCCCCAGGTCTCGTAGGCGAGCCGGACGCCCGGGAGCTCCCCGCCGGCCTCGAGCGGCAGCGTGGCGGGGAGGTCCAGGAAGCGGCGTCGGCCGGGATCCGCCCCCTCCCGCCACGCGCCGGTGGCGGGAGGGAGCAGAGTCTCCGGATCCGTGGTCGTCACGCGCTCTTGGCCGCCCGGAACCCGGCGTCGAGGTCGGCCTTGATGTCCTCGATGCCCTCCAGGCCCACCGACAGCCGGATCAGGCCCGGGCCGACGCCCGTCGACAGCTGCTCCTCGCCGGAGAGCTGGCTGTGGGTGGTCGACGCCGGGTGGATCACCAGGCTGCGGACGTCGCCGATGTTGGCCAGGTGGCTGTGCAGCTCCAGCGCATCGACGAACTTCTTGCCCGCCTCGACGCCCCCGCGGATGTCGAACGCGACGATCGCGCCCGCACCCTTGGGCAGGTACTTCTGCTGCAGCGCGTGCCACGGGCTGGACGGCAGGCCGGCGTAGTAGACCTTCTCCACCTCGTCCCGGGCCTCGAGCCACTCCGCGACGGCCTGCGCGTTCTGCACGTGCCGCTCGAGCCGCAGCGACAGCGTCTCGATGCCCTGGATCAGCAGGAACGAGTTCAGCGGCGCGATCGCCGGGCCGAGGTCGCGCAGCAGCTGCACGCGGAACTTGATCAGGAAGGCCTGCGGGCCGAGGGCCTCCCAGTAGTTCAGCCCGTGGTAGCTCGGGTCGGCCGTGGTCAGGCCCGGGAACCGCTCGGCCCGGGCGCCCCAGTCGAAGTTGCCGGAGTCCACGACGACGCCGCCGATGCTCGTCCCGTGTCCGCCGAGGAACTTCGTGGCCGAGTGCACGACGATGTCCGCGCCGTGCTCGAAGGGCCGCACCAGGTACGGCGTCGGCACGGTGTTGTCGACGATCAGCGGCACGCCCACCTCGTGCGCCAGGTCGGCGACCGCGCGGATGTCGAGGACGTTGCTGCGCGGGTTGCCGATCGACTCGGCGTAGAAGGCCTTGGTGTTCGGCCGGACCGCGGCGCGCCACTCCTCGACGCTGTCCGGGTCGTCGACGAACGTGACGTCGATGCCCAGCTTCGGCAGCGTGTAGTGGAAGAGGTTGTAGGTGCCGCCGTAGAGGGACGCGGAGGACACGAAGTGGTCCCCGGCCTGCGCGATGTTGAGGATCGCCAGGGTCTGCGCGGCCTGCCCGGAGGCGACGGCGACGGCCCCGATGCCGCCCTCGAGCGCGGCCACGCGCTGCTCGAGGACGTCCTGCGTCGGATTCATGATCCGGGTGTAGATGTTGCCCAGCTCGGCGAGCCCGAACAGCGCCGCGGCGTGGTCGGTGTCCCGGAACGTGTACGACGTCGTCTGGTAGATCGGGGTGGCGCGGGCGCCGGTCGTCGGGTCCGAGGTGGCGCCGGCGTGGACCTGCTTGGTCTCGAAGGACCAGGCGGCGGTGGGGTCGTTCTCGGGCATGCAGGGTCTCCTGAGGTGATCGTTCGGGGGCGACGCGTGGGGATGTGGTTCAGCCGCGCGAACGACAGGCCGCGCTGGTCACGCGCATGAAGTCGACATGGCGACGGGCCACGAGGCGGATCACGAACGCGACCGTAACGGGGTCGTCATACCTGCACAACACCGGTCCGGGTGGCGGTCACCGTGCCGGTTACCCTGCCGGGCGTGCTCGTCCTGCTGCCGCCGTCGGAGACCAAGCGCGCCGGGGGCGACGGCCCGCCGCTCGACCTCGCGGCGCTGAGCCACCCGGAGCTCGACCCGGTGCGCAAGGCGCTGGTCGACGAGCTGGTGGAGCTCGCCGACGACGTCCCCGCCGCGCGGGCTGCCCTGGGCCTGTCGGAGCGGCAGAGCGACGAGATCGAGCGCAACGCGTCCCTGTGGACCTCCCCGACCGCCCCGGCGATCACCCGCTACACGGGCGTGCTCTACGACGCGCTCGACGCCGGGTCGCTGCGTGGGGCCGCCGCGGGGCGGGCGCGGGAGCGGCTCGCCGTGGGGTCGGCGCTGTTCGGGCTGGTCCACGCCGGCGACCCGATCCCGGCGTACCGGCTGTCCGCGGGCTCGGCGCTGCCCTCCGGCGGCACGCTCGCGGCCCGGTGGAAGCCCGTGCTGGAGCCGGTGCTCGCCCGGCTGGCCGCGGAGCAGCTGGTGGTGGACCTGCGGTCCGGCGCCTACGCGCAGCTGGCGCGGGTCCCGGGCGCGGTCACGGTCAACGTCCTGGCCGAGCGCCCCGACGGGTCGCGCTCGGTGGTGAGCCACCACAACAAGTCGCACAAGGGCGGCCTGGCCCGGCTGCTGGTCTCCTCCCGCGCCGAGCCGGCCGACGCGGCGGCGGTCGCGCGCATCGCCCGCCGCGCCGGCCATGTCGTCGAGCGGAGCGGGGACCACCTCGACCTGGTCCTCCCCGCCTGACCACGCGAGTCGCGCTCCGGGCTCCCGCGAGTCGCGCCCCGGGCCCCCGCGAGTCGCGCCCCGGGCCCCCGCGAGTCGCGCCCCGGGCTCCCGCGAGTCGCGCCCTGGGCTTCCGCGAGTCGGCAGTTTCGAGAGCGCGGGTCGGCAGTGTCGAGAACGCGGGTCGGCAGGTCCGCGAGGCGGTGCGCCGGGCCCGGAGCAGGGAGCCCTCCGGATCCGGCGGCCCGAACCGCGTCGCTGCACCGATCCCGGACCGAGCTCGGAGCCATGATCACCGATCGTGGAGCGAGAACGTCGGGAATCGACCGTCCCCGTCCCGAAGCCGTGATCATGGTCGGCAAGTTGCCCGCCCACCGCGCTGCCCGGGCTCTCGCCACCTCATCGACACCTCGACCTCGCTCCGCACGGGCGGGACGGCGGGTTGCGTTGAGCCCCCGCGAGTCGCGCGATCGAACACCGCGAGTCGCGCGATCGAGCACCGCGAGTCGGCACTTTCAGCACCGCGAGTCGGCAGATTCAGGAGCGCGAGTCGGCAGTTCCGGGAGGCCGCGCTGCCGGGCCCGGAGCAGGGAGCCCTCCGGGTCCGGCGGCCCGGACCGCGCCGCACCGATCCCCGGCCCACACTCGGAGCATGATCACCGATCGTGGAGCGACAACGTCGAGAATCGACCGTCCCCGTCCCGAGGACGTGATCATGGTCGGCAAGTCGCGCAGCGACCCCGCGAGTCGACAGTTCCGGGAGCGGCGAGCCGGCAGTTCCGCGTGCCCGAGTCGGCGGTTCCGGGAGGCGGGCGCCGGGTCCGGAGCAGGGAGCCCTCCGGAACCGGCGCGCCGACCTCACTGGGCCGCGTAGCCGCCGTCGACCAGGTGGTAGCTGCCGGTGATGAAGCTCGCGGCGTCGGAGACGAGGAAGGCGACAAGGTTCGCGACCTCGTCGACGGTCCCGAGCCGCCCGAGCGCGTGCTTCTCGGCGAGGGCCCGCTGCGTCTCGGCGTCGAGGTTCGCCTCGAGCAGCGGTGTGGTGATGAAGCCGGGGCCGACCGCGGTCACGCGCACACCCTGGGCGGCGTGCTCGAGCGCGGCGTTCTTGGTGAGGCCGATCAGGCCGTGCTTGGCGGTGACGTAGGCCGACGAGCCGGCGATGCCGACCGAGCCCAGCACGGACGCCATGTTCACGATCGCCCCGCCGCCGTGCGCGGCGATCGCGGGGATCTGCGCCTTGAGCCCGTAGAAGACGCCGTTGAGGTTGACGTCGACGACCTTGCGCCAGCTGTCCTCGGGGTACTCCCCGACCGGCGCGTTCGCCCCGCCGATGCCCGCGTTGTTCACCGCGATCCGCAGCGGCGCCAGCTTCTCCGCCGCCTCGACGGCCGCGCGCGCCACCTCGGGGTCCGCCGCGTCGCCGACGAAGGCCTCCGCGGTGCCACCCACGGCCCGGATCTCCTCGACCACGAGCTCGGCCGCCTCCGCGTTCAGGTCGTGGACCAGGACCGCGGCGCCGTTCGCGGCCAGCAGCAGCGCCACCGCCCGACCGATGCCCGACCCTGCCCCGGTCACGATCGCGGACCGGTCCGCCACGTCGTAGGTCGCCATGATGATCCCTCTTCCTCGAGTTACCCGACGTCTGTCGGTCATCTAAGTCCTACAAACGTCGGCTAACATCGGCGCCTTCCCGCGGAACGAGTGAGGTGGGTCATGGACGCACGGCGGCGTCGGAGCCGGGACCGCCTGCACGGCGCCGTCCTCGAGCTGGCCCGGGACACCCCCGTCGCGGATCTGACGATCACGCAGCTCGCCGAGGCCGCGGGGGTGCACCGCTCGACGTTCTACGAGCACGCACCCTCCCCCGGCGATCTCCTCCGGGACGCCCTGCGCGCCGAGCTCGACGAGCTGCGCGCCGGCCTGCTCGACGATCCCGGCGACACCGAGGTCGCTGTCCGCGAGGTCACGCGGCGGGTTCTCGAGCACGTCCGCCGGCACGCCGCGATCTACCGCCGCGGGCTCGCCCGGGACAGCGGCCCCGGCTCGCTGCACGGCATGCTCAGCGAGCACTTCCTGGAGACGAGCCGCCGGCTGATCGGTCTCGGCCGGCTGCGGCTGCCGCTGCACGTGGCCGGGGTGCCGGACCAGGCCGTCGCCGACACCGCCGCCCGGTTCGTCGCCCAGGGCACGGTCGGGGCGATCCAGGGTTGGCTGGACCTGCCCGGGGAGCCCGAGGTCGCGGTGTTCGAGGACCTCTACCGCGTGCTGGTCCCCTCCTGGTGGGTACGCGGGTGACGGCGGTGGGCGCCGTGCCCCGGTCCTCGTGGTCCTGGCGGTTCTCGCGGTGGCCGCTGCGCGGAAAACCGGTTGAGCCCGCGGCGTCGGCGCGCGACCCTCGCCCGGTCGACGTGAGATCCGAGCGACGTGAGGTGGAGGAGGTGCCCCGATGACGACAGCCGCCCGGGTGGCGGCGCGCCCCGGCGCGCCCTCCGGCCACCACCGCACCCCGCGCTGAGACCGCACCGAGGTCGCTCGCGTGGGGTGTCCACCCCACGTCAGGAGAACCCCTTCTCATGCGCGGGCCCATGCCCAAACGCCGTCGTGGTTTCGACGACGACGAGTACGTCCCCCACCCCGTGCCCCTGCACGAGGACCCCGATCTCCCGCCCGCCGGCGACCGCTGGTCCACCTGGAGCGGCGCCCAGCACGGCCCCGAGCCCCGCCCGGCCTGGGTGGAGACCGCGCACGCCGCGGTCGACACCGAGCTCGGCGTGCTCAAGACCGGCAAGGAGGCCGACGTCCACCTCGTCGAGCGCGGAGTGCCCGGCTCGCCAGGGGTGCGGATGGCCGCCAAGCGGTACCGCACCGCCGAGCACCGGATGTTCCACCGCGACGCCGGCTACCAGGAGGGACGGCG
Source organism: Pseudonocardia terrae (assembly GCF_021343995.1). GTDB lineage: Bacteria > Actinomycetota > Actinomycetes > Mycobacteriales > Pseudonocardiaceae > Pseudonocardia > Pseudonocardia terrae. Next base: position 32,987 of record NZ_JAJTTE010000051.1, on the reverse strand, counting down.
CGTCCGCCGCTCCCGGGAGATGCGGGCCATGACCAACCGGACCGGGTTCGGCCGCGAGCTGCTGTCCGGGCAGTGGGCGGCCGCGGAGTTCGCGGCGCTGTCCACCCTGTGGTCCGCGGGGCTGCCGGTCCCCTACCCGGTGCAGCTCGACGGCACGGAGCTGCTGCTCGAGTTCGTCGGGGACGGGACGACGGCCGCGCCCCGGCTGGCCCAGCTCCGCCCGTCGGGCGCGGAGCTGGCCGAGCTGTGGGCGCAGCTGGTCGAGGCCCTGCGCGGGCTGGCCCGGCACGGCTGGGCGCACGGCGACCTGTCCGCCTACAACCTGCTGGTGCACCGCGGCCGGCTGGTGCTGATCGACCTCCCGCAGGTCGTCGACCTCGTCGGCAACCCGCACGGGGCCGAGTTCCTGGTCCGCGACGTCCGCCGGGTGGCGGAGTGGTTCACCGCCCGCGGGCTGCCCGAGTCCGCCGGCGAGGAGCTCTTCCACGAGCTGGTCGACGAGGCGGGACTGGCTTGAGTCACGGGCGGGTGGCGCCGGCGCGCCACCCGCCCGTGCGGGCCACGGTGGGCGAGCACACCCTCCGGCCACACCGGTGGGCGCCGCCCGCTCCTGTAGGATCAAGGATGACCGCGCGGGCCGCTCATTCGTGCCCGTGTTCCTGCACCATTCGTCGGGCGTGCTCCCCACCAGCCGCGCCCGGGCTCGTCCCCGTGCCGGCCGCGCAACGCCGCCGACCGCTCCGTGTGACGTGCCAACGTCCCGGAGGTCTCGTGACCAGTCCGTCCCGCCGTCCTGCCCGCCGCCCGGAGCGGAGCGCACAGCAGCCGCGCCGCTCCGGTGGTGCGCCGCGCCGCCGCTCCGGCGGCGCCCCGCAGCAGCGGCCCGTCCGGCCCGCCATGCCCCCGGAGGTCCTCTGGACCGCCCCGGAGAGCGGGCTGCCCACCTTCGGCGAGCTCGGCCTGCCCGAGCCGGTGCTGCGTGCCCTCGCCGCGGAGGGTTTCGCCGAGCCCCGCCCGATCCAGGCCGCCACGCTCCCGGAGACCCTCCGGGGCCGCGACCTGCTCGGCCGCGGCCAGACCGGCTCCGGCAAGACCCTCGCCTTCGGCCTCGCGCTCGTCGCCCGGCTCGCCGGTGGCCGCGCCCAGGCCCGCCGCCCACGCGGCCTGGTCCTGGTGCCGACCCGCGAGCTGGCCCAGCAGGTCGTCGACGCCGTCGAGCCGTTCGCGAAGGCGCTGCACCTGCGGCAGGCCGTCGTGGTCGGCGGGCTGTCGATGAACCGGCAGATCGACACGCTCGCGCGCGGCGTCGACCTGCTCGTCGCCACCCCCGGCCGGCTCACCGACCACCTCAACGAGGGCACCTGCGACCTGTCCGCGGTCGAGATCACCGCGATCGACGAGGCGGACCGCATGTCCGACATGGGCTTCCTGCCGCAGGTCCGGCGGATCCTCGACCGCACCCCGGCCGACGGCCAGCGGCTGCTGTTCTCCGCCACCCTCGACAACGAGGTGTCCACGCTCGTCGACCGGTACCTCCACGACCCGGTCACCCGCGCCGTGGCCTCGGCGGCCGCGCCGGTCGAGACCATGGACCACCACCTGTTCATGGTCCGCCGCGACGACAAGAACCGGATCGTGCACGAGATCGCCGCCCGCGAGGGCCGCACGATCTTCTTCGTGCGCACCAAGCACGGCGCCGACCGCGTGGTGAAGCAGCTGCGTCGCGAGGGTGTCCAGGCCAGCGCGCTGCACGGCGGCAAGGCGCAGAACGCCCGCAACCGCGCCATCGACGCGTTCAAGGACGGCAGCATCCCGGTGCTGGTGGCCACGGACGTCGCCGCCCGCGGCATCCACGTCGACGACGTCAGCCTCGTCGTGCACGTCGACCCGCCGGGCGACCCGAAGGACTACCTGCACCGCGCCGGCCGCACCGCCCGCGGCGGCGAGTCGGGTGTCGTGGTCACGCTGGTCACGGCGGAGGAGCGGCGCGACGTCGACATCCTCATGCGGCAGGCCGGCGTCACCCCCGACGTGGCCGACGCCGCCCCCGGCTCCGCCTCGCTGGTCGAGGTCACCGGGGCGCGCATGCCCAGCGGCATCCCGGTCGAGGCGCCGAAGCCCCCGCAGCAGCAGCCCGCGGCCGGCACCGGACGGCGCCGCCGCAGTTCCGGGCGCGGTGCGACGGGCCGGCAGCCGGGTGGCCAGCAGGTTCCCGCGGGCGAGGCCCGGGGCCGGCGCTCCGGGGGACCGCGGCGGAGCGGTCGCGGCGGCAGCCCCCGCACCGCGGCCTGAGTCCGGTCCGCGTCCGGGCGCACGGTCCGGGCGCACCGACCCGATCCGCGTCCGGGCGCGACGCCGAGGGCGACGGGCGCGGGTCCCGGCCCGCTACAGCGCCCGGCGGCCCTTCCTGGCCGCCCGGCGCAGCTGGACGATCCGGGCACTGCCCGGGATCGCGACCAGCAGCACGCCGGCGATCGCGGCGAGGAGCAGCGCGACGCCGGTGGGCAGCGTGCCGTCGGCGCCCAGGAAGTGGATCTGCACCGGGTCCAGGTTCTGCAGGATGAAGATCAGCAGGAACAGCAGGACGACCGCGGAGAGGATCAGCCCGACCCACATCCCGCTGACCCGCGTGCGGTTCGATGCCGCCCGGTGTCCGGCTGACCGCGGCGGGGTCGCGGGAGGGCCGGTCGGCTCGACAGACCCGGTCGGCCCGGTCGGGACCACCACCGTGGCCTCCGGCGACGTCGTGCCCGGCGCCACCGGCGCGGTCTCCCCCTCGGTGGCCGGCCCGCCCCCGGTGGTCCGGACCTGCTCGTCGCTCATCGTGCTCCCTCGCCCGTCCCGGGCGCGGGCCGCCCGGCTGCGCGGAGTATCGCGCAGGAACGACCCGTCCGCCCGGATCCGGACGTCACCGGAGCGGGTGGTCAGCGCCCCGGGCGGCGCATCGGCAGGTGCGCGACGCCGTCCCAGTCGTAGGCGGGTCCGGTCGGCTCGAAGCCGTAGCCGCGGTAGAAGTCCGCGAGGTGCTCCTGGGCGTCGAGCACGCACGAGCCGTCGCCGATCTCGGCGAGCGCTGCGTGCATCAGCTGCCGGCCCAGCCCCCGCCCGCGCGCGGTCTTCGCCGTGCACAGCCGCCCGATCCGGTAGCCGCCGTCGGGCTCCTTGAGCAGCCGCAGGGTGCCGAGGACCGCCGCGGGGTCGCCGTGCCCGGCCAGCCAGTAGTGCCGGGCGCGCTCCTCGAGGTCCCGCCCGTCGAGCTCTCCGTAGGGGCAGGCCTGCTCGACCACGAAGACGTCCACGCGGAGCCGGAGCAGCTCGTAGAGGGTGGCGGCGTCGAGGTCGAGGGCCCAGGATCGGCGGAGGGTCGCGGCGGTCTCGGTCATGGCCCGTGCCTACCAGACTTCCGGGCGCGACGACGCGGGCGCGGGCGATTAGCCTCGTGCCGTGCCCCACCACGATCTCGTCGTCATCGGTACCGGATCCGGCAACACGTTCCTCGACGAGCGGTACGCCGACAAGGACGTGGCCCTCGTCGAGCACGGCGTCTTCGGCGGGACGTGCCTCAACGTCGGGTGCATCCCGACGAAGATGTACGTCTACGCGGCCGACGTCGCCGAGCACGTCCGGCGCGCGGCGAAGTACGGCGTCGACGCCGGCATCGACAAGATCCGGTGGCGCGACATCCGGGACCGGGTGTTCGGCCGCATCGACCCGATCTCGGCCGGCGGCCGGGAGTACCGGGTCCAGCGCAGCCCGAACGTGACCGTGTACTTCGGGCACGCCTCGTTCACCGGGCCGCGGGCCCTGCGGGTCGAGCGCACGGACGGCTCCGGCGAGGACGAGCTCACGGCCGACCAGGTCGTCGTCGCCGCGGGCGGCCGGCCGATGATCCCGCCGGTGATCGCGAAGTCCGACATCCCGTACGAGACGTCCGACACCGTCATGCGGATCGACGACGTGCCGCCCCGGCTGGCGGTCATCGGCGGCGGGTACATCGCGGCCGAGTTCGCCCACGTCTTCTCCGCCCTCGGCAGCACGGTCACCCTCGTCGTGCGCGGCGGGCGGCTGCTCAAGTCGCACGACGAGACCATCTCGCACGCCTACACCGACCTCGCGGTGCGCGGTTCGCGCATCGACGTCAAGCTGAACACGCAGGTCAGGTCCGCGTCGAAGACCGAGAGCGGCATCGCACTCGCGCTCGACGACGGCGAGACGCTCGAGGCGGACGTCGTCCTGGTCGCCGCGGGCCGCATCCCCAACGGCGACCGGATGAACCTGGGTGCGGCCGGCATCGGCACGCACTCGGACGGCCGGATCGAGGTCGACCGCTTCCAGCGCACCACCGCGGACGGGGTCTGGGCGCTGGGCGACGTCAGCTCCCCGTGGCAGCTCAAGCACGTCGCCAACCGGGAGGCGAAGGTCGTGGGGCACAACGTCCTGCACCCCGACGACCTGATCGCGATCGACCACCGGTACGTCCCCTCGGCGGTGTTCACCGACCCGCAGGTCGCGAGCGTCGGCAAGACCGAGGAACAGTGCCGGATGACGGACATCGAGTACGTGGTCAAGGTCCAGCGGTACGGCGACGTCGCCTTCGGCTGGGCCATGGAGGACACGACCAGCCTCTGCAAGGTCGTCGCGGAGAAGGGCACCGGCCGGCTGCTCGGCGCGCACCTCATGGGGCCGGAGGCGTCCTCGCTCATCCAGCCGCTGATCCAGGCGATGTCCTTCGGGCTGACCGCCCGCGAGATGGCCACCGGCCAGTACTGGATCCACCCGGCGCTGCCCGAGGTGGTGGAGAACGCACTCCTCGGCCTGGACCTGTAGATCTCGCCATCGGGTGAGGGTCGACCTACGCTGGACGGGCCGATCCGCCGCGGCCCGGCCCCCGAGGGCCGGGCCGCAGACCGACACACGAGGTACCCGTATGACCCTGGCCGCCCAGCCGGAGCACACCCGGCCCGAGCAGACAGAGCCCACGCGAACAGAGCCCGAACGGACCCGGGCGGGGCAGCCCGAGACCCGCTCCGGGCCCAAACCGGTCCTCGCCGGCAGGCGCGGCCTGCCCCAGCAGATCGGCGTCTACGTCTTCGTGTTCACACCGCTCGTCGCGCTGCTGGCCGCGATCCCACTGGCGGCGACCGTCGGGTTCCTCGGCTGGTCCGACGTCGTCATCGGGCTCGTGTTCTACGTGATCAGCGGGCTGGGCATCACCGTCGGGTACCACCGGTACTTCACGCACGGCTCGTTCAAGGCCAGCCGCGGGCTGAAGATCGCGCTCGCGCTCGCCGGCAGCCTCGCCATGCAGGGCCCGGTGATCAAGTGGGTCGCCGACCACCGCCGGCACCACGCCTTCTCCGACAAGGAGGGCGACCCGCACTCCCCGTGGCTCTTCGGCACCTCCACGCGGGCGCTGGCCCAGGGCTTCTGGCACTCGCACACCGGCTGGCTGTTCGACCGCGACCTCACCAACGAGGAGCGCTTCACCCCGGACCTGCTGGCCGACACCGACCTGCGCCGCATCGACTCGCTGTTCGGCCTGTGGAGCGTGCTCACCCTGGTGGTCCCCGCCGCGCTGGGCGGGTTGGTGACGTGGTCCTGGTGGGGCGCGCTGACCGCGCTGTTCTGGGCCGGGCTGGTGCGGGTGGCGTTGCTGCACCACGTCACCTGGTCCATCAACTCCATCTGCCACATGTGGGGCGAGCGCCCGTTCGCCGCGCGGGACCGCTCGGCCAACGTCTGGTGGCTGGCCGTCTTCTCCTTCGGCGAGTCCTGGCACAACCTGCATCACGCCGACCCCACGTGCGCGCGGCACGGCGTCCGCCGGGGGCAGATCGACCTCTCCGCGATCACCATCCGGGCCTTCGAGAAGCTGGGCTGGGCCACCGCCGTCCGCTGGCCCACGACCACGCGCCTCGACCGCCTCGCCAAGGACCCCGCCGCCGCATAAGTCCCTGCGGTACAAGTGCTGCCGAGGTGGGTCGTGCGGTTCGGGCCGGGTCCGTCATCGAGCGGCCGGGCTCGTGCGGACGTAGGCTCGTCGCCTCTCACTCACCCGTGAGGAGGCCCGATCATGGCCGTGTTGGCTCCCCATGAGCCGCCGAGGACCTGGACGCTGGAGGAGGTCCTGGTCACCGAGCCGGGGGTGATCCGCAGGGCGATCGGCGCCGCGGCGATCGGCAACGTCACGGAGTGGTACGACTTCGGCGTCTACGCCTACTTCGAGCCGACGATCAGACAGGTGTTCTTCTCCGGCCTCAGCGAGACCGTCGGCACCATCGCCACGTTCGGTCTGTTCGCCGTGGCGTTCCTGATCCGGCCGCTGGGCGGGCTGTTCTTCGGGCCGCTGGCCGACCGGATCGGGCGCAACCGGGTGCTGGCCACGACGATGGTGCTGATGGCGCTGGGCACCTTCGCCATCGGGTGCATCCCGAGCGAGGCCAGGATCGGCATCTGGGCCCCGGTCCTGCTCCTGGTGGCCCGGCTGGTGCAGGGCTTCTCCACCGGTGGCGAGTACGGCAACGCGATGACGTTCATCTCCGAGTACGCCCCGGACCGCCGCCGTGGCTTCCTCGGCAGCTGGCTCGAGTTCGGGACGTTCACCGGCTACCTGCTCGGCGCGATCGCGGTCACGGTCGCGGACGCCGCCCTCACCCAGGAGCAGCTGCTGTCCTGGGGCTGGCGGCTGCCGTTCTTCGTGGCCCTGCCGCTCGGGGTCGTCGGGGTCTACATGCGCACCCGGCTGGCCGACACCCCCGCCTTCGTCGCGCTCGAGCGCAGGGCGGAGCAGCGGGAGAAGGCGCAACGGCGCCTGCATCCGCACGAGACCCGGACCCTGCTCGCGCTGTGGCCGTTCCTGCTGGTCTGCATGGGCCTGGTGCTGGTCTGGAACGTGACCAACTACATGCTCACCTCGTACATGCCGACCTACGTCACCGAGACCCTGCCGAAGATGCAGGGTGCGACCACCGACACCACGACCACCTCGCAGGTGGTGCAGATCGCGGTGATGGTGGTCGCGCTGATCCTCATCCCGCTGATCGGCAGGCTGTCGGACCGTGTCGGGCGCAAGCCGATCGCGTGGGTGGGCTCGATCGGGCTGGTCGTGCTGGGCCTGCCGATGATCCTCCTGGTCCGGACCGAGACCACGGTGGGCGTCTTCGTCGGCCTGATGATCATGGGCCTGCTGTTGATCTGCTTCAGCGCGACGATGCCGTCGACGCTGCCCTCGCTCTTCCCGACCGAGGTGCGCGGCGGGGGCCTGTCGATCTCCTTCAACGTGTCCGTGTCGGCCTTCGCCGGCACCACCTCGCTGGTGGTCGGCGCGCTGGTCGCGGTGTCCGGCGACCTGAACTGGCCGGCCTACTACCTGATCATCGCCGGGGCGATCGGCATCTCCTCGCTCTGGTTCCTGCAGGAGCCGAACGGCCGGCGCATGTGGGGCTCCCCACCGGCCGCCGCCGACCGGGAGGAGGCCGAGCGGATCATCCGGGCACAGCAGACGTCGGCCTGAGCGGCCTGAGCGCCGGCGGCCCCGACGCCCGCCCGGCTGCCGAACCCGAGCGGCCCGTCAGCTCGAACCCGAGCGGCCCGTCAGCTCGCCGCGGGAGGCTCCGCGACCGGCTCGGGAGGGCCGGCGGGGGCGGGGGCGCTCGCGGGGTCGTAGGGCTCCGCGGGCGGCGTCTCCCCCCGCACCTTGCCGACCAGCTCGGTGACGGCGGACATGATGGCGGCGGTGGCCCCGTCGAGGTTGGTCCTGGTCCGTGGCTTGCCGATGTACGCCGAGAGGTCGACCGGCGGCCCGGCCACGACGCTGACCCGCTTCGGCGGCCAGAGCGACGGCTTCCCGTCGGTCGGCAGCACGTCCTGCGTCCCCCAGTTGGCCAGCGGGATCACCGGCACCCCGGTCATCACGGCGATCCGGCCGATCCCGTTCTTCGCCTTCATCGGCCAGCCGGCCGGGTCGGCCGTGTAGGTCCCCTCCGGGTAGAAGACCACCACCTCGCCACGCTCGAGCGCCGCCACGGCCTCCTTGTAGGCATCGGTGGCCCGGGCGGACTGCCGGTACACCGGGATGTGCCCGCCCTGGCCGAGGACCGAGCGGACGATCGGCACGTCCCACAGCTCCGACTTGGCCAGGTACCGCGGCATCCGCCGGTGCGAGATCACGAACGCCGTGTCGAAGATCGGGTCCGACGACGACACGTGGTTGGCCGCGATCAGCACGCCGCCGGTGCGCGGGATCCGCTCGCCGCCCGACCAGCCGAGCTTCGTGAAGAGCATGACGAACGGCCAGATCAGCTCGATGGCGAGCCCGAACCAGAAGCCCGAGCCCCGGCGCCGGCGGCGCAGCGTCAGCAGCAGGCGCCGGCGGGCCGTCAGCGGCGGCGGCAGGTCCGGTGCGGGACTCGTCACGTCTCCTCCATCGGTCGGTACTCCCCCGATCCTCGCTCACGCCGGGCGGGCGGCCGGGCCCGGGTCGGGCGATGATCTCCCCGGTGTGACATGTCTCCCAGCGCACCACCCGACGGTCCCGCGAGGATCGGAGGAACTACGGACTTCGCCGAGCGACGTGAGGTGCACGTGCCCGAGAGCCTGCCGCGGCCGGAACCCGTCGGACCGCATCCGGAACGCCCGGCCGCGCTCGCCCTCGTCGCGCACGGCGGCAGCGAGAGCGGGACCGACCCCGCCGGGCGGCGCGGGCTGCCGTACTGGCGAATGGTGCCCTTCGCGAGGGCGCTCACGCGCAACGACGGCCTCGCCGTGTTCATGCTCCGGTACCGGCTGCGCGGCTGGAACGGCGCCGCCCGCGACGCCGCCCGCGACGCCGACGCGGTGCTCGCCGACCTGCACGAGCGCCACCCGGGCGTTCCTGCCGCGCTGGTCGGGCACTCGATGGGCGGGCGCGCCGTGCTGCACGCCGCCGGCGCACCGGGCGTCCGGGCCGTCGCCGCCCTGGCCCCGTGGCTCGACGGCACCGACCCCGTCGAGCAGCTCGCCGGCCGCAGCCTGCTGATCGCCCACGGCGACCGCGAGCGCACGACCGACCCGCGCGAGTCGCTGGCCTACGCCGTCCGGGCGCGGGGGGTCACCGACCGGGTCGCGCGGTTCGACGTGCTCGGCGACGGTCACGCCATGCTCCGGCGCGCCCGGGAGTGGCACGCCCTCGTGACCCGCTTCGTGCTCGGCGAGCTCGGGTTCGCCGCGGAGGACCCGACGATCGCCGACGCGATGCGCCGGCCCGGCCCGGACGGCCTGCAGGTGCCCCTCTCCGGGATCCGATGACCTCGCGACGGCACGACGACGGGCGGCCGCGTCCCGGGCCGGACGGGGCTCAGCCGGGGGTGACGAGGCCCGGCAGTCCGTCGAGGCTCACGCCGTTGCGAGTGCGGTGGTACTCCACCAGCTGCTCGGGCGACTTCCTCGCCAGCGACCTGTCCAGGACCTCGCGCTCCGCGACCAGGTCCATGCGCGGCACGGCGAACCCGCACGAGTCGGCCACCCGTGTGACGTCGACGGTCACCACCGAACGCGCCCCGTGCAGGCGGCTCGTCCCGGCCTCGCCGAACGCCGCCACCGCCTCCTCGAACCCCGGCTCGCCGACGGCGAGGACCCGCCCGGTGCCGTGCAGCCGCACGATGGTCGGCCGGCCCTCGAAGGCGCAGAACATGAGGCAGATCCGGCCGTTCTCGCGCAGGTGGGCCACGGTCTCGATACCGCTGCCGGTGAGGTCGAGGTAGGCGACCGTGTGCGCGTCGAGCACCCGGAAGGTGCCGCGCGTGCCCTTCGGAGACAGGTTCACGAGGCCGTCGGCGGAGAGCGGAGCGGTGCCGACGAAGAAGACCGGCTGCCGCTCCAGCCACTCCCACAGGGTCGGCGTGATGCCGTCGTAGACCGTGCCCACGGCCCGAGAGTAGAGCCGGGGCGGGCCGCGTTCACCAGGCTTTCCGGCCGATGTCCGCGAGCAGGCGGGTGTGCGCGTCCGCGCCGGGCGGCGGGGTCAGCGCCGGGCCGAACACCGTGCCCGCCTCGCGGACCTCGTCCGGCATCATGTCCAGCACCGCCGCGACCCGCGGGAACTCGTCCTCCGGGACCGTGACGTCGAGGCCGGCGGCCCGCCCCAGGTCCCAGCGGTGCACGACGAGGTCGAGCGTCACGAACCCGTCGACGGACCCCTCGAAGGTCTGCGGGCCGAACATGCCCTCGTAGGTCGCGCCGGCCCGCTCTGGGTCCTCCAGGTCGGCCTGCACGATGTCCCGGACGTACGCGAACGCCTCCGCGGGGTCCTCCGGGCCCGGCTCGGGCTTGCGGCCGACCAGGCCCAGGAACATGCCGTGGACGTCGGCGACGTGCGCCACGAGGTCGGCCGCGGTCCACCCCTCGCAGGGCGACGGCGCGGACCAGCGGTCGGCGGGGACGGCCGCGATCGTGGCGGCGAAGGCCGCGGCGTGCCGGGCGTAGCGCTCCGAGATCTCCGTCATGCGGCCGAGCCTGGCACCGGGCCGCGCCCCCGGATAGGAGATTCGCGTCAGGGCAGGGTGAGGATCTCGGCGCCGTCGGCCGTGACGAGCACGGTGTGCTCGAACTGCGCGGTCTTCTTCCGGTCCTTGGTGACGACCGTCCAGCCGTCGTCCCAGATGTCGTAGTCGATCGTGCCGAGGGTGATCATCGGCTCGATCGTGAACGTCATGCCCGGCTCGAGGACGGTGTGGACGTCCGGCTGGTCGTAGTGGAGCACCACGAGGCCGCTGTGGAACGACCGGCCGATCCCGTGCCCGGTGAAGTCGCGGACCACGCCGTAGCCGAAGCGCTTCGCGTAGGACTCGATGACCCGCCCGACCACGTTCAGCTCCCGGCCCGGCCGCACCGCCTTGATCGCGCGCATCGTCGCCTCGCGGGTGCGCTCGACCAGCAGCCGGTCCTCCTCGCTGACGTCGCCGGCGAGGAAGGTGGCGTTCGTGTCGCCGTGCACGCCGCCGATGTAGGCGGTGACGTCGATGTTCACGATGTCGCCGTCGTTCACCACGGTGGTGTCCGGGATCCCGTGGCAGATGACCTCGTTGAGGCTGGTGCAGCACGACTTCGGGAAGCCGCGGTAGCCCAGGGTCGACGGATAGGCGTCGTGGTCGACCAGGAAGTCGTGGACCACGCGGTCGATCTCGTCCGTGGTGACGCCGGGCCGCACGGCCTCGCCGCCCACCTGCAGCGCCTGCGCCGCGATCCGGCTCGCGACCCGCATCGCCTCGATCGTCTCCGGCGTCTGCACGTCCGAGTCCCGGCTCGGCGACGGCGCCTTCTTCCCGACGTACTCCGGCCGCGGGATGTGCGCGGGGACGTCACGGATCGGGGTCGGCGCACCGGGAACGAGAACTGCGGTCACGTCCCGACTGTAACCCGGTCGCCACGCCCCCTTCCGCCCACGGCGACGCAGGTCGCACCGGGCGCGGCGCGGCGGCCGGGCAGGACGAGTCCATGCCACGAGAATGACCGGAGAACTCCCGTTCTCGCGGTGCGGATCCGTCGCCTGTGGACAACGCGGTCGGCACACACCGTCACCCCTCCGCACCCCCGTCGTACCAGGTGTGCAAGACGCCGACGGTCTGTGCGAGCGGCCCGGGACGGGCCGCCTGTGGATCAGCGGACGGAGGCGCGGCGGCGGGAGAGGTGGGAGGTCAGGGCGGCGATGCCCCGCCAGCCCAGCAGGAACACCGCCAGCGAGACCGTGGCGACGATCGCGAAGCTCAGCGGCAGCTGGCCGGTGAAGGCGGCGCGGAGCAGCAGGCCGAGGACGGCGGTGCCGGCGAGCACCCCGGCGCCTGCCTTGAACCCGACCGGGTGCGCCCGCACCCACGGCGTGGCCCACGCGGCGACGGCACCGACCAGGAACGGCGCGGCGGTGCCGAGCAGCCCGACGACGCTGCTCGCCTCCTCGTGGCTGGCGCGCCCGATCGCGGCGAACACCAGGACGGCGACGGCGTCGGCGGCGAAGGCGAGGACGGGGATGCGGGGGCGGCGCACGGGTCGAGCCTACGCCCGCGTCCGGAGCACGGGCCGCAGCGCCGCGCGAGGTTCCTCACGCCCCGCGCAGCCCCGCCAGGAACCGCTGGGCGACACCGACCGCGGGACCGGAGGAGCTGCCGTCGACCACCAGCACGGCGAAGGCGAGGTCGCCGCGGTAGCCGACGAACCACCCGTGCGCCCGGTTCGTCCCGTTCTGGCTGTACTCCGCGGTGCCCGTCTTGCCGTACACCTCGCCGGAGTTGCGCAGTCCGGTGGCGGTCCCGTCCGTGACCACCTGCCGCATCATCGGGCGCAGCTGGTCGAGCGCCGCGGCGTTCGGTTGCGTCGCGGCCGTGACCGTCGCGGTCGGCCGGTCGCGGATCAGCTGCGGGACGACCGGGGCGCCGTGCGCGACGGTCGCCGCCACCAGGGCCATGCCGAAGGGCGTGGCGACGACGAGCCCCTGGCCGAAGCCGTCCTCGGCGCGCTGGACGAGGTCGTCGGCCGGCGGGACGTTGCCGGTCACGGTGGTCAGCCCGGGCACCGTGTAGTCCGCCCCGAACCCGAGCTGCCGGCCCGCGGTGGGCAAGGCGTCGGGCGCGAGCTGGGAGGCCAGCGTCGCGAAGGTCGTGTTGCAGGAGCGCGCGAAGGCCTGCTGCAGCGGCACCGTGCCCAGCACGAACTCGTCCTCGTTCGGCACCACCCGGCCGCCGATCGACGTCGTGCCGGGGCAGGCCTCCGGGGTGCCGGCCGTGACGCCGAGGTTCTGCAGCGCGGCGTTCGCCGTCACGATCTTGAACGTGGACCCCGGCGGGTACCGGCCGGTGAACGAGATCGCGCCGGCCTGGTCGGCGGCGGCGTTCTGCGCGGCGGCGAGGATGTCGCCGGTCGACGGCTGGATCGCCACGATCGCGACCTGCTGCGGCAGCGTGTCCGCGGCGTCCTCGGCGGCGGCCTGGACGGTGCGGTCGATGCTGACCTGCGCCGTGGTCCCGGGCGTGACGGGCTGCTCGGTGAGCGTCTTCTGCGTGGCGCCCGTGCTGTCGACGGCGTCGACCGACCAGCCGTCCTTGCCGTTCACCTGCGCCGCGACCTCGGTCCGCACCGCGGGGAGCACCTGGGAGGCGAAGGCGGCGTCGGGCGCCAGCAGCCGCGACGACGACGTGAACCGCACCCCGGGCAGGTCGTAGATCGCGCCGCGGACGCTCTGGTAGTCGGTCTCGCGCAGCACCGCGACGGTGTAGGCCTGCCCGTCGGGCGTGCGCGCCGCGCCGTCGGTGATCGACTGCTGGGTGATCTCGCGGTCGATCGGGTTGAGCGCCCGGGCCAACGTGCCGGTGACGGCGTTGAGGTCGCCGGTCGCCTTGCGGTCCAGCAGGATCGTGACGACCTTCGTCGGGGCGAGCAGGGGCGTGCCGTTGCGGTCGGTCACCGGCGCCGGGTCGGGGCTGGTCGTGCGCAGCGCGAGGCCCTGCCCCGGCTGCAGGTCCGGGTGCACCACGCCGGGCGCCCAGTGGATCCGCCAGCCCGTGTCCGCGTCGGCGGCGGGCTGCAGGTCCAGCTGGGTGAGGTAGCTCCAGTGCCGGTCCTGCCCGAGGTCCCAGGTCACGTTCACCGACGCCGACGACCGCTGTCCGGCCGTGCGCACCTGCGCCACCTCGGCGGTGATCGCGGCCGGCCTCAGCGCGGTGCGCACCGAGCCGAGCAACTCGCGGGCCGCGTCGGCCGAGTCGGTCTGCGCGGCGGCCCCGGCGTCGTCGCCCCCGGTCCAGGCCTTCACGTAGGCGTCGACGGTGTCCTGCGGGCCGCTGTCGCCGAAGAGGCCGCACCCGGCCGTCGCGAGCACCGCCACCAGGACGGTCAGGAGGGCCGGGATCCGGACGGGTCGGGGCACCGGACGAGTATGCATTATGGAGCCATAACGCGATTTTCCAGGCCGCTCGACGCCATTATGGTTCCATGATGCGCGCCGCCGGCCGCCGAAACCGCAATTGTGGCTCCCTGTGGCGATCGGGCTAGAACAGCACCGTGGCGAAGCTCGCGACCTGCGTGAACCCGATGCGGTCGTAGGTGCGGCGGGCGGGCGTGTTGAAGCCGTTGACGTAGAGGCTGGAGATCCGGCCGAGTGCGGTGAGCCGTTCGACGACGGCGGCGGTCCCGACCGTGCCGAGCCCCTCGCCGCGCCGCGACGGGTGCACCCACACGCCCTGGATCTGCCCGACCCGCGCCGACATCGCGCCGATCTCGGCCTTGAACACGACCTCGCCGTTCTCGTCGAAACGCGCGAACGCCCGGCCCGCGGAGATCAGCTCGGCGACCCGGGCGCGGTAGCCCGCGCCGCCGTCGCCCGCCCGCGGGTCGACGCCGACCTCCTCGGTGAACATCGCGATCGCGGCCGGCAGGTACCGGTCGATCTCCTCCGGGCGCACCGGGCGGACCTGCGGGTCCGGCGCGATCCGCGGCGGGCCGGCCAGCACCATCAGCGGCTGGTCGGCGCGCACCTCGCGGGCGGGCGCCCAGCTGGAAGCCAGCTCCTCCCACAGCGGCAGGACGAGCTCGGCCCGCCCGACGAGCGACGAGCAGGAGCGGCCGTGCCGGCGCGCGCGGTCGGCGAAGGCGCGGATCGCCCCGCGCTGCCCGCGCAGCGGGACGAGGTTGGCACCGGAGAAGCAGAGGCCCTCGAGCCGCGAGCCCGAGGCCCAGATCTCGCCGCCGAGCCGCCACGGGTCCAGACCGGCCGCCTCGACCCGCGCCGCGACCATGCACGCGGCCACCGGGTCGGCCTCCAGCGCAGCGCGGACGCCCCCGCGGTCCCGATCATCGAGCAACCGAGCCCCGGCGACCCTCAGCACCCCTCTACGGTGCCACACGCGGGGCGTGCTGCCTACGCCAGGATCACCGGCCCGATCACCGGCACGGTCATCCCCGCCCCGCAGGACGTTCATCCGGCGCTCAACCCACGGTCACCGACGGCTCACCGGCGCCCTCCTCCATCGTCTCGGCGATCTTCATCGCCTCCTCGATCAGGGTCTCGACGATGGCGTGCTCCGGCACGGTCTTGATGACCTCGCCCTTGACGAAGATCTGGCCCTTGCCGTTGCCCGAGGCCACGCCGAGGTCGGCCTCGCGGGCCTCGCCCGGGCCGTTGACGACGCAGCCCATGACGGCCACGCGCAGCGGCACCTCCATGCCGGTGAGCCCGGCGGTGACCTGGTCGGCGAGCTTGTAGACGTCGACCTGCGCGCGCCCGCAGGACGGGCAGGAGACGATCTCCAGGCGGCGCGGCTTGAGGTTCAGCGACTCGAGGATCTGCCGGCCGACCTTGACCTCCTGCACCGGCGGGGCCGACAGCGACACCCGGATGGTGTCGCCGATGCCCCGCGAGAGCAGCGCGCCGAACGCCACCGCGGACTTGATCGTGCCCTGGAACTCCGGGCCCGCCTCGGTGACCCCGAGGTGCAGCGGGTAGTCGCACCGCTCGGCCAGCAGCTCGTAGGCCCGGACCATGACGACCGGGTCGTTGTGCTTGACCGAGATCTTGATGTCGTGGAAGTCGTGCTCGGCGAACAGGCTCGCCTCCCACATCGCCGACTCGGCGAGCGCCTCCGGCGTGGCCTTGCCGTACTTCTGCAGCAGCCGCTTGTCCAGCGAGCCCGCGTTGACGCCGATCCGGATCGGGGTGCCGTGGTCCTTGGCGGCCTGGGCGATCTCCTTGACCTGGTCGTCGAACTTCCGGATGTTCCCGGGGTTCACGCGCACGGCCGCGCAGCCCGCCTCGATCGCCGCGAACACGTACTTCGGCTGGAAGTGGATGTCCGCGATGACCGGGATCTGCGCCTTCCGGGCGATCGCCGGCAGCGCCTCGGCGTCGTCCTGGCTCGGGCAGGCGACGCGCACGATGTCACAGCCCGCGGCGGTGAGCTCGGCGATCTGCTGCAGGGTGGCGTTGACGTCGGCGGTCAGGGTGGTGGTCATCGACTGCACCGAGATGGGGTGCTCGCTGCCGACCCCGACCGACCCGACCATCAGCTGCCGCGTCGGCCGGCGCGGCGCCAGGGTCGGAGCGGGGGTCGAGGGCATTCCCAAGGAGACGCTCACGACCCCCAGTATGCGCCTTCTCCGCCGTCGAGATCGTGTGACCCGGATCCGCCACCTGCTGTTCACCCCGTCGGCAGGTGGGCCGCGATCACGTACGCCCCTTGCTCTCCTGGGCGTCCTGCAGCGTCGAGGAGTGCGGCAGCCAGGTGGCCAGCTCGACCGGCCAGCCGTCGTCCTGCAGCACCCGGACGACGGCGGGGTCGTCGTCGATCACCGACGCGATCTCACGGCGGTCGGAGAGCCGGCGCAGGACCTCGCGCTTCATCATCCGGGCCGGCCGGTAGTCGTCGTCCTCGCGCATGAACAGCGGGCCGGTGGGCAGGCCGTGCTCGGCGAGCCAGCGCTCGGTGAGCCGCCGGTTCCGCTCCGGCCGGCCCGTGAGGTAGACGACGTCGTGGTCGGACCGGGCGGCGCGCAGCCGGTCCGCTCCCTCCTCGAGCAGCGGGTCGACGTCCGCCGCCGCGAAGAACCGCTCCCAGCGTTGCGGCCGGGCGCGCAGGTGGTGCAGCCGGTGCGTGACGTCGGCCAGGACTCCGTCGATGTCGAAGACCGCGAGCGGTCGGGCTCCGTTCCGGGTCACAGCGCGATCACCGGTCCAGTATCACCGGTGATCGGGATCTCAGCTCAGCCGGACCGGGTTGATGACGTCGGCGACGAACACCAGGGCGCTCCAGCCGATGAAGATCAGGGCGACGGTCATCGCCACCGGCATGAGCTTGGCCGCGTCGACCGGGCCGGGGTCGGGCCTGCCGCGCAGCATGGCGAGCCGCCGTCGGATCGCCTCCCAGATGGCCGGGAAGATCTGCCCGCCGTCGAGCGGCGGGATGGGCAGCAGGTTGAACAGGAACAGCGAGATGTTGACCAGCGCCAGCAGCGACAGGAACGCGGAGATCTCCTGCCCCGGCGGGGCGTCGCTGGCCAGGATCTGCCCGCCGATGCGGGAGGCGCCGACGATGCCGACCGGCGAGTCCTGGTCGCGCTGTTCGCCGAGGAAGACCGCGCCGAAGAGGTTGGGCACCCGTTGCGGCATCTCGACGAGCTTCTGCCCCACCTGGCCCACGATGTCGACCATCGTGGTGCCGACGGCGCCGACCCCCTGGCGCTGGACCTCGCGCAGCGGCGAGAGGCCGAGGAAGCTCGCCTGCTCGGTCTTCGCGGGGTCGTCGAGGTCCGGCAGCGCGGTGGTGATGAGCGTGGGGTTCAGCGTGACCTGCTGCCCGCCGCGGTCGACGACGACGCGCACGGTCCCGCTGGCCTGCCGGATGGCGACCTGCAGGTTCTCCCACTTCTCGAACGGCCGGCCGTTGAACGACACGATCCGGTCGCCGGGCCGGAAGCCCGCGGCCGCGGCCGGGGTGAGCGGCGCGCCGGGCGGGCAGGTGTCGGTCTGCGTGGCCGTGGCGGGCAGGACGCACTGGCTGACCGTGCTGACGGTGAGCGTGGAGGTCATCTGCCCGAAGCCCATGAGCACGATCGCGAACAGCACGACCGCGAGGATCAGGTTCATGACCGGCCCGGCGGCCATCACGATGATCCGCTTCCAGGGCCGGCGGGTGTAGAACTGCCGGTCCGCGTCCTCGGGCCCGACGTCGGCCATCGAGGCCTGGCGGGCGTCGTCGATCAGCCCCTGGAACGGCCCGGTGCGCCGGCTGCGCCCGTACACCTCGCCCTTGGCCGGGGGCAGCATGCCGATCATCCGGATGTAGCCGCCCAACGGCACCGCCTTGACCCCGACCTCGGTCTCCCCGACCTTGCGCGACCAGACCGTCTTGCCGAAGCCGACGAAGAACTCCGGGACCTTGATGCCGAACCACTTGGCCGTCACGAAGTGGCCGAGCTCGTGCCAGGCGACCGACAGCAGGATGCCCAGGAAGAAGACGACGATCCCGACGATCGTCCACACAATGCTCACAGCACCCGCTCCTGTGCGTGGGCCCGCGCCCACTCCTCCGCCGCCAGGACGTCCGCCACGGTAGCGGGATCGGCCGACCACGCGTCGGCGGCCGCCAGCACCCGCTCCAGCTCGTCCGTGACGGCGGTGTAGCCGATCCGGCCGGCCACGAACGCGGCGACCAGCTCCTCGTTGGCCGCGTTGAACACCGCGGGCAGGCACCCGCCGGTCTCCCCCGCGGCGCGGGCCAGCCGCACGCCGGGGAAGGCCTCGTGGTCGAGCGGCTCGAAGGTCCAGTTCTGCGGGGTGTCCCAGGTGCACTGCGGGGCCGCCCCGGGCACCCGGTCCGGCCAGCCGAGCGCGAGCGCGATGGGCAGCCGCATGTCCGGCGGGCTGGCCTGGGCGATCGTGGCGCCGTCGGCGAAGGTCACCATGGAGTGCACGATCGACTGCGGGTGCACCACGACGTCGATCCGGTCGTAGGGCACGCCGAAGAGCAGGTGCGCCTCGATCAGCTCCAGGCCCTTGTTGACGAGCGTCGCGGAGTTGATCGTGACGACCGGGCCCATGTCCCAGGTCGGGTGCTTGAGGGCGTCCTCGACCGAGACGTGCTCGAGGTCGGCGCGCGGCCGGCCGCGGAACGGGCCGCCCGACGCGGTGAGCACCAGCCGCGCGACCTCGTCGCGGCCGCCCCCGCGCAGGCACTGCGCCAGCGCGGAGTGCTCCGAGTCGACGGGGACGAGCTGACCGGGAGCGGCGGCGTCGAGCACCAGCGGCCCGCCGGCGACCAGCGACTCCTTGTTGGCCAGCGCGAGCACGGCGCCCGAGCGCAGCGCGGCGAGGGTGGGCCCGAGGCCACGCGATCCGGTGATGCCGTTGAGCACGACGTCGGCGGGGGTGGACTCGACGAGCTCGGCGGCGGCACCCGGACCGTCGAGCACCTCGACGCCCGGCACCTGCTCGCGCAGGCGGGCCGCGGCGGCCGGGTCGGCGACGGCCACCCGGCGCACCCCGGTGGCCTCGACCTGCGACGCGAGCAGCCCGACGTCGCCACCGCCCGCGGCGAGACCGGCGACGGTGAACCGGCCGGCCGCCTTCTCGACGACCTCGAGGGCCTGGGTGCCGATCGAGCCGGTCGAGCCCAGGACCAGCACCGACCGCGGTGGGTTCGCGTTCATCACCGCCCATCATCCCCGGCGCGGTGTTGTGCGACGATGAGGGCCGCACGACACGAGCCCTTCGGGCTTCGGCGATACAGGAGGAACTCATGGCGAGCAGCTCCCGCGAGCTGGCGAAGGTCGACCCCGCGGACGAGCCCTCGGCCGAGTGGGGCTGGCACGGCACCTTCCCGAAGGCCATCCCGACCGCCGGCGTCATCGTCGCGATCCTGTTGGGCCTGATCCTGATCGGCCACCCGGTGAGCTGGACGGAGATCCTCTTCGCCGCCGTGCCCGCGGTGGTCGTCCTGCTGGCCGTCATCGTCGGGACCCTGCGCAAGCGCAACGACTGGCGGCGCTGAGCCACCGGGGCGGCCCGGTGGCGGGGGACGCGGTCGAGCTGGAGGTCGGGGACCGGACGGTCCGGCTCTCCAGTCCCGACCGCGTGTACTTCGCCGCCCGGGGTGAGACCAAGCTCGACCTCGCCCGCTACTACATCGCCGTGGGGGACGGGATCGTCCGCGCTCTGCGCGAGCGGCCCTGCATGCTGCACCGCTTCCCCACCGGGACCGACGGCGAGAAGGTGCACCAGAAGCGCCTGCCGCGCGGGGCCCCGGACTGGGTCCGGACGGTGCGGGTGCACTTCCCCCGCTACAACCGGCACGCCGACGAGCTGTGCGTGACCCACCCCGCCGACGTCGTGTGGGCCGTGCAGATGTCCACCGTCGAGTTCCATCCCTGGAACTCCCGCGCCGCCGACACCGAGGCGCCCGACGAGTGGCGCATCGACCTCGACCCGATGCCCGACGCGTCGTACGCCGACGTCCGGCGGGTGGCGCACGTGGCCCACGAGGTGCTCGACGAGCTGGGCGCCACCGGGTACCCGAAGACCTCGGGCGGCAAGGGCATGCACGTCTACGTGCGGATCCCGCCGGAGCACGGGTTCGCCGAGGTGCGCCGGGCCGCGCACGCGTTCGCCCGCGAGGTCGAGCGGCGCTGCGCGATCGTCGACCTGAGCTGGTGGCGCAAGGACCGCGACCCGAAGTCCATCTTCGTGGACTACAACCAGAACGCCCGCGACCACACGATCGCCTCGGCGTACTCGGTGCGCGGCACGCCCGAGGGCCGGGTCTCCACGCCGATCCGCTGGGACGAGATCGACTCGGCCGAGCCCGGCGACTTCACCATCGCCACCGTGCCGGCCCGCTTCGCCGAGCTCGGCGACCTGCACGCCGACATCGACGACACCGTCTTCGGCATCGAGCCGCTGCTGGAGTGGGCGGACCGGGACGCCCGGGACTCGGGCGAGGACGTGCCGGACCTCGACGACCTGTGACGGTGTAGGCGGCCGCGCACGCGGTCGTTCCGACGCGCTCTCGACCCGCGAGAGGTCCCGACGGGGGCCGGGCTGTCGGCCCACGGTTCAGAAGGCGGCGGCCTGCAGCCGCGCGAACTCCTCGGCCAGTTCGGCCCGCGACCAGTGGGCGTTGAGCCCGCTGGGGTTGGGCAGCACCCAGATCCGCGTGGCGCCCAGCGCCGGCTCCTGGGCGCCGACGAGGGCGCCGCGGTCGGCGAAGGCCGTGCGGTAGGCCCCCAGCCCGACGACGGCGAGCCAGGTCGGGCGCAGCCGCTCCACCAGCGCGCGCAGCACCGCGCCGCCCTCGAGCAGCTCGGCGTCGGTCAGCTCGGCCGCGCGGGCGGTGGGCCGGGCGGCCATGTTGGTGATGCCCAGCCCCCAGCCGGGCAGCTCGCCCTGCTCCTCGGGATGCAGCAGCCGCGGCGTGAACCCGGAGTCGTGCAGCACGGGCCAGAAGCGGTTGCCGGGGCGGGCGAAGTGGTGCCCCGTGGCGGCCGAGACGAGGCCGGGGTTGATGCCGCAGAAGAGCACGCGCAGGGGCGGATCGTCCGGCCCCGGCAGGACGTCCGGGAGCAGGCGCTCCCGTGCGGCCTCGAGCTCGGCGGCGGTCGGCATCGCCATGGCGCCATCATCGCGGGCGGCGGCGGGCGCCGCACCCCGGTCGGGCAGGAAGGGCCCGTTCGGGGCGGTGCGGGCCGATCAGGACAGGTTCCGGGCCATCCGCTGCAGGACCGCGATCGTCGCCCGGTACTCCGCGTCGCTCACGCCCTCGGTGATCCGCGCGCGGTACTCGCGGACGGCGGCGACCAGGCGGCCGCGGGCGGCGGCGCCGACGGGCGTGATCGTGACCCGGCCCGCGGCCTCCTGCACCCAGCCCTTGGCGCGCAGCTGGTCCAGGACCATGCGGATCCCGGGTCCGGTGCCGCGGAAGGCGGCCAGGGACGAGTCGAGCGCGGCGACGGTGTCCGCGCCGCCGGCGATCGCGTTGAGCGTCTGCCAGTGCCGGCGGCCGATCCCCTCGCCGGCGAGGGTGCGGTCGAGCGACGACTCGATCAGCCGGTCGACGTGTTTGAGCCACCAGCCGATCGGCTTCTCGGCCGAGTGGTCGCAGCCGGGCCCGTGCACGTGTCCGGGCCGGTCGTGGGCGGTGTCCACGGGATCAAGGATGCCCCTTGTCGGCCGGCCCGACCAGCGGCGACGGGTGCGACGCGCCGGTCAACCGCTCGCCAGCACCTCGGCGAGGTCGAAGGAGACCGGCCGCTCGAGCTGCTCGTAGGTGCACGACCCGGGGTCCCGGTCCGGCCGCCACCGCACGAACTGCGCGGTGTGCCGGAAGCGGGCGCCCTCCATGTAGTCGTAGCGCACCTCGACGACCCGCTCGGGCCGCAGCGGGGTGAACGACAGGTCCTTGCCGGCGTTCCACCGGCTGGTCTCGTTCTTGCGCGGGGTCCGCTCCCCCTCCAGGTGCGCCGCCCAGTTCCAGGGGTGCCCCTCGAACTCGGTGACCAGCGGCTGGAGCTCGGTGAACAGCTCCCTGCGGGTGGCCATGGGGAACGCCCCGACGACCCCGACCGACGCCAGCACGCCGCGCTCGTCGAACAGGCCGAGCAGGAGCGAGCCGATCGCGTCGGGCCCGGACTTGTGCACCCGGTAGCCCGCGACCACGCAGTCGCAGGTGCGCTCGTGCTTGATCTTGGTCATCACCCGCTTGTCGGGCTGGTAGGTCTGGTCGGGCTTCTTGGCGATCAGCCCGTCGAGCCCGGCGCCCTCGAACTGTTCGAACCAGCGGCGCGCCTCGGCGGTGTCGCGGGTCAGCGGGGTGAGGTGGATCGGCGGCTGCGCCTTGGCCAACGCCTCCTCCAGCCGCGCGCGGCGCACCTCGAAGGGCTCCTCGGTGAGGTCCTCGTCGCCCACGGCCAGCAGGTCGAAGGCGATGAAGCTGGCCGGCGTCTGCTCCGCCAGGAGCGTCACCCGGCTGACCGCGGGGTGGATCCGCTGCTGCAGGGCCTCGAAGTCGAGGGTGTTGCGCCCGGTGTCGGCCACGACGATCTCGCCGTCGATCACCGCGCGCTCCGGGAAGTTCGCCAGCACCGCCTCGACGACCTCGGGGAAGTACCGCGTCATCGGCCGCTCGTTGCGGCTGCCGATCTCCACCTCGTCGCCGTCGCGGAAGACGATCGAGCGGAAGCCGTCCCACTTCGGCTCGTAGAGCTGACCGGGCGGGATGTCCTTGACGGGCTTGGCCAGCATCGGCGCGACGGGCGGCATCACGGGCAGGTCCACGGGGCCCAGTGTGTCGTGCGCCGCCCGCTCGGGCGAGTGGGCTCCCCCGGACGCGCCCGCGCAGCTCACCCGGCCCGGCCCCACCGGGCTCACGCGCAGCCGCAGGAGTCCCGGTGCACGAACCGCGGGGCGAGCCGGCGGGTCACGGGCTCGGCGGTGGGATCGGCCATGCGGCGCAGCAGCAGCCGCACCGCCTCGCGGCCGATCTCGGCGAAGGGCTGTGCGACGACGGTCAGCCGCGGCGCGAAGAGGTCGGCCCAGGGGAAGTCGTCGAAGCAGGCCAGCGCGACGTCGCGCGGCACGTCGACGCCCGCCTCGCGGAACGCCTGCATCGCCCCGATCGTCATCGAGTTGTTCCCCGTGATCACCGCCGTCGGCGGGCGGGCCGCGGCGAGCAGGGCGTGCACCGCGACCCGGGCGGGCTCCTCGGCCGAGTGCCCGTCGACCAGCAGGTGCGGGTCCTCGTCGAGCCCGGCGCGGCGCAGCCCGAGCCGGTAGCCCGCGATGCGCTCGACCGTCGTCCGCAGCCCCGGGTGGCCGGCGACCAGCGCGACCCGCGTGTGCCCACGCCCGGCGAGGTGGGCGACGAGGCCGGCGACCGCCTCGACGTTCTCGCTGCCGACCTGGTCCATCCGGTCGTCGATCAGCCGGTCGACGAGCACGGTCGGGACCGCGCGGGCCGCGACGTACTCCAGGGCCGCGGCCGGCCGGGCCGACGGTGCCAACAGCACGCCGTCGACCCGGCGGGCGTGCAGCCGTCGGATCACGGTGTCCTCGTAGTCCGGGTCCTCGTGGGGGTCGACGAGCAGCAGCGTGTAGCCCTGCCGCGCGGCCTCGGCCTCGATCGCGTGGATCAGCTCGCCCAGGAACGGGTTGGAGATCGCCGACAGGGCGAGGCCGATGGTGGTGGTGCGGGCGGTGGCGAGCGACTGCGCCACCGTGTTCGGGGTGTAGTCCGCGGCGCGCACGGCGTCGAGCACCAGCGCCCGCGTCTCCGGGCGCACGGCCCGGGTCCCGTTGAGGACGTGCGACACCGTCGCGATCGACACCCCGGCCAGCCGCGCCACGTCCGCCATCGTCGCCACGCGCACCTCCCGCTCCCCGGCTCCGGGCGGCTGACCGGTGCCCGCCCCGGACGTCCGGCCGCGGGGGCGCCGTCGACGCGTGAGCCACGTCACCCGAACGCTCGAAGTATAGAACGTAAGCGGTTGCGCAAGCGCTTAACTTCCCCTTAGCGTAGTTCCGGCGTGACATGGGACACGTTCATTGCGGGTCTGCACGACGGCTGCCCGCGAAGACACGTCGGTCTCGCCGCGGTCCACCGGGGCGGCCTCCGGGCCCCCCGGCCGCGGCGGGCCGACGACCGCGACCGACCAGGAGGGCACCGTGGCCCCACCGCACAGGAGATCCGACCGACCGCCCCGTCGCACCCCGGGCCGTCTCCGGCCGGCCCGGTCCGGCCCGCTCGCGCTGCTCGCCGTCCTGGCGCTCGCCCTCTCCGGGTGTGCCGGCGCAGGCGACCTCGGTGGCGGGGGCCCCGACCAGAAGACGATCACCATCGCGATCGTCTCCAACCCGCAGATGCAGGACGCGATCAAGCTGTCCTCGCAGTTCGAGCAGCAGAACCCGGGCATCCGGCTGAAGTTCGTGAGCCTGTCGGAGAACGAGGCCCGCGCGAAGATCACGGCCTCGGTGTCGACCGGCGGCGGCGAGTTCGACGCGGTGATGATCTCGAACTACGAGACGCCGCAGTGGGCCGCCAACGGCTGGCTGGTCAATCTCGACCCGCTCATGGCCGCCACCCCGGGCTACGACGAGAACGACTTCATCCCGGCCGTCCGGGCGGCCCTCTCCGGACCCGACGGCCACATGTACTCCGTGCCGTTCTACGGCGAGTCGTCCTTCCTGATGTACCGCAAGGACCTCTTCCAGCAGGCCGGCATCGAGATGCCCGCCCAGCCGACCTGGCAGGACGTGGCCTCCGCGGCCCAGAAGCTGGACGACCCGGCGAAGGGCATGGCCGGCATCTGCCTGCGCGGCAAGCCCGGCTGGGGCGAGGTCATGGCGCCGTTCGACACCGTCGCCAACACCTTCGGCGCCCGCTGGTACGACGAGAAGTGGAACGCCCAGCTCACCTCGCCGCAGTTCCGCCAGGCCGCGAACTTCTACGTCGACCTGGTCCGCAAGTACGGCGAGCCCGGCGCGGCGACCAGCGGGTTCAGCGAGTGCGGCACGCAGTTCAGCCAGGGCAACGCGGCCATGTGGTACGACGCCACGGTCGCCGCGGGCATCGTCGAGAACCCGCAGGAGAGCCGGGTCGCCGGCAAGGTCGGCTACGCGCCGGCGCCGATCGTGGAGAAGCCCGACTCCGGCTGGCTCTACAGCTGGTCGCTGGCGATCCCGAAGACCGCGGACGAGAAGGGCAGCACCGCCGACACCTGGAAGTTCCTGTCCTGGATGACCAGCAAGGAGTACGGGCCGATGGTCGGTCAGCAGCTCGGCTGGCAGCACGTCCCGCCGGGCGCGCGCCAGTCGACCTACCAGATCCCGCAGTACATCGAGACGTCGAAGCTCTACGCCGGGCCGACGCTCGACGCCATCGCGAAGGCCGACCAGAACAAGCCGACCGTCGAGCCGGTGCCCTACACCGGCGTGCAGTTCCTCGCGATCCCCGAGTTCCAGGACCTGGGGACGCGGGTCAGCCAGCAGCTCTCGGCGGCCATCGCCGGCCAGAAGTCGACGGACGAGGCGCTGGACCAGGCACAGGTCTACGCCACGACCGTCGGCGAGTCCTACCAGCGACAGGGGGCGGGCTCATGACCGCTCGGACCGGACACCCACCCGCTCGGCTCCGTAGCCGTCGGGACGCAGGCGGCGGCGAGCGCCCCGCCGCGGCCGGCACTCCCGAGGAGGTGGAGACATGACGGTCACGGCCGAACGGCCCGCGGAGCTCACGCCCCGCCGGCCGGACCGCGGACCGGGATCGCGGGCCGACGGATGGGTCCGCCGCGCCCCGCTGCTGCCGGCGCTGGTCTTCACGATCATCGTCACGCAGCTGCCGTTCCTGTTCACGATCTACTACTCGCTGCAGTCCTGGAACCTGGTGCGCCCGGGCAGCCGGCAGTTCGTGGGGATCGACAACTACATCCTGGTGTTCACGGACAGCCAGTTCCGCCAGGTCGCCCTCAACACCGTCCTGCTCACCGCGGGCTCGGTGCTGTTCTCGCTGATCCTGGGGCTGCTGTTCGCCCTGCTCCTGGACCGGGCCTTCCTCGGCCGGGGGTTCATCCGCACGCTGCTGATCACGCCGTTCCTCATCACGCCGGTCGCGGCCGCGCTGCTGTGGAAGACGGTCCTGTTCGACCCGACCTACGGCCTGATCAACTTCGTGCTGTCGCCCTTCGGGGTGGGTGCCACGGACTGGATCTCGACGTTCCCGCTGACCTCGGTCATGGTCGCCCTGGTCTGGCAGTGGACGCCGTTCATGATGCTGCTGATCCTCGCGGGCCTGCAGAGCCAGCCGCACGACGTGCTGGAGGCGGCCCGGGTGGACGGCGCGACCTCGTGGGGCGTCTTCCGCGAGGTGACGATCCCGCACCTGCGACGGTTCATCGAGCTGGGCATCGTCCTCGGCGCGATCTACCTGATCAACACGTTCGACGCCATCTACATGATGACCCAGGGCGGCCCGGGTACCGCCAGCGCGAACCTGCCCTTCTACATCTACCAGCGCGCGTTCCTGGGCTTCGACATCGGACAGTCGGCCGCGATGGGCGTGGTCGTCGTGGTCGCCACGATCATCGTCGCCACGTTCGCCCTGCGGTTGATCTTCCGCAGCTTCTCCGGAGGGGAGGAGACGTGATGGCCGCCCCCACCACCACCGAACGGCCCGCCACGCCGAGCACGCAGGACCTGGCGCCCGCGAGGAAGGGCCGGGTCGGCGCGAGCCTGCTGACCGTGCTGGCCTGGATCGTCGGCATCGGGTTCTTCTTCCCGATCCTGTGGATGGTGCTCACGGCCTTCAAGCAGGAGGCCGACGCCTACACCACGCCGCCGAAGCTGTTCTTCACGCCGACACTGGACCAGTTCCGGGCGGTGTTCGACGCCGGCATCGGCCCGTACCTGCTCAACTCGCTGTTCGCCACGGTCGTCTCGACGATCCTGGTGCTGGTGCTGGCCACGCCGGCGGCGTTCGCGGTGTCGCTGCGCCCGGTGAAGAAGGTGCAGGACGTCCTGTTCTTCTTCATCTCCACGAAGATGCTCCCGGTCGTCGCGGCGATCGTGCCGATCTACGTCGTCGTCAACGACATCGGGATGCTCGACAACATCTGGACGCTGATCGTCCTCTACACGGCGATGAACCTGCCGATCGCCGTGTGGATGATGCGGTCGTTCTTCCAGGAGGTCCCCAAGGAGCTCCTGGAGGCGGCGAGCATGGACGGGGCGTCGACCGCACGCTCGTTGCGCGAGGTCGTGCTCCCGGTCATCTCCCCCGGCATGGCGGCCACCGCGCTGATCTGCGTGATCTTCGCGTGGAACGAGTTCTTCTTCGCCGTCAACCTCACGGCGGCGCGGGCCGCGACGGTGCCGGTGTTCCTCGTCGGGTTCATCACCTCCGAGGGGCTGTACTTCGCCAAGCTGTGCGCCGCGGCCACCCTGGCCGCGCTGCCCGTCGTCATCGCCGGGTGGATCGCGCAGAACAAGCTCGTCCAGGGCCTCTCCTTCGGAGCCGTGAAGTGACCGGGGCCAGTCCAGTGAAGGAGGCCCGTCGTGGCTGAGGTGGAGTTCGACCAGGCGTCCCGGATCTACACGGCCGGGGCCAAGCCGGCCGTGAACCGGCTGGACCTCGAGATCGCCGACGGCGAGTTCGTCGTCCTCGTGGGCCCGTCCGGTTCCGGCAAGTCCACCGCCCTGCGGATGCTCGCCGGGCTCGAGGAGATCGACGGCGGCCAGATCCGGATCGGCGGCCGGAACATGGTCGGGGTGCCGTCGCGGGACCGGGACATCGCCATGGTGTTCCAGAACTACGCGCTGTACCCCAACAAGACCGTCGGCGAGAACATGGCGTTCCCGCTGAAGATGCGGGGCGTGCCGAAGGAGGAGCGGGCGACGAAGGTGAAGGCCGCGGCCGAGATCCTCGGGCTGTCCGAGTACCTCGACCGCAAGCCGCGGGCGCTGTCCGGCGGCCAGCGGCAGCGCGTCGCGATGGGGCGTGCGATCGTCCGGGAGCCGCAGGTCTTCCTCATGGACGAGCCGCTGTCGAACCTGGACGCGAAGATGCGCGTGTCCACCCGCACGGAGATCGCCGCGATGCAGCGCCGGCTCGGCGTCACCACCGTCTACGTCACCCACGACCAGGTCGAGGCCATGACGATGGGTGACCGGGTGGCGCTGCTCAAGGACGGGGAGCTGCAGCAGTTCGCCACACCCGCGGAGCTCTACGACAAGCCGGCCAACGCGTTCGTGGCCGGGTTCATCGGCTCGCCCGCGATGAACCTGTTCACGCTGCCGGTGTCCGAGGAGGGCGTGCGGATGGGCTCGTCGGAGCTGGCCCTCCCGCGGTCCCTGCGGTCCCGGATCACCGAGGCCGGGCTGTCGACCGTGCAGCTCGGCATCCGGCCGGAGCAGTGGACGGTCGGGTCGAACGGGGACGGGGCCGGGGTGAAGGCGCAGGTCGACGTCGTCGAGGAGCTGGGCAGCGACGCGTTCCTCTACGCCCACCTCGACGACGGCGAGCAGACTCCCGTCGTCGTCCGCACCGGCGGGCGGTCCGGGGCGCGGCGCGGCGACCAGATCGCGCTCACGCCCACCAGCGAGGACCTGCACCTGTTCGACCCGTCCACGGGCGAGCGCGTGTAGGGCGCCGGGAGGCGCGGCCCGTCCACCTCCGGGTGGGCGGGCCCGCTCGTTCTCGGGCGTTCCCTCTCAGGCGCGGGCGGTGGCGGCGAGCTGACCGCAGGCGGCGTCGATCTCCTGGCCGCGGGTGTCGCGGACCGTGCAGGACACGCCGGCGGCCTGCACCCGACGCACGAACTCGCGCTCGACGGGCTTGGGGCTGGCGTCCCACTCGCTGCCCGGGGTCGGGTTGAGCGGGATGAGGTTCACGTGCACCCGCTTGGTCCCGATGCGCTGGCGCAGCAGCTTCCCCAGCAGGTCGGCGCGCCAGGGCTGGTCGTTCACGTCCCGGATCAGCGCGTACTCGATGCTGATCCGACGGCCGGTCGTCTGGGCGTAGCGCCGCCCGGCGTCGAGGACCTCGGCGACCTTCCACCGGTTGTTGACCGGGACCAGGGTGTCGCGCAGCTCGTCGTCCGGGGTGTGCAGGGAGATCGCCAGGGTGACCGGCAGCCCCTCCCGCGCCAGCTTGTCGATCGCCGGGACGAGCCCGACGGTCGACACCGTGACCCCGCGCGGGGAGATCCCGAGACCGCTCGGCGCCGGCTCGGTGATCCGGCGCAGCGCGGCGACGACCCGCTTGTAGTTCGCGAGCGGCTCGCCCATGCCCATGAACACGATGTTGGACAGCCGCCGCGGCTCGCCCAGCGCGCCCTCCTGCGCCGTGCGCGCGGCCTGCCGCACCTGGTCGACGATCTCGGCGGTGGACAGGTTGCGCTGCAGCCCGCCCTGGCCGGTGGCGCAGAAGGGGCAGGCCATGCCGCAGCCGGCCTGGCTGGAGATGCAGACCGTCGTGCGCTCCGGGTAGCCCATGAGGACGGACTCGGCCAGCGTGCCGTCGTGACCGCGCCAGAGCGTCTTGCGGGTCTGCCCGGCGTCGCAGACCTGCTCGGTGACGGTCTCGACCAGCGGCGGCAGCAGCGCCGTGAGCTGGGCACGGGCGGCGGCCGGGAGGTCGGTCATCTCGTCGAGGTCGGCGGTCAACCTGCCGAAGTAGTGCCGCGCCAGCTGGTCGGCCCGGAAGCCGGGCAGCCCGAGCTCCGTCACCGCCGCCTTGCGCTCGGCGGGATCGAGGTCGGCGAGGTGGCGGGGCGGGGTCGCGCGCTTCGGCGCGTCGAAGACCAGGGGCAGGGAAGTCGACATGGCCCTTCCAGTGTGCCATCCGCACCGGCGTGGCCGGGCCGGGCCGTGACCGGCGCCGCCTCCGGGTGCGGTTCGTCCCCGCGTGTCCCTCGTCTCTTCCGCGTCTCTTCCGCGCCTCTTCCGCGTTCGATCCGTGCGCGCGGTCAGCGGCCGACGCGCGCGCGGAGCTCCTCGACCAACCCGATCCGGCGGACGCCGGTGAGCCACAGGACCGCAGCGCCGCCGAGCCCGACGACGCCGAGCGGCAGCGCGGCGCCCCCGGTGTTCAGCGCGAGCAGGCACCCGACGGCGCCGAGCACGACCAGCAGGCCGCCGACGGCCACGAACGACCGCTCGCCGAGCAGCGTCGACAGCGAGCACAGCCCCGCGCCGACCACCGCGGCCCCGGCCGGCACCGTCAGCTCGCCCCAGCCCTGCCCGATCAGCGGCAGCCCGATGCCCACCACGACCAGCACCACCCCCACGGCGACGCCGAGTCGCAGCACGCGGGTGCGGAGCCCGCGGTCCAGGCGCGCGCCGAGGCTCTGGCGGCGCCGGACGGTGGTGAACAACCACCCGGTGAGCAGCAGGCCCGCGGCCATGACCAGCGTGCCGCCCCCCGCACCGAAGCCGAGCGAGCCCGCGACCCAGCCCGCGCCGCCCAGCAGGATCTCCAGCTGCGGCAGGGGGATGCCGGAGACGGCACGCACGGTTCGGCTCATGCCGCCACGGTAGCGAGACCGTCACCCGGCGGGGGCACGGCCCGGCGCTGCGCGACCGCTCGGCGTTCCGCACAGCGTGATCTCAGGCGGGTCGTGTCATGGTGACCGGGACCACCACGTTGCTGGCCGATCCCTGGGGGGAGCCGACATGTCCGAGAAGCGTGAGGCCACGACCACCCCGACCGCCCCGGTGTTGACCCGGCGCGCCGCCGTCGCCGGGGCGGGCGCCGCCGCCGTCGGGATCGGGCTTCTGGCCGCCGGCTGTTCCGGCGGCGGTTCCGGCAGCACGAGCACCAGCGCCTCCGGCACCGGCGGCGGCGCGGCGCCGGCGGCGGCGCCCGCGGCCATCACGCTGGGCCCGGCATCGAGCGTTCCGGTGGGCGGCGCGGAGGTGTTCCCCGACCAGAAGGTGATCGTCACACAGCCGACTGCGGGAAACTACGTCGGCTTGTCCGCGGTCTGCACGCACCAGGGCTGCACCGTGACCGGGGTGCAGGGCGCCACGCTGGTCTGCCCGTGTCACGGCAGCACCTACGACCTCCAGGGCAAGGTGCTGAAGGGCCCGGCCCCGCGGGCGCTGTCGTCGGCGACCGTCACGGTGTCCGGTGGCCAGATCACGCTGGCCTGAGCCGGGCCCGAGGGTCAGGCGGTGATGATCCCGGCGGGCCTGCGGCGGATGTGCAGGCGGTAGCCCACCGGGATGGTCAGGCACGTCGTCTCCGCGATCGCGCGGGCCGCGGTCGCGGGGGCGAACTCGATCCGCAGGACCGCCTCGAGCGTCGCCCGGTCCGGGAAGCGCCAGGTCGAGGTGAGGCGCTGCTGTGTGAAGCCCTGCCGCACGAAGAACCGCTCGACCGCCGCCGGGTCGTAGCGGGGCAGGTCGGCACGCAGCCAGTCGCCGTAGGGCGGCACGGTGAAGTCGAGGTCGACGATCGCGAGCACGCCACCCGGCCGGAGCACCCGGTCGGCCTCCGCGAGCCCCGGCTCGCAGCCCTCGCCGAAGAAGTAGGCGGTGCGGGCGTGCACGACGTCGGCGCACGCGTCGGGCAGCGGGAGTGCCTCCGCTCCCCCGCGCAGCACCTCGTACCCGCGCCGCCGGGCGCGCTCGACCAGCGGCGGGTGCGGCTCGACCCCGACGACCGAGCGGGCCTCCTCCGCGAAGTGCGGGAGGTGGAAGCCGTCCCCGCAGCCGACGTCGACGACGTCGAGGCCCGCCCACGGTGCCGCGGCGCGCAGGGCCGCCCAGAGCACGCCGTCGGCGTCCTGCGCGCGGTTCTCGCGCTCGTACACGTCCGGCCAGTGCCAGATGTTGGGGCTGGGGATGGCGGGGCCGGTCTTGAGCTGCCCGCCGAAGCCCTTGTACCTCATAAGGCCGTCCGGGTTGCTGCCGTGCGGGTCACGGCCGTCCGGGGCGCGAGAGTCATGCGACCGGCACGAAGAGGCTCAGGAGGGCCCACGAGACGAACGCCGCGGGCAGCATCGAGTCCATCCGGTCCATCAGGCCGCCGTGGCCGGGCAACAACGTGCCCATGTCCTTGATCCCCAGGTCGCGCTTGATCATCGACTCGGTGAGGTCGCCCAGCGTGGCGGTGACGACCAGGACCGCGCCGAGGATCGCACCCAGCCACCAGACGCCGTCGAGCAGCAGGAGGACGGACAGCGCGCCCGCGATCATGCCGGCCAGCAGCGAACCCCCGAAGCCCTCCCAGGACTTCTTCGGGCTGATCCGGGGGGCCATCGGGTGCCGGCCGGCGACGACCCCGGCCGCGTAGCCGCCGACGTCGGAGGCGACCACGCAGATCATGAACGTGAGCACCCGGCCGACGCCGTCCTCGGGGAGCACGAGGAGCGTGGCGAAGGAGACGAAGAAGGGCACATAGGCGGCGGAGAAGATGCCGGCGCCGACGTCGCGCAGGAAGCCGTCCGCGGCGTGGGCGCCGCTCCCCCGCGCGCCGAAGCCCATGCGCCAGAGGAGCGAGACCAGGACCGTGACCGCGAAGGCCACCGCGGAGCCGCGGAGGCCGAACGGCCACGCCAGCCAGACCATCGCCTGGCCGCCGACCAGCAGGACCGGGAGCGGGACCTTGATCTGCGCCGTGCTGCGCCGGAACGCGCCGGCGAGCTCCCAGGTGCCGACCGCGGTGGCCGCGGCCAGGACGATGATGAACGCCTGCCGCTGCACCAGCAGCGACGCCAGGATGACCGCCCCCAGCGACAGCCCGACCGCGATGGCGGCGGCGAGGTTGCGCCCGAGCCGCCCCGAACGCGACGGCGGTGCCGACGGCGTGCCCGGCAGCCCTGAGCCGGGCAGGTCCGAGGTCACCGGAGGCGTCTCGGCCGCGGCGGCCGAGGAGCCGGCACCGTCGGCCCGCTCGTCGCCCTCGTGGTCGGCCTCGTGGTCGGCGCTGTCGGCGCTGTCGGCGCTGTCGGCGCTGTCGGCGCTGTCGGCGCTGTCGGCGCTG
>NZ_JAJTTE010000050.1 GCF_021343995.1 Pseudonocardia terrae | reverse complement strand
CCGCGAGTCGCGCCCCGGGCTCCCGCGAGTCGCGCCCTGGGCTTCCGCGAGTCGGGGCAGGATCGGCGCATGACCGAGGCCGAGGAGCAGGCGGTGGCGGCGATCCGTGCCGGCGACGTCGAGGAGCTGCGACGCCTGCTCGCCGCCGAGCCCGCGCTCGTCACCGCCCGGCCGGACGGCGCGCGGACGCTGCTCCACGTCGTCACGGACTGGCCGGGCAACCGGCCGGCGGGCCCCGAAATCGTACGGATGCTCGTGGCGGCGGGCGCGGACGTCGACGCCCGGTTCGTCGGGGCGCACCGCGAGACCGCCCTGCACTGGGCCGCCAGCAACGACGACGTCCCGCTCGTCGACGCCCTCCTGGATACCGGCGCCGCGATCGACGCCGACGGCGCCGTGATCGCCGACGGCACGCCCCTCTCCGACGCCGTCGCCTTCGGTCAGCACGCCGCGGCGCGCCGGCTCGTCGAGCGCGGCGCGACACCGCGCCCCGCCGAGGCCGCCGCGCTCGGGATGGTCGACCTGCTCGTCGCCGAGTACGAGGAGCACCCTCCGCGACCGGACGACGTCGACGTCGCGTTCTGGTACGCCTGCCACGGCGGCAGCATCGACGCGGCGGAGTACTTGCTGGCCCGGGGCGCCGACGTGGACGTCCTGCCTCTGTGGGAGCGGCTCACCCCGCTCGACGCGGCGGAGCGCGCCGGGGCAGCCGAGGTCGTCGCCTGGCTGCGGCAGCACGGGGCGCACCGGGCCGCCGAGCTGGGTTGAGCCGGCCGCAGCTCCCGACTCGCGATGCCAGAGCTCCCGACGCGCAGAAGCCCACAACGCGACTCGCAGGAACCCACAGCGCGACTCGCGGGAGCCCAGAGCGCGACTCGCGGAGGTGCGGGGCGTTGAGCTGCGGCGATACCCTCGGCCCGTGACCGACCCGACCCGCCCCGACGGCGGATCGGAGCTGGTGTGGGCGCGGCCGGCTCCGGCGCTGCGCCCGCTCGTCGACCTCTACAGCGGTTACCGCATGCCGGCGACCGCGCCCGGCACGCACATGGGCGTGCCGGGCGGGCACCTGACCTTCCTGCTGTGCCTCGACGGCGAGGTCGACGTCCTGCGCACGCCCGACCCCGACCGCTCGTCGGGCTCCTACCGCGCGATGGTCGGGGGGCTGCACGACCGCCCTGCCGTGATCGGCACCGGCCCGGCGCAGACGGGCCTGCAGCTGCGCCTGACGTGGCTCGGCGCGCGCATCCTGCTCGGCGCCCCGGCGAGCGCGCTGGCCGGCGACGTCGTGGGGCTCGGCGACCTGCTCGGCCGGCGGGGCGAGATCCTCGTCGAGCGCCTCGCCGAGGTCCCGACCTGGGCCGGCCGGTTCGCCCTGCTCGACGCGGCGCTCACCAAGCTCGCCGCCGGGGCCCCCCGCCCCGACCCGCACCGGGAGGTGGCCCGGGCCTGGCACCGGCTGGCGGCGACCGGCGGCACGCTGCGGATCGAGCAGCTCGCCCGGGAGATCGGCTGGAGCCGCCGCCACCTCGCCCTGCGGTTCCGCGACGAGATCGGCCTCTCCCCCAAGTCCGCGGCCCGGGTGATCCGCTTCGAGCGGGCGTGCGACCTGCTTCGCGGCCGCACGCGTCCGGCCCTCGCCGACACCGCCGCGCTCTGCGGCTATGCCGACCAGGCCCATCTGGCACGGGACTTCCGCGAGCTCGCGGGGCTCACCGCGACCGAGTGGCTGGCCGAGCGCCCCGACGGCTGACCCGGACACTCCTGCCCCGGCAACCGACCTCCGGCACCCTGGTTCGCGCACTCGCGCCCCGGCCCGAGCACCCCGTCGTCGCTGGTCCGGGCAGCCGCCTGCTACGAAGGGCGCGTGTTCCGGATCGCCTTCCACGCCCCCGAGATCCCGCCCAACACCGGCAGCGCGATCCGGCTCGCGGCCAACACCGGCGCCGAGCTGCATCTCGTGGAGCCGCTGGGCTTCGCGCTCGACGAGCGCAACGTCCGGCGGGCCGGCCTCGACTACCACGAGCTCGCCGAGCTGCGGGTGCACCGCACGATCGACGAGCTGTGGGCCGCGGTGGCGCCCGCCCACGTCTACGCGTTCACGACGGGCGCGGACCGCGTCTACACCGACGTCGCCTACCAGCCGGGCGACGTCCTGCTGTTCGGCTCGGAGTCGACCGGACTGCCCGCGGAAATCGTCCACGCACCGCAGGTCAGCGCCAGGGTCCGGCTGCCGATGGTCCCCGGCTCGCGGTCGCTGAACCTCGCCAACGCCGCGGCCGTCGCGGTCTACGAGGCCTGGCGCCAGCACGCCTTCCTCGGCGCAGTCGGCGCCACCGCGGCTACCCCTGCAGCACCGCCTGCACGTCGAGGTTGATCTCGATCGTCGACCCGACGACCGGCACACCGCGGTTGACCATCTGCTGCCAGTTCAGCGTGAAGTGCTCACGGTGCAGCTCCGCGGTGGCGACGGCACCGGCGCGCCGGCCGTTCCACTCCTCCATGCCGAGGAAGGTGACGTCGAGCTGCACGTCACTGGTCAGGCCGTGCAGCGTGAGGTCGCCGTCGACGAACCAGCGGTTGCCGGGGCCGCGGCGGAAGCGGGTGCTGGAGAAGCGCAGCTGCGGGAAGCGCTCGACGTCGAGGAAGTCCGGCGAGCGCAGGTGCGTGTCCCGGGCCTCGACGTTGGTGTCGACGCTGACGGCGTCGATCACGATGTCGACGGCGGAGTCCTCGAAGGGCTCGGCGATGCGGATCTGCCCGCGGAAGCGGTTGAACCGGCCGTAGACCCGCGACATCCCGATGTGCCGGGCGATGAACCGGATCGAGGAGTGGTCCGCGTCGATGTCGTAGACGCCGGGCGGCGGCGGGGTGAGCGACTGGTCCGGCGCGAGGGCCAGCGCGCCGACCTCGGCGTGCTTGCCCCACTCGACCTCGACCGTGGCGCTGTTGCCCCGGTAGCCGCCGGCCTCGGCGCGCACCCGGTATTCCCCCGGGACGAGCGCGGCGGTGAAGTAGCCGAAGGGATCGGTGTCGGCGTTGAGGATCCGGGTGCTCGCGCGGTCGAGGACCGAGACCTGGGCCCCGGCCAGTGGGCGCCCCTCGCCGTCCTGGACCTGCCCGCTCAGCAGGCCGCCCGTGAGCGGGATCGGCACGAGCGCGTTGCGACCGGTGTCCGACCGGCGCGCACCCTTCCCTCGCTTGCTCCAGAACACTCCATGACCTTCCGACGAGTGAGTCGACCCGGGCACGGGCCGTCGAACACTCTGGCAGAAAAGGTCACGAACCGGTGACGCCGGTGGCCCCCATGTGAACGCCCCCACACGGCCGTACGCCGAACGGCTGCTCAGCGGAGCCGAGCGACCACACACGGGCCACATCTCCGCTGGTAGAGCGCTCAATCATCGTCCCCGGAAGGGGCTTCACCGCCCCCGCCGCGCAGCAGCCAGATCACGTTCTCGAGCTCCTCGGGCTTGATGAGGACGTCCCGCGCCTTGGAGCCCTCGGACGGCCCGACGATTCCGCGGGTCTCGAGCAGGTCCATCAGCCGGCCCGCCTTCGCGAACCCGACGCGCAGCTTCCGCTGGAGCATCGACGTCGAGCCGAACTGCGAGGTCACGATCAGCTCGGCGGCCTGGATGAGCACCTCGAGGTCGTCCCCGATGTCGGGGTCGATCTCCTTGGCCTCGCCCTGCTTGGCCGCCGTGACGCCCTCGGTGTAGGTCGGCTCGGCCTGCTCCTTGGTGAACCCGACGACCTCGGCGATCTCCTCGTCCGAGATGTACGCGCCCTGCATGCGGATCGGCTTGCTCGCACCCATGGGCAGGTAGAGCCCGTCGCCCATGCCGATCAGCTTCTCGGCGCCCGGCTGGTCGAGGATGACCCGCGAGTCCGTGAGCGACGACGTGGCGAACGCCAGCCGCGAGGGCACGTTGGTCTTGATCAGGCCGGTGACGACGTCGACCGACGGCCGCTGCGTGGCCAGGACCAGGTGGATGCCGGCCGCACGGGCCTTCTGCGTGATGCGGACGATGGCGTCCTCGACGTCTCGCGGGGCCGTCATCATCAGGTCGGCGAGCTCGTCGACGATGCAGAGGATGTACGGGTACGGCCGGTACTCCCGCTCGCTGCCCGGGGGCGCGGTGATCTCCCCGGAGCGGACCTTGCGGTTGAAGTCGTCGATGTGCCGGACGCGGTTGGCCTGCATGTCCTGGTAGCGCTGCTCCATCTCCTCCACCAGCCAGGCCAGCGCCGAGGCGGCCTTCTTCGGCTGGGTGATGATGGGCGTGATCAGGTGCGGGATGCCCTCGTACGGCGTGAGCTCGACCATCTTCGGGTCGACGAGGATCATCCGGACCTCCTCGGGCGTGGCCCGGGAGAGCAGCGAGACCAGCATCGAGTTGACGAAGCTGGACTTACCGGAACCGGTGGAGCCCGCGACCAGCAGGTGCGGCATCTTCGCCAGGTTCGCGCAGAGGAAGTGACCCTCGATGTCCTTGCCCAGGCCGATGACCATCGGGTGCTGCTCGTTGCGGGCCGTGCCGGACCGCAGCACGTCGCCGAGCCGGACCATCTCGCGGTCGGAGTTGGGCACCTCGATGCCGACGGCGGACTTGCCCGGGATCGGGGCGAGGATGCGGACGTTGTCGGTGGCCACCGCGTAGGCGATGTTCTTCGACAGCTGGGTGATCTTCTCGACCTTGACGGCCTGGCCCAGCTCGATCTCGTAGCGGGTGACCGTCGGGCCGCGGGTGAAGCCGGTGACCTGCGCGTCCACGTTGAACTGGTCGAGCACGCCGCTGATCGACTCGATCATCGCGTCGTTGGCCGCGGAGCGCATCTTCGGCGGCGGGCCCGTCTCCAGGACGTCCACGGGCGGCAGCTGATAGTCGCCCTCGCCGACCGGCTCGCGGATGGCCATGGACATCTGCTCGCCCTCGGCGGGCGGGGGCTCGGCGGGCGGCGTGGCCTTGACCGACGCGGGATCCGGCCGCTTCGGGCGCGCCTTCGGCGCGACCGGGACGTACTCCTCCTCGGGCTCCGCCGGCGTCTCCGGGGACGACGCGTCGTCCGGGGTCTCCTCCGTGAACGCCTCCGCGCTCGACGCCTGCCGGCGCCGGGCCGGGCGGCGGCGCGCCGGCGGGGCCTCGGCGGCGGGCTCCTCCTCGGCGAGGGGCTCCTCGCCCTCCTCGCCGTCGGCGTGGAGCTCCGGCCGGCCGAGCAGCCGGCGCACGCGGTCGGGCACCTCGCGCACGGGCGTGGCCGTGAGCACGAGCAACGCGTAGAAGCTGACGAGCAGCAGGATCGGCACCGCGACCCAGACGGTGAGCCCGCTGGCCAAGGGCGTGGCCGCGACGTAGCCGATCGCACCGCCGCCGGAGGCCCACCGCGCCGGCTCGTCGGGCGAGCCGGAGAACAGGTGCACCAGCCCGAGCACGCCGAGGGCCAGCAGCAGCGTGCCGACCGCGATCCGCGGCCGGGCCTCGGGGTGCGCGGGGGTGGTCATCAGCACGACGCCGACGGCCAGCAGGATGACCGGCAGCAGCGCGCCGGCGATGCCGAACACGGCCCCGACGCCCGCGGAGAACCCGCGGCCGACCGGGCCACCCGCCTCCCACCAGATCCCCGCGGCGGAGACCACCGCGAGCACGATGAACAGCACGCCGAGCCCGTCCCGGCGGTGCGCGGGGTCGATCTCGCGGGTACGCCCGGCGGCGCGCCCGGCGGACTTCGTCATCCGGACGACGCCGCGCCCGACGGCGTCGATCCCCTTGTCGATCAGGTCCGGTTGGCGTCGGGCGGGAGGACGCTTCGCGGGCGTGCGCGACCGCGAGGACGAGCCCCTCGACCGGGACGTGGACGACCGCGAGCGCGACGACGAGGACGACCGCGAGCTCCGACCCGATCCGGCCGCGGCCCGCATGCCCGCCCCGTCCGCGGCCCGTCCGGCCGTCCCTCGTCCTGCCATGTCGCCCACGGTAACCGCGAAGTCGGGCGAAACCCGTGACCGACGCACCCCGATCAGGCGGCGTGGAGCGTGCTCCGCTCCACGCCTGCGACCGAGTAGCCGCGGTCGGCGTAGGGGAAGCCGCGACCCGTCCCGGTTCTCCCGCTCGGCCCGGCCGAGGATGGCACATCGGCGCTCGGCGATCTACGGTGAGATCGCGGGACGACGCGCTGACCTGCGGATCCCGCCTTTCCCCAGCCTCGACGACGAGGAGGAACACCGGTGGCTCCCACCGACTGGGAGCGGGTGCTGAACCCGCGGACCGTCGCCGTCCTGGGCGCCTCCGGGCGCGCGGACAACCCCATGGCCCGCCCGCTGCGCTGGCTCGCCGAGCGCGGGTTCGCCGGCCGGGTCGTCCCGGTCAACCCGAAGTACCCCGAGCTCGCGGGGCTGCCGTGCGCCGCCTCGCTCGCCGACGTCGAGGGGCCGGTCGACCTCGTCCTGGCGATGGTCCCGGCCGCCCGCGCGGTGCAGGCCGTGCGCGAGTCCGGTACCGCCGGCGCGGCGGCGGTGATCGTGTTCGCCTCCGGCTTCGCCGAGGTCGGCCCGGAGGGTGCGGCCCTGCAGCAGGAGCTGGTCGCCACCGCGCGGGAGACCGGCGTGCGCGTGTTCGGCCCCAACTGCCAGGGCATCGTCCACACCCCGAGCAGGCTGTTCGCGAGCTTCTCGGCCGCCGTCGAACGGCCGCTGACCGGCAGCAGCGGGATCGCCTACGTCGGGCAGAGCGGGGCGATCGGCGGCTCCGTCCTCGATCTCGCCGCCGAGCGCGGCCTCGACCTCACGACGTGGGTGAGCACCGGCAACCAGGCCGACGTCGACCTCACCGAGATCGGCCTGCACCTGGTGCAGCGGCCGGAGATCTCGGTCCTCGCGGTGTACGCCGAGGAGATCCCGGACGGCGCGGCCTACGCCCGGCTCGCCGCCACGGCCGCGGCCCACGACACCGCCGTCGTCGTCCTGCGCTCCGGCCGGTCCGCCGCCGGGCGGCGCGCCGCGGTGTCCCACACCGGAGCCATGGTCGGCGACGACACCGCCTTCCGATTGCTCTCGCGGCGGCACGGGGTCGTCCTCGTCGACGACGTCGAGGAGCTGCTCGCCGCGGCCACCATGCTGCGCGGGCAGCCCCGGCCCACCGGGCGCGGGGTCGCCGCCGTGACGACATCCGGCGGCGCAGGGATCCTCGCCGCCGACCGCTGCGAGGGGCTCGGCCTGAGCGTCCCGGTGCTGGCGCCGGAGACCCAGGAGAAGCTCGCCCGGATCGTCCCGGACTTCGGGGCGGTCGCGAACCCGGTGGACGTGACCGCCCAGCTGTTCAACCGGGGCGACCGAGCGTTCGGCGACGTGTGCGGGATCGTCTGCGCGGACCCGGCGGTGGAGTCGTTGCTGGTCCTGGTCACGATGGTGACGGGGCAGGAGGCGGTGCACCTCGCCGAGGACCTCGCCGCGGCCATGGCGGACAGCCCGGTCCCCTGTGCGGTGGCGTGGCTCGCGGGCCCGGACCGCACCGCCGAGGCTCGCGCGCTGCTCACCGCCGCGGGCATCCCGGTGTTCGCGTCGATCGCCGTGGCATCCCGGATGCTCGCGGTGCTCGTGCGCGAGCCCGGCCCCGACTCCCCCGCCGCCACGGCGCTGACCGGCCTGCTGACCGGGCCGGTGCCCGCGGACGACTGGGAGCTGCTCGACGTCCTCGGCGTCCCGCGGCCCGCCGGCGCGGTCGCGACCGACCCGGACGAGGCCGCCCGGATCGCCGGGGACCGCACCGTGGTGCTGAAGGTGGAGGGCCCGGCCCACAAGTCGGACGTCGGCGGGGTGCGGATCGGGGTGCCGCCCGGACGGGTCGCGGCGGAGGCGGCCGAGCTGCTCGCGCTCGGCCCGTCCGTCCTGGTCCAGGAGACGGCGCCCGCCGGGTTCGAGCTGCTCGTCGGCGCCACCGCGGGCGTCGACGGCTGGCCGCCGGTCGTCACCGTCGGGCTCGGCGGCGTGGCCACCGAGGTGCACCGCGACCTCGCGACCGCCCTCGCCCCGCTCGACCACGACGCGGCGCTGGCCCTGCTGCGCGGCCTGCGGTCCTGGCCGCTGCTGGCCGGGCACCGCGGCGCCCCGCCGCTCGACGTCGACGCCGCGGCCGCCGCCGTCGTCGCCGTCTCCCGGGCGATCGGGCACCCCGACCTCGCCGAGCTGGAGATCAACCCGCTGATCGTGGGGCGTGCGGGCGCGGTCGCCGTCGACGTCCTGGTCCGCCGGACGGAAGGAACCTGATGGGCACGATCGTGCTGGACAAGGCCGACGGGATCGCGACGATCACCGTCGACTCCCCCGAGGTCAAGAACGGCCTCACCCCCGAGATGGGCCGTGAGCTCGTGGCCGTGTGCGAGGACGTCGACGCGGACCCACGGATCGGGGCCGCCGTGGTCAGGGGCGCGGCGGGCACCTTCTGCTCGGGCGCCGACCGCCGCCGGTGGCAGCCCGGCGCCGACCAGGCCGAGCGCGAGACCTACCGCAACAGCGGCGCGGTGTACCAGGCGTTCGTCCGGGTCGGGAAGCTCGCCGTGCCCACCATCGCCGCGATCCGCGGCGCCGCGGTGGGGGCGGGGCTGAACCTCGCGCTGGCCACCGACCTGCGGATCGTGGCCGAGGACGCCCGGCTGCTGGCCGGGTTCCTGCGGATCGGGCTGCACCCCGGCGGCGGGTTCTTCACCATCGCCGGACGGACCGCGGGCCGCGAGGCCACCGCGGCGATGGGTCTGTTCAGCCAGGAGATCGACGGCCGGCGCGCCGTCGAGATCGGGCTGGCCTGGGCCGCCGTCCCGGACGCCGAGGTCGAGGAGACGGCCCGGCGGCTCGCCGCGGGTCCTGCGAAGGATCCGGCCCTGGCCCGCGAGGCCGTCCGGTCCTTCCGCACGGAGCTCGGCCCGCCCGGGATCGGGTGGGACGCCGCCGTCGAGTTCGAACGGGCCACGCAGATGTGGTCGCAACGGCGCCGCAACAGCAGCTAACCCGAGGCGAGCCTCATCCAGGGTCGACGCGGCGTTCGTCGAGAAGCGGCGTTCGTCGAGAAGCGGGCGCCGGTGGCGCCGTCCTCGCGGCGTCCGATGCTTCGAAATCTGGCGTTTCGCGGAAAGGGGTACCGAGGACCGCGGGCCGGCCCCGCTCGCTGTCCCCCGGCAGAGGTCGGTGACGCGAAGGACGGGACGAGTCCCCGGCCCCGGACGGCTAGACCGCGATGACCGTCGGCACGATCATGGGCCGGCGTCGGTAGGTCTCCCCCACCCACTTGCCGACCACCCGGCGGACGGACTGGGCGACCCGGTGCGTGTCGGTGATCCCGTCGTTCTCGGTGCGGGACAGCTCGTCCTCCACCATCGGGAGGACGGCGTCGAGCGCCTTCGGGTCGTCGGAGAACCCGCGGCCCGAGAGCGTCGGACGCGAGACGGCCCGGCCGGTGTTCGCGTCGATCGCCACGGTGATCGAGATGAAGCCGCCCTCGCCGAGCACCAGCCGGTCGGAGAGCACGCCCTCGCCGATGTCGCCGACGAGGTTGCCGTCGACGTACACGCGGCCGACCTCGACCCGTCCGGTGATCGCGGCCTTGCCGTCGACGAGGTCGACGACCACACCGTCCTCGGCGATCACCACGTTCTCCTCGGGCACACCGGTCGCCACCGCGAGCGCCTTGTTGGCCCGCAGGTGCCGCCACTCCCCGTGCGCCGGCAGGACGTTCGACGGCCGCACCGCGTTGTAGAGGAACAGCAGCTCGCCGGCCGGTGAGTGCCCGGACACGTGGACCTTCGCGTTGCCCTGGTGCACGACCTTGGCGCCGAGCCGGGTCAACCCGTTGATCACGGCGAACACGGCGGTCTCGTTGCCCGGGATCAGCGAGCTGGCCAGGATCACGGTGTCGTCCGGGCGGATCACGACGCTGCGGTGGTCGCCGCGGGCCATCCGGGACAGCGCCGAGAGCGGCTCGCCCTGCGACCCGGTGGAGATCAGGACCAGCTGCTCGTCGGGCAGCCGCA
Organism: Pseudonocardia terrae; assembly: GCF_021343995.1. Classification (GTDB taxonomy): domain Bacteria; phylum Actinomycetota; class Actinomycetes; order Mycobacteriales; family Pseudonocardiaceae; genus Pseudonocardia; species Pseudonocardia terrae. The sequence continues at coordinate 38,651 of NZ_JAJTTE010000050.1, read as the reverse complement.
TGGCCTCGTCGAGGTCGACGAGCAGCCCCTCCGGCACGTTGAGCAGCTCCAGCTCGCCCGCCAGGCCCATGTTGCGGACCATCGAGCGCCCGGCGAAGCAGACCTTGCGCCCGTGCTCGACGGCGGCGTCGAGCACCTGCTGCACGCGGTGCACGTGGCTGGCGAAGCAGGCGACGATGATCCGCGACGGGGCCTTGGCGAAGACGTCGGAGATCACCGGGCCGATCTCGCGCTCGGGGGTGACGAAGCCGGGGACGTCGGCGTTGGTCGAGTCGACCACGAACAGGTCGACACCCTCGTCGCCGAGGCGCGAGAAGCCGGCGAGGTCGGTGAGCCGGTCGTCGAGCGGGAGCTGGTCGAGCTTGATGTCGCCGGTGTGCAGGACCAGGCCGGCGGGCGTGCGGATGGCGACGGCCAGCGCGTCGGGGATCGAGTGGTTGACCGCGAAGTACTCGCAGTCCCACGGCCCGTGGTGCAGCCGGTCGCCCTCCTTCACCTCCAGAAGGTGCGGGGTGAGGTGGTGCTCCTTGCACTTGGCCGCCACCAGCGCCAGCGTGAACCGCGACCCCACGACCAGCAGGTCCGGCTTCTGCCGCAGCAGGAACGGCACGGCCCCGATGTGGTCCTCGTGGCCGTGGGTGAGCACGAGGACGTCGATGTCGTCGAGCCGGTGCTCGATCGCCCGGAAGTCGGGGAGGATCAGGTCGACGCCGGGCGAGTCCTCGGCCGGGAACAGCACGCCGCAGTCGACGACCATGAGCCGGTCCTCGTACTCGAAGACCGTCATGTTCCGGCCGATCTCGCCGATCCCGCCGAGGGCGTAGACGCGCAGGCCGCCCTCGGGCAGGGCGGGCGGCGGCCCGGCGGGGAGCTCGGTCGGGTTGGTGATCTCCGGCGGCTGCGGCGGGCGCTCGGGACCGCGCTCCCGGCGTCCCGATCGGCGTCGACGGTCGTTGCGGGAGGAGGGACGACTCACGTGGTATGTGCCTCTTCTTGCTGAGCGGAGCTCGCGGGGCGGGCTCCGGCGCTGGTCGGAGGGGCCGGGTCAGCGGTACGCGACCTCGGCCCCCAGGTCGGTGTCCGTTCGGGTGCCCAACGCCCCGTGTCCGGAGTGGCCGGGGCGGGCGTGCGGGACGCGGTCGGGGTCGAGCGCGACGCCACCGGCCATCAGGTCCGCCGCGATCAGCGCGACCTGCTCCTCGGTCGCGGGTGGCAGCGGCAGCCGGGGCTCGCCGACGTCGATCCCCCGCAGACGCAGCGCGACCTTGGAGAAGACCGCGCCGCCGACGCGGCCCATGCCACGCAGCAGCGGGATCATGGCGTAGTGCAGGTTGCGGGCGCGGTCGTGCTCGCCGGCCTCGAAGGCCTCGAGCATGACGCGCAGCCGGTCCGCCACGACGTGCCCGATCACCGAGACGAACCCGACGGCCCCGACCGACAGCCAGGGCAGGTTCACCGGGTCGTCGCCCGAGTAGTACGCGAGCGTCGTGGTGGCGAGCACCTCGGTGCCGACGCGCAGGTCGTTGCGCGCGTCCTTGACCCCGAGGATCCGCGGGTGCTGGGCCAGCCGCTGCAGCGTCTCCAGCTCGATCGGGACGACGGAGCGCGGCGGGATGTCGTAGAGCATCACCGGCAGCTCGGTGGCGTCCGCGACCGCGGTGAAGTGCAGGACCAGCCCGTTCTGCGGGGGCCGGGAGTAGTACGGCGTGACGACGAGCAGGCCGTGCGCGCCCGCCTTCTCCGCCTCGCGGGCCAGGTGGATGCTGTGCGCGGTGTCGTAGGTGCCGGCGCCGGCGATCACCGTCGCCCGCTCGCCCACCGCGCTCACCACGGCCCGGACCAGCTCGGACTTCTCCTTGTCCGACGTCGTGGGCCCCTCGCCGGTGGTGCCGTTGACGACCAGCCCGTCGTTGCCCAGGTCGACGAGGTGGGAGGCCAGTTCCTCCGCCTTCGCCAGGTCCAGCTCCCCCTCCGCGTCGAAGGGGGTGACCATCGCCGTCAGCACCTGGCCGAACGGGCGACCCGGGGGCAGGGCCTGCGCGGAGGAGGGGCTCATGGGGGTGACGGTACCGCCCTACAGCCCGCGCCCCACGCTCTCGTACGCCGCGACGTCGGTGACACTGCCCTCCACCTCGACCCGGGAGGCGTCGCGGCCGAAGAGGTGCAGGACGATCTCGCCGGGGTCGCCCACCAGGGTGACCAGGCCGGGACCGGTCCGGACGACGTGCGCGGCACCCTCCGGCCGGCGCAGGACGACGCCGACGGGACTGCGACGCAGCAGGAGCCGGCCCATCCGCGTGGCGAGCGCCCAGAGCTGCTCGTCGCGCCCGGGGTCCGACGGGCGGGGCTCCCAGCCGGGCGCGCCGCGGCGGGCGTCCTCGTGGTGCACGAAGAACTCGGCGCCGTTCGCGACCTCGTCGACCTTGCCGATCCGGTACGGCGACCACGGCGGGGCACCCGCGCGCAGCTCGCCGATCATCGACTCCCACGCGCTGTCGGCGTACCCCGCCATGCCCTTCTGCGTGATCGGGTGCAGCGCGGGCACGAGGATCCCGGGCGCCGCCCACGGCTGCCGCTCCCGGACGAGCAGGTGCGCGAGCAGGTCGCGCGTGGTCCAGCCCTCGCAGAGCGTCGGGCGGTCGGGCCCCAGCTTCTCCAGGGTGTCGGACAGGGCGGCACGCTCGTCGGTCGCAAGGCTCACGGGCGCCACGCTATCGCCGAGAAACCCGGCGCGCCCGGCGTCGGGAGCCGATGTCGATGCACGCCGGCGGGGACCGGCGCTGCACATCAGCGCGCGCAGGGGCCGACGACGGCGGTGATCGCGTCGTGGTCGGAGCCGGGCAGCGGCAGCCGCCGGGCGTCGTCGCCGCACCAGCCCGGCGTCACCACCAGGTGGTCGATGCGGAGCAGCAGCAGCCGCCAGGTCGTGACGGAGGTGGGGCCGGCTTCGTCCGCCCCCATGGCGTCGACAATCCCGTCGGTGATCACCCGGTAGTCGCGCCCGCGGTCGGTGGTGTTGAGGTCGCCGGCCAGGACGACGGGGCCGGACTCGGCGGCCGGCGCTGCGCCAGCCCTCCGTACTGATGGTCGGGCGGCGCTCCGCCAGCCCTCTCGTGATGGTCAGCCCTCCGTGACGAACGGGCTGCTGGCGATCTCCGTGCCGTCGTCGAGCTTCTGGATCTCGAAGTCGTTGAAGACGTTGGGCACCTCGACCTGCAGCTGCCGCAGGCACTCGATCGCCAGGGCGCGGATCTCCACGTCCGCGTGCTCCGTGGCGCGCATGCCGATGAAGTGGCGCCAGGCGCGGTAGTTGCCGGTGACGACGATCCGCGTCTCCGTGGCGTTGGGCAGGATCGCCCGGGCCGCCTGCCGGGCCTGCTTGCGGCGCAGGGTGGCGTTCGGGACGTCGGCGAACCGCTTCTCCAGGCCCTCCAGCAGCTGCTCGTAGGCCTTCACCGAGGCCTCGGCGGCGTCGAGGAACATCTGGTGGAGCTCGGGGTCGTCGGCGATCACCTCGGGCTCGACCATCGCCGCGTCCCGCTCCGGGACGTAGCGCTGCGACAGCTGCGAGTACGAGAAGTGCCGATGCCGGATCAGCTCGTGCGTGAGGCTGCGCGAGATGCCGGTGAGGTAGAAGCTGACCGTGCCGTGCTCGAGCACGGACAGGTGCCCGACCTCGAGGATGTGCCGCAGGTAGCCCTCGTTCGTGGCCGTGCGCGGGTTGGGCTTGCTCCAGGACTGGTAGCAGGCCCGGCCGGCGAACTCGGCGAGGGCCTGCCCGCCGTCGGCGTCGGTCTCCCAGGGCACGTCGGCAGGCGGGAGGAACTCGGTCTTGGCGACGAGCTGAACCTTCGGCGGGACCGTCTGCGGCATGGTCCGCAGCGTAACCGGCAGGACCGACGAAACCGGCCCGGCGTCGGCGTGACGCCTCAACGGCGGTTGCATGATGTCAGCCGTGACGCCATAGTGGCGTCATGGACATCGGCCAGTACGTCGCGCAGCTGCGGGAGGACCTCCTGTCCGCCGCCGCCGCGGGCGACGAGCAGACCCAGCGCACGGCCGCGCTCCTCGGCGCGGCGATCGAACCCGCGGCCCGGCTGGCCGTCATGAACGCGCTCTCCGACCTGGCCGCCGAGGTGACCGAGGCGCTCGGCGACCGCACCGTCGAGGTGCGCCTCGACGGGCGTGACGTTCGCGTGGCCGTCTCCGGCGCCGCCGAGGAGCACGAGCAGGAGCCGCCGCGCTTCACCCCGCCCGGCCCGGGCGACGCCGGCGATATCAGCCGGATCACGCTCCGGCTCGTCGAGCAGATCAAGGCGCAGGCCGAGCAGGCCGCGGCCCAGCAGGGCGTCTCCCTCAACTCCTGGGTGTCCCAGGCGGTGCAGGGCGCCCTCGCCGGCAAGCAGCGGCGCTGGGAGCAGCGCGGCCGGGGCTGGCCGCGCCCCGACGGCCCGGGCGCCCGGACCGGCCGGGACGACGACGGTGGCGACGGCCGCCTCAAGGGATGGGTACAGGGGTGAGCGCGATGACCGAACCGAACGAGGACCTGGTCCGCCAGCAGGCCTGGCCCTGCAGCGAGCCCGCCGAGCTCGAGGTCGCGATCGACGTCGGGCGGGTGCGGATCGAGCTGAACGACGACGCCACCGAGGTCCGCGTCGAGGTGCGCCACGAGCCCGACGCCGACAGCCCGTGGGAGCAGGGCATCACCGGCCTGCTCAACTGGCTGGGCTCCGCGACCGGCGACATCGCCCGTGACCCCGGTGCCGCCGCGGTCCGCGCGGCCGAGATCGACTGGACCGCGGGCGCTCGACGGCTCGTGGTGCGCTCCACCCAGGACCTGCCGCTGCGGGTGGTGCCGCTGGCGGTGACCGTCTGGGCGCCCGCAGGGTCGCGGCTCGCCGTGCGCACCGGGGCCGGTGACGTCACGGTCGTCGGGCGCTCCGGCTGGGCCGCCGTGCGGACCGGCTCCGGCGACGCCCGGCTCGACGAGGTCACCGGCGCCCTCGAGGTCACCACCGGCTCCGGCCGGGTCGAGCTCGGGATCGTGGGCGCGGAGGCCAAGCTGCGCACCGGCTCCGGCGGGATCTCGGCCGCCGCCCTCTCCGGCCCGACGACGGTCAAGGCGGGGTCCGGCGACGTCTCGTTCGGCGAGGTGCACTCCGACCTCACGCTGAAGACCGGCTCCGGCGACGTCGAGGTGGCCGACGCCTTCGCCGGCCGCTTCGACCTCACGACGGGCTCCGGCTCGATCCGGGTCGGGGTGCACTCCGGCGTCGCCGCCGAGCTCGACCTCACCTCGGGCTCGGGTCACGCACGCAGCGATCTCGAGGTCGGCAAGGTCGCCCCGGCCGACGCACCCCCGCTGCGGGTCGCCGGTCGGACCGGCAGCGGGAACATCCGTATCACCCGCGCCGCCACCGCCGCGGTCTGACGGGGACGACGGCGCGTCCGGAAGGTCCGGGCGCGCCGTCGGCGCGTCCCACCCCAGCGCTCGCCCCACCGCTCACCCCGGCGCGCACCCGCCTACCCCACCGCCTACCCCACAGCCCCGGCCAGTGCGCCCGCGAGATCCCCACGCTCCCCGACGACCACGCCCTCGAGCCCGAGCCACTCCGCCATGTGCCGCAGCTCGGCGGCCAGCTCCGCCGCGACCCGCGGGATCTGGCCGCCCACCTCGGCGAACGCCCCCTGCACCCGCAGCACGCCCACCGACCGGTCCGCCTTGAGATCCACCCGGGCGACCAGCTCGCCGTCGAGCAGGAACGGGAAGACGTAGTAGCCGAACTCGCGCTTGGGCTCGGGCACGTAGATCTCGATGCGGTACCGGAAGCCGAAGATCCGCCCGGTGCGCTCGCGCTCCCAGATCAGCGGGTCGAACGGGCACAGCAGCGCCCGCCCCTCGATCCGCCGCGGCACGACCGCGCCGGGCGCCCGGTACGCCGGCGACCGCCAGCCGCGCACGGCGACCGGCTCCAGCTCCCCCGCCTCGACCAGCTCCTCGACGGCCCGCCGGCTCTCGGCGGGCCCGAGGCGGTAGTAGTCCCGCAGGTCCGGCTCGGTCCCGATCCCCAACGCCCGGGCCGCCCGCCGCACGAGCCCGCGCGCCGCCTCGCCGTGGTCCATCGGGTGGGCGGCGAGCACCGCCGGCGGCAGCACGCGCTCCGGCAGGTCGTACAGCCGCTGGAAGTTGACCCGGGTGCCGGTGGTGAGGGCGCCGAGGCCGAACAGGTACTCGCAGATCCGCTTCACGTCGGACCGTTCCCACCAGGACACCCCCGGCGGGCGCGGCTTCCCCGCCGCCCCGCCCAGCGCCGTCTCCAACGCCCCGGCGCCGACCGGACCGAGCTCCTTCACGGCGGCCAACACGTCGTCGACCAGGGCAGGTTCACGGTCGGCGAGCCGTGCGTAGTGCCGCCACCACCCCGGCCGCTTCGCCCCGGACAGCAGCAGCGGCCAGTCCTCGACGGGCAGCAGGCTCGCCTCGTGCGCCCAGTACTCGACCATCAGCCGCGGGCGTCGTGCGGTGTGGTGCCAGGCCGCCCCGTCGAGCAGGTCGCGGGGGTAGGCGCCGAGCCGGCTGAAGACGGGCATGTAGTGCGCCCGCACGGCGACGTTCACCGAGTCGAGCTGCAGCAGCTGGACCCGGCCGAGGGCGCGCTGCAGGTGCCGCCGGGTCACCGGGCCCGAGGGGCGGGGGTCCGCGAAGCCCTGCGCCGCGAGCGCGGTCCGGCGCGCGACATCGGCCGAGATCGTCCTCACGAGGGGCATGCTGCCAGGACGCACCGACATTTTCCGGACGGTCAGCGCGCGGGGGGCGGATCCGGGAGCGGCTCCGCGGTGAGCGCGCCGGGTGCGCCGACCGGCCGGCGTTCCGCACGCACCACCAGCACGACCGCGACCAGCACGATCACCCCGCCGAGGCCCTGGAGCGGGGTGAACCGCTCGTCGACCAGCAGGACCCCCAGCAGGACCGCGATCACCGGGTTGACGTAGGCGTAGGTCGCGACCGTGGACACGGGCAGCCCGCGCAGCGCCACGGCGTAGGCGCTGAACCCGCCCAGGGTGGCCAGCGCGGCGGCGGCCCAGAGCCACCAGGTCGCGGCCGGGAGTGCGCCGACGTCGACCCGGCCGCCCGCCGCTGAGCCGACCGCGATCATGATCAGGCCACCGGTCACCATCTGCACCGTGGCCAGCGCGAACGGGCTCGGCGGAACCGGCAGCCGGGTCGTCGCGTAGGTGCCCGAGGCCCACCCCAGGCCCGCCAGCACGACCAGCCAGGGCCCCCACCACGCGTTCCCGGCCGTCCCGCCCGAACCGGGCCCGGCCAGGACCAGCACGCCCAGCCCGACGAGCCCGACCAGCACGCCGACCAGCGTCGCGCGGCCGGGCCGGTCGCCGAAAAGCGTGCGCAGCACCGCGATGTAGAGCGGTACGACGGCCAGGAGCAGTGCCGCGAGGCCCGACGGGATCTGGGTCTGCGCGACGGCGACCAGGCCGTTGCCCCAGGCCGGCAGCAGGAGCCCGGAGAGCATCGTCGTCAGCAGCGCCGGCCGGCTCATCCGCAGCTCGCGCGGCCCGGAGAGGACCAGGACCAGGATGCCGAGCGCGGTCCCGGCCGACAGGAACCGGAAGCCGCCGGCGAGCAGCGGCGGCACGTGCGTGATCAGCAGCCGGTTGAGCAGGTAGATCGAGCCCCAGAGCAGGTAGACGAGCGAGAGCGCCACCCAGGCCGCCCGGGCGCCGGACGGACGACCGTTCACGTCCCTGCACGCTGCCATGCGGTCGGCAGCGGGCCAACCCCTCGGCCGGTGTCCGGCGTCACCCCGTCACCGGGTACGAATGTGCGCATGGCCCTCGCCTCGGTCCGCCCCGCCGTCGACGCCGACGTCGACGAGATCGTCCGCATCCAGGCCGGGACCTGGCGGGTGGCGTACGCGGAGGTCCTTCCCGAGGCCGCACTGGCCCGGTTGACCGGCGACGACGCCCGGCGCGCCTGGCGGGACGCGGTCGCGGCCGGCGACCCCTTCCACGTGTTCGTGGCGCTCGAGGGCGACCGGACGGTCGGTTTCTGCGCCGCCGCGCACTACGCCGGGCAGGACGGGCTGGCGATCGCCGAGGTCAGCGCGCTGCTCGTCGAGCCCCGGTGGGGGCGGCGCGGGCACGGCGGGCGGCTGCTCGCCGTGGCCGGGGCCGCCCTGCGCCGGGCCGGGTCCGAGGAGGGCCGGGCCTGGGTGCCCGAGGCCGACGCCGCCTCGCGCGCTTTCTACACCCGCGCCGGCTGGGCGGCCGACGGCGCCGTGCGGACCCTCGACACCGGCGAGGGCACCGTGCGCGAGGTCCGGCACACCGGCCCGTTGGACCTCGCGCTGATCTGACGGTCGACCCGGCTAGGCCAGCCCGAGCAGGGGCTCCAGGCCGAAGGTCAGACCCGGCCGGCCGGGCACCGCGCGGATCGCCATCAGGACGCCCGGCATGAACGAGGCCCGGTTCATCGAGTCGTGCCGGACCGTCAGGACCTCGCCCGCGCCGCCGAGGATGACCTCCTGGTGGGCGACCATCCCGGGCATCCGCACGGCGTGCACGTGGATCCCGTCGACCGCGGCGCCGCGCGCGCCGAGGGGGTCGCTGGTGGTCGCGTCGGGCACCGGGCCGAGCCCGGCCGCCGACCGCGCCTCGGCGACCAGCGACGCCGTGCGGGCGGCGGTGCCGGAGGGGGCGTCGACCTTCTTCTCGTGGTGCAGCTCCACGATCTCGGCCGACTCGAAGAACCGCGCGGCCTGCGCGGCGAAGTGCATGGCCAGCACGGCGCCGACGCCGAAGTTCGGGGCGATCAGCACACCCTGGCCCGGCTTGTCGGCGAGCCAGCCGCGGACCGTGTCGAGCCGCTCGGCGTCGAACCCGGACACCCCGACCACGGCGTGCTGACCGCGGTCGAGGACGTGCTTCAGGTTGTCCATGACGACGTCGGGCCGGGTCAGGTCGACCACGACCTCCGCGCCGTCCGCGGCGTTGATCGGGTCGGCCGAGCCGACCTCCGCCACGAGCTCCAGGTCGTCCGCGCCGCGCACCGCCGCGCACGCCTCGGAACCCATGCGTCCCTTCGCCCCCAGCACCGCCACCCGGATCGCACTCACGAGCGGAACTCTAGGCGGCGGGCTCCGTCCCCGGACTGCCGGCTACGCGAGGACCAGGCCGGTGATCCAGGCGGCGACCATGAGCAGGCCTGCGGCCAGTTCGATGAGGATGCTCCAGCCGACGGCGGAGAGCGCGTGCTTGGTCGACGGCCACGCCTCGGCCGAGCTGCGCAGCCGGGCCAGTTCGGCGAGGTAGACGCCGAGCACGAAGCCGAGGAACAGCCCGACCACCGGGATCACGAAGAAGCCGACGACCCCCAGCACCCCGCCGGCGAGCAGGCTGCGGCCGGGCACGCCGGCGTCGCGCAGCCGCTTGCCGGGCACCAGGAACTTCGCGACCGACCCGACGACCAGCAGCCCACCGGCGACGCCGAGGACCCACCAGCCGAGGGCGTCGCCGCGCGGGACGGCCCAGACGGCGACGCCGGCCAGGATCACGATCAGTCCGGGCAGCACCTGGACGACGACCCCCACCAGGCCGACCAGGATCAGCAGCCCCGCGACCAGCGCCGTCAGCACACGATCAGGCTAGCGGTGATCGTCGGGCGGAGAGCGGAGCCCACAGCCCGACTCGCCGGAGCCCACAGCGCGACTCGCCGAAGCCCACAGCCCGACTCGCCGAAGCCCACAGCCCGACTCGCGGAGCCGCTGCCCTGCTACGCCAGGTCGTGGAGGGCGGCGGGGAGGTCGTCGACCGAGTGGTAGGGACCGACCACGGCGGCGGTGAGGTCCTGCGTGAGCAGCTCGGCGGCGAGGCCGGCGACCTGGGCCGGGGTGACGGCGTCGATCCGCGCGAGGCTCTCCGTGATGCTGCGCTGGCGGCCGTGGTCGAGCTCGGAGCGGCCGAGGCGGTTCATCCGCGAGGCCGAGTCCTCCAGCCCCAGCACGGTGCCGCCGCGCAGGGAGCCCTTGGCCCGCACCACCTCGGAGTCGGTGAGCCCGTCGGCGGCGGCGCCGGCCAGCACGTCCCGCACCACCGCGACGACCTCGCCGAGCCGCTCCGGCGCGCACCCGGCGTAGACCGAGAAGGTGCCGGCGTCGGCGTAGCAGGCCTGGGCCGAGTACACCTGGTAGGCCAGCCCGCGCTGCTCTCGGACCTGCTGGAACAGCCGGGACGACAGCCCGCCGCCGAGCGCGGCGTTGAGCACCGCGAGGGCGGGGCGCCGTGGGTCGTGCCGGTCCAGCCCGGGCACGCCGAGCAGCAGGTGTGCCTGCTCGGACTCGTCCGTGCGCAGGGCGAGCGCCCTGCGGGCGGGCAGGCGCCCCCCGCCGGCCGGGCGCGGGCCCACCGGGGTGAGCTCCGGACCCTCGCCCAGCGCCTTCGCCGCCAGGTCTGCGATGTGCCCGTGGTCGAGGTTCCCGGCGGCCGCGACCACCATCCGCGGGGTCGTGTACTCGCCGCGCCAGAAGTCGTGCAGCGTCTCGCGGCTCATGCCCCGGATCGACTCCTCGGAGCCGATGACGGGACGGCCCAGCGGGTGCGCGGCGAAGATCGTCTCGTCGAAGAGCTCGCCGAGCAGGTCCTCGGGGTCGTCGTCGCGCATGGCGATCTCCTCGAGGACCACCCCGCGCTCCAGCTCGACGTCCGTGTGCGCGAGCTCGGCGTTGGTCACGACGTCGGCGAGGACGTCGAGCGCCAGGGGCACGTCCTCGTCGAGGACGTGCGCGTAGTAGCAGGTGTGCTCCTTGGCGGTGAACGCGTTGAGCTCGCCGCCGACCGCGTCCATCTCCTCGGCGATCCCCTGCGCGGTGCGCCGCCCGGTGCCCTTGAACAGCAGGTGCTCGAGGTAGTGCGCGGCGCCGGCCTGGTCCGGGCGCTCGTCCCGGGAGCCGATCGCGATCCAGATGCCCAGCGCCACCGACCGCACGCCCGGCACCTGCTCGGTGAGCACGCGGACGCCCCCGGGCAGCTCGGTGCGAGCCACCCCGGGGGCGTCCGTGTGCGACGTGCTGGTCAGCTGGAGACCTCGGCCGGCTCGGCCTTGTCACCCTCCGGCGCGGCGGCCGGGGCGCCGTCGCCCGAGTCGCCCGCGCCCTCCTCCTGCACCGGGATCAGGCTGATCTTGCCGCGGTTGTCGATGTCGGTGACCTCGACGCGGATCTTGTCGCCGACCTTGACGACGTCCTCGACCTTGCCGATCCGCTTCCCGTTGCCGAGCTTCGAGATGTGGACCAGGCCGTCCTTGCCCGGGACCAGCGAGACGAAGGCGCCGAAGGCCGCGGTCTTGACGACCGTGCCCAGGAACCGCTCGCCGATCTTCGGCAGCTGCGGGTTGGCGATGGCGTTGATCATGCCGATCGCCTCCTCCGCGGACGGGCCGTCGGCGGCGCCGACGTAGATCGTGCCGTCGTCCTCGATGGAGATGTCCGCGCCGGTCTTCTCCGTGATCGAGTTGATCATCTTGCCCTTCGGGCCGATGACCTCGCCGATCTTGTCGACGGGCACCTTGATCGCGGTGACCCGCGGCGCGTAGGTGCTCATCTCGTCCGGCCCGTCGATCGCCTCGCCGAGCACCTCGAGGATGGTCAGGCGGGCGTCCTTGGCCTGGTTCAGCGCGGCCGCGAGGACCTCGGACGGGATGCCGTCGAGCTTGGTGTCCAGCTGCAGCGCGGTGACGAACTCAGCCGTGCCGGCGACCTTGAAGTCCATGTCGCCGAACGCGTCCTCGGCGCCCAGGATGTCGGTCAAAGCGACGTACTGGGTCGCGCCCTCGACCGTGTCGGAGACCAGGCCCATCGCGATGCCCGCGACCGGCGCCTTCAGCGGCACACCGGCGTTGAACAGCGACATCGTGGATGCGCAGACCGAGCCCATCGACGTGGAGCCGTTGGAGCCGAGCGCCTCGGACACCTGGCGGATGGCGTACGGGAACTCCTCGCGCGTGGGCAGCACGGGCAGCAGGGCCCGCTCGGCCAGCGCGCCGTGGCCGATCTCGCGGCGCTTCGGCGAGCCCACCCGGCCGGTCTCACCGGTCGAGTACGGCGGGAAGTTGTAGTGGTGCAGGTACCGCTTGTGGGTCTCCGGACCCAGCGAGTCGATCTGCTGCTCCATGCGCAGCATGTTCAGCGTGGTGACACCCATGATCTGGGTCTCGCCGCGCTCGAACAGCGCCGAGCCGTGCGCCCGCGGGACGACCTCGACCTCGGCCGACAGCGGCCGGATGTCGGTGAGTCCGCGGCCGTCGATGCGGACCTTGTCGCGCAGGATGCGCTGGCGCACGAGCTTCTTGTTCAGCGACCGGAAGGCGGCGCCGAGCTCCTTCTCTCGGCCCTCGAACTGCGCGCCGAGGGACTCGAGCACCGAGAGCTTGACCGCGTCGGTCTTCGCCTCGCGCTCCTGCTTCGGGCCGATCGCCAGCGCGGCGGCCAGGTCGGCGCTCGCGGCCTTCTCCACGGCCTCGAACGCATCCGGCTGGTAGGCCGGGTACGTCGGGTAGTCGCGGGTCGGCTTGGCGGCGACCTCGGCCAGCTGCTGCTGGGCCACGCACAGGCTGCGGATGAACGGCTTGGCCGCCTCCAGGCCCTGCGCCACGACCTCCTCGGTGGGCGCCGCGGCGCCACCGGCGACGAGTTCGATCGTCTCCGTGGTGGCCTCGGCCTCCACCATCATGATCGCGACGTCGTCGCCCACGATGCGGCCGGCCACGACCATGTCGAACACGGCCCGCTGCAGGTCCTCGTGCTGCGGGAAGGCGATCCACTGGCCGTCGATCAGCGCGACGCGGACGCCGCCGATCGGCCCGGAGAAGGGCAGGCCGGCGAGCTGGGTGGACGCGGACGCGGCGTTGATCGCCAGGGCGTCGTACGGGTCCTGCGGGTCCAGCGACAGGACGGTGACGACGATCTGGATCTCGTTGCGCAGGCCGTCGACGAACGAGGGGCGCAGCGGCCGGTCGATCAGGCGGCAGGTGAGGATCGCGTCCGTACCGGGACGACCCTCGCGGCGGAAGAACGAGCCGGGGATCTTGCCGATCGCGTACATCCGCTCCTCGACGTCCACCGTGAGGGGGAAGAAGTCGAAGTGCTCCTTGGGCTGCTTCGACGCCGTGGTGGCGGACAGCAGCATGGTCTCGTCGTCGAGGTACGCGACGACGGAGCCGGCGGCCTGGCGCGCGAGGCGCCCGGTCTCGAACCGGATGGTGCGGGAGCCGAAGCTCCCGTTGTCGATCACTGCGGTCGTCTCGTGGACGCCGTCGTTCTCGAGGTCTGACATGAAGTGGTGTCTCTCCTTCGTGAAGAGCCTGTGCCACCTCGCCGGATCCTCCGCGGAGCCGGTCTTCGATCGAAGTCCCCGGAGCGTTCTCTCCGGGAACCACTACCGAGGACCGGCGGATCATGGGGCGCGGTGACGGAAGTGGGTCGTTCTTCAGTTGTGTGCCGGGCCGCCGGGGCGGTTCACACCGCCCCGGCCCCGGACCGGGTCAGCGGCGCAGGCCCAGCCGCTCGATGAGCGAGCGGTAGCGCTGCACGTCGACCGACGCCAGGTACTTCAGCAGGCGGCGGCGGCGGCCGACCATGAGGAGCAGGCCGCGGCGGGAGTGGTGGTCGTGCTTGTGCATCTTGAGGTGCTCGGTGAGGTCGCTGATCCGCTTGGTCAGCAGCGCGACCTGCGCCTCCGGCGAGCCGGTGTCGCCCTCGTGGACGCCGTACTCGTCGAGGATGGTCTTCTTGTCTGCGGCGGTGAGTGCCACTGCGGTGGTGCTCCTTCGTGTGGTGACGTCCGTGGGGCCCGCGCCCGGCACGCACTCGCCGTGGTGGGCGACCGCGTCGGGGCGGGAAGCTGGTCACGGCCGCCACGGACTGCAGCCGGACCCACGGGAGAGGCTACCAGCGCGGGCCCGTCCACCTCCGGGTACCCGGCGATCGTCGCCGGTCAGGGTGGGTGACGGGTGTGTCGCGCGTGTCTCCTGTGGTCGTCGGGGGGGCGGGGGTCACCGGGTGGCGGCGGCACGGCGGAGGAGCGCGGCGAGCTCCGGGAAGGTCGCGGCGAGGGTCGACGCCGCGGCGATCAGCTGGGCCGGCCCCGCCACCCGGCGCAGCGCCTCCGCCGCGAGCAGGGCGGGGTCGCGACGCGGGATCGGTCGGGTCCGGCGGGGGTCGATGCCGGGATCGACGTCGGAGTGGGCGGCTGGGTGGGCCGCGGGAAGGCCTGCGGGGTGGACGCCGGGGACCGGGCCGTGGGTCGTGGACGGGTGCCGCCGCGACGGCGGGCCGGGCGGGGCGGACGCGTCGCGGCCCGGCGTGACCGGGCGGGCGAGCAGTGCGGCCCACCCGGGCGGGGCCGTGCGCACCTCGTCGAGCAGGGCCGGGACGTCCTCCGGCGCGACGGGCCCGGCCGCGCACCGCCCGTCGAGCAGGAGCAGCCGGGCCAGCACCGCCGGATCGCCGATCTTCACGCGCTTGGCGCTGACCAGCTGCGACAGCATCGCCGGGCTCATCCCGAGGGTCGCGGCGAGGGCGCCCTGCGTGACGCCGAGGACCCGCGTCATCCGGTGCACCCGCTCGGCGAGCGGCGTCCCGTACAGCGTCCGCTGGCGCTCCCGGTTGGTGGCGAGCCTGTCGATCTCCACATCCGGATGCTGGCAGGTGCGCGCCCCGTCCCGTGGCGGAACGGGAGAAGTCGGCACCGGGAACCGCGCCCGATCGGGTGGCGTCGCACCCGCGCGCAGAGCCCGACCTCAGAAGCCCGACCTCAGGCGCCGAGCAGCTTGCGCGTCCGCTCGACGTCGGCGTTCATCTGCTCGATCAGCGGCCCGACGCCGTCGAACCGCTCCTGGCCGCGGAGCCGGTGGGCGAACTCGATGCCGACCTCGTGGCCGTAGAAGTCCTCGTCGACGTCGAGCACGTAGGCCTCGACGGTGCGGACCTTGCCGGAGAAGGTCGGGTTGGAGCCGACCGAGATCGCCGCCGCCAGCCGCCGCTCGCCCAGCAGGAACCAGCCCGCGTAGACGCCGTCGGCGGGCAGGGCGGTGTGCAGCGCGCAGGCGACGTTGGCGGTCGGGAAGCCCAGCTCGCGACCGCGCTTGTCGCCGTGCACCACCACGCCGTCGACCCGGTGCGGGCGGCCGAGCGCGGCGGCGGCGGCCTCCATGTCGCCCGCGTCGATGCACGAGCGGATGTAGGTGGACGAGAAGGTCACGCCGTCGTCCGTGATCAGGTCGAGCGCCTCGACCTGGAAGCCGAACCGGACGCCGAGCTCCCGCAGGGTGCCGATGTCGCCGGCGGCCTTGTAGCCGAAGGTGAAGTTGGTGCCCACCACCACGTTCGCGGCGTGCAGGGTGTCGACCAGCACCTCGTGCGCGAACTCCGCGGGCTTCATGTGCGCCAGCTCGTTGGTGAACGGGATGACGCAGAACGCGTCCGCCCCCGCCTCCTCGACGAGATCGGCGCGGCGCTCCAGGGTGGTCAGCGCGGCCGGGTGCGAGCCCGGACGGACCAGCTCGGCGGGGTGCGGGTCGAAGGTGACGACGACGCTGCGCAGGCCGCGCTCCCGGCCCCGCTCGACCGCCCGCTCGATCAGCTGCCGGTGCCCGCGGTGCACGCCGTCGAAGACCCCGATGGTCACGACACTGCGGCCCCATCCCGAGGGCACGGCCTCGAGTCCCCGCCACCGTTCCACGATCGGCAGCCTACGGAACCGATCGTGCTCAGGAGCCCGCGGGGGCGAGCACCACCACCGGCTTCGCCGCACCCCCGGCGTCGGCCATGAGGGCGAGCACCCGGCCGTCGGGCGCGAAGACGCCGTAGGTGCCGGTCAGACCGGCCGCGGGCAGCCGCTTGCCGTGCGCGACGTCCGTGGCGCCGCCGGCGTCGACGTCCCGGCGCGGGAAGGCGGTCGCCACCGCCCCGGCGAGGTCGAGCGACAACCCCGGCTCGGCCTCGAGCTCCGCCAGCGTGCGCGCGTGGGTCAGCTCGAACGGCCCGACCCGGGTACGCCGCAACGCCGTGAGGTGCCCGCCCACGCCCAGCGCCGCGCCGACGTCCCGGGCCAGAGCCCGCACGTAGGTCCCCGACGAGCACTCCACCACCACGTCCAGGTCCGTGCCCCGGCGTTCGACCAGCGTGAACGCCGAGACCGTCACGGGCCGGGCGGGGATCTCCACCGTCTCGCCGGCCCGGACCCGCGCGTAGGCGCGCTTCCCGTCGATCTTGATCGCGCTGACCGACGACGGCACCTGCAGGATCTCCCCCGTCAGGGCCGCCATGGCCGCGGCGAGCGCCCCGTCCTCGACGCCGGACGCGTCGGCCGACGACACGACCTCGCCCTCGGCGTCGTCCGTGGTCGTGGCCGCGCCGAGGCGGATCGTCGCGGTGTAGGCCTTGGTGTCGAGCGCGAGGTGTCCGAGCAGCTTGGTGCCGCGCTCGACCCCGCAGACCAGCACCCCGGTGGCCATCGGGTCGAGGGTGCCGGCGTGGCCGACCTTGCGGGTGCGCAGGATGCGCCGCAGGCGGGAGACGACGTCGTGCGAGGTCATCCCACCGGGCTTGTCGACGACGACGATCCCACCGGCTACCAGTCCTGCGTCGGGCACGGGCCGTGACCCTACTTCCCCAGCCGGTACCCGACGCCGCGCGCCGTCACGATCACCTCCGGCCGGCCCAGCTTCGAGCGCACCAGCGCCACGTGGGCCTCGAGGGTGCGGCGCGCGGACGGGTCGCTGGTCCCCCACACCTCGTCGAGCAGCTCGTCGCGCGCGACCACCGCGCCCTCCCGACGGGCGAGGGCCGCGAGCAGGTCGAACTCCTTGCGCGCCAGGCCGACCTCGGCGCCCGCGACGGTGACCGCGCGGCGGGCGAGGTCGATCTCCACGTCCCCCGCGACGACCGCGGGTGCCACCCCGAGGCCGCGGGTCCGGCGCAGCACGGCGTCGATCCGGGCCAGCAGCTCCTCGACGAGGAACGGCTTGACGATGTAGTCGTCCGCGCCGTTGCGCAGCCCGCTGACCCGCGCCTCCACCGCGCCCCGCCCGGTCACGGCGAGGATCGGCACCCGCGAGACCTCCCGGATCCCGCGGCACACCCCGATCCCGTCCCGGTCGGGCAGGCCCATGTCGAGGAGTACGACGTCCGGTTCGGACTCGCGCACCGCCGCAAGCGCGTCGGCCCCCCTGGTGACGTGGCGGACCCGGAAACCCGCGTTGCCGAGGGCCTTCGCCATGGCGCCGCCGAGCACTTCGTCGTCCTCGACCAGAAGTGCACGCACCGTCCGGTTGCTCCCATCCTGCGAAACCTCAAGCCCCGCCCAATTATGAACGCCTGCGCCCTGACATGGCGCCGGTCGCGTTCCTAGCGTGCTCCCGGCACCGGACGTCGAGGAGGACGACACGTGACAGCACTCGAAGCGGCACCCCGTAAGCGCTTCTACACCCAGCTCTGGTTCTGGGTCATCGTCGGCATCGCCTTCGGCATCGTGTTCGGCATGGTGGCGCCGGACGCCGCCAAGGGCGCCAAGTGGCTTGCCGACGGCTTCATCCAGATGATCAAGGTGATCGTCGCCCCGGTGATCTTCTGCACCGTGGTCGTGGGCATCGCCTCGATCGGCAACCTCGCCCGCGCCGGCGGGCTGGCGCTCAAGGCGCTCTTCTACTTCCTGGTCGCGACCGTCGTCGCGCTGACGATCGGCCTGGTGGCGGCGAACGTCTTCGCGCCGGGCTCCGGGTTCGCCGGCCAGCCGTCGGCGACCGCGCTGGCGTCGGCCGCCAAGCAGGTCGACCAGGGCTCGCAGGACGCCGGGTTCACCGGCTTCATCCTCAACGACCTGCTGCCGACCAGCTTCCTCGGCCCGTTCGTGGAGAACGAGGTCCTGCGCGTCCTGGTGCTGGCGATCCTCACGGCCTGCTCGGTGACGCTCCTGGCCGCGCCGCTGCGCAAGCGGGTCGTCGGCTCGATCGAGACCATCTCGAAGGTCATCTTCGGGATCATCAAGCTGATCATGTGGGCGGCGCCGGTCGCGGCCTTCGGCGGCATGGCCTACACGGTCGCGCAGTTCGGCGCGGGCTCGCTGACCAACCTCGTCAAGCTGATGGGCGTCTTCTGGGGCACCTGCGCGTTCTTCGTCGTCGCGGTGCTCGGGCTCGTGTCCTGGTGGGCCGGGTTCAACATCCTGAAGGTCATCCGGCTGATCAAGGACGAGCTCCTGATCATCGTCGGCACCTCGTCGTCGGAGTCCGTGCTGCCGCGCCTGCTCACCAAGCTGGAGGCGGCGGGTGCGTCGAAGCAGACCGTCGGCCTGGTCATCCCGACCGGCTACTCGTTCAACCTCGACGGCACCTGCATCTACCTGACCCTGGGCGCGCTGTTCATCATCCAGGCGGGCAACGAGCACCTGCCGGTGGCGGCGCAGATCGGGCTCGCGCTCCTCATGGTCCTGACCTCGAAGGGCGCGGCGGGCATCACCGGCGCCGGCCTGGTCACCCTGGCCGCGTCGCTGCAGGCCTTCGGCGGCGAGTTCTTCTCCGCCGAGGCGATCGCCGTCGGCATCGCGCTGATCATCGGCATCGACCGCGTGATGAGCGAGGGTCGGGCGCTGACCAACTGCATCGGCAACGTCGTGGCCACCCTGGTCATCGCCCGCTGGAACGGCGAGCTCGACCGCGAGCGGCTCAAGGCGGTGCTCGACGACCCGTCGCTGGTCGACGAGGCCATGGAGCTCGAGCACGGGTCGCAGGCCGACGACGAGGCCGGGGACGAGCCGGAGAAGGAGCTCGCGGCGGTCGGCGCGAGCAGCGGGTACGAGGTCGCCACCGAGCGCACCGGCCGGGTCACGAGTACCGGCAAGACGCTCCCGCCGGCCGAGCGGACCGGGGAGCGCGGCGACGCCCACGAGTCCGTCCGGTAGCACAATCACCGGCGTGTCCCCCCGACCCCGCCGCGGTTCCCGCCTCGTCAGCCGGCTGCTCCTGCTGCAGCTCGTGACGGTGCTGGTGACCGTCGGCGGGGTCGCGGCGTTGGGGGTGTTCGGGACCCGCGAGCTCGAGTCCGCCGCGGCGGCCCGGCTCACCCTGGCGACCGCGCAGTCCGTGGCGGCCGACCCGCAGGTCGTCGCGACGGTCGCGGCGGGCGGGGGTTCGGGTGGGGACGTCATCGCGGTCTCCCGGACCCTGCAGCCCCTGGCCGAGCGGGTGCGGGCCGCGACCGGCACCGCGTTCGTCGTGATCATGACGCCCGACGGGGTGCGGTACAGCCACGCCGACCCGGACCGGATCGGTGGGGAGTACGTCGGCTCCATCGCCGAGGCCCGTGCCGGGCGGGCCTATACCGAGGACTATCCCGGCACCCTCGGACCGTCGGTCCGCACCGTGGTCCCGGTGACGGACCGGGGGCAGGTCGTCGGTCTGGTGTCCGTGGGTGTCCTGGAGACGCGGATCAGCGCGCTGGTGACGCGCGAGCTGCCCTGGATCCTGGCCGTGGCCGCCGGGGCGGTGGCGCTCGGCGCGTTCCTCGCCTGGCTGCTGGCCCGGCGCGTGCGGCGGCAGACGCTCGGACTGGAGCCCGAGGAGATCGCCGCCGCCTACACCCACCACGACGCCGTCCTGCGAGCCGTCCGCGAGGGTCTGATGGTGCTCGACCGGGACGGCCGGGTCGTGGTGCTCAACGCCGAGGCGCGGCGGCTGCTCGGCTTCACCCCCGACGAGCCCGTGGAGGGACGACGGCTGGTGGAGCTGGGCGTGGACCCCGCGCTGCGGGCGGTCACCCGGCTGGCCACCGGGGGCGTCGAGGACGTGCGCGACACCCTCACGCTCGCCGGCGAGCGGGTCCTGCTGCTCTCCCGCACGGCGGCCGGGCCGCGCGCCGGCGACGGCACCCGCGTCGTCACGCTGCGGGACCGGACGGAGCTGGCCGGGGTGCTGCGCGAGCGCGACGCCGCCCGGGACCGGGCCCGCGCACTGGCCGGGCAGGCCCACGAGTTCGCCAACCGGATGCAGACCGTGCTCACCCTCGTGCAGCTCGGCGACACCGACGACGCGCTGCGGGCCGGCACCGCGGCCGTCGACCGGGCGCGCGGGCCGGTGCTCGACACCGTGCACGACCCGGTGCTGGCCGCGCTGCTCACCGACAAGGCCTGGACCGCGAGCGAGCGCGGGATCGCCTTCACCGTCGACGACGCGAGCGAGGACCCGGTCCCGCTCGACCCGGACGACCTCGTCTCGCTCGTCGGCAACCTGGTCGACAACGCCCTCGACGCCGCCGAGGGCGCGCCCGACCCGCGGGTGCAGGTGCGCCTGGCCGACGGCGTGCTCGAGGTCGCCGACTCGGGGCCGGGCATCCCGCCCGAGGCCGCCGACGACGTCTTCGAGCACGGCTTCTCCACCAAGGAGGCCGGGCCGGACCGGCCGCGCGGGATCGGGCTGGCGCTGGTCGCGCGGATCGTGCGGCGGCTCGGCGGCACGGTCGAGGTGGTCCCGCGCGAGCCGGGGACGCTGTTCCGGGTCAGCCTGCCTCGTGGGTCGTCCCCAGCACCGCGCCCGGCACCGCCCAGCGTCCCGAGCGCGTCCGCAGGCCCACCGCCACGAACCTGATCAGCATGAACACCGACAGGCCGGTCCAGATCCCGACCAGCCCCCAGCCCGCGACCAGGGAGATCCAGATCAGCGGGAGGAACCCGCCGAGGGCCGCGAGCAGGGTCGAGGTGCGGAGGAACGCGGCGTCGCCGGCCCCGAGCAGCACGCCGTCGATCGCGAACACCACGCCCGCCACGGGTTGCAGCGCCACGAAGAACCACCAGGCCTGCGGGACGGTGTCCAGGGTGGCCGCGTCGGTGGTGAACAGGCCCGGCAGCACGGGGTAGAGCGCGGCGAACACGACCGCGAACACGATCCCCAGCACCAGCCCGTAGCGGATGACCTGCGCCGCCACGCCCTTGGCGTGCTCGGCCCCGCCCCCGCCCAGCGCCGCGCCGACGAGCGCCTGCGCGGCGATCGCGACGGCGTCGAGCACCAGGGCCTGGAAGTTCCACAGCTGCAGCACGACCTGGTGCGCCGCCACCGTCGAGGCCCCGAACCGGGCCGCCACCGCCGTGGCCGACAGGAAGCAGATCTGGAAGCCGGCGGTGCGCAGGATCAGGTCGCGGCCCATCGACAGCTGCGCGCGGATGAGCGACAGCCGCGGGAGCAGCGACACCTCGGGGTGCGCCTTCTTCTCCCGGGCGAGCGCGACCAGGAACAGCCCGGCGACGATGACCTGCGCCACCAGGTTCGCGACGGCCGAGCCCTCCAGGCCCCACCCCAGCCCGTGCACCAGTACCGGGCAGAGGACCGCGGAGAGCCCGTTGCCGGCGAGGACGTAGCGCAGCGGGCGCGCGGTGTCCTGGACCCCGCGCATCCAACCGTTGCCGGCGAGGGTGACGAGGATGAGCGGCGCCCCGAACAGCGCGATCCGCAGCCAGCTCACGGCGGCGTCGGCGACCGCGCCGCCGTCGCCCAGGGCGTTCGCGACCGGGCGCGCGACGAGCTGGCCGACCCCGAGCACCAGCAGCCCGACGCCCAGCGCCACCCACGTGGCCTGCACGCCCTCGACGACGGCCTCGGGCCGCCGGCCCGCGCCGTGCAGCCGGGCGGAGCGGGCGGTGGTGCCGTAGGACAGGAAGTTCAGAGCGGTGGTGACCTGCGCGAAGAGCACACCCGCAACGGCCAGCCCGGCCAGCGGGACCGCCCCCAGCCGCCCGACGACGGCGGTGTCGACCAGCACGTACAGGGGCTCGGCGGCCAGCACGGGCAGGGCCTGCACCGCGAGCCGGAGGACCTGCCGGGCGGGCACCCCCTCGTGATCGGGCGAACTCACCGCTCCATCGTTACACAGCGCTCGAACGCGGCCCTCAAGAGCGCATCATGGTTCCACACCGCGCAGATCGGGCGCCTGACCTCGCGTTATGGTTCCATAACGCGCAGACCGGGCGCTCGAGAGCGCGTTAAGGTTCCATACTGCGCTCGGCAGCCTAGGCGCTCCGGGGGCGGCGGCAGACGTAGGCGTAGGCCGGCGGGAGGTTGCGCCAGATCGTGCGGCTGACCACCACCTCGTCGAACACCTCCGACAGCATGCGCCGGAAGCGACGGGCCGTGGTCATCGGCGCGGTGTGGGTGTAGGCGAACGTCGCGAAGGCGCCGGTCGGGCCGATGGCCGCGGCGACCTGGTCGAGGATGGCGCGCTGGGTGTCGCCGCCGAACAGCGACCAGGGCAGCCCGCTCACCACGGCGTCGACGCGGGGCGCCGAGCGGGTGGCGAGCAGTCCGGTGAGGTGCGCGGCATTGCCGTCGACGACCTCCATGTCCGGACGGGTGCGGCGCAGGTAGGCGGCGAGGTGCGGGTCGAGCTCCACGGCGAGGTGCCGCGCGCCGGCCGGCAGCCGGTCGGCGATGGCCGCCGAGACCGACCCGGTGCCCGGCCCCAGCTCGACGACGGTGGGTGTGCCGTGCGTGGGGACCACCGAGGCCAGCAGGTCGGCCAGTCTCGGCGAGCTCGGGGCCACGGCTCCGATCTGGCCCGGGCGGCGCACGGCCGCGGCGAGGAACGCCCGCCGCGGGCCGGCGGCGAACGGCGATACGGTGCAGGTCGGGATGCTCCCGGCCACGCCACCCCGGGGGGTGGACGGGGCGGGGAGGGCGGGCTCAGCGGTCAAGTCGTCCTCCTCGTCGGGGCCGAGGGTACGCACCCCTCCCTGAGAACGAGGTGAACATCGCGGGTCAGCTGCGCCCTGATCGTCCCCGGGTGGCGAGCGCCGTCCGGATCGTCCCGAGGACCTCGTCCCGCGTGCCGTCGATGGTGAACCCGGCGGCCCGCGGATGCCCACCGCCGCCGAGCTCGACGGCCACCGCCGCGACGTCGACCGCACCGCGTGAGCGCAGCGAGACGGTCCAGCGGGTCCGGTCGACCTGCTTGAGCACCACGGTGACCTCGGCCTCGACGGCGGTCCGGACGTGGTCGACCACGCTCTCGACCTCCTCGGGCCGGAAGCGCCGGACGACGTCGAGCGGCACGGTGGCGTGCACCGTGGCGCGGCCCGCGGGCACGCCGGTCTCCAGCTCGGCCGTCGCGAGGATCCCGCCGAGGGCGCCGAGCCAGGCGAAGGGGTGCGAGTCGACGAGCCCGCGCATCAACGGCTCGACCTCGACCCCCGCCTCGACCAGCTCGGCGGCCAGCCGGTGCGGCCCCGGCCCGCCGATGCGGAAGCCGACGGTGTCGGTGGCCAGCCCCGCGTAGAGGCAGCGGCCGATCTCGGGGTCGAGCGGCGTGCCGAGCTCGGCGAGGATGCGCCGGACGAGCATCACGGTCGCCTCGGCGCGGGGGTCGAGCACCCGGACGGTGCCGAAGCCGGGGTTCGACGCGTGGTGGTCGACGAGGATCGACCGGCCCGCGGCCTCGACCCGCCCGGCGAGCACGCCGAGGCGGTGCAGGTCGGCGGTGTCGCAGGCGACCAGGACCTCCGGGGCCTCCGGCACGGCCGAGGCCGGGACCAGCAGGCCCGCACTGTCGAGCGCGCGCAGGGACTCGGGTGCGGGCTCGTCGCCGCCCCGCACGCCGAAGGACACCTGCACGGACTTCCCGCGCCGGTGCAGCGCCAGCCCCAGCGCGAGGGCGCTGCCGAGGCAGTCCGCGTCGGGCGACACGTGGCCCAGGACGACGACCTGCTCCGCGTCGCGCAGGACGGCGGCGGCGTCGCCCACCGCCCGGGTGACCGCGCGGTCGATCGCGGCGTCGGTGTCGTCCCGGTCGTCCGGGCCCAAGGCCGCGAACCGGGGTTGCGCGGTCACCGGTCCCTCACTCCTCCCCGGCCAGGGCGGAGTCGGAGAGGTCCTCCTGCTCACGCGGCGCCCGGTAGGGGTCGCTGTCGCCGGCGTGCCGGGCACCGGCGGCCAGCCGCGCGACCTCCGCGTCGGACTCGCGGGTCCGGGCCAGCAGCTCCTCCATCCGGCGGGCCTCGTCCGGGACCTCGTCGGCGACGAAGGCCAGGCTCGGGGTGTGGCGGATGCCGGTCTGCCGGCCCACCATCGTCCGCAGCACGCCCTTGGCGCTGTCGAGCGCGGCGGCGGCCCCCGCGGTGTCGGGCGCCTCGTCGACCGTGCGGCCGAGCACCGTGTAGTACACGGTGGCCTCGCGCAGGTCCCCGGTGACCCGGGTGTCGGTGATGGTCACCATCGCCAGGCGGGGGTCCTTCACCTCGTGCTCCAGCGCGCCAGCGACGATCTGCGAGATCCGCTTCGCCAGCCGTCGGGCGCGGGCCTGGTCCACCATGACGCGCTCCTCCCTGCGGGTCGTGCGCGGCGACCGTCGACGATCGACGGATCACCGCGCACGCGCCGTTCAATCCTCCGGTCCCAGCATCCGGTGCCGGGCGGACAGCAGTTCCAGCTCCGGGCGGGCGGCGACGAGCCGCTCGCAGGAGTCCAGCACCTCGGTGACGTGACCGGGGTCCGCGGCGACGCAGGACACCCCGATCAGGGCACGGCGGTGCAGGTTCAGGTGCCCGGCCTCGGCGGCGGACACCGCGAAGCGCCGCCGCAGCTCGGCCACGACGGGCCGGACGGCGGAGCGCTTCTGCTTGAGCGAGTGGACGTCCCCGAGCAGGACGTCCAGCTCCAGTGCTCCCACGTACATGCTCGAAAGACAGCGTCTTTCCGGAGAGTGGTCGTTCCGGGGAGTCGGGGACGGCACGCAGAGCGCGCCGCCCCCGACGACCAGGGCCGCTAGGCCCGGGGCTTCTCCCGCATCTCGAACGTCTCGATGACGTCGTCGACCTTGATGTCGCTGTACGTGCCCAGGGTCAGACCGCACTCGAAGCCCTCGCGGACCTCGACCACGTCGTCCTTGAAGCGGCGCAGCGAGCTGATCGGCAGGTTCTCCGCGATGACCACCGAGTCGCGCAGCAGGCGCCCGCGGGCGTTGCGGCGGATCTCGCCGTTCATCACGAGGCAGCCGGCGATCGTGCCGAACTTGGAGGACTTGAAGACCTCGCGGACCTCCGCGCGACCCAGCTCGACCTCTTCGTACTCCGGCTTGAGCATGCCCTTGAGAGCCTGCTCGATCTCCTCGATCGCCTGGTAGATCACCGAGTAGTAGCGGATCTCCACGCCCTCGCGGTTGGCCAGCTCCGTGGCCTTGCCCTCGGCACGGACGTTGAAGCCCATGACGATGACGTTGTCCGCGATCGCGAGGTTGATGTCGCCCTCGGTGATGCCACCGACGCCGCGGTGGATCACCCGCAGGTCGACGTCCTCACCCACGTCCAGCTTCATCAGGGCGTCCTCGAGGGCCTCGACGGTACCCGAGTTGTCACCCTTGATGATCAGGTTGAGGGTGCTGGTCTCCTTCAGCGCGGCGTCGAGGTCCTCGAGCGACACGCGCTTGCGGCGGCTGGCCAGCTCGGCGTTGCGCTCGCGCGCCCGCCGGCGGTCCGCGATCTGCCGGGCCACCCGGTCCTCGTCGACGACGAGGAACGTGTCGCCCGCACCCGGGACCGACGTCAGGCCGATGACCTGCACCGGACGCGACGGGAGCGCCTCGGTGACGTCCTCGCCGTGCTCGTCGACCATCCGCCGGACGCGCCCGGAGGCGTCGCCCGCGACGAGCGAGTCGCCGACGCGGAGCGTGCCGCGCTGGACCAGGACGGTCGCCACCGGACCACGGCCGCGGTCGAGGTGACCCTCGATCGTGACGCCCTGGGCCTCCATGTTCGGGTTGGCCCGCAGGTCCAGCGCCGCGTCCGCGGTCAGCAGGATCGCCTCGAGCAGCTGGTCGATGTTCGTCCCCTGCTTCGCGGAGATGTCGACGAACATCGTGTCGCCGCCGTACTCCTCCGCGACCAGGTTGTACTCGGTCAGCTGCTGGCGGATCTTCGACGGGTTGGCGCCCTCGACGTCGATCTTGTTCACCGCGACCACGATCGGCACGTCGGCCGCCTGGGCGTGGTTGATCGCCTCGACCGTCTGGGGCATGACGCCGTCGTCCGCCGCAACCACGATCACCGCGATGTCCGTGGACTTCGCCCCGCGGGCACGCATGGCGGTGAACGCCTCGTGACCCGGGGTGTCGATGAAGGTGATCGGACGCTCGATGCCCTCCAGCTCCGTCTGCACCTGGTAGGCGCCGATGTGCTGGGTGATGCCGCCGGCCTCGCCCTCGCGGACGTTCGCCTTCCGGATCGTGTCGAGCAGGCGCGTCTTACCGTGGTCGACGTGACCCATGATGGTCACGACCGGCGGCCGGACGGCCCAGTCCTCCTCGTCGCCCTCGTCGCCGAAGGAGATGTCGAAGCTGTCGAGCAGCTCGCGGTCCTCCTCCTCCGGGCTGACGACCTGGACGTTGTAGTTCATCTCGTTGCCGAGGAGCTCGAGCACCTCGTCGGCGACCGACGCCGTGGCCGTCACCATCTCGCCCAGGTGGAACAGCACCTGGACCAGCGACGCCGGGTTGGCGTTGATCTTCTCGGCGAAGTCGGTGAGCGACGCGCCGCGCGGCAGCCGGATCGTCTCGCCGCTGCCCTTGGGCAGGCGGACGCCGCCGACCGACGGCGCCTGCATCGAGTCGAACTCCTGGCGCTTCTGCCGCTTCGACTTGCGGCCCTTGCGCGCCGGACCGCCGGGACGCCCGAAGGCACCCGCGGTACCGCCGCGGCCACGACCGCCGCCGCCACCGGGACGACCGCGGAAGCCGCCGCCCGCCGGGGCACCGCCGCCACCGCCGCCGGGGCCACCGCCACCGGGACGGAAACCGCCGCCACCGCCGCCGGGACGACCACCGGGACCGCCGGGACGGCCACCGGGGCCACCACGACCACCGGGGCCACCACGACCACCGGGCGCGGGACGCCCACCGGCCGGGCGGGCCGGCATCATGCCGGGGTTCGGACGCGGGGGCATGTTGCCCGGGCTCGGCCGTGAGCCGCCGCGACCGGCCTCACCGGAACGCTGCGGGGGCCGCGGGCCACCGGCACCGGGGCCGGGACGCGGGGCGCCGCCCTCGCGGCCGCCGCCACCCTGCCGACCCTCGCCACCCTGCTGGGGCGGCGGGCCCGGACGCGGAGCGGCCGGACGCGGCGGGGCGCCGGAGCCGACGCCGAACGGGTTGTTGCCGACGCGCGGCTGCCGCGGGCCGGGCTTCGGCGCGCGCGGGGGCACGGTGCCGGCACCGGAACCGCCCGACGCCGCCGCGGGCTGCTGCCGCGGGGCGTCCGGACGCGGACCCGGACGGGGGCCGCCGGTCTGCGGGGCCTGCTGGCCACCGCCCTGACCGCCCTGATCGCCCTGCTGACCACCCTGCGGGGCGGGCCGCTGCTGGGGGCCGGGACGCGGACCCGGACGCGGGCCGGGCTGGGCCGGACGCTGCTCGGAACGCTGCTCCGACGGGCGCTGCTCCGCGGGGGGCTGCTCCGCCGGGCGCTCGGGAGCGGGCGCCGACGCGGACGCGGCCGGCGCCTCCGGGCGCGGGCCGGGACGAGGACCGGGCCGCGGGCCCGGACCGGGAGTGGGCGCGCCGGAGCGCGACGGGCCGGGGGTCGCACCGGTCGACCCCGGCGCTGAACCGGGCGTCGCACCGCCGGACGGGCCCGCCGGCGCCGCGGGGCGCGGACGGGAACCCGGGGCGGGCGCACCCGAGGACTGACCGGGACGGGGGCGGCCACCGCCGCCACCGGGGACCCCACGACGGGGGCCGCCACCGTTGCCGGCCATGGAGTCGCGCAGCTTGCGCGCGACGGGGGCCTCGACGGTGGAGGACGGGGACTTCACGTACTCCCCGAGATCAGCAAGCTTGCTCAGAACCTGCTTGCTGGAGATACCGAGCTCCTTCGCGAGCTCGTGCACACGGGCCTTGCCTGCCACTGCTCTCCTCTTGCTGTAGAGAGGCCGGGCGGCAGGTGTCCGCTCGACCTCGAACCTAGAGTCGATGCACGTTCATGGTGCGATCTTCACGACTGGCTCATGACGGGTCGACCTTGCTTTCCGTGAATGACGGAACCGGGACTGTCCCGATCCCCTCCTGTTGCACCCCACCGGAATCCGCCGCCGGAGCGGCGCGGGTCCCGTCGAGGTACGACCTGACCGCGGCCACCGAGAGCGGGCCCGGGACACGCAGTGCCCGCGGGAACGCCGATCGGCGCTCGGCCCGGTCGAGACATCCCGCGGCGGGGTGCACCCAGGCACCCCGGCCGGGGAGGCGCCGGCGGGGGTCCGGGACCAAGGCCCCGTCCACCGCGACGACGCGCAACAGACCGGTGGCCTGCTCCCGGGTGCGACACCCGACACAGGTGCGGACGGGTCCCTGCGCCCGGTTGCGGGCCGTGGTCGAGTGTAGCGCGTCCTCCTTCAGCCGACCGACTCCGTCCCCGAGGTGCGCGCCACGGGGGACTCGTCCTCCGGGGTCGCGTCGAGCTCTGTCCGACCGGCCCGCGCGCGGGGGTCCGCGTCGCTGCGGATGTCGATCCGCCAGCCGGTCAGACGGGCTGCGAGCCGGGCGTTCTGCCCTTCCTTGCCGATGGCGAGGGACAGCTGGAAGTCCGGCACGACCACCCGGGCGGTCCGGGTCCGCGCGTCGACCACCGTGACCGACACCACCTTCGACGGCGAGAGCGCGTTGCCGACGAACGTCGCCGGATCCTCCGACCAGTCGATGATGTCGATCTTCTCGTCGTGCAGCTCGCTCATGACGTTGCGCACCCGCTGGCCCATCGGGCCGATGCAGGCGCCCTTCGGGTTGACCCCGGAGACCTTGGACCGCACCGCGATCTTCGACCGGTGCCCGGCCTCGCGGGCGACGGCGACGATCTCCACCGACCCGTCGACGAGCTCCGGGACCTCCAGCGCGAACAGTTTGCGCACGAGGTTGGGGTGCGTGCGGCTCAACGTGATCTGCGTGCCGCGCATTCCCCGGCTGACGCCCACGACGTAGCAGCGGATCCGGTCGCCGTGCTCGTAGCTCTCCCCCGGCACCTGCTCGGTCGGGGGCAGCACACCCTCGATCTGGCCCAGGGAGACCACGACCACGCCGCGGGCGTTCGCGCGGGCGTCGCGCTGGATCACCCCGGAGACGATCTCGCCCTCCTGGGCGGCGAACTCGCCGTAGGTGCGCTCGTGCTCGGCGTCGCGCAGCCGCTGGACGATGACCTGCCGCGCGGTGGTCGCGGCGATCCGGCCGAAGCCCTCCGGGGTGTCGTCCCACTCGGGGCCGGGCTCACCGTCCTCGCCGACCTCGTGCGCCATGACCCGGACCAGCCCGGTCTTGCGGTCGATGTCGATCCGCGCGTGCGGCTGATGGCCCTCGGTGTGCTTGTACGCCGTGAGCAGGGCGGTCTCGATGGCCTCGATGACCGTGTCGAACGGGATCTCCTTCTCCCGCTCGATGGCCCGCAGCGCCGCGATGTCGACGTTCATGCCTGCTCCTCGTTCCCCGGGTCCGCCCCGCCGTCCCCGTCGAGCGCCTCGACCTCCGCCTTCGGCGGCGCCTTGAACTCCACCTGCACCACCGCCCGGGTCACGTCGGCGTAGCGCAGCTCCCGCGGGTGCGGCTTCTTCGCGCCCGCCTCCACCACGGTGACCGACTCCGGCCCCGCGCGCCCGGCGCGCACCTCGATCGTCTCGCCGCCGGCCAGCGTCACCCGGACCAGGCGCAGGTGCGCCCGCCGCCAGTGCAGCGGCCGGGTGAGCGGGCGGTCGATGCCCGGGGAGGTCACCTCGAGTGTGTACGAG
Source organism: Pseudonocardia terrae (assembly GCF_021343995.1). GTDB lineage: Bacteria > Actinomycetota > Actinomycetes > Mycobacteriales > Pseudonocardiaceae > Pseudonocardia > Pseudonocardia terrae. Next base: position 8,842 of record NZ_JAJTTE010000050.1, on the reverse strand, counting down.
CCCGCGATCAGGTGCTCGTGCCGGTCCAGCTCCGTCGCGGCCGAGCGGCTCAGCCGGGCGATCGCGTCGAGCCCCACGCCGGTCTCCTCGGCGTCCTCGGGCACGTCGACGACCACCTTCACGGTGTGCTTGCGCCCGGCGGCCCGGACCTCGACGTCCTCGATCTCGAACCCGGCGTCGGCGACGACGGGCTCCAGCACACCGCGCAGGGTGCCGGTGAGCTGATCGGGGGCGGGGCTCGGCATGGATCTCCTTCGCGGGCGCTCGGCAGGTCGCAACGGCCGTCCAGACTATCGCGGACGGCCGGAGGGACCGCCGGACCCGTGCCCCGCCGTCGCAACGGCGGCTGGCAGGATGCCGGGCTGTGCACTCCGGCCCTCCGCCCCGCCCGGCAGCCCCGCCGCTGACCCGCCGGCGGGCGTTGTCGCTGGGGCTGGCGGCGGGCGGCCTCGGACTCGCCGCCCCGGTGCTCGCCGGGTGCGCCGCCGGCTCCTCCGACGGCCCGGACCCGCTGATCCCGCTGGTCACCCGGGCCCGGTCGGACGCCGCCCTGGTCACCGCCGTGATCACGGCCGACCCGTCGCTGACCGGGCAGCTCGACCCGCTCCGCTCGGCCCGCTCCGACCACGCCGCGACGCTCGAGCAGGAGATCGCCCGGGTCGCCGGCACCACCGCGTCCCCCACCCCGGCCGCGGCGCCGACCGCCCCGCAGGCGGGCGCGGACCTGAACGCGGTGCGCCAGGCCGTGGCCGACGCGGCGCGCGAGGCCGCCGGCCTGGTGGGCACCGTCCCGATCGCACGGGCCGGGCTGGTCGGCTCCGTCGCCGCCTGCTGCGCGGCCTACACCGCGGTGCTGGGGGCGGCGCAGACCTCATGAGCGTCCCGATCGACGACGAGGCGATCACGGCCCTGCAGGGCGCCCTGGCCGCCGAGCACGCCGCCCTCTGGTCCTACACGCTGATCCTCGCGTTCGTGCCCGGGGACCAGGCCGTCGAGGCGCGCCAGGACATCACCGCGCACCGCACCCTGCGCAGCCAGGTCGAGCAGACGCTCACCGACGTCGGGGCGCGGCCGGTGTCGGCACAGCCGGCGTACGCCACTCCCGTGCCGGTGACCGACGCACTCTCCGCCGGGAAGCTCGCGGTGACCGCGGAGGCCGACGCGCTCGCGGCCTGGCGCTCCGTGCTGGAGCACACCACCAACCAGCAGTTGCGGGTCGCGGCGCTCACGGCGCTGTCGGAGGGGACGGTCCGCGCCTCGCGCTGGCGGGCCGCCACGGGCACCGCCCCCGTCATCCCCTCCCTCCCCGGCATCGTCCGCTGAGGCTTCCGCGAGTCGCGCTGTGAGCTCCCGCGAGTCGCGAATACCAGCAGGCGAGTCGGGAGATCCCGGGTGAGGCTCAGGTGAGGGCGGCGAGGGCGCGGTCGACGTCGTCGTCGGTGCTGTAGAGGCCGAACGAGAGCCGGGCCCCGCCCCCGCGCGCGGTCGCGACGATCCCGGCGTCGACGAGCCGGCGCGCCGCGTCCGGCACACTCACGTGCACGATCGCCGAGCCGGCGGGCGGGAGGCCGAGGCCCGCGCGGAACCGGTCGGCCAGGCCCGCGCAGTGCGTGCGCACGGCGGCGAGATCGAGCCCGGCGAGCCAGCCGAGCGACTCGGCGGCGCCGACGTGGCAGTACCAGGCCGGCGACGTGTCCAGCCCGCGCGCCTCGGCGGCCAGCTTCGGCGGCAGGCCCGTGGTGCTGTTCCACGGGTCCTCGGCGGCGTACCAGTTCGCGGCGTGCGGGACGAGCTCGAGCTCCGGGTGAACCGCCATCCATGCGGCGCCGCGCGGGGCGAAGAGCCACTTGTAGCAGGCGCCCGCGACCGCGTCGGCCCAGCCGAGGTCCAGTGGCATCCACCCGGCGGCCTGGGTGACGTCGAGCAGGACTCGGGTGCCCGACGCGCGGGCGGCGCGCAGGGCGTCGAGGTCGGCGAGCCTGCCGTCGAGGGACTGGACCACGCTGACGGCGACGACGTCGGCCTCCGGCGCCCGCTCCCCGAGCTCCTCGAGCGGCACCTCGGTGACCGTGATCCCGCGGCCCTGCACGGCGAACGGGTAGCTGACGCTGCTGAACTCGCCCTCCACCACGAGGACCTGCGCCCCGTCGGGCGTCGCGGCCGCGACGAGACCGACCAGCGGCGACACCGAACCCGCCACCGCGACCCGGTCGGCGCCGACCCCCACGAGGCGGCCGAACGCCGCGCGGGCCCCGGCCACCGCGCCGTCGAAGTCGGTAGCCCGGCCGGTCCCGTGCCGCCAGGCGTCGAGGGCGCGGTCGACGGCGTCGGCCGTCTCGCGCGGCGGGACCCCGACGCTCGCGGTGTTGAGGTAGCCGTCGGGCATGTCGAAAATCCGTCCGAACGCCTCTCGCACACCCCGAACCCTACGGCGGAGCGCCGCGGTGGAGGGAATTCCGCCGGCGTGGCGACCCGAAGGACCGCGACTGCCGACTCGCCGAAACCCACAGCCCGACTCGCGGAAACCCACAGCCCGACTCGCGGAAACCCACAGCCCGACTCGCGGAAACCCACAGCCCGACTCGCCGAAACCCACAGCCCGACTCGCCGAAACCCACAGCCCGACTCGCCGAACCCACAGCCCGACTCGCGGGAGCCCACGGAGCGACTCGCAGGAGGGCGCGGCGCGGCTCGCGGGAGGTCGGGTGGACGGGGCTCTCCTAGGGTCGGGGCATGCACAGCGAGCTGATCGACGTCCGCACCGGCGGCGAGGAGCGGGTCGTCGACCTGACCTCGCGCATCACCGACCACCTGCGCTCCGTCGAGGCGCGGGAGGGTCTGCTCAACGTCTGGGTGCCGCACGCCACCGCGGGCGTCGCGGTGATCGAGACCGGCGCCGGCAGCGACACCGACCTGCTCACCGCGCTCCGCGACCTCCTGCCGGCCGACGACCGCTGGACCCACCGCCACGGCAGCCACGGGCACGGCCGCGACCACGTGCTGCCGGCGATCGTCGCGCCCTCGATGTCGGTCCCGGTGATCGACGGCGAGCTCGCCCTCGGCACCTGGCAGTCGGTGTGCCTGGTGGACACCAACGTCGACAACGCGGTGCGGTCGGTGCGCCTGTCGTTCCTGCCCGGCTGACCGGCCGGATCAGAGGTCGCGCACGGTGCGGACGGCGGCGGCGAGGCCGGTGGCGGGGCGCATCTCGCGCAGCCGGTGGATCGCGGCGACCTCACCCTGCCGCCGCTTCACCTCGCGGATCTCGGCGACCTCGTCGTCGTCCAGGTCCACGGGCAGGTGGGCGACGGTGATGCGGCGCAACGGCTCCACCATGAGCAGGGCCGCGGCGGCCACGACCCCCGCGGCGGTGTAGGCGCCGCTCAGGACCAGGACGAGCGCCGCCAGCAGCCCGACCGCCGGGATCGCCCAGAGCAGCCACGGCATCCGCCGGCGCAGCGCGTCCACCACGTCCACGGCGGAAGGACACCACACCCGGGCCGCGCCCGCCACCATGATCGGGAGTGCGCTCCGCGCTACCCTCCGCGACGTGCACGGACCGGACGAGCCGCGCCGGCCTGCGGAGGGCCCGGAGCCCACCCCGTCCGACGCCCCGCAGTACCCCGGCCAGCGCTACCCCGCCGTCCCGGGGCGCGAGGGCGAGCCCGAGATCCCGGGCGAGCAGCCCTGGGGTCCGCTGCCCCCGTTCGACATCCCGCCACAGTCAGCAGGGTCGTGGGCTCCGCCTGTCGAGCAGCGGGAACAGCACACCGGTCGATGGATCGCCGGCCTCACCGCGGTGATCGTGCTGGCCCTGGCGGCGATCGGCGGCGGCGCGTGGTTCCTCGGCGCCGCGCTCTCGGGCCCGACCGTGCCGGCGGACTACCGGCCCGTCGAGACCCCGTACCTGACCTACGCCGTGCCCGGCGACTGGACCCCGCTCGGCGGCGTCGCCGCCCGCGGGCTCGGGGTCGCCTTCACCGGCGGTGCCGACGCGCCCGGCTACGTCTGCGGTGGTGCCCCCTACAAGCGCGGTACCGCCACCAGCGCACTCGTGCAGGCCCCCGACGACCCGGCGACCCTCGCCCGGCGCTTCGCCACCGACTTCGGCCGCTCCTTCTACACGAGCACCGCCGGCCAGGGCCCGCGCGTGGCGGTGAGCGAGCCCCGGACCGTGGAGATCGGCGACGCGACCGGGGTCGTCGTCGAGGCCGTCTCCACCACCCCGACCGACGACGGCTGCCTCGCCACCGAGGGCCGCACGGCGGTGCTCGCGGTGCCGGCCGCGGGCGGCACCGCGCTCCTGGTCGCGAACGCGGACACGAGGGGCGGCCCGGCATCGCCGCTGCTCGTCCCACCCTCCACCGTGGACGACATCATCGGCACCGCCGCGCTGCCGCGATGAGTCCCGCCCGGTAACGCCGCCGCGAGCGAGCGGCGCCGCCTCCCTGTTCTGGGCCGCCAACACCGCCCTGTCCTTCGGCTGCTACCTGCGCCGCAGCGACGGTGACATGGCCGCGCTCTACGACTGGTGGAGCGCCGACGACTTCCGCGCGCCCGGTCGCTGAGGTGGTCAGCCCACCTGCGACAGCTCCACCATCTCCTCGCGCGACACCACCTCGATCCGCTCGCGGCCTCGTTCCTCGCCGAGCCCGCGCTCGTGCTCGTCCAGCTGCAGCCAGCCGTCCCACGTCGTGTAGCGGACGCCCCGCTCCTCCAGCAGCTCGACGACGGCGGCCGGGTCCGGCACCGGGGCGGGAACGAGGTCGTCGGCGTCGGCCAGGAGGCTGCCGACGGTCTCCAGGGCGCAGCTCGTGGTGTGCCCGATCAGCCCGACGGGTCCGCGCTTGATCCAGCCGCAGGCGTGGACGCCGGGGACGTGCTGGTCGTCGAAGTCGAGGACCCGGCCCGCGGCGTGGGGCAGGGTGCCGGACAGCGCGTCGAACGGCGGTCCAGCTCGCGCAGCTCCGTCGGCGTGAAGCGGGCCTGGGCGAGGCCCCGGCGGGCGAAGACGTGCACGTCGGTGGCCCGGTTCGCGGCGAGCCCGCGGTGCACGTTGTCCGGGATCTCGGTGACGAGCATGTCCTCGGCCTGCTTGGCCAGCACCCGGGCGACGTCGAGGGCCACGTTGCCGGCCCCGATCACGCCGACGTGCCGCGCCCCGAGGGACCAGTCGCGCGGGACGTCCGGGTGGCCGTCGAACCACTTCACGAAGTCGGCCGCGCCGTGGCTGCCGGGCAGGTCGATCCCGGGGATGTCGAGGTCCCGGTCCCGCTCGCAGCCGGTGGCGACCACGACGGCGTCGTAGAGCATCCGGACGTCGGAGAGCGAGAGGTCGCGCCCGTAGGCGACGTTGCCGAACAGCCGCACCCCCGGCCTGCTCAGCACGCCGTGCAGGGCCCCGACGATCCCCTTGATCCGCGGGTGGTCGGGCGCGACGCCGTCGCGCACCAGACCGAAGGGCGCCGGGAGCCGGTCGAACAGGTCGATCGAACAGGGCGTGCCGGACTTCATCAGCGTGTCGGCGGTGTAGATCCCCGCCGGTCCGGCCCCGATGACGGCGATGCGCAGCTCACGCCCCATACCCGCTCCTCGCTCGTGTCGATCCACTCCGACCGTAGCGAAGAAAGGTGAGCCTTACCTAATGAAGACGATCAGACCCTGCGGGCGGCCCCGGCGACCACCGCGTCGGCGCGCTCAGCCGCGGACAAGGGCGGCGAGCACCTCTGCGGCACCCTCGCGCGCGATCTCGGAGCGCTCGCCGGTCCGGCGGTCCTTGACCTCGAGCTTCCCCTCGGCCAGGCCGCGGCCCACGACGACGATCGTGGGCACGCCGATCAGCTCGGCGTCGGCGAACTTCACGCCCGGGCTGGCCTTGCGGTCGTCGAGGATCACCTGCAGGCCCGCGGCCTCCAGCTCGGCGGCGACGGCCTCGCCGCCCTCGAGCAGCTCCACGCTCTTGCCGGCGACCACGACGTGCACGTCGAACGGCGCCACCGCGCGCGGCCACACCAGACCGGACCCGTCGTGGTTCTGCTCGGCGATCGCCGCGACGAGCCGCGAGACGCCGATCCCGTAGGAACCCATGGTGATCCGGACGGGCTTGGAGTCCGGCCCGAGCGCGTCGAGGGCGAAGGCGTCGGCGTACTTGCGGCCGAGCTGGAAGATGTGCCCGATCTCGATGCCGCGCGCGGCCTCCAGCACCCCGGTGCCGTCCGGCGAGGGGTCGCCGGCGCGGACCTCGGCGGCCTCGATGGTGCCGTCGGGGGTGAAGTCCCGGCCCGCCACGAGGTCGACGACGTGGTGGTCCGCCTTGTCCGCCCCCGTCACCCACGCCGTGCCGGTGACGATCCGCGGGTCGACGAGGTAGCGCACCCCGTTGGTCTGCAGCGACTCCGGCCCGATGTAGCCCTTGACCAGGAAGGGGTTGGCCGTGAAGTCCTTCTCCTCCAGCAACGCCACCTCGGCCGGCTCCAGCGAGGCCTCGAGACGCTTCATGTCGACCTCGCGGTCCCCGGGCACGCCGATCCCGAGCAGCTCCCACTCGGCCGCGCCCGGCTGCCTCGTCTTGACCAGTACGTTCTTCAGCGTGTCCGCCGCGGTGAACGTCCGGTCCGTGTGCGCGTTGAGGTAGTCGACCAGCGTCTCGATCGTCGGGGTGTCCGGCGTGTGGTGGACGACGGCGGCCGGCTTGTCCTCGACGGGCAGCGCGGGCGGCACCGGGGTCGTCACGGCCTCGACGTTCGCCGCGTACCCGCCCGGGCCGCGGACGAAGGTGTCCTCACCGGTCTCCGACTCGGCCAGGAACTCCTCCGACGCCGAACCGCCCATCGCACCGGACGTGGCCGCGACGATGACGTACTGCAGCCCGAGCCGGTCGAAGATGGTGATGTACGCCTTGCGGTGCTTGGCGTAGGACTCGGAGAGCCCCTCGTCGGACAGGTCGAAGGAGTACGAGTCCTTCATGAGGAACTCGCGGCCGCGCAGGATGCCCGCACGGGGCCGCTCCTCGTCCCGGTACTTGGTCTGGATCTGGTACAGGATGACCGGGTAGTCCTTGTACGAGGAGTACTCGCCCTTCACCGCGAGCGTGAACAGCTCCTCGTGCGTGGGGCCGAGCAGGTAGTCGCCGCCCTTGCGGTCCTTGAGCCGGAACAGGTTCGGCCCGTACTCGGTCCAGCGGTGCGTGGCCTCGTACGGCTCGCGGGGCAGCAGCGCGGGGAACTGGATCTCCTGGGCGCCCATGGCGTCCATCTCCTCGCGCACGACGTTCTCGACGCGCCGCAGCACCTTGAGCCCGAGCGGCAGCCAGGAGTAGACGCCCGGGGCCACGCGGCGGACGTAGCCCGCGCGGACCAGCAGCTTGTGGCTGGGCACCTCCGCGTCGGCCGGGTCCTCGCGGAGGGTGCGGAGGAACAGCGACGACATCCTGGTCAACACGCTGAGCAGGGTACTGAGGGTGTCCGGGACACCTCATCCCGGTTCCGCCCATCTCAGAGTGAGACCTCCGCAGAGGGGGCCCGCCGGGTTCTGATGATCCGGCAAGGCCGCGACGACGGCGTCCGGCCCCCGCCGAGAAGGACGGTGTGCACATGACCGCGACCGCGGAACGCGCCGAGAAGACCGGGCCGGCCGACCGGCCCTCCGCCGAGGAGCTGATCGCCCGCGCCGAGGCCCTCGTCCCCGTGCTGCGCGAGCGCGCCCAGCACTGCGAGGAGCTGCGCCGGGTCCCCGACGAGACCATGGCCGACCTGACCGGGGCCGGGCTGTTCGACCTGGTCGCGCCGCGCAGCATCGGCGGGTACGGCTACGGGATGCGCGAGTTCGGCACGATCACCCGGATCCTCGCGCAGGGCTGCGCCTCCACGGCCTGGGTCTACTCGTTCCTCGTCGTGCACAACGTCTCGCTGGTCCAGGACACCCCGCACCTGCTGCACGGGAAGGCGTTCGCCCCGTGCGCCCTGTCCGCGGGCTTCCAGGCCACCCCCTCCGGCACGGCGGTGCCGGTCGAGGGCGGGTGGCGGCTCACCGGGAAATGGCCCTTCGCCAGCGGGATCATGAACTCGGAGTACTCGCTGCTCATCACCATCGAGGACCGCGGCGACGGCAGCGAGCCCGCGCTGCTCGGCCTGGTGGTCGACGTCGCCGACGTGACGATCCACGACGTCTGGCACATGTCCGGGATGAAGGGCACGGGCTCCAACACGTTCTCCTGCGAGGACCTCTTCGTGCCCGCCGACCGGCAGTGGACCGTGTTCGGGCAGGAGCCGATCCACCCGCTCGACCACGGCGACGACCGGCCGCTCGAGGGCTTCTCGATGATCCGGATGTTCGACGTCCTCCTCGCCGCCGTCGCGGTCGGCTCCGCGGAGGCCTGCCTCGCCGACTACAAGCAGCGGATCCTGACCCGCACCGTCGGCTTCGGGCTCGGCCCGCAGCGCGAGCACCGCGAGGCCTGGGTGCGCTACGGCGACGCGGTCACCCGCACCCGGATCGCCCGTCTCGTCTGGGACGAGACCCACCGCGTGGTCACCGAGCTCGCCGACGCCGGGGAGAAGGCGTCCCTGGAGCAGGCCTGCCTGCTGCGGATGGCCTCGCCGCGGATCTGCCAGCTCGCCCGCGAGGCGATCGACACCATGCTCGACGGCGCCGGCTCCAGCGTGAACGAGCTGCGCAGCCCCTTCCAGCGCTACAAGCGCGACGTCGACACCCTCAAGAGCCACTCCTACCTGCACTGGGACGGCGCGGCGGTCACCGCGGGCGCGGCGCTCCTCGGCGTCACCGACGAGCCCGACGGCCTCCTGCTGGTGTGAGCCAGGCGTGGGGGGGGGGGGGGGGTGGG
>NZ_JAJTTE010000004.1 GCF_021343995.1 Pseudonocardia terrae | reverse complement strand
CCAGCGCCAGGAGCTCGGCCAACGACAGACATAACGATCTACGGCTGGAGTACTAGAGGCCGGACGCGGAGTGGGTCTGCGGATCTCTAGCCGGGGGGCAACCGTCACGGTGACTCTTCGCCGAGCGTTTCGCGGACGTCCGTAGCGCAGCGACCGCTGTTTTTCAACGGCGGTCGGTCCCGGCCTTCGGCCAGGCTGTGTTGTTGGTGGTGGGCCGCTTACCCCGCCCGGTCTCACGTTCAAGGGTGCTGGCGCATCGGCTGACGCCGTCAGCCCTGCGGGCTGCCCTGGAGCGTGAGCCTCGCCGGGCGGAGTCGGGCGCGGACGGGCAAGAGCGGGCGCTTCGCACCACACGGTGCGCTGGCCGACCTCGCCGCGGTCTACGCGGCGAAGGGCTACTGGGCCGGCGTCCCGCTCGGCACGCTGCTACGCCAGGTCGCCGAGCGCAGGCCGGATGCCCCGGCCCTGGTCGACGCGGCCGCGGGCCTGCGGGCTCACGCACCGCGAGCTCGGCGAGCGCACCGACGCCGCCGCGGCCCGGTTGCTGGACCTGGGCATGGCCCGGACGAGCGTATCGTGGTGCAGCTGGGCACCGGGTGGGAGTTCGTGGTGCTCACCCTGGCCTGCCTGCGCGCCGGGATCGTGCCGGTGATGGCGCTGCCCGCGCACCGTCGCACCTACCTGGCCCGGCACGCCGAGGCGACCGCGATCGCGTTCGACGCGGCAGCGCGGGTCGACGACAGGGGCGTCGACCATCGGTCGAGGCCCCTGCCGCCGTACGGCGCGGAGGAGTGTCAGACGGCGGCGGCCTCGTCCTGCCCGCTCAGCTCGAAACCCTTGTAGCCGGCGTCGGCGACCTCGGCGAGCTGCTGGCGGTAGGCGCCGATGCCGGCCATGTAGAACATGACGGTCCTCTTCTTTCCCGGGATGTTCGCCCCGAAGATCCACGAGTCGGCCTTCGGGAACAGGGTCGTGTTCGCGATCTCCTCGCAGGCTGCGGTCCAGCCGTCCTCGGCCTCCCGGGTCGGCTCGACGATCCGCACACCGTCGCGCTCGGCGGTGCCGATCAGCTCCCCGATCCAGTCGACCTGCGCCTCGATGCTCGGCGGCAGGTTGGTGAAGGGGCCGTTCGGCCCGAGGATCATGAACATGTTCGGGAAGCCCGTCTTCGACACGCCCAGGTAGCTGGTGGGGCCGTCGGTCCAGTGGTCGTCGATGTGCCTGCCCTCGCGCCCGCGCAGGTCCATGGCCCGGTAGTTGCCGTCGACCGCGTCGAACCCGGTGGCGAAGACCAGGACGTCGAGCTCGTGCTCGACCCCGTCGGCGGTGCGCACACCCGCGGGGGTGATCTCCTGGATCGGGTTCTCCTTGATCGAGACCAGTTCCACGTTGTCGCGGTTGTAGGTCTCGTAGTAGCCCTCGTTGCACAGCGGGCGCTTGGCGTAGAGGTCGGTCGGGGTCAGCTTGCGGGCGGTCTCGGGGTCCTCGACGATCTCGGCGATCTTGGAACGGATGAATGCCGCGGCGGCGGCGTTGGACTCCGGATTCGTGGCGATGTCGGCGAAGGTGCCGAACATGAACCGGAAGCCGTTGCCCTTGTCCCAGTTCTCCTGGAACACGCGCCGGCGCTCCTCCTCCGGGACGCTCATCGCCTCGACGGCGCTCTCCTCGAACCCGAAGGCGACGACGGAGTTGCGGACCTGGTCCCAGATCGCGTCGAAGTCCTCCTTGGTGCGGTCGACCTCGGCCTGGTCCACCGGGCCGTTCCCGGAGGGGACGCAGTACTGCGGCGAGCGTTGGAAGACGGTGAGGTGGCCGGCCATCCTGGCAGCGGCGACGATGAACTGGGTGCCGGTCGAGCCGGTGCCGATCACACCGACCCGCGTGCCGGTGATGTCGAGGTCGGCGGGCCAGGCGTTGGTGTGCACCAGTCGGCCGGCGAAGCTGTCCCGACCCGGGATGTCGGGGATGTTGCTCCTGGCGAGCAGGCCCAGCGCGTTGACGACGTAGCGGCTGGTGAGCTGGTGGCCGTCGGCGGTGGTCACCGTCCAGAGGGCGGTGTCCTCGTCGAAGGCGGCGCCGGTCACCTCGGTGTTCAGCGCGATGTCCCGGCCGAGGTCGTAGCGTTCGACGACGTGCTCGAGGTAGGCGAGGACGTCCGGCTGGTCGAGGTAGCGGGTGGTCCAGTTCCACTCCTGCAGCAGGTCCTTGTCGAAGGAGTAGCGGTACACGAAGCCCTCGGTGTCGGACTTGGCGCCCGGATAACGGTTGAAGTACCAGGTGCCGCCGACGCCGCCGCCCTTCTCGAAGGCCTTGACGGTCAGGCCGAGCTCGTTGCGCAGCTTGTGCAGCATGTAGATGCCGCCGAATCCGGCGCCGATGACGATCGCGTCGACGTCCGGGGTACGGGTGGTGGTGCTCATGGGTGCTCCTGGGAGGGATCGGGGGTGGCGCCCCATCGGGGGCGCGGAACCCGGTGTACGGAGGCTGGTGTGCGGGTGGGCGTGGTCGCTCGTCAGGTGCGGTACCACGTCGCGATCGCGGCGATCTCGTCGTCGGCTTCGGGGGCGTTGCCGGCCAGGAACGGGAAGACGTGTTGCATGCCGTCGACCACGGAGAGGGTCACGTCCACGCCCGCCGCCTGCGCCTTGTCCGCGAGCCGGGTCGCGTTGTCGACGAGGGACTCCACCGCGCCGGCGTTGACGTAGAGCTTCGGGAAGCCGGTGAAGTCGGCATAGAGCGGGTTCGCCAGCGGCGTCGTCGGGTCGATCCTCCCGTCGGCGAGGACGCCCGCGATCATGCCCTCGAGCAGCGGGACGGTGATCAGCGCGTCGGTGGCGTCGTTGGTCACCAGCGTCTCGCCTGCGTTCTCCATGTCCAGCCACGGCGAGAAGGCGATCACCCGGCCGGGCAACGGCATCCCCTTCTCGCGCAGCGCCAGCGGGACGGCGACGGCGAGGTTGCCCCCTGCCGAGTCCCCGATCGTGGTGATGTCGGCCGGTGCGACGCCGCGTTCGGTGAGCGCGGTGAACGCCGCGACGCCGTCCTCGACCTGGGCCGGGTGCGGGTGCTCGGGGGCGCGGCGGTAGTCGAGCACGAAGGCGGTGACGCCGAGCGCCTTGGCCACGTGCGCGGCCAGCTTGCGGTGGCTGGCGGCCGACCCGACGGCGAAGCCGCCGCCGTGGGTGTAGAGCAGCACCTTCGAGGTGTCCGCGCCAGCGGGCAGGGTCCAGATCCCCGGGACACCACCGACGGTCTCCTCGCGGTAGGTCACGTCCTCGGGCTCGCGGGTGGGCTGGTGCCACTCGTCGAAGATGCTGCGGAACAGCCGCATGGTCAGGCCGGGCGTGGTGGCGATGATGTCGGCCCAGTCGGCGTACAGCGCGCGCAGGGCGTCGGACTCGGTGGACGTCTCCGCCGGCCTGGTCGATGGCGCCGTTGTCATCTCGTTCCTCCTCGAACTCGTGTCGCGCGTCTCCGGGGAGCCCGTGTTGTGACGCAGCGCTCACTGTCGCCCACAGCACAAGGCCGCTGGGTGTTCCAATACGGAACGGCTGCGAGCCCCGCCCGCTGCACGGTTGCGCGATCGTGGTCGGCGCGGACCGCGGGCGCCCGACGACATCCGGATGTTCCGAAACGGAACAGCATTCGTGGTGGCGGCTCGGCCTAGCGTCTGCTCCCACACGCGGTGACGACGAGACAGCGAGGCCCCATGGCTACCGCACGTACCGACGTCGATCCGGGCGGCCTGTCGATGTGCACGATGACGGGCGTCGGCGGTGATCGCGGTGTATGAAGGACGTCAGCGATCGCAAGGTGCAGTGGAGCACGCCAGACGCGCGGCAGGCGGTGCCGAGCAGGACGGTGCCGGAGACATGTCGCCCCGGACGGGCCGTGGGACAACGATGCGAGACGAGATCCCGACGCTGCCGACCCTGTCGTCGGCCGAACGCGACCTCATCCGGCTGCGCCGGGAGGCTCTGGTCGGCGGCGGGCTGCTCAGCGTGCCGCCGGGTTCCGTCGGGGTGCCACAGCACATCGAGAAGAGCTGGCGTCGCTGTGTCGGGGACAACGTGCCGGTATCGAGCACCGAGATCGACTACCGCGACCCCGAGGACGTGCTCCCGGCGCTGCGCCGGGCCGCGGGCCCGGTACTCGAGCGGCTCAAGGACAGCTTCGCCGACGTGCCCGTGGCGATGGTGCTGTCCGACGCGACGGGCCGCATCGTGATGCGCTACGCCGCGCTGCGCCGTCAGCGCGCACTCATGGACCGGGCGAGTGCCGCGGAGGGGTTCGACTTCTCCGAGCAGTCGATCGGCACGAACGGCATCGGGACGGTCCTCGTCGAGCGCAGGCCGGTGCTGGTCCGTGGCCCGGAGCACTACAACGCCCTGCTCGAACACCTCACCTGTGCCAGCACCCCGATCGTCGAGCCGTGCACCGGCCGTCTGGTCGGCAGCTTCTCGCTCGCCTGCTCCATCCGGGACGTCCACCCGCTGATGACGGTGATGGCGGGCGACATCGGCCGGCAGATCGAGGCGCGGATCCTCGACGAGGCCGGCGACCGGCACCGTCAGCTCGTGCAGGCGTACCTGTCCCTCGACCGGGCCCCCGGCGCAGCGCTGGTCGTCGACGAGGAGACCGTGCTCGCCAACCGCCTCGGACTCGCCCACACCGGGCCCGAGCTGCACGCGCTGCTCTGGACGTACCTGAGCGAGCACGCGACAGCCTGCCCCCGGAGGATGCAGGTGCCGCTCTCGGACGGACTGCACGACGCCCTGGTCGAGCCGGTCCACGACGGCGGCAGGGCCGCCTACAGTGTGCGGCTGCTGTCGCGCCGACCCGATCCGCGGCCGCAGGACCCCTCCCCGGGAAAGTCCTCCATCGGGTCCGCCCTGCCGCCCGTTCCTCGCGAGCCGCTGCACTTCCTCGACGACGTCGAGCGGCAGCTCGAGACGGCCGTGCGGCATCGCGAGATGGTCGCCCTGACGGGGGCGGGTGGCACCGGGAAGCTGCGAACGGCGCTGCACGTGCTGCGCCGGTCGGGGACCGACGACCCGCTGGTGGTCGAGCCGCACCTGGATCCCGCGTGGTACGACGCGGCGGGAGCGGCTGTCGCGGAGGGCCGCGGAGTGGTGCTGCGCCGGGTCCACGCGTCTCCGTCGCCGTCGGTGGCCCAGGTACAGGCGCTCACCGCGCGGGGCGCCCGGATCGTGCTCACCGCCGATCTCGACGCCGCCGACGACGCCGTGATCGGCCTCGTCCGCCAGGTCGCCACCACGGTGCGGCTCCCCGGGCTCGCCCAGACCCGGGAGCACCTGCCGTCGCTGGTGCAGGCGATGCTGGCGGAGCTGGCGGAACCGGAGTCGTCGACCCGGTTCTCACCTGCGGTGTGGGACCTGCTGGTGTCCTGGCACTGGCCCGGCAACCTCGCCGAGCTCCGCAACACCGTCGTCCTGCTGGCCCGCCGGGCCGGGGGCGGAACCGTCGAGGTCGGCGATCTGCCCGACGAGCTGCGTACCCCCCGCCGGACGCTCGGGCTGATGGAGTCGGCCGAGCGGGAGGCGGTGGCCGAGGCGCTGCGCGCCGCCGGAGGCAACCGCAGCCGGGCCGCCCAGGCACTCGGCATCGGCCGCAACACGCTCTACCGGAAGATGCGCGAGTTCGGCATCACCTGACGACGCTCCCCACACCGAGCGGCGCGGAAGCGTCCCGACTCGGCTCACTGCACCGCGCCGCCGCCCGTGCCGAGGGCCTCAACGTGCGTCCTTCGCGACCAGCACCTCGCCCTCGAGCCCGTCCGGGTCGCGGAAGAAGAGACTGTGGACGCGGCCGAGGTCGTTGACGGTGCCATCGCTGGCGCCGGCGTCCATGAGTCGCCGGCGGATCACCGCGAAGGCCTCGGGTGAGGCCGCCTGGAGACCGACGTGGTCGATCCGGCCGCGGCCCCACATCGGTGTCTGGCGGCGGGCCTCGGTGTTCTCGGGGATGACGAAGATGTTCAGCTCGGTGTGGGGGCCGATGCGGATGACGGTCATCGTCTCCCGGCCGTCCTCGCCGTGCGGACGGGTCGGGCCGACCTCGGCGTCGAAGATCTCGGAGTAGAAACGTCCCAGGCGCGCGACGTCGTTGGAGATCCATGCGATGTGGTTGATCCCGTCGAGCAACACTTCGTCCCCCTGTCCCTCGATCGCGGCGCAGCAGCGGCACGGCGTCCCTGATGGGAGCCGAATGTGCGACCGCGCGCAAGTCGCGCACGGCCTCCGGGCCGTGGGCGGCGGCCCGGCACCTCGGGGTCACCATGAGTCGTCCAGCGCCCGTCTGCGACAGCGCGGGGAGGACTTCGGCCCGACCCGTCCTCCGATCGCTCGACCGTCGGTTCCCCCTCCGTGTCGGGCGTCGGGCCGACGGCGGCCGGCCGAGGTCGGCGGCAGAGTTCTCCTCATCACGAGGAACCCCACGCCACCTGAACCGAAGGGGAAGAAGAGATGACCACGTTCTGGACCAAGATCTGCCACACCGCACGCCGTTTCGACGACTGGACGCCGACCGCCTTCACCCCGACGGCGTCCGTGCCGGACCCGGCGGTGGAACTGGCTCGGCTGACCCAGGGCCGCCTGCCCGGGGACTTCCGATACCCGGTCGGCTTCCACTGCTGACACCTCTCCGGCGGGCCCGTTCGGCCACGGACCGTCTCGTTGCGCAGGTCGAGGAGCGACGACCGGGAGAAGCGCTGGCGCCTCCGCTCGCGATGACGTAGGACCGAGGGGGAGGCGCCCTCGGGCGGACGGTCCGAGTGACGCGGGAGGTGAGCAGGTGCGGGACCTGGACGCGACCGTCGCTACCGAGCAGGTGGCCGAGCTGGTGTGGAAGACCTGGCAGGCGGAGGCGCGCATAGCCGCCCTCCCCGAACGGATCCGCCCCCGTACCGCGGACGAGGGCTGGGCGGCCCAGCAGCGGCTCGGGTCCCTGGTCGGGCCGTCCTACGGCTGGAAGATCGCCGCCACGTCGTCGGCCGGGCAGGCTCACATCGGGGTCTCCGGCCCGCTACCGGGGCTGCTCTTCGACAGGTTCCGGTTCGAGCCCGGTGCCGTCCTGCCCTCGGACGGGCTGCACATGAGGGTCGTCGAGGCGGAGTTCGCCTTCCGGATGGGGCGAGACGTGCCCGCGGTCGCGTCGGCGGGAGAGCTCGCCGACGCGGTGTCGGACCTGCACCTGGCGGTCGAGGTCCCGGACTCCCGCTTCGAGCGGTTCGAGGCCGTCGGGGAACCGTCGCTGCTCGCCGATTCCGCCTGCGCCGGCTACTACGTGCTCGGTCCGGCCGTGACCGGCTGGCGAGACGCAGACCTGGCCGCGTGCCGAACGCGAGTGGAGATCAACGGCGAGGTCGCGGCCGAAGGGCGCGGAGAGGCCGTGCTCGGGTCGCCCCGGCTCGCGCTGGCCTGGCTGGCCGCCGAACTCGCGCGCCTCGGCCGCGGGCTGCGGGCCGGCGAGATCGTCTCCACCGGCACCACGACAACACCGCCGACGATCGGCCCGGGGGACGAGGTGCGCGCGGCCTTCGAGGGGTTCGGCGAGGTCACGTTGGCGTTCGCCCGCTGAGCGGAGCCGGGGCCGAAGCGGACGACGGAGGCGGCGCCGATAGCCGGAATGTCCCCCGTCGTGCCGTGCGCGAATCTTCCTGCGGAAATCTGTACGGACCGTTTTGCCGGCTCGGCACCCGGCGACCTCGGAGGTGGGAGAGAGGACGAACCATGAGCGACGAGTTCCACGTGATCGTCCTCCGCGAGGACGAACCGATGCGCTGGCCCCCGATCCCTGCCGGCGAGTGCCCGCACGGCCCGCACCGTGGCCCGCAGGGGCCGGACGAAGACCTCAGCCAATGCCCGCAGTGCTGGTCCGCCTCGTGGACGTTCCGGGCCGAGGGCGATTCGTCCGGCGAATACCTGCCGTACTGCTGAGATCGGACGAGTCCGGACACGTGACCGGGGCCGGGCCGCGGTGGGCCGGGTCGACCCGTCGGGGGCCGACCCACGCCGCGACCGTCGCGCTGACGGCGGGACCGGCCCGCTGACGAGCCCCACGACGGTGGGAGAGCGACCGAGTTGCTGCGTCAGCCCCGTCCGGCGAGTTCCTGGGCGAGTTCCTTCTCGTCACTGTCGGAGAGCGAGGTCTTGAGGACGGTGCCGCCGAAGGGCTGCATGGCGGTGGCGCACTTGTCCTCGGTGACCTTCGAGGCCATGATCACCACGGCGGAGTGGCCGGGTTCGAGCAGATGCTCCACGCGGTCGCGGAACTCTGTGTCGATGCCCGACTTGGTGAACGTGCCCATCAGCGCGCCGATCGCGCCGCCCAGCAGGGCCATGCCCGGCACCAGGAACAGGAGGCCGAGCACGAGGCCGAAGATCGCGCCGGTCGCGGCGGTCCTGGCGATGATCCGCTGCGGGGTGTGAATATGCGTCTTGCCGTCGGCGTCGACGTCGACGTCGACGCCGGCAAGCCCCCGCAGGTCGACGACGAAATCCCGCCGCAGCCGCTGCACCTCCTCGTACGCCTGGTGGACGGACTCGGAGTTCTCGTACCCGATCACGATCAGATCCGACATCCTTGCGCCCTTCTCCGGTTGGCCGACGAGTCGTCCGTTCGCTGACGCGCGTGCCTGCCTTCTCGCAGAACGTTCCCCTTCGGCCGGGATGCGCTCGCGCCGCTCTTCGTGATCGCGCAGGCGGTCATCCTGTTCGGCGCTCGCGTACGCCGTCCTCGAGGCCGTCAGGGTGATCCTCGAGGGAGGCTCCGCTGTCGCCGGGGTCTCGCTGGTCGCCTACGGTGTCTTCAGCGCGGTGTTGAGCTTGGTCACGTGGCGGGTGCTCCTGCGGATGGGCAGCGACCGGCCCCTGGTCGAGGCCGAGGAAGTCCCCACCGCGAGGCTGCAGCGCTGGTTCGCCGACCTCGTCTTCGTCGTCGCCGGGTTCGTCCTCATCCAGGTGGCCGTCGGAGGATCCGGGTGATGCCGGCGGTCTCCAGCCGCGTCGGGACCGCGCTGCCAGCGGGCTGCCCGCCGGAGCGAGCTGCGCGACCGCTCTCCCTGCTCCGGTCAGTTCCGTGCGGTGTCGGCGGCCAGTGCGGCGGTGGCCTGCGAGGCGGCCTCGACCCGGGCCCGGGAGAGGAGCCGGATGGTCGAGGTCCCCTTCGCGACGACCTGGCCCGCAGCGTCGAGCAGGCGGCCCTCGGCGAAACAGGTGGATCGACCGCTCAGCTCGATCCACCCCTCCGCCGTCACCGGACCCGGACGCGCCGGGGCGAAGAAGCTGATCTTGAGCTCGAGGGAGATCGGGGACACGTCGTGGTCGCCGCGCTCGCCGTGCAGCCCGATGACCGCGTGCGCCATCGCCGCGTCGATCCAGCCGCTGACGAACCCGCCCTGCACGACACCCCCCGAGTGGCACATGTGCATGCCGGCGAGGAACTCCAGGCTGGCACGACCGCCGCCCAACGCCACGATGCGCTGGAAGCCCAGCGTCTGCAGCATCTCGTGAGGACGCTCCTCCACCCCTTCGGACACTGTCTCGCTCCTTCCGCTCCGGCGACTCGATCTCAGTGAAGAGGCGGCCGACGGCGCGGGAAAGAGGGAAACCGGTGGTACGCCTCACAGCTGGGAGTCGTGCGATCGCTCGCCGGGTCCGGCTTCGCGTGGCCACGGGGTGGGGAGAGTGCACGAGCCTGCTCGCTCGCCCGGGGGCGTGGTGCCGCCGGTCGTCACCCGCCACCCGCACCGATCGAGGCCGGCGACGGCCTCGCCGGGCGCGCCCGCGTCCGTGACGAGGCCCGTGCCCGCCGGCATCGCCGCCCAGTAGGCGAAGGGTTCGGTCGTGAGCTTGGAGTGGTCGACGAGCACCCAGGCCTGGCGCGCCGCGGCCGCCATGAGCTCCTTGACGCTCGCCTGTTCCGGGCTGGGGCAGCTCAGGCCGCGGGTGGGCTCGACGCCGTCCGCGCCGAGGAAGGCCAGGTCGGGACGGTAACGCCGGAGAGCGAGATCCACCTCGGGGCCGAGGAACGCCTCGTTGGGCCGGCGCAGGCGCCCACCCAGCACGATGACCTCGACGCCGGGCGCGTCGGCGAGCGCCAGCAGGGCGGACAGCCCGTTCGTCACGACCGTGATCCCCTCGCGCTGCCGCAGGTGCCAGGCCAGCCTGCCCACCGTCGTCCCGGCGTCGAGCAGCAGGACGTCACCCGGCCCGACCAGCGCCGCGGCGCACCGGGCGATCGCGTCCTTGTCGGCGCGATGGACGTGCTCCTTGGCCCGCAGGCTGGGCTCGCGGCCGTGACCGGGCTCGACGGCCCCGCCGTAGGTGCGCATGATCCGCCCGTCCCCGGCGAGTGCGGCCAAGTCCCGTCGGACGGTCGACAGCGAGACGCCGAACTGCGCGGCGAGGGAGTTGATGTCGTGGCCGTTGCCGGCGCGGACCTCGGCCAGCAGTAGCTCGCGCCGCCGGCGGGTGGCCGCCCGGGCCGTCGCGGCGGCGCTCCGCCCTACCCGGACCACCCGTCTGTCGGGGCTCACGCAGGCGCCGCGGCGCCGTAGGTGGAGCGGATGCGTTCGAGGTTCGGCGACAGGTCGGCGGCGGCGAGCGTGGCGGCCATCATCGTGCGGTGCGACGCCTTGCCCGTGCCCGCGATGTCGAACGCCGTGCCGTGGTCGACCGAGGTGCGCAGGATCGGCAGGCCGACGGTGACCGAGACGGTCCCGTCGAAGTCGACCGTCTTCGCGGCGATGTGGCCCTGGTCGTGGTACTGGGCGAGCACGCCGTCGTAGCGCCCCTCCAACGCCTGGTGGAACACCGAGTCGGCCGGCACCGGGCCGGCCACGGTCGCACCGCGTGACCGGGCGTCCTCGACCGCGGGAGCGATCTCGTCGATCTCCTCCCGCCCGAAGTTGCCGCCCTCGCCGCCGTGCGGGTTCAGGGCGGCGACCGCCAGGCGGGGCTCGTCGTGGCCGAAGACCCGCAGGGCCGTGAGGGCCTGCTCGATCGCCGACGCGACGCGGTCCCGTTCGATCTGCTCGACGGCCTGGTGCAGCGAAGTGTGGCGGGTCGTGAAGAAGATCTTCATCCCGCGCACGACGAACATGGTGGTGGAGTGTGCCGCACCGGTCAGCGCCCCCAGCATCTCGGTGTGGCCGAGGTGTTCCGAGCCGGCCGCCCAGATGGCCTCCTTGTTGATCGGCGCGGTCACCACCGCGTCCACCTGCCGGTCCATCGCCAGCCGGGTCGCGGCCTCGATCGCGGCGATCGCACTGCGCCCCGCGCGTTCGCTGACCTGGCCGGGGGTGATCTCGTCGGCGTCGGCGACGCGCACGTCCAGCACGTCGATCCGGTCGGGCCGGCCCGCTGCCTTGCCGGGGTCGTCGACGACGCACACCTCGGCGTTGAGCCGGTAGAGCTCCGCGGCGCGCCGCACGATCGACAGGTCGCCGACGAGCACGACGCGCGCCCGCCGCGTGATCTCCTCCTCCACCGCGGTCCGCACCGCGATCTCGGGGCCGATCCCGGCCGGGTCGCCGACGGTGAGCGCCAGCAGTGGCCGGTCGTCCGGGGAGGTTCGGGTGCTGGTCATGAACGAGCCACCTTCCGGTCTTCGCTGACGTCGGCCGGGGCCTGCACGGCTCCCCGGCCCTGTTCGGCCTGCATGCTCTGCAGCCGGGCGATCGAGTCGAGCACCGCGCGCTCGTCGCCGACGAGGCCGCCCTTGGTGATCACGGGTAGCCGCTCCCACGGGCCGCCGCTGATGCGCCCGGCCACGACCAGCGGCTGCACCTCGGCCTCGACGTCGACCCCGTGGGCGTCGACGGCGTCGAGCACCGCAGTGGCGACGTCGCCCCCGCTGGCCAGGACGCCACCGATGCGACGGGCGCCGAGCACCTGCCTCGTCGCGGTCGCGAGCCAGCCCGGCACGCTCGCGGCCGCATCCGGGTCCGGGCGGCCCGCCGGCACCGCGGTCCGCCAGCCGACGATCGGGGCACCGGCATCGATCGCGTCGACCACCCGCTCGGCCAGTGCGCCCGCGGTGAGGTCGACGTCGACCTCGAAGATCCGCCCGCCGAGCGTCGCCTCCGCGACGGCGAGCTGCTCGTGGGTCTGCTCCGCGAGGCTGCCGACGACGAGCAGGACCGGGTGCCGGGTCACCCGCGCGGCCGCGATGCCGAGGGCGTTGCAGTACGCCGCGCCGAAGGGCCCGGAGTCGACGGCGACGACGTCGACGTCGGCCACCCGGTCGCGCGCCCTGGCGGCGGCCCGGGCGACGCGGGTCAGGTCCGCCTCGTTCACCGCGTCGACGACGACCACGTCGGTGTCCGGGACCGAGAGGGCCTCGGCGAGCACGTCGCTCGGCTCGGTGTGGGCGAGGTCGTCGAGGTGCAGTTCCCGCGCGCACAGGCCGGTGTCCGCGGTGAGCAGCGTCGCCACCCGGGAGTGGTGGACGGGCGCGAGCGGGTCGCGTGCCGCGGCGCTCTGGGCCAGCGGCACGCCGTGGAGCAGGTGGATGCCGCCGACGGTGGTCCGGCCCGCGGACGGGAAGGCGGGCATCGCCAGCCCCACGACTCGCCGGCGCCGGTCGCGGCGGTGCTCCAGTACCGCCGACAGCTCGGCGGCCAGCGGTCCGCGCAGGGTCGTGTCCACCCGCTTGACGAGCAGCTCCGGCTCGTCGGCAGGGCCGAGGCCGCGCAGCAGCTCCCGGATCCGGGCGGCGGCGCGCGCCGGAGGCAGGTGGCGCGACCCGGTGACCAGCACGAGGACGTCGACCTCGTCCTGTCCGGGACCGCCCGCCGCCGACAGTGCCCCGGCCGTCCGGGTGCGCAGACCCAACCGCGCGAACATCGCCCCGGTGGCGTTGGCGCCGGTGAGGTCGTCGGCGATCACCAGTACGGCGGGCATGTCATCCGTCCGCACGACAAGTTGCTCGAAACGCGCATATGGCTCACGTTCCTGGTGGCTTTCGATTTCCTTTCGATCCTGGTGGTACTGATTTCGAGTCTGCGATGAGCAGGGCGCCATCATAAACTAAATGCGCATCTTGAGGTGACTGATTCAGTCAACTTCAGTCGACTTCGCGGTGTAGGAGGTCGTTCCCAGTGACGGATCAGGCGGCGCCGATGCGGACGGCTGCACGGGCCGAGCCGGCCGGCCGGCAGCAGATCGACGCTCCTCGCGGCCGGCTGGTCGACCTCACGCTGCTGGTGGCCGAGGAGCTGCCCTGCTGGTGGTCCACCCACATGCCGTACCAGCACAAGACCTTCAACTGGTTCGCCGACCGCGCGGACCCCGCCGCGCCGCTCCTCTCGCGCACGGGCCCGTACCAGACCCGGTGGATGCTCATCGACGAGCACACCGGCACCCACGTGGACGCGCCCGCGCACTTCGTCCCGCCGCCCGGGTCGGGCCTGCCCCACGAGGGCGAGCAGGGCACCGTGACCGTGGACCGGGTACCGCTGGAGCAGCTGGCCGGGCCGGCCGCCGTCATCGACGTGCCCGAGGACCTCCCCGGCGCTGGCCCCGGCGTCAGTCCGACCATCGAGCCCGGCCTGCTGCACGAGCACGAACGCGACCACGGCCCGATCGAGGCCGGAACAGTGGTGTTGTTCCGCACCGGCTGGGACCGCCGCTACCACCCCGGCGCCGAGGGCGACGGCTACTGCTTCGACGCCCTGGTCGCGCGCACCGGCCCCGGGTGGCCGGCACCCGAGGTGCCGATCATGACCGAGCTGTTGGGCCGCGGCGTGCGCTGTGTCGGCACCGACGCCCCGAGCATGGGGTCCTCCCACGACGGCGGGCCGGTGCACGTCGCCGGGCTCTCGCGGGGTGCCGTGTTCGTCGAGGCCCTGCATCACCTGGAACGCCTGCCCTCGCGGGGCGCGTACTTCCTGTTCGCCCCGCTCAACATCGCGCGCGGCACGGGAGCCCCGGGCCGGGCGATGGCGTGGGTCCCGACGGACGACGGGAGCCGACCGGCATGAGGGCACGGACCTACCACGATGCCGACGCCGACCTCGGCGTGCTGGCCGACCGCACGGGCGCCGTCATCGGCTACGGGAACCAGGGCGCCGCGCAGGCCCGGAACCTGCGCGACTCCGGGATCCGGGTCGTCGTCGGCAACCGCGAGGACGCCTACCGCGACGCCGCGGTGCAGGACGGGTTCGAGGTCGACGACATCGCGCGGGCGGCGGACACCGGACAGGTCCTGTTGCTGCTGATCCCGGACGAGGTGCAGTCCAGCGTGGTGGCCGAGCAGATCACGCCCGGACTCCGTGCGGGCGACACCCTCGTCGTGGCCTCCGGCTACAACCTCGCGTTCGGCCTGCTCGACCTGCCCGAGGAGATCGACGTCGTGATGGTGGCGCCGCGGATGATCGGCGAGGCCGTCCGCAACCGCTACGAGCGGCGGGTCGGCTTCCCGTGCCTGGTCTCCGTCGAACGGGACGTGACGGGGACGGCGCTCGCGACGGCGCTGGCCGTCGCCAAGGGGATCGGTGCGACCGCCGCGGGCGCCGTCGCGTCGAGCGCCCGGGAGGAGGCGGCGCTCGACCTGTTCTCGGAGCAGGCGATCTGGCCCACCGTGCTCGCCGTCCTGCAGGTCTCCTACGAGGTGCTCGCCGACGCCGGCTTCAGCGACGACGCGATCCTCGACGAGATCTACCTGTCCGGCGAACCCGCGGAGGTCTTCGCCCGGATCTCCCGGATGGGGCTGCTCGACCAGCTGCGCACCCACTCACGCACCAGCCAGTACGGGCAGCTGTCCAACCTGGTGCGCTCGGGCGAGCTCGCCGAGACGCTCCGGCGGCGGTTCGCCGAGGTGCTGCAGGGCGACATCCTCTCGGGCCGGTTCGCCGGCGACTGGTCGGCTCCCGGGGCCGACACCGAGGCGCGGATCCGCGAGCTGCTCGAGCGCGCCGGCAGCCATCCGCTCATCGGCGCGGAGCACGCAGTCAGGGCACGCAGCCGGGAGGAGACGGGCTCCGGCCCGCCCGGCTGAACCCGGAGAAGGGAAGAACCGGCAATGACGGCCTCCACCACGACAACATCGGACCGGTTCGCGGGCAGGTTCCTCGGCCTACCCAAGGAGAACCGCAGCTACATGGTCTACCTGATCCTGGTCGCGCTCTTCGGCTGGGCCCTGGCGGCGTACGACTTCAACCTGCTCGTCTTCGCCCTGCCGACCGTCTCCACCGACCTCGGCCTGTCGACCACCCAGACCGGCCTGCTGGTCTTCATCGTGTACGCGGCCCTGTTCGTCATCACGCTCTTCGTCGGCTACGCGATGGACGTCAAGGGTCGTAAGTGGATGTGGGTCTTCGCGCTCTGCGGGGCCGCGATCTTCACCGGCCTCACGTACTTCGCGACCACCTACTGGTCGTTCGTGGTCGTGCGGGCGCTGGCGTCCGGGCTCGCCAACTCCGAGCTCGCCATCTCCATCACCCTGGTCAACGAGCAGGTCCCGGCCGCCAGGAGGGGCCTGCTCTACTCGATCGTGCAGGGCGGCTGGCCGATCGGCGTGCTCATGGCCGCCGGCGTGTGGCTCGGCCTCAGCCCGGTCCTCGGCTGGCACCTGGTCTTCGTCGTCGGCGTCGTCCCGCTGCTCTTCGTCATCGTCGCCCGGTTCAAGGTCCGCGAACCGGACCGCTACCTGCACGTCAAGGAGGTCAAGAAGGCCAAGAGCGAGGGCGACGAGGCCCGGATGACCGAGCTGCTCGAGCGCTACGACGTCGACATCAGCGAGATCGAGCAGACCACCGTCAAGCAGATCTTCCTGACCCCCGGGTGGGTGCGCACCCAGCTCATCCGCACGTCGCTGGTCTGGCTGGCCTACGCCGCCGCGTTCACCGCGACCAACACCTACATCATCTACTGGATGGTCACCTACCGTGGCTTCAGCGACAGCGACTCCACCCTCATCGTGCTGGTCGCGGCGGCTGCGGGGTGGTTCTTCTACGTCCTCGGCGGTCTGCTCGGGGAACGGTTCGGCCGGCAACGCATCCTCATCGCGAGTGCCGTACTGCTCGTCGCGCTGACCGCGCTGTGGCCCTGGCTGGCGAGCGCGTTCGCGCTGTGGATCGTCTACTTCTTCATCTACCAGTTCTCCAACGGCACGTGGTCGGGTGTCGGCTACGCCTACTGGGCCGAGAGCTTCCCGACCCGCGTGCGCGGCACGGCGATCGGCTGGCTCGGCGCGATGTTCAGCGGCGGCCTCCTGCTCGGCTCCGGGGTGTGGACGCTGCTGATCGGCCACTTCTCGCCGCTGATCGTCTGGTACGCCGTCGCGCTCGGGTTCTCGGTCATCCAGCTGCTGCTCACCTTCACCCTGCCCAACATCAGGTCGGGCCAGGAGCTCGAGAAGATCTCCACCTGACCCCGCGGTGAGGGGTCCGGACGGCGCCGGCGGACCGGGTGTGGCGCCGTCCCTTCGCCCGCCTGCCTACCGAGCGTTCATGACGATCTTGTAGGCTGTTCACCGGGAGTGCCGGAAACGGTCGGTTCGTTCGACTTCTCTTCCACTGTCCGTCGTCACCCGGAAGAGGGATCAATGACCGCCTCTGACGCTCCCCACACTCCAGCGGATACTCCCGGGGCCCAGGTCGGCCTGAACCGGCGAAGCACGTTGCGCAACTCCGCAGCCGTCGGTCTCGGCATCGCCCTCTTCGGCAGTATCGACGCGATCGCGGGTCGCCCGGCGTTCGGCGCGCCGACCCGCGCCGCGTCCGGGTACGGGCCGCTGGTGGCGGATCCCCGCAAGGTGCTGTCGCTACCCGAGGGCTTCTCCTACAAGGTCATCGCCGAGGCGGGCGTCACCCGCCTGACCGAAGCCCACGCCGAGCGACACCGACGGGACCGCGGCGTTCGGTGTCGGGAACCGGACGGCGCTCGTGAACAACCACGAGATCAATGGCGACGAACCGTTCCACGTCCCGCACCGACCCGGTCTCACCTACGACGAGGGCGCTGCGGGTGGGACGACCACCATCGAGGTGAGCGCTGAGGGTGGCCGGCTCGCCGAGTACGTCTCCGTCGCAGGTACGCACAACAACTGCGCCGGCGGTATCACCCCGTGGGGAACCTGGCTGACCTGCGAGGAGACGGAGGACAGGGCCGGCAGGCCCGCCTGCCGCCGTGGAAGCGCCCACGTCCGGGACCTGTCGCAGGCGACCACACCCGGTACCCAGTACAAGGTGGACTGGGTCGACGTGCCCGACCGGCGCGCCGCGACGACCTCGACCCGCAAGCAGTTCGCCGACGACGCGATCACCCGGAGCCGCAAGTTCGAGGGCGCCTGGTGGGCCGACGGCGGCGCCTACATCGTCGCCAGCTACGCGCGGGCGTCGGACGGCAGCGTCCACGAGCACGACGGGCAGATCTGGTTCTACGAGCCCGGCAAGGAGCGGATCACCCTGAAGACGATCTTCACGGTGAACGCGACGCCGGACCAGGACGGAACGAACTCCGACGGTCCGGACAACATCACCGTCTCCCCGTACGGAGGGGTGATCCTGGCCGAGGACGGTGAGGGCGTGCAACACCTGGTCGGCGTCACGGACCAGGGGAAGTCGTACCCCATGGCGCGCAACGACCTGAACGGCAACGAGTTCGCCGGCCCGACCTTCGGCGCGGACGGGAAGCAGCTCTTCGCCGGCATCCAGTCGCCGGGACACGTCTTCGCGATCACCGGACCGTGGCGGCGCCCGTCGAACGGAGCGTAGGCGCCCACGTACGCGACATCCGTGCCCCGCAGCGTCCGCTGCGGAGCCCGGTGCCGCGATCATTCCGGGGGCTCGCCCGCTCGGGATCCGCGCCGATCCTTCGGCGAGCCTTGACACGGTCGACGGGCCGGCGCACGGTCACGGCGGGGGGAGAAACCGCTCATGATGGTGCAGTCCCGGTGACCGGATCCCGTGGTGTCGGCACGGTGGGCACGGGCGCGAACCGCGACGTCCTGCTGGCCACGAAGCTCCGGCCGCCTCCCCTGCGGGACGGGTTCGTCGCCCGGCCCCGGCTGTCGGCCTCGTTGGCCGATGCGGTGAGCCGGGAGCTGGTGGTGGTCTCGGCGCCGGCCGGGTTCGGCAAGTCCAGCGCGATCGCCGAGTGGGCCGCCCGCTGCGGGACGCCGGTCGCGTGGTTGTCTCTGGACGACGCCGACAACGACCCGGTCCGCTTCTGGCGCCACGTCGCGGCCGCGCTGGACGTCGCCCGGCCGGGCATCGCCGCGGCCGTCGGCGCGCGGTCGGGCGGGGTCTCGACGCCGTCGTACCACGCGGCCGTGGCAGCCCTGGTCAACGAGCTCGCCGAGAGCGCCGAGACGGTCGTGCTGGTGCTGGACGACTACCACGTCGTCGACTCGGCGGCGGTCCACGCCTCCCTGACCGACCTGCTCGAGCACCTTCCCGGCGCGCTGCGGCTCCTGGTGGCCACCCGGGCGGACCCTCCGCTACCGCTGGCACGGATGCGGGCGCGCGGCCGGCTCGCCGAGCTGCGCGCCGAGGACCTGCGCTTCACCGTCGCGGAGTCGGGAGCGCTGCTCGGCGCCGCCACCGCCCGCTCGTTGTCACCGGAGGCGACCGCGACCCTCGCGGCCCGTACCGAGGGCTGGGCGGCGGGGCTCCAGCTCGCCGCGTTGTCGCTGGCGCGCCGGACGGACGTGGAGCGCTTCGTCACCGAGTTCTCCGGCAGCAACCGGTTCGTGCTCGACTACCTGACCGAGGAGGTGCTCGACGGCCAGTCGGCTGCCGTGCGCGGGTTCCTGCTGGAGACGTCGGTGCTGGAACGGCTGTCGGGACCGTTGTGCGACGCGGTCCGCGGGCGCGACGACAGCCAGGAGCTGCTGGAGCAGATCGAGCAGGCCAACCTGTTCCTCCACCCGCTCGACGACGTCCGCCGGTGGTGGCGCTATCACCACCTGTTCGCCGACCTGCTCCGTGCCCGGCTGGCCCGCGAGCAGCCCGGGCGCGTCGCGGACCTGCACCGCGCCGCCGGCGACTGGTTCGCGCGCCACGGGCTCGCCGATCAGGCGGTGCACCACCTGCTCGCGATCGGCGACCACGAGCGCGCTGCCGACATCGTCGGCGAGCAGGTGCCGGCGCAGCTCCGACGACGCGAGGCGGCGACCCTGTACCGGTGGCTGGCCGCCCTCCCTCGCGAGCGACTGCGCCTGCGCCCCCACCTGTGCGCGACGAAGGCCCTCGCGGCGTTGGTCAGCGGGCACGTCGAGGAGGTCGAACCGCTGCTCGCCGAAGCGGAAGGCGGCCTCGACGCGGGGGCGGAGTCCGGACCGGGGCTGGGTCCGGTCCCCGCCGTCGTCGCGCTGGTCCGCGCCGAGCTCGCCCTGCGGACCGGCGGCGGCGGGGCAGCGGTCCGGCACGCCCGCGACGGCCTGACCCTCGTCGACCGCGCCGACGGCTACCTCGAGTACTTCCTCCGCTACGACCTGGCGGCCGGGTTCCTGCTCGAGGGTGCGGCCGAGGCCGCCGAACCGCTCCTCGACGAGCTCGCCGTGCACCCGTGGGCCGCGCGCGCCGACCCGTTCTTCGCGGCCCGCACGCTCTCCCTGATCGGCTGGATGCGGGTGGTCCAGGGCCGCCTCGACGAGGCCCTCCGGATCTACCGCAACGCCCTCGACACGTGGGCCCGACCGACCGACCGCACGCACCTGCCGGACGCCGGCGTCGCCCACGCGCGGCTGGCCCAGATCTCCTACCTGCGCGGCGAGCTGGACGCGGCGGCCGAGCAGGCCGAGGCCGCCGTCGAGCAGTGCCGCCGGCTGGGCCGGCCCCGCTGGCAGGTCACCGCGCTGGTCACCGCTGCCCGGATCCGGCATGCCCGCGGGGAGGACGACCGGGCGACCGAGGCACTGGACGAGGCGGGAGGGCTCGCAGCGGGGTCCGGCGTCGCCGGGCCCATCGCGGCGTCGGTGGGCGTGCAGGCGGCCCGCATCGCGCTCGCCCGTGGCCGGGTCGACGACGTCGCGGACTGGGTGCGAGGCCGCGGCTTCGCACCGGGCGACGAACCGCACTATCCGCGCGAGCCGGAGTACCTCCTCCTGGCACGCTTCCTCCTCCGCCGACAGCCGCGGCAGGCCGTCCAGCTGCTCGCCGGGTGGCACGACCTGGCTGAATCCCAGCACCGCACGGGCAGCGTCGTCGAGATCCGCGTCCTCGCGGCGTTGGCCCACGCGGAGCTCGGCGACCCGGCCGGCGCGGCGACGATCCTGGTCGACGCACTCGCCCTGGCGGCACCGCACCGGCAGCTGCAGGTGTTCGTCGACGAGGGCGCCGCCGCGGCCGCGCTGCTGCGCGAGCTGCTCGTCGGCCGGCGCCTGGAGCGGCTCGACGGCGGCCGGGCCGTCCCGCACGCCTTCCTGTCCGCGCTGAGCGCGGCCTTTCACCGGAGTGGACATCCGCTGCTGCCCGCCGCCCGGCCCGGCGCGGTCGCCGCCCCCGGTCTGGTCGAGCCGCTCACCGCCCGGGAGCAGGAGATCCTCTCCCTGCTGGCCGACGGCCGACCCAACCGCGCCATCGCCGAGGAGCTGGTGATCTCCGTCGACACCGTCAAACGCCACGTCACCCACCTGCTCGACAAGCTCGCCGCCGGCAACCGCACGGAGGCGGTCGCCCGGGCGCGCGTTCTCGGGCTGCTGTCCTGACCGGGCGACGGTGGTGGTCGCGAGATACCACCGTGTGTCCCACCTTCGCGTGATCCCGGCAGCGGCCGGTCCCCCTACCGTCGCCGGGGTCCGGAAGGAGGTGGGCGATGCCCACGTCAGCGACCGTCCCCCTGCGTAGCGCCCCGGTGGACATCCGGCGTCGTCGGCGCGCTGCCCGGGTACAGGCCGGCCTCGCCCTACCGTGCCAGCACGCGGACCCCGACCTGTGGTTCGCCGTCTCGCCCGTCGACCTGGAACGGGCGAAGGGGCTGTGCCGGCCCTGCCCGGTCCGCGCGGAGTGCCTGACCGGGGCGGTGCGCCGGGGTGAGCCGTGGGGGGTCTGGGGCGGCGAGATCATCGACCGCGGCACCGTGATCACTCACAAGCGGGGCCCCGGGCGCCCGCCGCGATCCGCGTTGGCGGACTCGGGATGAGCGGGGGACCGGCGTTCTACGAGATCCGGGTGGACGCGGTGCTCGACGACGCCTGGTCGGCGTGTTTCGACGGGTTCGTGGCCACCGAAGGCCCGGCGGGGCAGACCGTGCTCACCGGGCCACTGGCCGACCAGGCCGCCTTGCACGGCGCGCTGGCCAGGATCCGCGATCTCGGTGTGCCACTGCTGTCGGTGCGGCAGCTGGAGCCGCCGTCGACCTCCTAGGCACCATCCGTCGCCGGGTGACCCCGAGGCGCCGCTGCTGTCGGTGAAGCGCCGGTCGCCTCCCCTGGGCCGATTCGGTCGCTGTGGTGTGTCAGGCGAAGACGTCCGTGACGAACCGGCCGTGGTCGCGTTGCATCGCGTCGAGCCAGGCCTCGGCCTCCTCGCGGGTGGCGCCAATCGCCTCGACGTAGATGCGGGCGCAGGTGTCGTACACGGCGGGGGCCATGCGCCGGCCGTCGCCGCAGACGTAGAAGGTCGCCCCGTCGCGCACGAGCTCGACCACCTGCTCGCGGTCGGCCCACAGCCGGTCCTGCACGTAGGCCCGGTCGGCGAGGTCGTCGACCTGGGAGAAGGCCGGGTGCAGCTCGACGAGCCCGGCGTCGCCCCAGGCGGCGAGCTCGTCGCGGTAGAGGTAGTCCACGTCGGGGTGGCGACAGCCGAAGAAGAGCAGCGCCGGGGCGGGGGTGACGCCCTCGGCCTGCGCCTGCAACGCCCGGTCCTGCAGGAACCCGCGGAACGGGGCGAGCCCGCTGCCGGCGGCGACCATGATGATCGGGGTGGCGAGCGAGCGCGGCGGGTGGAAGGCCACGTTCGAGGGCCGGACCGTGACCGCGATCTTGGTCCCGGGACGGGCCTGGGCGAGGTAGGTCGAGGCCGCGCCCTCGTAGACGCCCTCGCCGGACAGCGCCGGCCCGCGGACGACCGACAGTGTCAGGGTGACGTGGTCGGGGCTCCACCGCGGCGAGGAGGAGATCGAGTACTGCCGCGGGGTGAGCGGGGCCAGCATCTGCAGGAAGGACGCGAACGCGGGTCGGCAGGCCGGGTAGCGCTCGAGCAGGTCGAGCACGCTGACCCGCTTGTCCAGCACCTCGGCGGCGTGGGTCTGCGGGTCCGCGGCGAGCGCCTCCAGGGCCTTGCGATCCGGCGGACAGACGGTAGCGGCGGCGAGCTGCTCGATCTGGCGGCGGGTCGCGGGCTGGGCCAGCTCGACGTACCCGGCCAGCAGCTCGCCCGCGGTCACCGGGGTGTCGGTGGGCAGGAACGTGTGGCCGCCCTCGCCCACCCGGATCACGACGGTGGCGTCGTAGGCGAGGTCGAAGCGGCTCAGCGCCCGGTCCACCGCCGCAGCGGGGTTGAGCGGCAGGACCGCCAGGTAGTCACCGGCCCGGTAGCTCTGTCCCTCGGGCAGGGCGATCTCGACGTGCCGCGTGGACCGCCCCCCGGACGTGCTCTGGTCGACCAGCTCCCGGTTGGCGACCATGGTGCCCAGCTGCAGCCGGTTCTGCCGCAGGATCGGCTCGCGCACCGCCCCGACGAACTCGACCTCCAACAGCGGCGCCACGGCCTGCGCGCCGTCGACCAGCCCGAACTCGGCGTTCACCGGCGCCCAGAAGCCGTCGTACCAGTCCTCGAAGTCGCCGAAGAAGTCCCCACGGGCGTCGGCCTCGCCGCGCTCGACCAGTCGTCGCGCGCCGGCCCGGGCGAGGTGACCGTCGATGGCCTTCGGCACGGCCTGGTAGGTCCGCGCCCAGTCGGTGTTGCCGTTGCCGAACACGACGTACCGCACGCCGTCGAGGGCGCCCTCGGGCAGCCCCTCCACCCACTGCACGAAGGTGCGGGCGTTGTCCGGGGGCCGGCCCTCGTACGACGAGGAGACGATCGCGACCAGGCCTTCGGTCGGCAGGTGACCGGCGGCGCTGTCGAGGGTGTCGACGGTAGGCGTGTAGCCGCGGGTGCGGGCGTCGTTGGCGATCCGCTGCGCGAAGGCCTCGGAGGCGCCGGCGTCGGAGCCGTAGAGCACCCGCACGGGGATGCCGTTGGCCGTCGCGGGCGCGACGGCCTGCCCGGCCGCAGCACCACGGGCCGGTGCGGAGTCGGCCGGGGCGATCGTCGTCGGCCGGCGCCGGACGTGCACGAACAGCCCCTCGGGCTTCATCGTCAAGGTCTGCTTGATGGCCAGCTCGTAGTCCGGATCCGCGGCGACGACGTCGAAGCGCTGCAGCATCATCGCCAGGAACAGGGTCGCCTCCTGCAGGGCGAAGCCCCTGCCGATGCAGGAGCGCTGCCCGTTGCCGAAGGGCTTCCACGCGTTGGGCGGCAGCTGGGCGGCCCGGTCGAAGGCGAACCGGTCCGGGTCGAAGGTCTCCGCGTCCTCGCCCCACGCCACGGTGTCGCGGTGCAGCTGCGGGGTGAGCACCAGCAGCGTCTGTCCGGCCTTCACGGGGTAGTGCCCGCCGAGCACGGTGTCCTCGTAGGGCTGCACCGCGAAGGCCGGCGCGGTGGGCCACAGCCGCAGCGACTCCTTGAGGATCTGGTCGAGGTAGCCCAGCCGCGCCAGGTCCTCGAACCGCGGCGCCCGGCCGCCGAGGACCTCGTCGACGTGGGCCCGGGCCCGCTCGAGCACCTGCGGGTTGCGCAGCAGCTCGTAGAGGGTGAACGTCAGCAGCCCGCTGGTGGTCTCGTGTCCCGCGATCAGGAACGTGACGAGCTGGTAGCGGACGTTCTCGTCGGACAGCCGCTCTCCGGTCCGGGGGTCGGCGGCCTCGAGCATCGTGTCGAGGATGTCGTGCTCGCCCTCGGGCAGCGGGTGCCGGCGCCGGTCGGAGATCAGCTGGTCGGCGATCTCGTCCATCAGCCGCTTGTCCTCGTCGTACTGGTGCCGGGTGCGCAGCATCAGCCGGTTCTGGATCGGCAGCCGCCGGCCGCGCTCACCGGACTCCACCAGCGCGCGGACCATGGCGCCGACGAACGGGTGCAGCTGGTCGCTGTACATGCTGTTGAAGCGGTAGCCGAACGAGCACAACGCGATCGTGTCCAGCGTCAGTCGCGTCGTGTTGTCGGCCACGTCGATCCGGGCGCCGGGGCCCTGACGCTCCCACTTGAGCAGCAGCTGGTCGGCGATGTCGACCATGCCGTCGAACATCCGGCGCAGCGCGGCGGGCCCGAAGGCGGGCATGAGGATCCGGTGCGCGGCCCCCCAGTTCGGCTCGGCCGTCTCGGCGGTGAACAGCCCGTCGCCGGCGAAGTCGCGGACGTTCCTCAAGGGGTTGTGCAGCTTCTTGTCGAAGCGGGACTCGTCGCACAGCTCGTCGACCAGCTCCTGGGAGCTGACGACCAGCATCTCGGCGCCCAGCAGCTCGAGCCGGTAGATCGGGCCGTACTCGCGGGCCAGGTCGACCAGGCCCCAGATGCCCTTCTCGGGGTCGAGGTCGGGCAGGTTCCCGACCAGCGGGCGCGGGCGGGGCTGCGGGATCACTTCAGCGGGGGCCGACATCTGCTCCTCCAACACGTGTGGGTGCTGATCCCACCGTGCCCTCCGCAGCCCCCGGGAAACTTGCTCCGACGCGACAGTGATTTAGCCTTGTGTGCCATGACGGCGATCGGACGGGCGGGAGTGCTGCGCGGGCTGCCCGCCGTCGTCGACCGGCTGGGCGGCGACGGCACCGCGCTGCTCGCCCGTTTCCGGGTGCCCGGCGAGGCCCTCGACACCGACGCGATGCTCCCGGTGCGGCTGATCGCACGGATCCTGGAGACCGCCGCCGCGGAGCTCGACCGCCCCGACCTCGGCCTGCTCCTGGCCGAGCAGCAGGACACCGGCGTGTTCGGGCCGCTGGCGCCGGCCCTGGAGAACGCCCGGACCTTCGACGACGCCCTGCAGATCGCCACGCGGTTCCTGTTCGTGCGCAGCCCCGGCGTCGTCGTCGAGCAGAGCGACGACCCGGAGGCGACCGCCGGTGTCGTGGCGATCGTCCTGCGCACCGGCGAGGCCGGACCCGCGGCCCCGCAGCTGACCGACTACGGCCTCGGCCTGCTCCACCGCGTGGTGGTGCTGCTGTACGGCGGCCGCTACGGCCTGCGCGCAGTCCACCTCCCCCACGCACCCCTGGCACCCGTCGCCCGCTACGTCGACTGGTTCGGCGCCGATGTCCGGTTCGACCGGCCCGAACCGCTGCTGCGCGTGCCGTCCCAGCTGCTCCGCACCGCGGTCCCCGGCAACAACCCGGTCCTGCGCGAGATCGCCCTCGACTACATGGCCAGCCACTTCGGCGAGCCCGGCCGGGCCGTGACGAGCCAGGTGCGGATGCTCCTCGCCCGGTCGCTCGGCTCCGCTCCGGTGTCGATCGAGGCCGTCGCCCGATCGCTCGCCACGCCCCCACGCACGCTGCAGCGCCGGCTCGCCGCCGAGGGCACCACCTTCGAGACGGTCCTCGACGAGGTCCGCCGCGACACCGCCCACCGGCTCGTCACGGAGACCGACGTCCCGCTGTCCCAGGTCGCCGCCCTCGTCGGCTTCACCCGCCAGTCCACCCTCACCCGCGCCGTGCACCGCTGGTTCGGGTGCACCCCCCGTGCCCTCCGGAAGGCAGCAGCGAGGGGGCCGTCGTGCGGGTCCGCCGGGGCTGCTCAGCGGCCGGTCGGCTGGTAGCGGGCCAGCTCGTCGCGGATGGACCGGACGGCGGGCGACATCGCGACCACACCCGGGTCGAGGAGGTTCGCCGCGATCTCCTTCCGGGCGGCCTCGCCCCGCTCGAACGCGGTCAGCATCTTCTCGGCCTGCGCAGGCTTGAACGTGTCTGCCATCGGCGACTCGTGCGGCGTGACCACCGCGTCGACCAGGCACGGCCCGTCGTGCGCCAGGGCCTCGGCGAGCACCCGCGGCGCCTCGGCCGGGTCCTCGAGCCGGTAGCCGCGCACCCCGCAGCCCTCGGCCACCGCGGCGAAGTCGACCGGGGAGAGCTCGCAGGCGAAGTGCGGGTTGCCCAGGAGCGCGTTCTGCTCGAACACCTCCATGGCCAAGGATCCGTTGTTGACCACCACGACCGTGATCGGCAGCCGGTGCTGGGCCAGGGTGGCGAGCTCGCCCATGCCCATGCTCATGCTCCCGTCGCCGGTGAACGCCACCACCGGCCGGTCGGGGTGGGCGAGCTGGGCGCCGATGGCGTAGGGGACGGCCGAGCCCATCGAGCACAGGGTGCCGGAGAACGAGTACTGCATCCCGCGCCGCAGCTTGATCCGCCCGCCCCACGCGGTGACGGTCCCGGCGTCCCCGGTGACGATCGCGCCGTCCGGCAGGTTCTCGGACAGGCACCAGGTGAGCACCTGGGGCTTCATGGGCGTGTCCCGGCACTCGGCCTGCCGGCGGAGCAGGTCCCACCAGTCACGCATGCCCTGCTGGGCGTGGTCGAGGAAGGAGCGGTCCTCTTTGCGCTCGAGCAGCGGGGCCAGCTCGCGCAGCGTCGTCGCCGCGTCGCCGACCAGGCCGACCTCGACCGGGTAGCGCAACGCGATCCGGTCGCCGTGCAGGTCGATCTGCACCCCGCGCGCCTGCCCGGGCTGCGGCCAGAACTCCGCGTACGGAGTCGACGAGCCGACGACGAGGAACCCGTCGCAGTTCTCGAACGCCTCGTGGCTGGGGCGGGTACCGATCAGCCCCATCCCGCCGGTCGTGTAAGGGCTGTCGTCGGGCACGCAGTCCTTGCCCAGCCCGGCCTTGACGATCGGGGCGGCGAGCAGCTCGGCGACCTGTTCGAGCACGTCCCCGGCGCCACGGGCCCCCGCGCCTGCGCAGATCGCGACCCGGTCGCACGAGTTGAGGATCTCGGCGGCCCGGTGCAGCTGCTCGTCGGGCGGACGGCTCACGGTCGGCTGCGCGGCCAGCGAGGTGTGCCCCGGCACGTTCTTGCTCGAGCGCTGGTCCTCGGTCTGCGACTGGACGTCGATGGGTATGGCCAGGTGCACAGGGGACCGGTTCTCCCAGGCGTTACGCACCGCGAGATCGGTGACCGGCACCGCGTGCGCCGGGCCCATCACCCGCTCCGAGTAGGTGCACGCGCCGGCGAACAGCCGGTCCGACGGCAGGTCCTGCAGCAGGTGCGTGCCGATCGTGTCGTGATAGGAGAGGCCGGTGAGCGCCAGCACGGGGGCGCCGTCGATCCGGGCGTCGTAGAGGCCGTTGAGCAGGTGCACCGCGCCGGGCCCGGCGGTGGCCACGACAGCGGCCATCCGCCCGGAGAACTTCGCGTAGCCCACCGCCGCCAGGGCCGCGGCCTCCTCGTGCCGGACGTGGACGAACCGCATCGTGTCCGTGTGCGTGCGCAGCGACTCGAAGAACCCGTTGATCTGGTCGCCGCACAGCCCGATGCACGTGTCGATCCCCCACTCCTGCAGCCGCTCGAGGATCAGGTCCGAGGTCGTCTTCGACACGAGGGCTCCTTCGACGCGTGAGATCGGTTCGGGAACCGGCGTATCCGGCTGTGCCGAAGAGAAACGCGAACTGCAAACGTTGCGCTATCGCAAGGTTTGGGGTGCCTCCCCCGGGAAGCCCGTTCACGACGGCGGGGAGACCCTGCGGAGGTGCGGGACGACCGGCACACAGCAACTCACGCGTCGCTCGGCATTCCCCCGGGGCGTCCTGCCGTTGTCCGCACGCGTCTGATCGACGCAGGGGAGGCCCCGTGACCGCCACCGGGATCGTCGACCGCGGCCGGCTGGCCCGCGACCTCACACACGCGCTCGACGGCGAGGCCCGCTTCGACGAGGGTTCCCGCGCGCTCTACGCCAACGACGCCTCGATCTACCGGGAGGTGCCGTTGGGCGTCGTGCTCCCGCGGCACGCCGACGACGTGGTCGCGACCGTGGCGATCTGCCGCGAGCACGGCGTGCCGATCGCCGCCCGTGGCTGCGGCACCGGTCTGGCCGGTCAGAGCACCACGCACGGCGTGATCGTCGACTTCTCCAAGTACATGCGGAGGATCGTCGAGCTCGACCCGCAGCGCCAGATCGCCCGGGTCCAGCCCGGCGTGGTCTGCGACCAGCTCCGCAACGCAGCGGCCGAGCACGGACTGACCTTCGCCGTCGACCCCGCGACCCACGACCGCAACACCCTCGGCGGGATGATCGGCAACAACTCCTGCGGCACCCACTCGGTGTGGGGCGGCAAGACCGTGGACAACGTCCTGGAGCTGGACGTCGTCACCTACGACGGCACCCGGATGCGGGTCGGACCCACGGACGAGGAGACCTACCGGCGGATCCTCGCCGAGGGCGGCCGGCGCGCCGAGATCTACCGGCGCTGCCGGGAGCTGGTCGACGCGCACGCCGGGATGATCCGCGACCGGTACCCGGAGATCCCCCGCCGGGTCTCCGGCTACAACCTCCCGGATCTGTTGCCGGAGAAGAACTTCGACCTCGCCAAGGCGTTGGTCGGCAGCGAGTCCACGTGCGTGCTGGTGCTCGAGGCGACCGTCCGGCTGCTGCCCGACCCGCCGCACCATTCGCTGCTCGTCGTCGGTTACCCGGACGCGGCGACCGCCGCGGACCACGTCCCCGACTTCCTCGACACCGGCCCGATCGGGCTGGAGTGCTTCGACGCCGGCGTCGTCCGCAACATGGACCTGCACGGAGCCCACAACCCCGGCATCGGCATGCTGCCCGAAGGCGACGCCTGGCTGCTCGTCGAGTACGGCGCGGACAGCCAGGAGGACGTCGACGCCCACGTCGAGAAGGTCCGGGCCCGCGCGGGCGACGGGGCGGGGACGCCGAAGGCGTTCGAGGACGCCGAGAGCCAGGAACAGGTGTGGGAGGTCCGGCGCAGCGCCATCGAGTTCACCCGGGTGCCCGGCCGCCACGCCGGCCTGGCCGGCTGGGAGGACGCCGCGGTCGCCCCCGAACGACTCGGCGACTACCTGCGCGAGTACCTCGCCCTGCTCGACCGGCACGGCTACCACAGCGTGATCTTCGGCCACTTCGGACAGGGGTGTCTGCACAACCGGCTCGACCTGCACCTGACCAGCGCCCCGGACGTCGCGAACTTCGGCCGTTTCCTCCAGGAGGCGGGCGATCTCGTGGTGCGGTTCGGGGGCTCGCTGTCCGGGGAGCACGGCGACGGGCAGCTGCGCGCCGACCAGCTGGACAAGATGTTCGGCCCGGACATGGTGGAGGTCCTCCGGCAGTTCAAGGCGATCTTCGACCCGGACGGCCGGATGAACCCCGGCAAGATCGTGCGGCCCTACCCGCCGACGACGAACCTCGGCCTGGCCACCGGGTACCAGCCGCGGCACGTCCGGACCCACTTCCGGTTCCCCGACGACCACCTCGGGTTCGCCGACGCGGTCAACCGCTGCTTCGGGATCGGCAAGTGCCGCCACGAGGCCGGAGGCACCATGTGCCCCAGCTACATGGTCACCCACGAGGAGGAGCACAGCACCCGCGGCCGCGCCCGCCTGCTCCTGGAGATGATGGGCGGGCACCTGTCCGACCGGTCGCCCGCCGGGCGCCGCTCCGGCTGGCGCGACGAGCACGTCAAGGACGCCCTCGACCTGTGTCTGGCCTGCAAGGGCTGCAAGGGCGACTGTCCCGTCGGCGTCGACATGGCCACCTACAAGGCCGAGTTCCTGGCCCACTTCTACGCGCGCCGGCTGCGCCCCCCGTTCGCGTACGCGACCGGCCTGATCCCGATCTGGGCCCGCTTCGCCTCCCACGCACCCGGTCTCACCAACGCCGCGCTCGCCGCGCCGGGCCTGGGTCTGATCGCGCGCAGGCTCGCCGGCATCGACCGTCGTCGCGAGGCCCCACCCTTCGCCGCCCGCACCTTCCGGTCCTGGTTCGCCGACCGCGGACCGCGCCCGACGGGCAGGGAGGTGGTGTTGTGGCCGGACACCTTCACCGACCACTTCACCCCCGAGGTCGGGATCGCCGCGGTGGAGGTGCTCGAGTCCGCCGGCTACGTCGTCCGGATTCCGCAGCGGGTGCTGTGCTGCGGCCGGCCGCTCTACGACTTCGGGATGCTGCGCACCGCGAAACGCTGGCTGCGGCGGATCCTCGAGGAGCTGCACGAGCCGATCGCCCGCGGCGTCCCGCTGGTCGGGCTCGAGCCCAGCTGCCTGGCGGTGTTCCGCGACGAGCTGACCAACCTCTTCCCGGCCGACGCCGACGCCCAGCGGCTGGCGGCCCAGAGCTTCACCCTGGCCGAGCTGCTCGCCCGCACCGAGGACTACGTCCCGCCCGCGCTGCACCGCACGGCGCTGGCCCAGATGCACTGCCATCAGAACGCCGTCATCGGCACCGACCCCGACCACGCGCTGCTGCGCCGCATGGGGGTCGACCTGCAGCTGCCCGATTCCGGCTGCTGCGGGATGGCCGGCAGTTTCGGCTACGGGGCCGGCGAGCAGTACGAGGTTTCGGTCGCGGCGGGCGAACGCGTCATCCTGCCCGCCGTGCGCCGGGCCGCCCCCGACACGCTGATCCTCGCCGACGGGTTCAGCTGCCGCAGCCAGATCCGCCACGGCACCGGCCGCGACGCCCTGCACCTCGCCCAGGTCCTCGCCACGGCTGCCCGCCACGGCCCCGACGGCCCCGCTGCCGACGCGTCCTGAGCACCCGGGCCGGCACGGCGACCCGGGCGCGGCTCAGAGGGTGGGGCCGTAGGCCGCCGCGATCTCCTCCGGTCCGGGCCAGCGGCTGTAGGTCGGGCCCTGCGGCCACCCCTCCGGCGAGTCCTGCCACACCTCCTGCCGGCCGTACGGCAGCAGGTCGACCAGGCCGAACAGGTAGCTCAGCTGCTCGGTGCCGCGGCCGTCGGTGTGCCAGGTCCGGTAGACGGTGTCGCCGTCGCGGAGGAACACGTTGACCGCGAAACCGCCGCCGGGCGGGGCCCCGACGTCCGAGCCGAACGGGCTGTTCGCCGTCGAGTACCAGGTCATGGTGTTGCCGACCCGGCGCTTGTAGGCGAGGGCCTCGTCGATCGGGCCCTGGGTGACGATCACGAAGCGGGCGTCGAACTTCGCGAGGCCCTGGAGGCGGGTGAACTGCGAGGTGAAGCCGGTGCAGCCGCCGCACTGCCACTCCGCACCGTCGTGCCACATGTGGTGGTAGACGATCAGCTGCGGGGCGTCGCCGAAGACGTCGACGAGCCGGACCGGGCCGTCCTCGCCCTCCAGGACGTGGTCGGGCATCTCGACCATCGGCAGCCGCCGTCGCTGGGCGGCGATGGCGTCGAGCTCCCTGGTCGCAGCCTTCTCCCGTACACGCAGCGCGGCGAGCTCCTTCTCCCAGGTCGCGGCGTCGACGACGGGCGGCAGTGCGGATGCGGTCATGGCTCCTCCGTAATCGGGCTCTTACCGGGCAGACCGGCCGCGCGCCCCGAACTCATCGGTCGCGCGGCCCTGTCGGTGCACCACCGAGCGGTGCTAGGCATGGGACCGGCAGCACGACGGGTGGGGAGTGATCGGCCGAGGACGGCGGGTGATCGTGGTGCGCGATGCGGACGCGAACTCCTCGTTGGGGGCGCGCCTCCCACGGTTCGAGGACGGCCGGCTCCTGCGCGGACGCGGGAGGTTCACCGCCGACACCCCACCGCCGCGCTGTCTCCACGTCGCCTTCGTCCGCTCGCCCCACCCCCACGCGTTGATCGAGGACATCGACGTCACGGGGGCGCGGTCGGCGTCCGGCGTGGTCTCCGTCCTGACGGCGGCCGACCTGCCCCACGCCTCGCTGGTCGACGCATGCACCGTTCCCGGCCTGGTCAAGACCCCGCAGCCCGCGCTCGCGGGGGAGCGCGTGCGGTTCGTGGGCGAGGCCGTCGCGATGGTGCTGGCCGAGAGCCGGGCCCTGGCCGAGGACGCCGCCGAACGGGTCGAGGTCCGCTACACGGCGCTCCCGCCCGTCGTCGACCCGGAGGCGGCGCTGCTGCTCCCGCCTCTCGACCCCGCTCTGAGCAGCAACGAGGTGTACCGCGGCCGGCGCGCGACCCCGGGTCTCGAGGCGGCTTTCGCCGCAGCGGACCACGTCGTGTCCGGGACGTTCACCACCGGCAGGCTCACGGCCGCACCGATGGAGGGCCGCGCGTGTTCGGCCACGTTCGACCCGGTGGCCGACACGCTGACCGTGCGGTGCTCCACCCAGTCCCCGCACCTGCTCCAGCGGAAGATCGCGACCTGTCTCGGCATGGACGTCGCCGCGGTCCGGGTGCTCGTCGACGACGTCGGGGGCGGGTTCGGGCAGAAGATCCCGGCGTCGCCGGAGGAGATCGCCGTGGCGCTGGCCGCCCGCGCGGCCGGTCGCCCGGTCCTGTGGGTGGAGGACCGCCGGGAGAACCTGGTCGCAGGGCCGCACGGCAAGGCGCAACGCGTCGAGCTGGCGCTCGCGCTCGACGGCGACGGCACGTTCCGCGCCCTGCGCTGCGACGTGCTCGGCGACGCCGGGGCCTACTCCTTCAACTCCGCCAGCGCCCTGATCGAGGCCTACCTCGCCGCGGGCCTGCTGCCCGGCGCGTACCGCATCCCGGAGACGGGCTGGCAGGTGCGTTCCGTGCTCACCACCAAGGTGCCCATCGCCCCGTACCGAGGGGTGGGCTGGACGAGCGGGCACACCGCCCGGGAGCTGCTGATCGACCGGGCCGCCCGGCTGCTCGGCCGCGACCCGGTGGATCTGCGCAGGCAGAACCTCGTCCGGCCGGCCGACCTGCCCTACACGACGCCCACCGGCATGACCTACGACAGCGGCAGCCACCTCGCCACGCTCGAGCGGGCGGCGAAGCTGGTCGATGCCGCGAACGTGGTCCCCGGGCCGACCGCCGACGGGCGCTACCGCGGGTTCGGGATCAGCCCGTACGTCGAGCCCTCGGGCTGGGGGTCCGCGGGGGCGGCGGAGTCCTCCTGGTCGTTCGCCTCGCACGACTCGGTCCGGGTCGAGATGGCCGCGTCCGGGGCGGTCACCGCGGTCGTCGGCACCCCGTCGCAGGGGCAGGGCCACACCACGACCCTGGCCCAGATCGTCGCGTCGGTGCTGACGTGCGACCCGCGGCGGGTCCGGGTCGTCACCGGCGACACCGCCGGTACCCCGCTGAGCACCGCGGGCACCCGCGCGAGCCGCGTCGCGACCGTGATCGGCGGGGCACTGCTGCACGCGACGGAGCGGCTCGCCGCCAAGCTCGCGCTCGTGGCCGGTCACCTGCTCGACG
The DNA here is from genome assembly GCF_021343995.1 of Pseudonocardia terrae. Lineage (GTDB taxonomy): Bacteria > Actinomycetota > Actinomycetes > Mycobacteriales > Pseudonocardiaceae > Pseudonocardia > Pseudonocardia terrae. The sequence goes on along the minus strand of NZ_JAJTTE010000004.1, from coordinate 191,453 downwards.
CGGATCCGGCGGACATCTCCTTCCGCGACGGCCGGGCGGTCGCGCCCTCCGGCTCGGTCGGGCTGGCCGAGATCGCCACCGCGGCGGTCGTGGACCCCGCCGTCCGCGCGGCGTTGCCGGAGCCGGACCTCACCGCCACCGCCTTCTACGACCCGCCCGCCACCTACTCGAACGGGTGCGTCGCCGTGGTCGTCGAGGTGGATCCCGGGACCGGGCGGGTCGACGTGGTCGACGCCGCGGTGGTGGAGGACTGCGGGACCGTGATCAACCCGATGATCGTGGACGGCCAGACGCTCGGCGCGTTCGCCCAGGGCGTGGGTGCGGCCCTCTACGAGGACGCCGGCTACGGCGCCGACGGATCCCCACACGCCACCTCGTTCACCGACTACCTCCTGCCGACCGCCCGCTGCCTGCCCCGGATCGCCCTCGAGCACCTGGAGTCACCCGCGCCGCACACCCGCGGCGGCATCAAGGGCATGGGCGAGTCGGCCATGATCGCGACTCCGGGAGCGGTCGCCTGCGCCGTCGCCGCCGCGGTCGCCCCGCTCGGGATCACCGTGACGCACACCCCGATCCACCCGCACGAACTCGTGGCCACCGAGGAGTGAGCCGGTGAAGCCCGCGCCCTTCGACTACGCGTGCCCGTCCACGATCGACGAGGCGCTCGGCCTCCTGGCCGGGCGCGGCGCGTCCGCCCGGGTCCTCGCGGGCGGACAGAGCCTGCTGCCGCAGATGGCGTCGCGCCGGGCCCGGCCCGACCTCCTCGTCGACGTCAACCGCGTGGCCGAGCTGAGCACGCGCACCACGACCGGCGACGGACAGCGTCTCGGCGCCACGGTCCGGCAGGCCGCGGTGCTCTGCACCGGCTCCGGAACGGGCCTGCTCGACGCCGCCCTGCCGTGGGTAGGCAACCCCGGCACCCGCTCCCGCGGAACGGTGGTCGGTAGCCTCTGCTTCGCCGATCCGGCGGCCGAGCTCCCCACGGTGCTGCTCGTCACCGGTGGAGCGCTGGAGGTCCGCTCGACCGCAGGCAGCCGGACCGTCGACGCGGCGGAGCTGTACCGCGGCCCGGGACGGACGGCGCTGGCGGCCGACGAACTCGCCGTCGCCGCGACGTTCCCGCTCGACACCGAGGACACCCGGAGCGCGTGGCTGGAGTTCGGCAGGCGCCCCGGCGACCTCCCCCTCGTCGGGGTCGGGGTGGTGGCGTGCGTCCGGGCCGGCGTCGTCGAGGCACTGCGCGTGGCTTGCGCCGGCGTGCACGACGTGCCCTGGTCGGTCCCCGTCGCCGACCTGCGCGGGGCCGGGGGCCGCGGTCTCGCCCAGGAGATCGCCGAGCTCGCGGCCCGCGAGTGCGATCCCGCCGACGACGACCGCACGACCGCCGTCCATCGTCGGGTGCTCGTGCGCACCCTCGTCCGCCGCGCGCTGGAGCAGGTGCTCCGGCCGGACACGGAGATCGCCGGTGTCGCCTGACGATCCGCTCGTCCGCCGTGCGGCGGACCCGATCACCGTCGCGTTGACGGTGAACGACCGGCCGTCCCGGATGACCGTGGAGCCCCGGACGTCGCTGGCCGACGCCCTCCGTGACGAGCTCGGGCTGACCGGGACGCACGTCGCCTGCGAGCAGGGCGTGTGCGGTGCCTGCACCGTCGAGGTCGACGGCGAGGCGGTCCGCGCGTGTCTGCTGCTCGCGGTCCAGGCGGACGGGACCGAGGTCCGGACGGTCGAGGGACTGGCGGCGCCGGACGAGCCGCTCCACCCGATCCAGCAGGCCTTCACCGACCACCACGCCCTGCAGTGCGGGTTCTGCACCCCCGGGCTGGTGATGACCGTCCACCACCTGCTCGCCGAGCGCCACGGCGTCGACGACGGCGAGATCCGGACCGTCGTGTCCGGCCATCTGTGCCGGTGCACGGGCTACCAGGGGATCGTCGACGCCGTGCGGCACGCCGACCGCACCTGGGACCGCCCGATCGGCGACGGATCCGGATAGTCGTAGAAGGGGCAAACACCGCAGAAGTTGTCGATGATCATTTCTGTGAACGCCGAGAACTCGCCATTGTCGGTAAAGCCCCATTCCACTCTGCAGGGGGAACGTTGCGTGCCGTATCGGATCGTTGGATCCGATATGAGCCCTTCGCTCCCGGCGAGCACGCCGATGGTCTCGGTGATCACGCCCGCCTACAACGTCGGTCCGTGGATCGGGGAGGCAGTCGACTCCGTGCTGCGGCAGACGGAGGGTCGCCTCGAGTACGTCGTGATCGACGACGGCTCCACCGATGACACCGCCGACATCGTGCGCGCGCGTGCGGCGTTCGATTCGCGCATCCGGTTGATCTCCACCGCCAACGCCGGGTCCGGCGCGGCACGCAACCTCGGCATCGTCGAGACGTCGGCGCCGTTCGTCGCGTTCCTCGACGGCGACGATCGCTGGCACCCGCAGTTCCTACGCCGGCAGCTGCAGGTCATGCGGACCGCCGGCCCCCGGGTCGGCGCCACCTTCTGCCACACCCGGGTGATGCTGGAGAACGGGCGGGTCGTCGGTCCGCGGTGGCAGCCGGCCGGGGTCTGCGACATGGACCGCTTCCTCGCGGAGAACAACCCCGCCCACAACGGCAGCTCGCTCCTGGTGCGGCGCAGCTGTTTCGACGAGGTCGGGGTGTTCGACACCGCTCTCACGAGCGCGGTCGACCAGGAGATGTGGCTGCGGATCGCCACCCGGTCGTCGACCCCGCTGTTCTGGGGCCTCCGCCGGTACCTGGTCGACATGCGGCTGATGCGGACCGGGAGCATCAGCTCGAACCGTGCCGCCCGCTACGCCGCGTTGGACAGGCTGCTGACCGAGTACGCGCCGTTGATGACCCGGCTGCCCTCGGGCCTCGCGTACGTCCAGCCCGCGGTCTTCGCGTACCGGGACGGGTTCGACGACATCGCCGACCGTTGGGCGGAGAGGGCGCTGACCGCCGGCCCCGCGCGGTTGGCCTGCACCCGGTGGGGCCAGGCGCTGCTGGGCTGGCACGGGAGCGGCACCACGGGCCGGGCCCGGCTGCGGGCCACCCGCAACGGTGTCCGGGCCGGGGTCTACCGCGGCGCCGCCCGCGCCGCGGCGCTGCTCCCCTGATCTCCTGGACGCCGAGGGCCGTCCCCGTCCGTGGTCGGCCCCGCGGGGTTCACTTCGTGCGGCGGTCCAGGAGTCGCTGCAGCTTGCCCACGGACCGTTCGAGGGTGTCGGGGTCGACGACGTCGCAGGTCACCGAGACGCCGATGGTGTCCTTGACGGCCTTGATCAATTCGGCGGCGGCGGCCCGGCGGCGTTCGGCGGGCGCGTCGGCGCGCGCTTCGACGCGGACGGTGAGCGCGTCCATGCGGCCCTTGGTGGTCAGCTCGAGCTGGAAGTGCGGGGCGAACCCGGGGGTGCGCAGCACGATCTCCTCGATCTGGGTGGGGAACAGGTTCACCCCCCGCAGGATGATCATGTCGTCGGAGCGGCCGGTGATCTTCTGCATGCGCCGCATCGACGGCCGTGCGGTGCCGGGCAGCAGCCGGGTCAGGTCGCGGGTGCGGTAGCGGATGATCGGCAGGGCCTGCTTGGTCAGCGAGGTGAAGACGAGTTCGCCTTCCTCGCCGTCGGCCAGGACGGTGCCGTCGAGGGGGTCGAGGACCTCGGGCAGGAAGTGGTCCTCCCAGATGTGCAGCCCGTCCTTGGTCTCCACGCACTCCTGGGCGACGCCCGGGCCCATGACCTCGGAGAGGCCGTAGATGTCCACGGCGTGCATGTCCATGCGCTCTTCGATCTCGGCGCGCATCTGCTCGGTCCAGGGCTCGGCGCCGAAGATCCCGACCCGCAGCGAGCTGGTCCGGGGGTCGATGCCCTGGCGTTCGAACTCGTCGAGCAGGGTGAGCATGTAGGACGGGGTCACCATGATCACATCGGGCTGGAAGTCGCCGATGAGCTGGATCTGGCGGGGGGTCATCCCGCCGGAGACCGGGATCGCGGTGGCGCCGAGCTTCTCGATGCCGTAGTGCGCGCCGAGCCCGCCGGTGAACAGGCCGTAGCCGTAGGCGTTGTGCACCTTGTGCCCGGGGCGCCCGCCGGCGGCGCGGATGGAGCGGGCGATCAGCCCGGCCCAGGTGTCGATGTCGCGTTCGGTGTACCCGACGACCGTGGGCCGCCCCGTGGTGCCCGAGGAGGCGTGGATGCGGCGGACCTCGGCCTGCGGCACCGCGAACATCCCGAACGGGTAGTTCTCCCGCAGGTCGGCCTTGCTGGTGGTGGGGAACTTCGCGAGGTCGGACAGCTCGCGGCAGTCGTCGGGGTGCACGCCCGCGGCGTCGAAGGCGCGCCGGTAGTGCGGCACGTTCTCGTAGGCGTGGTGCAGCGTCCACTGCAGCCGCTCCAGCTGGGTGGCGCGCAGCTCGTCGGTCGACAACTTCTCGCCGGCGTCGAGCAGGTCCGCCGGAGGGGCCTCGCCGAGCCGGGTCGAGCGGATGGGCGCCGATTCCGGGGTGGGGGTGATGGTCATGCCGCACCGTCCTTCTTGGCGACGAGGGTGAGCACGTCGTAGCGGGCGACGGACTCGCCGTCCTGGCGGGTGACGTCGGCGTCCCAACGGACCTCGCCGTACCCCGCGGACTCGCGCGGGGTGAGCTGCTTGCAGGTCAGGGTCACCGTGAGCTCGTCGCCGAACTTGACCGGGGTGAGGAACCGCAGGTTGTCGACGCCGAAGTTGGCCAGCACGGGTCCCGGGTCGGGGTCGACGAACAGGCCCGCGGCCAGCGACACGATCAGGTAGCCGTGCGCGACGCGCTCGCCGAACAGCGGGTTCGCCGCCGCGGCCTCGGCGTCCATGTGGGCGTAGAAGGTGTCGCCGGTGAACTCGGCGAAGTGCTCCACGTCCTCCTGGCTGACCCGCCGCGGACCGGCGACGATCGTGTCGCCGGGCTTGAGCTCCTCGAGGTGCAGCCGGAAGGGGTGCCGTTCGGTCTCGCGGCGCTCGGCGCCCGCGACCCACCGGCCGGTGATGGTGGCGAGGGTGTCGGGGTCGGCCTGGATCGCGGTGCGCTGCATGTGGTGCAGCACGCCACGGATGCCGCCCATCTCCTCGCCGCCGCCGGCGCGGCCGGGGCCGCCGTGGACGAGCTGGGGCAGCGGGGACCCGTGCCCGGTCGACTCCTTGGCGTCCTTGCCGTTGAGCACCAGCAGCCGGCCGTGGAAGGCGGCGGTACCGAGCACGACCTCGCGGGCGAACGCCGGGTCCGCGGTCACGATCGAGCCGGCGAGGCTGCCCTGCCCGCGGGCGGCGTAGTCGATCAGCTGCGCCGCGGTCTCGTACGGGAGGACCGTCGAGACCGGACCGAAGGCCTCGACCTCGTGCGGCTCGGCCCGCTCCGGGTCCCCGACCAGCAGGATCGGCGAGACGAACGCGCCCCGGTCGGCGTCGGCGTCGACCACCTCGACCTTCTCCGGGTCGCCGAAGACGATCCGGCCGGCGTCGGCGAGGGCCTTGACGCTGCGGCGGACCTCCTCGCGCTGGTCCAGGCTGGCCAGCGCGCCCATGCGGACGCCCTCGCTCGTCGGGTCGCCGATCGTGGTCCTGGCCAGGCGCGCGGACACGGCCTCGACGACGGCGTCGACGTGCGGGGCGGGGACGAAGGCGCGGCGGATGGCGGTGCACTTCTGCCCGGCCTTGACCGTCATCTCCGCGACCAGGCCCTTGACGAACAGGTCGAACTCGTCCGTGCCCGGGGTGGCGTCGGGGCCCAGGGCCGACAGGTTGAGCGAGTCGGCCTCGGCGGTGAACCGCACCGCGTTGCGCACGATCGCCGGGTGGGTGCGCAGGGTCTGCGCGGTGGAGGCGGAACCGGTGAACGAGACCAGGTCCTGGCCCGTGAGGTGGTCGAAGGTGTCGCCGAGCGAGCCGGCCACGAACTGCAGCGTGCCGGCGGGCAGGATCCCCGAGTCCACGATCAGCTCGACGAGCTTCGCGGTGAGGAACGCGGTCGGGCTGGCCGGCTTGATCAGGCTCGGGACGCCGGCGAGGAACGCCGGGGCGAACTTCTCCAGCGGCCCCCAGACCGGGAAGTTGAAGGCGTTGACCTGCACTGCGACCCCGCGCAGCGGCACGCAGAGGTGCTGGCCGAGGAAGGTGCCACCGCGTCCGAGCGGCTCGACCGCGCCGTCGACGTAGACGGTGTCGTTGGGCAGCTCGCGCTTGGCCTTGGAGGCGTAGGCGAGCAGCACGCCGATGCCGCCGTCGACGTCGAACTTCGAGTCGCCGAGGGTGGCGCCGGTCCGTGCGGAGACGGCGTAGAGCTCCTCGCGGTGCTCACGCAGGTGCTGGCCGAGCGCCTTGAGCAGCGCCGCGCGCTGGTGGAAGGTCAGCTCGCGCAGCGCCGGCCCGCCGACCTCGCGGCCGTGGGCCAGGGCCGCACCGAAGTCGACCCCGGTCGACGAGACCCGGGCGATCTCCTCGCCGGTCACGGCGTCGAAGAGCGGGCGACCGGGATCGGTCGCGGTGTGCCAGTCGCCGGAGACGTAGCTGCGCAGAAGCGGGGTGGTCATGCGGTCCCTCTCGTGGTGGAGCCGGGTCGGACGGTCTCAGACGGTTTCCAGGAGCAGGGCGGCGCCCTGGCCGACGCCGACGCACATCGACGCCAGGCCGCGGCGGCCGCCCTCGCGACGGAGGCGGTTGGCCAGCGTGACGGTGATGCGGGCCCCGGAGCAACCCAGCGGGTGGCCGAGGGCGATGGCCCCGCCGTCGGCGTTCACGGTCTCGGGGTCCAGGCCCAGGCGCCGCACGCAGGCGAGGCTCTGCGCGGCGAAGGCCTCGTTGAGCTCGACGGCGTCGAGGTCGCCCACCTGCCACCCGGCCAGCCGGAGCGCCTTCTGCGTCGCAGGAACCGGCCCGAGGCCCATGACGTGTGGCGCGACGCCGGCGCTGGTGCCGGTGACGATGCGGGCGATCGGCTGCAGGCCGTGCTCCACGACCGCCCGCTCGCTGGCCACGACGACCGCGGCGGCGCCGTCGGACAGTGGCGAGGAGTTGCCGGCGGTGACGATGCCGTCCTTGCGGAACACCGGTCGCAGCCGGCCCAGCGACTCGGCCGAGGCGTCGGCGCGGGGGCCCTCGTCCGCAGTGATTTGCACCGGGTCGCCCTTGCGCTGCGGGACCGCCACCGTGACGAGCTCGGCGTCGAACCGGCCGTCCTTCGCCGCGGCCACGGCGCGCGTGTGGCTGCGCAGCGCGAACTCGTCGCACTCCTCGCGGGTGATCCCGTCGAGCGTGGCCACCTCCTCGGCGGTCTCGCCCATCGAGAGCGTCGTCGGGCCCTCGGTCTCGGTGTGCACCGCGGGTGCCGCGCGGTCCATGGCCGTGAAGCGGGGGTTGGTGAAGCGCCAGCCCAGGGAGGTGTCGGCGACCTCGCCCGGCTTGGCCCACGGGGTGCCCGGCTTGGCCATCACCCAGGGCGCCCGGGTCATCGACTCCACCCCACCCGCGACGACGACGTCGGCCTCGCCGGCCTTGATCGCCCGGGCGGCGTTCGTGACGGCGGTCAGGCCGCTGGCACACAGCCGGTTCACGGTGTAGCCGGGGACCGTGGCCGGCAGCCCGGCCAGGAGAACGGCCATTCGGGCCACGTTGCGGTTGTCCTCGCCGGCCTGGTTGGCGGCCCCGAGGACGACCTCGTCGATCGCGTCGGCCGGGACCCCGGCCCGGGCGACCGCCTCACCGACCATGAGGGCGGCGAGGTCGTCGGGGCGGACGCCCGCCAGCGCCCCGCCGTACTTGCCCTGCGGGGTGCGGATCCCGCTCACCAGGAATGCGGTGTTGCTGCTGCCCATCTGGCCGCCCGGCCTCCGATCGGTGTCTGCGTCGGCGAACGATCGTTCGGTTGCCGGGGAGGTTAGCATGAGCGCGTGCCGACCGACAGGGGCGATGTCACCGACGACGTCGGGACCGTCGTGGGAGGGGTGCGATGACGGCCGCGCCCGCCGAACCGCCCGCGCGGCCGGCAGCACGGACGCGACGCGCCCGAGGTGCCGCCGGCGCCCGCCGGCCCGTCTACGACGCCCGGTCCCTGCTGGCCGTGGCGGTGCAGGAGTTCAACGCCCGCGGGTACGACGCCACCTCCATGGAGGACCTCTCGCGGGCCGCGGGGATCACGAAGTCCTCCTTCTACCACCACGTGAGCGGCAAGGAGGAGCTCCTGCGGGCCGCGCTCGAGCGCGCGCTCGACGGCCTGTTCGGCATCCTCGACGAGCCCGCCTCGCAGAGCGGGCCGGCCCTGGGGCGCCTGCAGCACATCATCGGACGCCAGGTCGAGGTGCTCACCACGGAGCTGCCCTACGTGACGTTGCTCCTGCGGGTGCGCGGCAACACCGACATCGAGCGGTGGGCGCTCGCCCGGCGCCGGGCCTTCGACGCCACCATCGCCTCGCTCGTCGCCGAGGCGGTGGAGGACGGCGAGGTCAGGGCGGGTGTCGAGCCCTGGCTGGCGGCGCGGCTGCTGTCCGGCACGGTCAACTCGATCATCGAGTGGTACCGGCCCGGGCGGCCGGCGTCGGAGCACCTTCCCGCCCAGGTCGTCCGCATGGTCTCCGAGGGGATCATCCCGCCTGCCTGATGCCTCGCCCGGGTGAGTTGGCGCCCCCGCTTGCGTGGGCGGCCGCGGTGCGCCATCATCAGACGAACGAACATTCGGTTTTGGAGGTTCGCGATGACCGCGACCGACGAGCGCTCCCACCACGCGTTCGAGGACGAGTTCCAGGCCACGATCGACGCCGACCAGCGGATCGAGCCGCGGGACTGGATGCCCGAGGCCTACCGGAAGACGCTGATCCGCCAGATCGCGCAGCACGCGCACTCCGAGATCATCGGGATGCAGCCGGAGGGCAACTGGATCTCCCGGGCGCCGTCGCTGCGGCGCAAGGCGATCCTGCTGGCCAAGGTGCAGGACGAGGCCGGGCACGGGATGTATCTCTACGCGGCGGCCGAGACGCTCGGCGTGGACCGCGAGGAGCTGACCGAGAAGCTGATCGAGTCGAAGCAGAAGTACTCCTCGATCTTCAACTACCCGACCCTGACCTACGCCGACGTCGGGGTGATCGGCTGGCTGGTCGACGGCGCGGCGATCTGCAACCAGGTCCCGCTGTGCCGCTGCTCGTACGGGCCCTACGCGCGGGCGATGGTGCGGATCTGCAAGGAGGAGTCGTTCCACCAGCGGCAGGGCTACGAGCTGCTGCTGGCCATGGTCAACGGCACGCCGGAGCAGAAGGCCATGGTGCAGGAGTCGGTGAACCGGTGGTGGTGGCCGTCGCTGATGATGTTCGGCCCGGCCGACGGCGACTCCCCGAACACCCAGCAGTCGATGGCGTGGAACATCAAACGGCACACCAACGACGAGCTGCGCCAGCGCTTCGTCGACATGACCGTCCCGCAGGCCGCGGCACTGGGCGTCACGCTGCCCGACCCGGACCTGCGGTGGAACTCCGAGCGGCAGGCGCACGACTTCGGTGAGCCGGACTGGTCGGAGTTCAAGGCGGTCATCACCGGGGCCGGCCCGACCAACGCCCAGCGGGTCGCCCATCGGCGCCGCGCGCACGAGAACGGGGCGTGGGTGCGCGAGGCGGCCCGGGCTTATGCGGACAAGCAGGCGGCGAAGAAGCAGGAGGCGGTGTGATCCCCAGCGACGAGACCCCTGAGGTGACGGCCGAGGGCGGACACGGCGCCGTCCCGACGACCGGGGTGCCCACCGGTGCCATCGAGAAGGGGCAGGGTGTGAAGCGGCGGGACTGGCCGCTGTACGAGGTGTTCGTGCGCGGCAAGCGCGGCCTGAACCACGTGCACGTGGGCTCGCTGCACGCGGCCGACGCCGAGATGGCGCTGCACAACGCCCGCGACCTCTACACCCGGCGCAACGAGGGCGTGTCCATCTGGGTGGTCAAGGCCGAGGACATCACCGCCTCCAGCCCGGCGGAGAAGGACCCGTTCTTCGCGCCGTCGGGCGACAAGGTCTACCGGCACCCGACCTTCTACGCGATCCCGGAGGAGGTGCCCCACCTGTGAGTCCGCACGAGGTGCACCAGGGCGAGCACGACGCGACCAACGCCTATCAGTCGCTGTCGGAGACCACCGAGCACGACGACCCGCGCTGGGCGTTCGGCACGGGCTTCGAGGACGTCGAGGCCGAGATCAGCGCACCGGTGCCCGAGGGCACCGACCCGGCCGATCTCGCGGCGTACTGCCAGATGCTCGGCGACGACGCGCTGATCTACAGCCAGCGCCTCTCGGAGTGGGTGGCCAACGCGCCGGAGCTGGAGGAGGAGGTCGCGCTGGCCAACACCGCGCTCGACCTGCTCGGCCAGGCCCGCGTGCTGCTCAGCCGCGCCGGCCACGTCGAGGGGCGGGGCCGCGGCGAGGACGCCTTCGCCTATCTGCGCGACCAGGCCGGGTTCCGCAACATCGCGCTGGCCGAGCAGTCCGACGACCTCGACTTCGCGCGGTGCATCGCCCGGCTGCTGATCTTCTCGACGTGGCGGCTCGCGCTGCTGCACCGGCTGCTGGGCTCGGCCGACCCGGTGATCGCCGCCGTCGCAGGCAAGGGCGTCAAGGAGCTGACCTACCACCGCGACTACGCCGCCCGCTGGGCCCTGCGCCTGGGCGACGGCACGGAGGAGTCACACCGGCGGATGCAGGCCGGGCTGGAGTGGGCGTGGCCGTACGTGGAGGAGCTGTTCCGCACCTCCGACGAGGAGCGCCGGCTCGTCGAGGCCGGCGTCGCGGTCGACCCCGCGGGGACCCGCGAGGAGTTCGACGCCGTCCTGGCGCAGGTCCTGGAGCAGGCCACCCTGGCTCGCCCCGAGGTGGCTCCGGTGGGCACGATCGGCGGGCGGAGCGGCCGGCAGGGCATCCACACCGAACGCCTCGGGCACGTTTTGGCCGAGATGCAGAGCGTCGCCCGCGAGCACCCGGGGGCGACATGGTGACCGGGTCCGAGCTGCGGGTGGACCTGGGCGCGCGGGACGTCGTCGCCCGGGTCGTGGACCCCGAGATGCCCATGCTGACCCTCGACGACCTCGGCGTGATCCGCTCGGTCGAGGACCACGACGGGTCCGTGGTCGTCACGATCACCCCGACGTACTCGGGCTGCCCGGCGATCGAGGTCATGCGCGACGACATCCGGATCGCGCTGGGCGAGGCCGGCTACCGCACCGTCGAGGTCCGCACCGTCTTCTCGCCGGCGTGGAGCACCGACTGGATCAGCGAGGCCGGCCGGCGCAAGCTCGCCGAGGCCGGCATCGCCCCGCCCGGGAAGGCGCCCGCCCGGGCCGCCGGGCCGATCCCGCTCACGCTGAGCGCGCCGTCGTCGCAGGTCCGCTGCCCGCGCTGCGGGGCCCCGGCGACCGAGGAGTTCTCCCGCTTCGGCCCGACGGCGTGCACCGCGCTGCGCCGCTGCCCGTCCTGCCAGGAGCCGTTCGAGCACATGAAGGAGATCTGAGGTGACCACCGCCGCCGACACGCGCGTTGACGACGAGGTCGTCGAGCCCCGCGAGTCCGGGTTCCACCGGCTGCGGGTGTCCGGACTCGAGCGGCTGTGCGACGACGCCGTCGCCGTCACCTTCGCCGTGCCTGAGGGCCTGCGCGCGGACTACACGTTCCGCCCCGGTCAGTACCTCACGCTCCGGCTGGAGACCGAGGCCGGCGAGGAGCGTCGCTCCTACTCGATCTGTGCGCCGGCCGGCGCCGAGCCCAAGGTCGGGGTGCGCCGCGTCGACGGCGGCCTGTTCTCCGAGTGGCTGGTCGACCGGCTCGAGGTCGGCGACGAGATCGAGGTCGGCCCGCCCGCCGGGTCCTTCACCCCGGAGCTGGCCGCGGGCACCCACCACGGGCTGATCGCCGCGGGCTCGGGCATCACGCCGGTGCTGTCGATCGCCGCGTCCCTGCTCGCCGCGCACGCGGACACCCGCGTCACGCTGCTCTACGGCAACCGGCGCACCGACACCGTGATGTTCACCGAGGAGATCGCCGACCTCAAGAACGCCTACGGCCCGCGGCTGCACCTGCTCAACGTGCTCTCCCGCGAGCCCACCGAGGCCGAGATCTTCAACGGCCGGCTCGACGCCGACCGGATGCGGATCCTGCTCGGGTCGCTCGTCGACGCCGAGAGCGTCGACCACTGGTGGCTGTGCGGCCCGCTCGGCATGACCGAGGACGCCGTGGCCGTGCTGGGCGAGCTCGGGGTGGAGAAGAAGCGCGTCCACCGCGAGCTGTTCTACGTCGACGAGCCGCCGCCCGAGGTGCACCGCGCCGAGGACGACGCCGAGGCGGGGGAGGGCAGCGAGGTCACGGTCGTCCTCAACGGCCGGTCCACGCAGATGACCCTGCCGCGCAACCAGTCCGTGCTCGACGCCGCGCAGAAGATCCGCGGCGACCTGCCCTTCGCCTGCAAGGGCGGGGTGTGCGGCACGTGCCGGGCCCGGGTCACCGACGGCGAGGTCACCATGCGCCGCAACTTCGCCCTCGAGGACGAGGAGGTCGAGGCCGGGTTCGTGCTCACCTGCCAGACGCTGCCGGTCTCGGACACGGTCACCGTCGACTTCGATGTCTGATCACGATCTCGTCGCCCGGGCGGACCACGGCCCCGTGCGGACGTTGACCATGACCGACCCGAAGCGGCGCAACGCGTTGTCGGTCGAGATGCGCCGCGAGCTGCGCGACGCCGTGCTCGCGGCCATGACCGACGACGAGGTCCGGGTCCTCGTCCTCACCGGCGCGGAGGGCTTCTTCTGCGCGGGCGGGGACATCTCGACCATGAGCGACGACGAGCGGCTGGGCATCCACCGGCTGCAGCTCATCGCCGACCTCGTGGAGGCGATCGTCGCGGGGCCCAAGCCGGTGATCGCCGCGATCGAGGGGGGTGCCTACGGCGCCGGCCTGTCCCTCGCCGCGGCCACGGACCACGTCGTTGCGGCCCGCGACGCCAAGCTCTGCGCCTCGTTCGGCGGGGTCGGCCTCGCGACCGACGCCGGGCTCGCCTGGACCCTGCCGCGCCGCATCGGCCAGGGCCGGGCGACCGAGATGATCCTCTTCGGCGAGGTCGTCGACGCCGAGCACGCGGCGACGATCGGGCTCGTCGAGCGCCTCGCCGAGCCCGGCGAGGCGGTCGAGCTGGCGCGGGAGCGGGCCGGCCTGCTGGCCCGACGCTCCCGGCCCGCGCTCGCCGCGACGAAGGAGATCTTCGCCGCCGGGCACACCGACCTGCGGCAGGTCCTCACCGCCGAGGCGCGGGCCCAGCGCGCCCTCTTCGCCGGATCCGACTTCGCCGAGGGCGTCGCCGCGTTCCGGGAGAAGCGGAAGCCGACCTTCCGGGACTGACACCCGCGCGGCCGGGATCGGCCGCGCGTCGCGCCTGAATTCGGCAGACCCGAGGCGGGGCGAGCCGTACCGTCACGCGTGTGGCGCGCCGAGTCGTCCGGGTCGTACCCGTGGCCGCGGACCTCGCGCTCGCTGTGCTCCTCGACGCCGGCGGCGACGACCGCGGCAACATCGATCTCGCCACCACCGTGCGGGATCTCGCCCACCGGGTGACCGCATGAGCCGACAGCGACGGATCCGGCGAGCCCGGGGCGGCACCCGTTCAGGGGATGTGACGAAATCGTCGCTTGCTGGAGTGCAGCACTACGTTAACTTTGCCAAGCAAAGCCCGCGTGGATCCACAGTGTCGCGATGCGCGTCGGCCCGGGCCCGTGTCCCCGCCGGGCTGCCGTACTTCCCGATCGACAGAGATGCCGGACATCGAGGAGAGCAATGAGCGACAGCCCAGAGGCCGCTGAAGCCACAGTGCCCCCGACAGTGCCCCCGACACCGCCCCCGCTGCGGATCGGGGTCGTGGCGGAGTCGACGAAGGCCGAGACCCGGGTGGCGTTGACCCCGGAGACGGTCCGCAAGGCGATCGACCTGGGCTATGCCGTCACAGTCGAGTCCGGCGCCGGTGTCCGCGCCGGGTTCGACGACGCCGCCTACGTCGCCGCCGGCGCGGAGGTGTCCGAGGGGCCGGTGTGGGACGCCGACGTGGTGGTCACGATCGACGCCCCGGCCGCGGACGAGATCGAGCGGCTGCGGCCGGGCAGCACGCTGGTGTCGATGCTGGCGCCCCGGTTCGAGCCGGAGCGGATCGAGGCGCTGGCCGCGCAGGGTGTCACGGCGCTGGCGATGGACGCGGTGCCGCGGATCTCGCGGGCGCAGTCGTTGGACGTGCTGTCCTCGATGGCCAACATCGCCGGGTACCGGGCGGTGATCGAGGCGGCGCACGCGTTCGGCCGGTTCTTCACCGGGCAGGTCACGGCGGCGGGCAAGGTCCCGCCGGCGAAGGTGCTGGTCGCCGGCGTCGGCGTGGCCGGGCTGGCCGCGATCGCCGCGGCGAACAGCCTGGGCGCGGTCGTGCGCGCGACCGACCCGCGTGCCGAGGTCGCCGAGCAGGTGCGCTCGCTGGGGGGTGAGTACCTGGCGGTGGAGGTCGAGCAGGAGGCGTCGACCGACGGCTACGCGAAGGCGACGTCGGAGGCCTACGACCGGCGCGCCGCGCAGATCTACTCCGAGCAGGCCGTGGACTGCGACATCATCATCACCACCGCGCTGATCCCGGGCCGCCCGGCCCCGAAGCTGATCACGGCGGCGGATGTGGCGTCGATGCGCGCGGGCAGCGTGATCGTGGACATGGCCGCGGCGCAGGGCGGGAACGTGGCGGGCACGGTCGCCGGTGAGGCGGTGGTGACCGACAACGGGGTCACGATCATCGGTTACACCGACCTGGCGGGCCGGCTGCCGGCGCAGGCCTCGCAGCTCTACGGCACGAACGTGCTGAACCTGCTCACGCTGCTCACCCCGGCCAAGGACGGGCGGCTGGTCCTGGACCTCGACGACGTCGTGGTGCGCGGGCTGACCGTGGCGCACGCGGGCGAGACGTTGTGGCCGCCGCCTTCGGTGTCGGTCAGTGCGGCCCCGGCGGCCCAGCCCGTCGTCGCCGCGCCCGAGCCCCAGCCGGAGAAGAAGCGCTCGCCGTGGGCGCGGGCCACGGTCGGGATCCTCGGTGCGCTGGCGTTGTTCGGAGTCACGGCGTTCGCGCCGGCGGAGCTGGCGGGGCATCTGACGGTGTTCGTGCTGGCCATCGTGATCGGCTTCTACGTGATCGGGAACGTGCACCACGCGCTGCACACGCCGCTGATGTCGGTCACCAACGCCATCTCCGGAATCATCGTCGTCGGCGCGATCCTGCAGATCGGCACCGGCGGCGCTGGTGCTGGAGGGGCCCTGGTCACGGCCCTGGCCGCGGTCGCGGTGCTGCTGGCGGCCATCAACATCGTCGGTGGCTTCGCGGTGACCCGCCGCATGCTGTCGATGTTCTCCCGTAGCCCCGGACGGAGCTGAGCCCCCGATGATCGACGCAGGCACCTGGACGACGGCGGCCTACCTCATCGCCGCCCTGCTGTTCGTGGTCAGCCTCGCCGGGCTGTCGCGGCACGAGACCTCGCGCTCCGGGGTGGTGTTCGGCATCGCCGGCATGACCATCGCGCTGGTCGCCACCGCGGTGGTCGCGCTGGGCTCGGCGTCCGCGCTCGGGATCGCCCTGCTGCTGGTGGCGCTGGTGATCGGCGCGGCCATCGGCCTCTGGCGGGCCCGGGTCGTGGAGATGACCGGCATGCCCGAGCTGATCGCGCTGATGCACAGCTTCGTCGGCCTCGCCGCGGTGCTGGTGGGCTGGAACGGCTTCCTCGAGGTCGAAGGTGGCGGCGTCAAGGCCGGGACGTCCGAGCTGGCCGGGTCGCTGCTGGGCATCCACCACGCCGAGGTCGTGATCGGCGTGTTCATCGGCGCGGTCACGTTCACCGGCTCGATCGTGGCGTACCTGAAGCTGTCGGCGAAGATCAAGTCGGCGCCGTTGCAGCTGCCGGGCAAGAACGTGCTGAACCTGGGCGCGCTGGTGGCGTTCGCCGTGCTCACCGTGGTCTTCGTGATCACCCCGAACGTCGGGCTGCTGGTCGTGGTCACCGCGCTGGCGCTGCTGCTCGGGGTGCACCTGGTCGCCTCGATCGGCGGCGGGGACATGCCGGTGGTGGTGTCGATGCTCAACAGCTACTCCGGCTGGGCCGCGGCGGCGTCGGGCTTCCTGTTGGGCAACGACCTGCTGATCATCACCGGCGCGCTCGTGGGCTCCTCGGGTGCCTACCTGTCCTACATCATGTGCAAGGCGATGAACCGCTCGTTCCTCTCCGTCATCGCCGGCGGCTTCGGCGCGCCGACGTCGTCGGGCGGGGCCGAGGTGACCGGCGAGCACCGCGAGATCGACGCCGCCGGGGTCGCCGAGATGCTGGCCGGCGCCCGGAGCGTGGTGATCACTCCGGGTTACGGGATGGCCGTGGCGCAGGCGCAGTACCCGGTCGCGGACCTGACTCGCAAGCTGCGCGAGCAGGGCGTCGAGGTGCGGTTCGGGGTGCACCCGGTCGCCGGGCGGCTGCCCGGGCACATGAACGTGCTGCTGGCCGAGGCGCAGGTGCCCTACGACATCGTCCTGGAGATGGACGAGATCAACGACGACCTCGCCGACACCGACGTCGTCCTGGTCATCGGGGCCAACGACACCGTCAACCCGGCCGCGGCCGAGGACCCCGGCTCGCCGATCGCGGGCATGCCGGTGCTGCGCGTCTGGGAGGCCGGCAACGTGATCGTGTTCAAGCGGTCCATGGCCACCGGCTACGCCGGCGTGCAGAATCCGCTGTTCTTCCGCGAGAACACCCAGATGCTCTTCGGCGACGCCAAGGAACGCGTCCAGGACATCCTCGCCGCGCTCAAGAGCCTCACCCCCACCGGCTGACGTCCCGGCCGGGGGTCATCCCGTCGTCGGGCTTCCGGCGGCGACGGGGTGGCGCGGCTGGTAGAGGCCGAGCGCACCACCGCCGGGCAGGCGGATCGAGGTGCGCCGGCCCCAGCCCTCGTCACTGATCCCGCCGTCGAACGACACCCCGCGCCCGGTGAGGTCGGCGACGGTCGCCTCGATGTCGTCGCACAGGAGGTAGAGCTCGTGGGCCGGCGCGCCGCCGGTCGGGTGCACCGCGATCTCCGCGGGCGGCAAGGCGAGGATGAGCCAGCCGCCCCCGGCGTCGACCGAGCGGGTGCCGAGGAGCGTGCGCAGGAAGGCCCGGTCGGCCTCGGCGTCGGTGCTGTAGAGGATCGCGTGCGCGCCCGTGATCATGTGTCTCCTCCGGGGAAGCCGCCGTGGGTGGTCGACAGTCTGCTCGCGCGGACCGACCTGCGCGCGGGCCGGGCAGCCGCCACGAGCGGGTGAAATCCGCGGGCCCCCGGTTAGCGACGGGAAGGACTCCGACGAGCAGGGAGGTGAGATCTCCCCGTCCCCGAAGGAGTGAGGGAAGGAGCGACCATGACCGAGGAAGCCCTTCGCCGGGAGATCGCCGAGACGAGCCTCGGGCCCGTCGAGTACGCGGTGGTCGGTACCGGCGCCCCGGTCCTCGTCCTGCACGGCAGCCCCGGTGGGATCGACGCGGCCGCGTTGATGGCCGGGTTCCTCCCGCGCGAGGACGTTGCGGCGGTCCTGCTCTCCCGTCCCGGCTACCTCGGGACCGAGCTGGGCGAGCGCACCACCGTCGACCGGCAGGGCGACCTGTACGCCGCCCTGCTCGACCACCTCGGCATCGAGCGCGCGGGCGTCCTCGCGTGGTCGGGCGGCGGGCCCTCCGGCTACCGCTTCGCGGTGCGGCATCCCGCCCGGGTAGACGCCCTCGTGGCGTTCGCCGCGGTCAGCCAGGCGTACCACGACCCGCACACGGACCTGGCCACCCGCCTGCTGTTCACCACGGGCGCCGGGCGTTGGCTGCTGCGGCTGCTGGCCGCCCACCAGCCCAGGCAGTACATCGCCGGGGCGCTGTCCGGCGAGGGCGACCTGACCCGCGAGCAGCTGGCCCGGCGCGTGGAGGAGGTCTTCACCGACCCGGTGAAGCGCGACTTCGTCCTGGCCATCGGCCCGACGGCGAGCCAGGACCGGAGCCGGCGCGCCGGGTACCGCAACGACCTCGAGCAGTTCGCCGCCATCACCTCGCTCGAGCTGGAGAAGATCACGGCGCCGACCCTGCTCGTCCATGGCGGTGCCGACAACGACGTCCCACCGGCCCACAGCGCCTTCGCCGCCGCGACCATCCCCGGCGCCGAGCTGCTGACGTTGGACGCCGGGACGCATCTGGCGCTCTACACCCACCCGGACGCCGCCTCGGCCCAGGCCCGCGTCGTCGACTTCCTGCTCCGCCGCTGAACTCGCCGCCGTCCGGCCCTGTCGGCGCGGCGGCGGGGCGGGCAGGCTGGGCGGCGTCTCGATCCGGAGGAGCAGCCGATGACGCATCCCCAGGAACCCGGCGCCGCGCCCGGCGAGGCCGCCGCGACCGACGAGGCGCCGGTGGCCACCGGCCCCTTCGACGACGCGACCCTCGCCCGGCTCGTGCACGACCTCGACGTCGCCAACGACTGGCACGGCGGCCCGTGAGCGGAGCCTAGAACTCGCCGGTCGCGAGGAAGCGCTCGATCCGTTCGGTGTGGGGCGTGAGGTCCAGGCCCTGGGCGGCGACCCAGTCGTCGTCGTAGTAGCTGTGCCGGTAGCGCTCGCCGCCGTCGCAGATCAGGGTGACGACGCTGCCCCGCACGCCGTCGGCCAGCATCCGCGCGACCAGGTGGTAGACGCCCCACAGGTTCGTGCCGGTGGAGCCGCCCGCGAACCGCCCGGTGCGCTCGTGCAGGTGGCGCACGGCCGCGATGCTCGCGGCGTCGGGCACCGGAAGCATCAGGTCGATCACCCCGGGGACGAAGCTGGGCTCCATCCGCGGCCGGCCGATCCCCTCGATGCGGCCGGGCAGCCCGGTGGCGAAGTCCGCCGCGCCGCTCGCCCAGCCCGGGAGGAAGGCGGAGTTCTCCGGGTCGACGACGGCGAGCCGGGTCGGCATCCGCCGGTAGCGCAGGTACCGGCCGATCGTCGCCGAGGTCCCGCCGGTGCCCGCGCCGACGACGATCCACTCCGGCACCGGGTACCGCTCCTGCGCGAGCTGGGCCACGATCGACTCGGCGATGTTGTTGTTGCCCCGCCAGTCCGTCGCCCGCTCGGCGTAGGTGAACTGGTCGAGGTAGTGCCCGCCGCACTCGGCGGCCAGCCGCTCCGCCTCGGAATAGATGGTCGGCTCCGCGAGCTCCGCCTCGGAATAGATGGTCGGCTCCGCGAGCTCCGCCTCCGCGGACATCTCCGCCCCGTGCTCCACGGGATGGCACCGGCCGCCGTACCGCTCGATCAGCGCGATCTTCTCCGGGCTGGTGGAGCGCGGCAGCACCGCGACGAACGGCACCCCGATCAGCTGCGCGAAGTAGGCCTCGGACACCGCGGTGGACCCGGAGCTGGCCTCGACGACCGTGGTGTGCGGCCCGATCTGGCCGCTCACCAGGGCGTGCAGGAACAGCGAGCGGGCCAGCCGGTGCTTGAGGCTGCCGGTGGGGTGCACCGACTCGTCCTTGAGGTAGACGTCGATGCCCCAGCCGGCGGGCATCGGCAGCACGTGCAGGTGGGTGTCCGCGGAGCGGTTCGCGTCGGCCTCCACGCGCCGCACCGCCTCGTCGACCCACCGCCGGTCCGTGCCCGCCCGCTCCACCGCCACGGTCGCGACCGTATCCGCCCGCGCCGGTTACCCGGACCCGGGACCGGCGGGGCGGAAGGTCGCCAGGGCGCCGGCGAGCATCGCGTAGTAGCCGACGAGCCAGACCAGGGCCGCGAGGGTGTCGCGGCCGAGCGCGGCGAGCGCACCGGTGTACAGGTCGTCGTCGACGTCGCGGTCGACGAGCAGGGCCCGGGTGATCCGCAGCGCGTGCTGCTCGGCAGGGTCGAGGCCGGCCGGCTCGGTGCCGTCGAGCAGGGCCTGGAGCTGGTCGCCGGTCAGGCCGGCGTCCCGGGCAGCGCCCTCGTGCGAGGACCACTCGAACTCCGACCGCACGTGCGCGGCGACCGCGAGGACCGCCAGCTCACGCAGCCGCGGCGGCAGGTCGGGATCGGTGCGCAGGGCCGCACCGACCTGCTGGACGGCGGCGCCGATCCGTGGGGAGTGCAGCATCGCCCCGAACGGGCCGAGCAGCCGTCCCTCGTCGTCGACGAGCGGGACGCGGCTCTGCGCGCGGCGCGGCCCGTCGGCGATCAGGTCGTGCAGGGCGGCCCGATCGGGGTCCAGTTCCGCGCGCGCCTGGGGGCTGCTGCGGGGCGGGCCGGGCCGCTCGGGGCGGCCCGTGAGCTCGTCGGTCACGCGACGTGCGCGCTGTCGGTGATCATGGTCGTCCTCCTACCGCGGTCGCTCGGAGCGTACGACGCAGTGGACGGGCCAGAGCGCTCAATGCAGGAACTTCAGCCCCACCACGCCGGCCACGATCGCGAGGAGGCACAGCAGCCGGGCCGCGGTCGTGGGCTCGCCGAGGGCGACCATGCCGTAGATCGCGGTGCCGACCGCCCCGATGCCGACCCACGTCGCGTACCCCGTGCCGACCGGGATGGACCGCAGTGCGTACGCGAGACCGGTCATGCTCAGGACGAGCGCCACGAGGAACGTGACGGAGGGCAGGACCGCCGTGAACCCTCGGCTGCGGGCGAGCGCCGCGGCCCAGACGGTCTCCAGGACACCCGAGACGACGAGAACGATCCACGCCACGACACACCTCCGGCACGCGTCGTCTTGTCGTGCCGGGTACGACGCGCTCGTCCGGGGAGTCCGCGGGAGGCGGGTCCACGACCGACCGTAGCAACATTGCCGTCGGTCGGACCGCCGTGGTGACCGGCCTGACCGGCGCCGATCGCGGCGGGGGAGGCCCCGGCCTAGCATCACGGGATGTTCTCTGCGGCCGCCTCCTCGTTCGACGAGTGGAGCGCGATCGCCGAGACCAGCTTCGTCCCGCTCCGGGTCCGCCCGCCCGCCGCGGGGGCCGCGGAGTTCCGCGGCGAGATCGTCGGGCGCGGGCTCGACCCACGCGTGGGCCTCTCCCGGATCGCCGCCGATCCCTGCCGGATGACCCGCCCCGGCTCGGTGGACGACGCACCGGACACCCTCTTCCTCTCGATCCAGCGCAGTGGCGCCGTCCGGGTGGCGCAGGCCGGGCGGGTCGTCCGCGCGGTCGCGGGCGAGGCCGTGCTGTACCGCAGCCGCGAGCGGCTGTCGCTCGAGTGCGAGGCGTCGACCTCGTGCCTGACCGTGCAGGTGAACGACGGCGCGGGGCTCGACGAGGCCGCCGTGGCGGCCGGCCTCGCGCGGACGATCCCCGCGTCGTCCCCCGCGTTGCGCGTGCTGACCGGCACCGCGGACACGCTCGAGCGAACCGCCGACGGGCTGGACGTGGCCTCCGCCGGCCGGATGTCGTCGGCGCTGCTGGAGATGCTCGACGCGCTGCTCGGCTCGCTCGACGGGACCGAGGCGCTGCCGTCCGGCCCGGTCGCCCTCGCCGCGACGATGCAGCGGTTCGTGCTGGAGAACCTCGCCGACCCGCGGATGTCCGTCGACGCGATCGCCCGGCGCTTCGGCGTCTCCGGCCGCTACGTGACGCGCGTGTTCGCCGACGCCGGGCATCCGCCGCCGGCCACGTTCCTTCGGGACGAGCGCCTCCGGCGGGCCGCCCGCCTGCTCGAACGGGAGCCCCGCCCGACCGTCGCCGCCGTCGCGACCCGGTGCGGGTTCGGCGACGCGACCACGTTCGCCCGGGCCTTCCGGCGCCGATTCGGAATGGCGCCCGGGGGGTGGGCCCGCGCGGGCGCGCCGCCCGCGTCCGCCTGATCGTTCAGGCGCGCGGGGCGGTGAGCAGCGCCGCCAGGTCCGTGGCGATGGCCTCCGCGGTCCGGGTGTCCGACCAGTACCGGGCGGGGGCCGCGTCCGGGTCGAGCAGATACGTGATCGCCGTGTGCTGCACGTCGTAGCCGGCCGGGGTGGCGCGGCGGCGGGTGAAGACCCGGAAGGACGCCGCCGCGTCGCCGGTCTGCTGCGCGGTGCCGGTGAGGCCGGTGAACCGGGGGTGCGTGGCACCGAGGAAGGCCTTCATGCGTTCCGGGGTGTCGCGGTCGGGATCGACGGTGACGTACAGCGGCGCCACAGCCGCGGCGTGCGCCCCCAGCCGGTCCAGCACGTCGTCGAGCTTGGCCAGGGCGCGGGGACAGACCACCCGGCACGAGGTGAACCCGAACTGGACCAGCTGCCAGCGGCCTCGGTAGGTCCGCTCGGTGACGGGGGTGCCGTGGTGGTCGACCAGCGAGTACGTCGCCCGCAGCGGCGGGGCGGTCACGACGCGGCCACCAGGTCGACGGCCGGGCCGTCCGGGACGTCGAGCACGAACCGGACGCGCGGGGTGATCTCCGCGCCGCCAAGGCGCAGCCGCGCGCCGGCGGGCAGGCCGGCCAGGGTCACGGTGCCGTCGCCGGGCACGGTGCGGTCGCGGCGCAGCCTGGCGTGCAGCACCCCGTCGACGACCTCGGCCCGGCTGACCTCGACGTCGCGGTCGACCGCCGTCAGCCGCGGTTCCTCGTGGTGGCCGGCCGGCCACGGCTGCTGGTAGATCCCGCGCAGCCCGTCGGGGACGTTGAGCCGGGCGTAGCCGAGCAGGACGTTGCCGGACATGGGTTCGATCTCGGTGCGGCGCCCGTCGGGGTCGGCCGGGGTGTCGTTGCGCGAGTAGTGGAGGCCGCCGTCGCGCCAGGTGGGGTTCATGAAGCGGTCGGCGTGGGCGAGCAGGCCGTCGAGGGTCTCCCGGTCGCCCATCTCGGAGGCCCAGGCGGCGACCCAGCCGAGGTCGCAGGTGTCGGACACGATCTCCTGACCCATGACCTGCCGCGCGGGAGCCGACGGCACGGACAGCGTGCCGTCCGGACCCGGTTCGAGGAAGTCGGCGACCTGCCGGCGGTAGTGCCGGTGCACGAAGTCGTGGTTCCAGGTGTTCATCAGTGCCCCGCACCAGGCGTCGACCCAGGGGGAGGGGCGCTCGTTGGGCCGCACCTCCCGGGTGTCCTCGGAGATCATCATGGCGTAGTGGCCGCCGGCGTCGAGGCGTCCGAAATCGGCCCACGCCTTCTCGTAGCCGGCGACGACGTCGTCGGCGCGAGTGCCGCCGGTGATCTGGTCGTGCAGCCGGAAGCCGAGGATGGCGGGCTGGTTGCAGATCTGGAACACGCAGTTCGGCTCGCAGGCGACGCCGAGGTAGCCGGACTCGACCATGAGCCAGTAGAGGTGCTCGGTGAGCGAGTCCCGGTCGTAGGCGAACCGCTTCTCGGGCCCGCCCCAGAAGAACGACCAGTGGCGGAAGGTCAGCGAGCCGGGCGCGGCGTAGTGGTCGGTGCCGAAGAGCTGGTCGTGCAGCGCGGCACAGGACTGCACGTAGGCGGAGTACATGATGTTGTCCCGGGCGACCGGGTCCCACTCCTCGCCGAGCCGGTCGGAGAGGTGCGCGTTGAACACCGAACCGCCACGGGAGACGTCGCGCCAGTACAGCCAGACCTCGGGCATGAGGAGCTTCTCGATCAGCCGGCGGATCGTGGGGGCGAACAGTCCGGGCGCGGCGGGCAGCTGGTGCCGGTGGGCGAGGGCGAGGCCGTAGACCATGTACGCGAGCTGGAAGCGGTAGCCGCCGAAGTCGTCCTGGCTCACGCCCTTGCCGTGCATCTGCGACCAGTCGTTGGGCAGCTGCCGGGACAGGTTGTCCCAGTGCCGCAGGTGCCCGAGCTGCTCACGGGTCAGCACGCCGTCGGACATCGTCGTCCTCCCTCCGGCGACCGCGCGCATCGCGCTCGCCGCGCCGGACGCTAGCGGCTCCTCGGGCCACGGATCCGACGTTCCGGGAACCGGTCGAGGTCGTTCCCGGAACCACGATGAGACGGGCGCGGCGCCGGAGTCTTCCCTGCGAGGACCCGGACCAGGAGGCACGCCATGTTCACCACCACGCTCTGCCGCACCTGCACCGCGATCGTGACCGTCCCCGCGGCCGCGCTCACAGCCCGGCCGTGCCGCTGCCGCGGCTGCGGAGCCGTCGTGACGCACGAACCATGGGAACCCGAACCGGCCGCCCAGGTACTGGCCTTTCCCGCGCGCGAGACGTGGCTCGCCAGTGCCGCGTGACCCGCCGGAGCTCGGGCACCCGTCGGCGAGCCCGCCGAGCAGGCCCGCAGAAGGTGTCGTCGCCGTTGGGCGCACGCCTGCGGGTAGGTGGCGTCCGTGCCGGAGGCCGGAGGAGCGTGACGCCGAGTGCCGGGCCTCGACCGGGACAACGCCTGTGAGTAGGTGGCGTCCGTGCCGGAGACCGGAGGAGCGTGACGCCGACCACGGCCTCGACGTGCCGGGGTCAGCCCGGACGGCGGTTCCGCGGCCGGGTGTTTGGGTCGGCGCAGCCGTGGCATCCGGCTCCTGCCGGGCACAGCGAAAGTCCTCGTCGGGGCGGTGGCGTGTCCGGGTGCCGGGGTCCATCGGTTCATCGACCGTGGGGCACAACCTCGGTGCGGGAGTCCCGCGGCCGTCAGCCGGGCTCGGTGGTCGCCGCGGGGCTCCACATCCCGGCTCGCGCACGGAGCGCGAGGGCAGGTGAACCGCTTCCGCCGGGGAGTGGGATCAGGAAGACCTGTCGGAGGGGGCGTGGGAGAGATCGGGGAAGCGCGTCCCCTCCACCGACCAGGAGGCGTCCAGGCACCCCCCGCACCACTGGGCGTCTCACCCCGGGGGCGCACGTCGACGATCCTCCAGCCGGGACGTGCGCTCCCCCTCCGGGGCCGTGATCACCCCGTCAGGGCGCGACCAGGTCTGCCGGTGCCATGATCACCTCTTCGGGGCGCGGGGAGTCGTTGTCCGGCGCGGCGCGGGGAGTCGTTGTCCGACGCTCCGCGTCCACGTCTGGTGATCACGGATCAGGTGCGGCAGCACGATCACTCGCGGTGGAGGGGGAGAGTCGCTTTCCGACCCACGCCGTCCATGCCTGGCGATCTTCTTCGACCCGGCGATCGGCTGCTCGGTCGATACCCGGCCCCTCCGTCCTTGTCCGGCGATCTTCTTCGGCGCGGGGCCCGCTGCCCCGCTCGTTCCCCGACCTCCCCCGTCCACATCCGACGATCATGGAGCGAGTCCGGCGGCATGATCACTCGTCACGGACGGGGAGGGTCGATTTCCGACCCTCCCCGTCCACGAATGACGATCATGATCTGGGAAGCCCCTCAGCAAGGTGCACCCGGATGGTCAGCCGACGAGCCGGGTGATGAGCCGACGCTGCAGGTCGAGGGCGCGCTGCGGGGCGCCGGGGCAGGCGGTCCGGATCCGGGCGCGGTCCCGGTCCCGGTCCTGGTCCCGGTCCTGGTCGTCGTCCCGGTCGTGGTCCTGGTCGTCGAAGCGGTCCTGCCCGGCGGGACGGGTGAGGGTGGCGGTCATCGGGTCCTCCTCGGTTCGGTGCTACGGAGGACCCTGCTCCGGACCGCGGCCCCGCACCGTCGGCCCGCCGGCCGGTGTGCCGGTGGAGCGCGGTGTCGGGCGATCGGGGGACGGCCGCCCTACAGGAACCGCTGGTCCACGGTGACCTCGGCCGACGCGGAGTTCCGGTGCCGGCCGCCGCCCTCCTCCTCCGGCTCGTGTGTGAGCAGGTCGCGCTGGCTCGGGAGGAGGACGACGTCCCGGTTGTGCAGGGCCAGGGCCCGCGCGTAGCGGCGGGCGATGTCCTGCATCGGGGTGTCGGTGCCGCCGACCCCGAAGACGGTGCCCGCGTAGTCCAGCGGACCCATCAGCTCCCGGATGCGGTCCTGGTCCGAGGGCGCCACCAGCTCGGCCGGGTCGCCGCCGGCGAACCAGCCCATCGGCACGGCCGTGCCGGCGGGGACGACCGTGTTGACATGCACCACGGCGTGGAAGTCGATCTCCGCCCCGACCCCGATGCGTGCGCCGTTGAAGACGACCGCACCGGTCGCGATCCGGGTGTCACCCTCGACCACGCAGCCGGTCAGCGAGGCGTGCGGCCCGACGAGGACGTGGTCGCCGAGCCGGGTGGGGTGCCGGGCCACGCCGCGCACCACCGCGTTCTCCATGATCACACAGTGGGCCCCGATGTCGACCGGCCCGCCCTCCGCGGTGATCACGGCCCCGAAGAGGACCCGGCTGTGGGGGCCGATCGTCACGTCCCCGCACAGCACGGCGTTGGGGGCGATGTAGGCGGACTGCGCCACCCGGGGACTCTGCAGCCGGTGCCGGACGAACACCGCGTGCCGGCCGACCGGCCGTGGCAGTGGCTGGTACTCCTCACCCATGGCGGCCTCCCGCCGAACACGACCATGTGGGCAGGAAATTGTCCTCGCGGGCGGTACGCACGACAAGGTCCGCGAGGCCCCCGGCCTCGCGGACCCGTGCCCGTGGTCAGCAATGCGGCGACACGGGCGCGACGGAGATCACGCTGCGGTGCACGTACTCCGAGCCGTGGGAGCCGGAGATCCGGAACCAGTTGGGGTTGCCGGTCAACGTCTGCCCCTCCGTGTGGCAGATCGTGTGCACCCCGGACCCGGGTGCGAGCTTCCGGATCGGTGCGGACTGCGTCGACGGGGTGGAGTAGGAGGTCGTCGGGGTGAGGACGAGGCCGGTCGGGTCGGCGTGCTCCTCGGCCCCGGCCACCCCGGCGATGCCGACGAGTCCGAGGACGGCGAGCCCGCCGGTGGCGGCGACCGCGATTCGCTTGTTCATCGTCAGGAGTCCCTTCGTGGCGTCTGCCCGGGTGGTTCCGGGTTGTCTCGAAGGGTGCTGCGGCGCGCGTCCCGCCGGGACCGGGTGATCGGCCGACCTGGCGGGGGACGCGGGAGGCGCCCGACCGGGGGACAGGGCCGGCCGTGACGGGTGGGCGAGCGGGAGGCAGCGCCGCTCGCCCACCCGTCGGGTCAGCCGGTCGCCACCGTCGGGCGCCCGAGGGTGACGGCCCGGTCGGGATGGTCGGCGGGGACCACCGCGGAGGACAGCGCCGTCCAGCACGACGGGCAGCTGTACTGGCGGAACACGACCGGGGCGTCGACGTAGTCCGCGGCCGTCGCGATGATCTGCGGCCCGGCCTCGGTCGGCGCTCCGTCGTAGATCCCGACGGCGAGCGGGCCTGCGCCGGTGTCGCCGAGGACCTCGCCGCAGCGGCCGCAGGCGACGGCGGTGCCGGCGCCGGAGCCCACCTCGACGAGGTTGTCGTCCACCCGCCTGACCGAGGACAGGTCGGCCTTGCCACGGGTCTCGCCCGCCACCCGGGACCGGTCCCGACGCACCCCGCGCAGCCGCTCGCGTTCGGCCGCGGTCGCCGCCGGATCGACCTGGCCGCCGGCCAGGACCACGCCGTAGACCGCGGCGACGGCGTCGGCGGTGATCTTCTCCTCGCGCAGGTCGCGGGCCACGGCCTCGGGATCGCGGGTCAGCGGGTCGCCGTAGCCCCCACCGCCCTGCCAGGTCATCGAGAAGACCTCGCCGGGCGCCAGGTAGCTCGACGCATAGTTCTGCCCGGGCTCCAGCGTGTCGCTGATCTCCGCCAGCGACGACGGCATCCGGCCCGACGCGAGGATCTCGGCGACCCGGCTCTGCCGCGCGACGACGTCGAGCCCCGAGTTGCCGGGGTGCCCGCCGGACAGGCCGGCGTTCTGCGCCACCGCCTTGCCCGCGGACGCGAGCACCAGGCCCATCGGGATCGAGGTGCCGTGCGGGGTGAACGCGATGGACGCGCCGAGCCCGCCCCGGTGGCGCCCGGGCCCGCCGGAGTCCGGCTCCTCGCGCCGCCACAGCGTGAGCAGCGGATAGAGGAACTCGGTCATCTCGACGTCGGGCACCCGGCCCATCGGGATGCAGAACAGCCCGCCGGTGTCGACGCCGTCGGCGTGCGGGCGTGCGCCGTAGCCGCCGGCCATGGGCTCCATCATGATCGACAGGAACGGGGCGGGCTGCTCGCCGCGCTCGTCGAGCCCGGCGATCACAGCGGTGTCCCAGGTGCCGCAGCACGTGGCCTGCACGTTCTTGCCCAGCTCCAGATCCCGGTCGAGCATCTGGGACAGGCACTCCGCGATCAGGCTGCCGGTCAGCCAGGCCGGGCCGATCGGCCCGCGTCCGACGGCCGCCGGGAAGGTCGCGTTGTTGAGCGTGCCCTCCTCGGTCACGAGGTCGAAGCAGCGCATCAGCCCGCCCGCGGACCAGGGGATGTCGTTGGCCAGGATCGGCAGCAGCGCCAGCATCACGCCGCCGCGCATGCCCGCGTAGGTGCAGTTGATGACGCCGGCCTGCGGGTCGGTGCCGGTGAAGTCGAAGGTGAGGTGGTTGCCGGTCTTCGTGGTGGTGACCGTGATCTTGTGCAGGTCGCGGTCGCCCTCGTGGGACTGGTCCTGGTAGCCGGTGGCGGTCCAGGAGCCGTCCGGCAGCGCGGTGAGCTTGTCCCGCAGGCGGTGTTCGGCGTCGGACATCATCCGCTTCATCACGGCCTTGACCGTGTCCGCGCCGTACTGCGCGATGAGCGCGTGGAGGCGCTCGGCCCCGACGTTGTTCGCGCCGATCTTCGCCCGCAGGTCCAGGCCGATGAGCATCGGGACGCGGGAGCGGCGCACCCAGAGGTCCGCGACGTCGCGCTGCAGCTGTCCGCCCCGGACGACCTTGACCGGCGGGGTGGGCAGGGACTCGGAGAAGACGTCCTGCGCGGCGGGGGAGAAGGAGCCGAGCCCGACGCCGCCGAGGTCCGGCTGGTGCGCGATCGCGCTGGTCCAGGCGAAGAGCTTCCCGTCGTGGAAGACGGGCTGGTAGACCATGACGTCGTTCTGGTGCAGCCCGCCGCCGACCCAGGGGTCGTTGGTCAGGAACATGTCGCCGGACTCGATGCCGGGGTTGTCCGCGCGGTTGCGCAGCGTCCAGTAGATGGCCAGGTCGACGGCGCCGACGAGCATCGTGTTGTAGAGCCCGACCTGCACCTCCTGGCCGAGCTCGTCGGAGATGGCGAAGTCGAAGTCGTTGGCGTCGGTGACGATCGGCGAGCCGGACATGCGCTTGAGCGCCTCGCCCATCTCGTCGGTCACCGACCACAGCCGGTGCCGGATGACCTCGTAGGTGAGCGGGTCCAGCGCGTCGACCTGCTCCTGGGTGACGGTGTGGACCTGCAGCGACGACGGGAGCGAGCGGGCGAGCTCGTCGGGGTCGACGGGGCGGCTGGAGAAGGCCTCCGAGCCGGGGATCGGCATGGTCATCTCAGGACCTCCGGATGGTCAGGTTGCCCAGCTGGTCGACGGTGCCGGTGGTCCCGCCGGGGACGACGACCGTGGTGGTCGGCACCTCGACGATGGCCGGGCCCTGCAGCACATGGCCGGAGCGGAGCTCGCGGTAGTCGTAGACGGGGGTGTCGACGTAGCCGCTCGTCGGGTCGAGCTGCACGGGCCGGGTGGTGAAGGGGGTGGCCTCTCCCCGTGCCGCAGGCACTTCGGGCAGCTCGGGGCTGAACGGCAGCACACCCACGGCCCGGACCCGGAACGTGATCGCCTGGATGCCGGCCTCGCGGAAGCCCGCGTCCTTGCCGAACAGCTCGGCGTAGCGCTTCTCGAACGCCGCCGCGGCCGCCTCGATCTCCGGCATGCCCAGGGGGCCGTTCGCCACCGGCGCGGTGACCTCGGCGAGCTGCATCGAGTACCGCATGTCGATCTCGCGGTGCAGCTCGACCTTCTCGAAGGTCACGCCCTGGCGCTCCAGGCCCTCGCGGACCTGCTGCTCCAGCTCGGCGAAGTTCCGCTCGGCCCGCTGCGGGTCGAAGGGCACGACCGTCGGGTCGGAGAGCTCGGCGGCCAGCACGATGTCGCTCGACGCCAGCCCGAACGCGGAGAACGCGCTGGCCACCGGCCCGAGCGGGACCACCACGGTGTCGCAGCCGACCTCCGCGGCGTACCCGGCGCAGTGCGCGGGGCCCGCCCCACCGAAGGCGTAGAGCACGAAGTTGCGGGGGTCGTGGCCGGCCTCGACGACGGTCTTGCGCAGCAGGTCGCCGGTCTGCGCGTTCTGCACCGTGTAGATCGCGGCGGCGGCCTCCTCGACGGAGAGCCCGAGCGGCTTGGCGATCTGCGTGTCGATGGCCTGGCGCGCGAGCTCCAGGGACAGCGGCTTGCGCCCGCCGAGCAGCCCCTTCTCCGGCAGGATGCCGAGGACGAGGTTGGCGTCGGTGTTGGTCGGCTCGGTGCCGCCGTTGCCGTAGCAGGCGGGGCCGGGGACGGCCTGGGCGCTGCGCGGGCCGATCCGCAGGTTGCCGCCGGCGTCGAGCCAGGCGATGGCGCCGCCGCCCGAGCCGATCGCGTCGACCCGCAGCGTGGGCACGTTGATCGGGTGGTGGTTGATCACCGTGGTGGTGTCCCGCACGGGCTCGCCGTCGACGACCAGGCCGGCCAGGAACGTCGTCCCGCCCACGTCCGTGGAGATGATGTTGCGGTGGCCGAGCTGGCGGCCCAGCGCGACACTGCCCACCACGCCACCGGTCAGGACCGACCCGACGGTGGAGATGGCCGCGGCGGGGGCCTCCTTGGCGGCGACCGCGCCGCCGTTTGACTGCATGACCAGCAGCGGGCCGGTGAGCCCGTTGGTGCGCAACGACGACTCGAGGGAACCCAGATAGTCTCGCAGGCCTGGCCCGATCTGGGTGCTCATGATCGTGGTGGCGTTGCGGGCGAACTCCCGGATCCGCGGGCTGACCTCGGAGGACAGCGCCACGAAGACCTCCGGGTCCTCCTCGGCGATCAGCTCGCGCAGCCGCCGCTCGTGCACGGGGTTGCGGAAGGACCACAGCAGCGAGACGGCGATCGCGCGCACGCCGTCCGTCAGCAGGGAGCGGATCGCGGTACGGGCCTCCTCCTCGTCCAGCCCGACGACCACGGTGCCGTCCCGGTCGATGCGTTCGGTGACCTCGAGCGCGTGCTTCTTCGGGAGCAGCGCGTGGTCCTTGGTCTGGCCGAGGACGTGCTGCAGCTCGCCGGGGGAGCGGCCGAGGTAGCGGCCCTCCACGTTCATGATGAAGATCGAGTCGCGGTGCCCCTTGGTGGTGAGGAACCCGACGGGGGGCACGTTGCCCATGACCAGCGCGTTGAGCGACGAGGTCGTGCCGTGCGCGATGTGGTGGGTGTCCGCCAGCATCTCGGGCAGGCTCGTCCCGAGTTGCTCGGCCAGCAGTCCGAGGACGTCGAGGACGCCCCGGGAGTAGTCCGGCGGGGTGGACGGGGACTTCGCGGCGAGCACGGTGCCGGCGTCGTCGTCGAGCACGGCGTCGGTGAACGTGCCGCCCACGTCCACGCCGATGACATAGGCCATGACATGCGCTCCTTCGCGCAGAGGGTGGCTGACGGATGCGTAGACTATTCAACACATTTGCCGGCAGTCAACGTTGACTTCTCCGGCTTCCATGTCGTCGAATAGTCGACGAGGTAGTCAAACAGCCTGGTACGGAGGGGGAGCAGATGCAGCCACGTCGCGTCGCGGTGCTGGGCGGAGGACCGGGCGGGCTCTACGCCGCGCGCCTGCTCAAGCTCGCGTATCCGTCCTGCGAGGTCGTCGTGCACGAGCAGGGTGAGCCCGACACCACCTTCGGTTTCGGCGTCGGGCTGGCCGCCGGCACACAGCGCAAGCTCGAGGCCGCCGACCCGGACACCCTGCGGGACCTCGTCGCCGCGGGCCTGCGCCACGACATGACGATGCAGGTCGGGCGGCACGTGACCCGGGTCCGCAACGACCGCTTGATCGGCATCGCGCGCACCGAGCTGCTCGCGGTGCTGCAGCGGCACGCGGAGAAGGCCGGCGTGGTGCTGGAGTTCGGGGCCCGCCGCACCGCCGCGGAGCTCGACGCGGACGTGGTGGTCGCCGCGGACGGCGTCGGCAGCGCGACCCGCGAGAACGGCCCGTTCGGCGGGCGGATCGAGGTCGGCAAGGGCCTCTACCTGTGGTGCGGTACCGGCTTCGCCCTCGACGACGCCGTGTTCGCGCCGGTGGAGACCGAGCACGGGGTGTTCGTCACGCACGCCTACCCCTACTCGGGAGGGCCCTGTTCGGGAGGGCCCTGCTCGGGAGGGCACAGCTCGGGAGGGCACAGCACCTTCCTCGTCGAGACCGACGAGGAGACCTGGCGTCGGGCCGGGTTCGACGCCTCCACCGACGCCACCCCGTTCGACGCCTCGGACGAGACCTCGCTGCGCTACCTGCAGGACGTCTTCGCCGAGCAGCTGCGCGGGCAGCCGCTGATCGGCAACCGCACGCGTTGGCTGCGGTTCCGCACCGTCCGCTGCGACCGCTGGTCCGCGGGCAACACCGTGCTGCTCGGCGACGCCGCGCACACCGCGCACTTCTCCATCGGCTCGGGCACCAAGCTGGCCATGGAGGACGCGATCGGGCTGGTCGAGGCGCTGCGCGCGGAGCCGGACCGGGCGGCGGCGTTCGCCCGGTACGAGGCCGTGCGCCGGCCCGCCGTCGAGCGGCTGCAGGAGCTCGCCCGGCGCAGCCAGCTCTGGTGGGAGTCCTTCCCCGCCCGGCTGCACCTGCCCGTCGAGCGGTTGATGGTGGCGTACATGTCCCGGGCGGGGAACGTCCCGCTGGACCGCTTCGCGCAGACCAGCCCCGACGTGGTCGGGGCGGCCCTGGCGCAGTACGCCGGCGAACCCGCCGACGTCGCCCCCGAGGACCTCACCTCGTGGGTCCTCGACCGCCCGTTGACCCGTGGGGAGCGGCGGTTCCCGTGCCGCCGGGCGACCCCCGACCTCGTCGCGCTGAACTCGGCCCTCGACGACCCGTGGTCCGGGGCCGGGGACGCGCTGGTGGCCAGGGCCCGGGGCACGGAGGGGGTCCGGCTCACCGGCCCGGCCGACCGCTCGGCGGTGCTGACCCGGCTGGACCTGGCCGAGCGGATCGGGATGGAGACCGGGGTGCTGACGGCGGTGGAGGCCCCCGCCGGGGTGCGCGACGATCTGGCGGCCGGGCTGGTCAGCGGCCGCACCGACCTGGTGGTGCTCACCGACGAGCAGGAGACGTCATGACCCTCGCCCAGGGCCGCCTGGTCCCGTACCCGGAGGCCGCCGTCCGGGCCTACCGCGAGGCCGGGTTGTGGGGGACCGCCACGATCGCCACGGAACTGCACCGGGTGGCCGTCGCGCACCCCGAGCGCGAGGCCGTCGTGGCCCTCGACGGGCGGCTGACCCACCGCGGCCTCGACGAGCGCACCGACCGGCTCGCCGCCGGGCTGGCCGAGCTCGGGCTGCGGCCCGGCGACCCGGTGCTGTTCCAGGTCACGAACCGGCTCGAGGCCGTCGTCGCCTGGTACGGCGTGCTCAAGGCGGGCCTGGTCCCGGTCGCCACCCTGGCCGCGCACCGCGGGCACGAGATCGGGGAGATCAGCCGGCGGGTCGGGGCGGTCGCGCACGTGGTCGAGGCCGGTACCCGGGGTTTCGACCTGGTCGGGTTCGCCGACGAGCAGCGGGAGGGGCATCCGACGCTGCGGCACGTCCTGGTCGTCGGCGACGACCCGCGGGGCGTGCCCCTCTCGACCCTCGGCCTCGACCACGAGCCGGGGAACGCACGCGTGGTCGTGGAGCGGATCCAGGCCGGGATCGAGCCCGACGCCGTCGCGGTCTTCCAGCTCTCCGGCGGCACCACCGGCGTGCCCAAGGTGATCCCGCGCCGGCACGCCGAGTACTGGTACAACGCCGCCGAGTACGCGCGGTCCTGGGGCTGGACCGCGGACACCCGCGTCGCCCACCTGATCCCGGTCATCCACAACGCCGGGATCGTCTGCGCGGTCCACGCCTCGCACAGCGTCGGCGCGTGCCTCGTCCTCGGCTCGCCCGATCTCGACGATTCCCTGCCGCTGATGGCGCGCGAGCGTGCCACGCACGTCCTGCTCGGCCACGGCCACTACCGGGCCGCCGACCATCCGGACTTCCCCGCGGCCGTCGCGACGGTGACCCAGGTCGTGCTCTCCGGCAGCAAGGTCCCGCCCGCCCTGTTCGACGCCTTGGAGGCCCGCGGGCTCTGGTCCGGGCAGCTGTTCGGGATGGGCGAGGGGCTGTTCCTCACCACCCGGCCGGGGGCGCCCCGGGAAGCCCGCGCGACGACCGTCGGGACCCCGCTGTCGTCGCACGACGAGGTGCGGATCCTCGACCCGGGCACCGAGCACGACGTGCCGCCCGGCGCGGTGGGCGAGCTCTGCTGCCGCGGGCCGTACACCCTGCCCGGCTACTTCGACGCGCCCGAGCACAACGCCCGCGCCTTCACGAGCGACGGCTTCTACCGCACCGGCGACCTGGCCGCGCTGGTCGATATCGAGGGAGAGCGGTACGTCTCGATCGAGGGGCGGATCAAGGACCTCATCAACCGCGGCGGGGAGAAGATCAACGCCGAGGAGGTGGAGCTGCTGCTGCTCCGCCACCCGCGGATCACCGGCGCGGCCGTGGTCGCCATGCCGGATCCCCGGCTCGGTGAGCGGACCTGCGCGTACGTCGTGGTCGACGGCGACCCCCTCGCCCTGCCACAGGTGCAGGAGCACTTCGCCGCGCTCGGGGTCGCGAAGTTCAAGTGGCCCGAGCGGATCGAGCATCTCGACGAGATCCCGCGGACGCTCGTGGGCAAGACCGACAAGAAGGCCCTCGCGGCCGACATCGCCTCCAAGGTGGGTACATGAGAAGGATCGGGCTGGTCGTCCCCAGTTCCAACGTGACCGTCGAGACCGAGATCCCGGCCCTGCTCGCGCGGCATCCGGAGCGCTTCTCCTTCCACTCCAGCCGGATGCGGATGCACCAGGTGTCGCCGGAGGAGCTGAAGGCGATGAACGCCCAGCGCGAGCGCTGCGTCGACGAGCTGGCCGACGCCCGCGTCGACGCCCTGCTCTACGCCTGCCTCGTCGCGGTCATGGCGCAGGGCCCCGGCGAGCACCGGCGTGTCGAGCAGGAGGTGCGCTCGCAGCTCCCCGACTCGGTGGTCCTGTCCAGCGCGGGCGCGCTGGTGGAGGGCCTGCGGGCCCTGGGCGCACGCCGCGTCGCGCTGGTCACGCCGTATCTGCGGCCGCTGGCGGAGCAGGTCGTGGCGTACCTGGAGGCCGAGGGATTCACCGTCGTCGACTGGGCGGCGCTGGAGGTCGGCGACAACGCCGAGGTCGGGTGCATCCCCGGCGAGCGGGTCATGGCGGCCGCCCGCGGGCTGGACCTGACCGGCGCGGACGCCCTGGTGATCTCCGCCTGCGTCCAGATGCCGTCGCTGGACCTCGTCGCGCCGGCCGAGGAGGAGTTCGGGCTGCCGGTCCTCTCGGCCGCCACCGCCGGCGCGTACACGCTGCTGCGCGGACTGGGCCTCGACCCGGTGCTGCCCGGGGCGGGCAGGCTCCTCGCCGGCGTCGAACGCCAGCCTGCGCACGCTCCGTCTCCACCTACGATCGGCGCATGAGCGAACCGGGGGCGGGCCGGAAGGGCGGGCGCGCCGGGACCGCGCGGCGCGAGCTGGTCGAGAACGAGCTCTACGAGCACGCCACCAGGCTCTTCGCCGAGCGGGGCTTCGCAGGCACGAGCCTGCAGGACATCGCCGACGCCCTCGGGATCACCCGGCCCGCGCTCTACTACTACGTCAAGAGCAAGGACGAGCTGCTCGCCAAGCTGGTCACCGAGGTCACCAACGGCCCGCTCGACGAGCTGAACGCGCTCGTCGAGCGGGACCGGGACCCTGTGCAGCGGCTGCGCGGGATCGTCGAGGTCATCGTCGGGAGGCGGACCACGCAGCCCGCGCGGTTCCGGCTGCTCATCCGCTCCGAGGCCGAGCTCCCGGCCGAGCTCACCGCGGCCTACGACGAGAGCCGCCGCGCGGTGCTCAAGGTCATCGCCGGGGTGATCGACGACGGCGTGCGTGCGGGCCGCTTCCGGCCCGTCGACGCCCGGGTCGCGGCGCTGGGCGTGCTCGGCATGTGCAACTGGGTCGCCTGGTGGTTCCACCCGGGCGGCAAGGACACCGCCGAGGGGGTGGTGGACCAGCTCGCGGACATGGCCGTCGCCGCCTTGGTCCGCCCGGATCACCAGGCGCCCGAGGCCGAGGGGCCGGCTGCCGCTCTCAAGCTGCTGCGCCAGGACCTCGACCACCTGGAACGCATCCTCGACCTCTGATCCAGCCGACCCACGGGCCCCTCCGCCGCAGGTGGAGGGGCCCTTCCTGTGTCCGAGCCCGCATTCGTCGATTGCGTCGAACTGTTGACTCATCCGTCGACAGACCCGTACCGTCGACGGTGTCCGACACGAGGAGGCTGTTGATGAGCGAGCGGGACCACCGGGTGCAAGGGGTCGACCACGTCGCGTTCCCGACCTTCGACCCGGCCGCGACGGTGCGCTTCTACCGGGACGTCCTGGGTTTCCCGGTCGTGCACTCGATCTGCGCGGCCGGCTGGGGGCCGGAGGACCACCCCGACTTCATCCACTTCTTCTTCGACATCGGCAACGAGGACCGGATCGCGTTCTTCTACTACTTCGGCACCGACCCCTCCCTCGGCGGCGACGAGGGAGCCAAGGGCGACGTGTACGCCCGGTTCGGTACCGACGTCCCCGAGTACTTCGTCCGGTCCCGGCACCTCGCCATCCACGTCGACGGCGAGGAGGACCTGCTGGAGTACCGCCGGCGGCTCGACGCCAGCGACTGGCCGGTGGAGATGCAGATCCAGCACGAGACGATCGAGTCGATCTACACCCACGACCCGAACGGCTACATGGTCGAGATCACGAGGGCGATGCGGCCGGTCACGCCGCAGGAGGACCTCGACGCGAACCTCACGATCGACGCGCTGCTCGACGTCGTCGCCGAGCCGGAGCCGACCTTCGGCAAGCTCCTGGCGCGCAAGGCCGAGCTGATCGTGGAGCGTGCCGCCGAGTGGGAGTCTGCGGAGCAGGCGGGACGGGTAGGCGCAGCGGACCGGGAGCTCGCGCGATGACCACGCTCTACGTGCTCGACGTCCCGGAGAACACCGCCGTCGCCACGGTTGCGGCCGAGGACCCGGCCGTCACGGTCGGGCAGCTCGGGCCGTACTTCGTGATCAGCGCGGCCGGGCCGATCGTGGTCGACCGCCGCGCCACGGGTTGCCGGCACGCGGTCTGGTACTCCTGCGTCGGCGGGGTGGCCCGGGACGGCCGGATCACGCAGCACGACAAGGACGCGTTGCGCGTGGAGCCGGTGTGACGGGCCCGGATCCGGCGGCGCGCCTGGGGGCGGGCCGTTACCTGACGGCGGGGGAGCGGCCCGCGTCGACCGTCACCACCGTGCACGAGCTGACCACGGCCGACGGCGCGACCGTGCGCGGCGTGCTGGCCACGGTGCCCGGGGCCCGGACCGTCGTCTGCCTGATGCACCCGCGCCAGGACGTCACGCACCACCCGCTGGTCCCGCTGCTGCTGCAGGCCGGGGCGGCCGTGTGGACCCAGCACACCCGCTCGGTCAACAACGACCTCACGCTGGTGCACGAGCAGGCCCTGCACGACGTCGCCGCGGGCCAGGTCTTCCTGCGCGAGCGGGGCTTCGAGTCCGTGGTCGTGCTGGGACACTCCGGCGGCGGCCCGCTCTACGCCTTCTACCTGGAGCAGGCCGCGCTCGCGCCCGGGGACCGGATCGCCCGGACGCCGGGCGGGAGGCCGACGAAACTCGCCGACGCCACCATGCCCGTGGCCGACGGGGCGATCTTCCTGGCCCCGCACCCGGGGCAGGGCGCGCTGCTGCTGGGATGCATCGACCCGTCCGTCGCCGACGAGGCCGATCCGCTGTCCGTCGTGCCGGAGCTCGACCCCTTCTCCCCGGCCAACGGCTTCGCCGAACCGCCCGCGAGCTCGGCGTACTCCGCGGAGTTCCTGCAGCGGTACCGGGCGGCGCAACGCGACCGCGTGGCGCGGATCGACGCCGTGGCCCGCGCGCACCTCGCCCGCGCGGCCGAGGCGCGGGCGGAGTTCCGGAAGACCGGGAGCGCGGCTGACCGGCGGCGCTCCCTCGCCCCGCGAATCATCACGGTGTTCCGCACGGATGCCGACCCCCGGACCGTCGACCTCTCCCTCGACCCGAGCGAGCGGCCGTACGGCTCCCTGTTCGGCAAACGTCCGGACCTGATCGACTACGGCCAGGTCGGGTTCGGCCGGCTCACCACCCCGGAGGCCTGGCTCTCGACCTGGTCCGGGCTCGGCACGAACGCCGACTTCGTCCGCTGCGCCCCCGGCGTCGCGGTCCCGGCGCTGTTCGTCGAGCTCACCGGCGACCAGGCCGCCTTCCCCGCCGACACCCGCCGCATGATCGCCGCCCTCGGCTCCGAGGACCTCACGGTGGCCAGCGTCCGTGGCCTGCACTTCGGAGGCGCGATCGCGGAGGGCGAGCCCACCGGCAACGAGCTCGCCGCTGCGGAGATCGAGGGCTGGCTGGACAAACGCTTCGCCCTCGCCCCGCCGGTGTAGGCGGCGGGAGGGAGTTGAGCGCCGGTCTGGAGCGACCGTGCTGGTCCAGGAGCGACTCTCGAGACGCCCGGCACCGGTCCGCCTCAGCAAGATCACCGATCGTGGAGCGGGGCGGTCGAGAATCGGCCTTTCCCGTCCACGAGTGGTGATCACTTGTTCGGCGGAGCTGAGTCGGCTCGCATGATTGCTGATCGTGGAGCGGGGCGGTCGAGAATCGGCCTTTCGCGTCCACGAGTGGTGATCACGTCGTCGGCGGGGCTCACTCGGCTCGCATGATCGCTGATCATGGAGCGGGACGGTCGGAGATCGGCCTTCCCCATCCACGAGCGGTGATCACTTCCTTGGCAAATATGTCAGTCGGCATGATCATTGATCGTGGAGTGGGCCCACCGGGAATCGACCTTCCCGGTCCACGAGCGGTGATCACTTACTGGGCACACCCCGCCACCTGGGCAAGATCACTGGTCGTGGAGCGGGGTGGTCGCGGATCGGCGTTCCGCGTCCACAGGCGGGGATCACGCCGTCGGCGGGCCCTGCAGGCTCTGCGTGATCGCTGATCGTGGAGCGGGCCGGTCGGGAAAGGGCGTTCCTCGTCCACGAGCAGTGATCACTTCCTCGGGCACTCTCTCGGCACGGCAAGATCACTGGTCGTGGAGCGGGCCGGGCGGGAATCGACCTTGCGTGTCCTGGGGCGGTGATCACGTCGTTGGCGCGCCCTGTCGGCTCGCCGTGATCACGAATCGTGGAGCTGGTCGGTCGAAAATCGACCCTCTCGGTCCAGGACCTGTGATCTAGGTCGAGCCCCAATCCCTGATGATCGCGAACGGGTGGCCTGCTCGGTCTCCGTGCCGGTCGCGTTCAGTCCTCGCGGCGGTAGGCGGGGGCGCGGGGTGGGACCGGGCGCGGGGCGCTCGCCAGGAGGGGGCCGGTGCGGGGCGGGACGACGACCGAGAGCACGACCACGCTGGTCGACCGCCCCACCGAGGGGGACCGGTTGAGGGCGAGCAGCGCCTGCTGGAGGTCCTCGTGCGAGGAGGCGGCGAGGCGGCAGAGCACGTCGGACGAGCCGGTGGTGGCGTAGGCCTCGAGGACCGCGGGCTGGGCGGCCAGCTCGGCGGCGACGTCGTCGAGCGCGCCCTGTGCGATCTCCAGGCTGACGAAGGCCTGCACGCCCTGGCCGGCGGCGGCGAGGTCGATCTCCGGCCCGTACCCGGTGATCACGCCGGCGCGCTCGAGCCGGTCCAGGCGGGCCTGGACGGTGCCGCGGGCGACCTGCAGCGTCCGGGAGAGCTCCAGGACGCCGACGCGGGTGTGGTCGCGGAGGGCGGCGAGCAGGTCGACGTCGAGCGCGTCGAGTTCCATGTGGGCGGAGTGTACAGCCGAGGGCGCGCAGAGCCGGTCGAAATGGGCAGGAGGACCAGGCCGGGGCGGCGCCGTTGCGGCGGATCCGTCGACGAGGTGTCCTTCGTGTGCAGAGCAGCAGCGAGGAGGCCCGTCGTGACCGTCGATCAGTCCCTCACCGGCCAGGAACGTCTCGCCGACCTGGACCTCGACCAGCTACGCCAGCTGGTCGGCCTCGTGGAGTACGACGGCGATACCGATCCCTTCCCGGTCACGGGCTGGGACGCCGTGGTGTGGGCGGTCGGCAACGCGACCCAGGCCGCGCTCTTCTACCAGGTCGTGTTCGGGATGGAGCTCGTCGCCTACTCCGGGCCCGAGACCGGCAACCGCGACCACCAGGCCTACGTCCTGCGCTCGGGCGCGGTCCGGTTCGTGCTCCAGGGCGGCGTGGACCCGGCGAGCCCGCTGCTCGACCACCACCGCCGGCACGGCGACGGCATCGTCGACATCGCGCTCGAGGTACCCGACGTCGACCGGTGCATCGCCCACGCCCGGGCCCAGGGCGCCAC
This sequence comes from Pseudonocardia terrae, assembly GCF_021343995.1. Lineage (GTDB taxonomy): Bacteria > Actinomycetota > Actinomycetes > Mycobacteriales > Pseudonocardiaceae > Pseudonocardia > Pseudonocardia terrae. The sequence continues at coordinate 151,047 of NZ_JAJTTE010000004.1, read as the reverse complement.
GATCCTCGTCGAGCCGCACGACCTCGCCGACGAGCACGGCACGGTCCGCACGGCCGCGCTCGCCACCTACGGCGAGACCCGGCACACGCTCGTCGACCGCTCCCGCTACACCGGCCCGTACCTGCCCGGCTACGTCGCCCGCAGGTCCGGCCACGTCAGGCCGGAGGACGGCCCGCGGCGGCTGTTCCAGGCGTTGGACCACGTGGTCGGCAACGTCGAGCTCGGGCACATGGACGAGTGGGTCGACTTCTACAACCGGATCATGGGCTTCACGAACATGGCCGAGTTCGTGGGCGAGGACATCGCCACCGAGTACTCGGCGCTGATGAGCAAGGTCGTGGCCAGCGGCAACCATCGGGTGAAGTTCCCGCTCAACGAGCCTGCGGTGGGGCGGAAGCGCTCGCAGATCGACGAGTACCTCGACTTCTACGGCGGGCCGGGCGCCCAGCACCTCGCGCTGGCCACGAACGACATCGTGCGGACCGTGGACGTGCTGCGCACAAGGGGCATCGAGTTCCTGCCGACCCCGGACTCGTACTACGAGGACCCGGTGCTGCGGGCGCGCATCGGCGAGGTCCGCGTGCCGATCGAGGAGCTGCAGTCCCGCGGGATCCTCGTCGACCGCGACGAGGACGGCTACCTGCTGCAGATCTTCACCCGGCCCGTCGGGGACCGGCCCACCGTGTTCTTCGAGCTCATCGAGCGCCACGGCTCGCTGGGCTTCGGGAAGGGCAACTTCAAGGCGCTGTTCGAGGCGATCGAGCGCGAGCAGGCCCGGCGGGGGAACTTCTGAGCCTCCCGCCCGGCCGGCCACGAGTTCCCGTGCCCGACGAGGTCCGCACCGCGACGTGATCACGGATCTCGGACGGCGGCGTGCCGGTCGCTGAGGCCCCGCATCAGGAAGCGGTGCACGGTCGCTGCGCGGCATGGTCGCGGACCTGCTCCTCGCCGCAACCGGGCGGCGGCCGCCGGCGAGGACGTGATCAAGGGCAGAAGGGTGCTTCACGGCCGGCGCCAGCGCCCCTCTTTATCGCCGCTGTGGCACAGCCCGCTACCCGTGATCGCGACCGCGTTCTGGTCCGGCGCGCCACGGCCGCTCCGGCCCGGCACACCCGATGCAGCGCGGCACAGGCCGTCGACTGGATGTGGCGCCGATGCCGCGGGTGTGAGGCCGCGCACCGACGGGTGTGCCGCGCCCCGACGGAGGCGCCGCGCCCGACGGGTGTGCTGCGCCCCAACGGATGTGCTGCACAACGGATGTGCCGCGGCCCAACGGGGGTGGCGCGGACCCCGAGGGTGTCAGGCCGGGGACCAAGAGTGCGCCGCGCCCCGATCGGGGAGGACGCTGACCCCGGGGTGAGGCCGCGGCACGGCCGGCGTTCCGGGTCGCCTGGCTGCTGCAGTACCCGATCTGGGCCGTCGCGGTCGTGGACATCCTCCTGACCCGGCGCAAGGCCCGTCGGGTCGACGCGGCCCGTGGCGTCGCGCCGCGTCCGCTGCGGGAGGTCGCCGCGGGCCTCCGCCGGCCGCGGCCGCTGCGCCGCAGGCCCGCCGCTCCGGGTTGCCGGCCCGTGGCCGGCCGTCGCGTGCCGGGCTGACATCGACCCGGCACGCGCAGCGGAGCGTCAGGCCTGGCCGGTGAGGGCGCCGGCCACCGGGCCGAGCGGCGGGGCCCACTCGCGGATGTCGGCGGCGGCGACCACGCCCTCCGTCGAGAACGGGTCCTTGTCCACGATCGCCTGCACGGCGGCCTTGTCCTCGGCGCGGAAGATCAGCAGGCCGCCCGGGGCCTCCGCGGGCGCCCAGGCGCCGGCGACCAGCAGGGCTCCGCTGTCGGCGCACTCCCGCAGATAGTCGCGGTGGGCGGGGCGGGTGGCGTCCCGCAGCTCGGTGTCGTCGGTGTACGTGTAGATGACGGCGTAGGTCGTGGCCATGTCGTCGATCCTCGCACGTGCGCCGCGCCCGATCTCCTGCCCGATCTCCTCGGCCGGGAACCGCGCCGCGAGGACGGTCCGCGGGGCCCAGGACCCGGACGAGGCGGCGGTCGAGCGCCACCGGTACATGCTGCGCAACGCGCCGCCGGAGACCGTGGAGCAGGCGCACGCCGAGGCCTTCGCGAAGCTGACACCCGAGCAGCGGCAGAAGGTCCTGCCCGACCTGGGCACCGAGGTGTCCCGGCCGAGCGGGCGACCTCGAGCGACCCGCAGGCCCTCGCCCGGATGGCCACCCGCGCCGAGATGCGCAACCCCCGGCACGCCGGAGCGCAGCTTCGGCGGCGGGCGCGGTCGGGGCATGGGACGACCACTACCGCGCCCACGTCCGCATCTGGAGCGCGGAGCCCAACGCCGTGCTCGCCGCCGGCGCGGCCGGGCTCGGGGCCGCTCAGCGGCCGTCTGTCAGGCCCTGCCCGGTGTAGTAGCGGCAGGTCCGGGTGGCGATCGGCAGCGGAGCGCCGGGCGGGGCCGGGTACATGTCGTGCTCGACGATCGCGGTGAGCGGGACGCCGAGGGCGTCGAGGTCGGCGAGCAGGGCGGGCATGTGCGGCTCGCCGGCGTCGGGCTCGACCATCGCGCCGGCCTGCACCGCGTCGGCGAAGGACAGCTTCTCGGCGCGCACGCGCGCGAGCACCACGGGATCCACGGACTTGAGGTGGACGTACCCGATCCGCGAGGGGTGCCGCGCCACGATGGCCCGGTTGTCCCCGCCGGCGTAGGCGACGTGCCCGGTGTCGAGGCACAGCCAGACGCTGTCCGGGTCGCTGACCTCCAGGAACCGGTCGATGCTCAATTCGTCGGCCACGTGCGCGTCGGCGTGCGGGTGGAACATCTGCCGGACGCCGGACTCGTCGAGCAGCACCCGGCCGAGTACGGACTGCGCCCGGCCGAGGGTGTGCCACTGTTCGCCGGTGAGCTCGGCGGGTTCGAGCAGCTCGCCGGTGTGCAGGTCCGTGTACATCGCCGGCAGCGTGATCAGGTACGGGGCGTCGAGCGCGGTGAGCAGGCGGGCGATCTCGCGGCACTCGGCGAGCGTGGTGTCGAGCGTGTCGCCGCCGCGGTGCAGGGCGGTGCCGGCGGTGGCGCCGGTGAGGGTGAGACCGCGGCGGCCGAGCTCGTCGCGCAGCTGCTCGGGGTGGGTCGGCAGGTATCCGTAGGGGCCGAGCTCGACGGCGGTGTAGCCGGCCGCGGTGGCCTCGTCGAGGAACTGCTGCCAGGGCACCTGGCGCGGGTCGTCGGGGAACCAGACACCCCAGGAGTCGGGCGCGGTGCCCAGCCGCAGGTTGGCCCGGGTCGGTGCTGCAGGGGGCGTGTCGGTCACGGTGCGTGCGTCGCTCATGAGGGTCCTCGGGAAGTCGGGAGGAAGAGGGGCTTTCCCGGGCCGGGACCGCGGAGGCGATGGTTCCGCGGCCCCCACGACCAGGCCGCCATAGGGCTGCTCGACGTGATGATCCGCGCGGGCGTGCGGGTGCCGCAGGACCTCTCGGTGGTCGGGTACGACGACTCGCGCTTCGCCAAGCTCCCCGGCATCGACCTCACCTCGGTCCGCCAGGACATCCCGGGCATGGCCGACTTCGCGATCAAGGCCGTGGTGGAGCGGCTCGACCTGCCCGAGCGGGAGCCGAAGCGGATCGCCCTCCCGCCGCAGCTCGTGGTGCGGGGCACCACGGCGGCGCCCCGGGCGGTGGGGCAGGCGGAGAAGTAGGCGGGGCGGCGATCACGGGCAGGAGGTGCGCGCGCCTCCGCCCGTGATCACGGGTCACCGCCACCATCCCTCGACGGGATGACGCGGGTGCCGGCCCCGGAAGGGCGATGCCGTGAGGAACGCATCCAGCAGGCCGGCGGCCCGCTGGGCGGTGCAACGAGCGAGTCGTGCCTCGGATACTGCTTCGTCCGGCTCGTCGATCGGTCGGGGGACAAGAGGATCCGAACGGGCTCCCCGTCAGCGACCCGACGGGCGAGTGACGATCACGACCCCGGCGTCGAGGTCCACGGCGGTGCGCGGCGGCGCGCCGTCCGCCTCGTCGTCGCGCAGCAGGCTGCGGGAGTGGCGTTCCTCCAGCTCGGCGCGCTTCGTCCCGGTGAAGAAGGCGTCCACCTCCTCGAAACCGGTGGCGGACAACGGGAGCGGCTGCGGACCGGACCGCTCCCGGGTCCGGCGCCAGAACAGCAGGCTGCGGCCGCGGGCCCAGAGTCCGAACCGCTCCAGCGCCACCAGCAGGACCAGCAGGCAGACGAGCCCGGGCAGGGTCAGCGCGAAGAGCACACCGGCGGCCACCCGGCCAGCCTCCCGGTCGGCGACCGGACCGGGCAAGGCGCTTCGCCTACGGGATCCGGCCGGAGTGGTTCCTGGCGTCGAGCTCGCCGACTTCTGACCGACCGGATGCCTCCTCGTCGGTGAGGGTGATCGGGTCCGTCGCGCCGACGTCAGTCGATCGGGGACGCAACCGAGCGGCGCCGGTCGCACACGCAACGCGCGCCGACATCCGTGCCAGCATCCACGCATGCTGGGAGAGGGCGAAGGCGACGGCGGGGTCGAGATCGGGAGCCCACACCGCCATCCGTCCCGGTTCGCGAGCGCGCCGGAGCGCAACGCGCCGATCGCCCGGCCGTTGCGGCTCGTGACCGGGAGCAGGCAGGTCGACGGCGAGCTGCTCGACCTGCTGGGGCGGCGGATGTTCGCCCGCGACGAGCTCGGTGCCCGGCTCGCGGCGGCGATGCGCCGGCACCGCGGCGACCCCGAGCGCGTCACGAGGGCGCAGTTCGAGCGGGCGCTGCGGGAAGGGATCGACGCGGTCGAGGCGGCACCTCCGGCGCTGCGGGAGTTCTTCGCGGTCGTGGACCGGGTGCCGGGCTGGGTGGATCCCGCGCTGGTCGAGCGCGGGGCGCGGGCGTTCCGCCGGCTCGGCCGCAGCCGCGACGACGTGCTGTTGCAGCTCTCGCTGATCGGCGGCTACCGGTTCGTCGGGCCGGCCGACCTGCTGGTCCTGACCGGGGGCCTCACGGGGTCGACCGCGCAGCGCCGGCTGGGCGAGACCCAGACCTGGGTCGACGCCGTGAGCGCCCCGGGCGGGATGCGCCGCGACGGCGCGGGCTGGCGCCTGACCGTGCACGTCCGGGCGATGCACGCCCTGGTGAACGACCGGTTCGAGCGCAACGGCCGGTGGGACGTCGCGCGCTACGGCCTGCCGATCAACCAGAGCGACCGGGCGGCGACCCTCGGCCTGTTCAGCAGCACCGTGCTGCTCGGCGTGCGCGCCCTCGGCCGGGTCGTGACCCGCGCCGAGTCGCGGGCGGTCATGCACCTGTGGAAGTACGCGGGCTGGCTGCTCGGCGTGGACGAGGACTGGCTGTGCGACACCGAACGCGAGCAGAACGTCTTCAACCGCCACGTGCTGCTGGCCCAGGGCGGGCCCACGCCTGCCGGTGCGGCGCTGGCCGCGGCCCTCGTGGACGGGCAGCTCACCGGGCACGAGGGCCGGTTCGCCGCGCTGCGCGGTCGCTACGAGCGGGCGCGCACCCTGAGCATGCTGCGCTGGTTCCTGGGCCGGGAGGGCCTGCGCGACCTGGGCCTGCCCGTCACCGCCGCCTGGGCCGTGCCGCCGATCGTGGCCGCCAACCTGGTCGAGTCCGCCCTGGTCGCCCGCGTCCGGCCCGGCCGCCGGTGGCTCGAACGCGCGAGCGACCGTGTCGCGCAACGGGAGTCGCGCCGCCGCTTCGCCGGTGCCGAGGCGCGGATCGGCGCGCTCCCGCTGTAGCCCCGGTGCTCACCGGGCCGGGGCGAACGACGGGACGCCGTCGGGGAACCCGACCGCGACCCGCTCGCCGACGGCGGAGACCCCGGCCGCGCGGCCCATGACCCGCACGCCCTCGTCGAGGTCCACCAGGACCAGCGCGAACGGCGTCGGCGGGTGGGGGGCGCCCTCCGGTGCGCGGTGCACCACGGTCAGCGCCGCCACCGTGCCGGTACCGGCCGCGCCGCGCCGCTGCGGATCCGGTGTGCCGCAGTGCGGGCAGGCCGCACGGGGGAGGGGCCAGCGGCGGGCGCAGCTGCGGCACTCGTCGAAGCACACCTGCGGCTCCCCGGCGGTCCAGTCGGTCATGCCGCCTCCAGGACCGCACTGACGTGCGCGGACATCACACCGCCGTCGCCGTGCACGAACCCGACCCGGGGTGGGCCGGGCACCTGCCGGGGCCCGGCCCCGCCGCGGAGCTGGGTCACGACCTCGACCAGGTGGGCCAGCCCGCCCGCGACGCCGCAGTGCCCGTAGGACAGCAGGCCGCCGTGGGTGTTGAGCGGCAGCGCGCCGTCGCGGGCGAACCGGCCGGCGGCGGCGTCTGCCCCGGCCCGTCCCGCTTCGGCGAACCCGATCTCCTCCAGCAGCATCGCCAGGGTGACGGTGAAGCTGTCGTAGACCCCGGCGACGTCCACGTCGGCGAGCGTGCGCCCGGCCTGCGCGAACGCCGTCCGCGCGGCCCGGGCCGCGCCGAGGTCGGCGAGGTCGGCCTCGCTCAGGTGCTGATGGCGATGCCCCTCCCCGACGCCGGTGACGGCGACCCCGCGACCGCCGGGATCCGCCGTGACCACCACGGCCGCTCCGCCGTCCGAGACCGGGCAGCAGTCGAGCAGGCGCAGCGGCTCGGCGATCGGCGGCGACGCGAGCACGGCGTCGACGTCGATCGGTGCCGTCCGGTGGGCGCCCGGGGTGTCGGCGGCGTGCGCCCGCATCTGCACGGCCAGCGGGGCGAGATCGGCCGGGCCGAGCCCGCGCGCGGCGAGGTACGCCGAGGCGAGGAGGGCGTAGTAGGCGGGGACGGTCCCGCCGAGCGGGATCTCGTACTCCGCGTGCCCGACCTGCGCGAGCGTGCGCGCGGAGGTGTCGCCGCTCTGCCCGCTGGCCCGGTCCTCGCCCGCGGCCACCAGGACCGCGCGGGCCTCCCCGGCCCGGACGAGCCGGGCCGCGGCGGCGAGCATCGCCAGCCCGGTGGCGCCGCCCGCGCTGGTCCCGTGTGCGATCGCCGGCCGGGCGCCGAGCCGCTCGGCGAGCAGGTCGGCGGGCATGAGGTGACCCGCCGTCGTCGCGTACCCGCAGAGCACGGCGTCGAGGTCGGTGGCGCGCAGCCCGGCGTCCGTGAGGGCGGCGCCGGCCGCTGCGGCCTGCCAGTCGAGCGCGGTGCGGCCCGGCTGCCGACCGAAGGGGGTGACCGCCACCCCGGTGACGTACGGGATCACGGGCGCGTCTTCACCATCACGTCCATCCGGCCCTCCTGGGTCACCACGCCCTCCTGGTTGACCAGCGTGAACAGCCGCTGGACGACGCCGGCGTCGCCCCTGCTGGTCAGTCGGGTCCCGACGACCCGCACCCGGGTGTGCACCGTGTCGCCGATCCGGACCGGCGCGCGGAAGGTCCAGCCGTCGATGCCGAGCAGCGCGACCGCGGAGCCCTCGAAGGCACCGGTCCGCGAGATCAGCCCGAGGCAGAACGCCACCCCCAGCACACCGTGCGCGATCCGCTCGCCGAACCGGCCTGCGGCGGCCGCGACCGCGTCCGTGTGGACGGGGTTGTAGTCGCCGGTCCACGCGGCGAAGGACACGATGTCGGCCTCGGTGACCGTCCGGGCCGGGGAGACCAGCTCGTCGTCGGGCCCCATCGCCGCGAAGTCCTCGAACCAGAGCGGCACGCTCAGTCCCTCCCGACCGTCACGCCGTGGGCCTCGCGGTCCCACGTGCCCGCGCTCAGCCCGTCCGCGCGCAGCACGGCCTTCTGCACCTTCTGCGTGGGTGTCTTCGGTAGCTCCCCGAGCACCTCGACGTACCGCGGCACGGTGAAGTAGGGCATGCGCGGCTTCAGGTACTCGATCAGCTCGCCCGGGTCCAGGGTGGCGCCCGGCTGCAACACCACCACGACCTTCAGGTCGTCCTCGGTCAGCGCGCTCGGCACCGCCACGACCGCGCTCTCCGCGACCGCCGGGTGCCCGTTGACCACCGACTCCACCTCGAACGACGAGATGTTCTCGCCGCGCCGGCGCAGCGCGTCCTTGATCCGGTCGCGGAAGGAGAACTCCCCGTTCTCGTCGCGGGAGAAGGCGTCGCCGGTGTGCAGCCACAGGTTCCGGAACGTGTGCAGGGTCTGCTCGGGCAGGTTGTGGTAGCCCTCCATGACCGTCGACGGGACCTCGGGCCGCACCACCAGTTCCCCGACGACGCCCGGCGGCACCTCGACGTCGTTCTCGTCGACGACCTTGCACCGGTAGCCCGGCCGCTCCCGGCCCGCACCGCCCGCGACGACCGTCCCCGGCGGCGCGACGATCGGGCACCCCACCTCGGTCATCCCGAAGACGGTCGCGAGCTCGACCCCGAAGCGGCGGCGGAACAGGTCGAGGTCCGGGGGCAGGGGGACCACGCAGGCGATCTCCAGCGGGGTGTCGGCGTCGTCGGGCCGCGCGGGGCGGGAGAGCAGCATCTGGGCCATCGCGCCGAGCAGCAGCGTGTAGGTGACGTCGTGGGTGCGGACCTCGTCCCAGAACGCGCTCGCCGAGAACCGCGGCCGGACCACGCACCGCGCGCCCGTGATCAGGCCCTGGTAGAGCCCGAACCACTGCCCGGACAGGTGGAACATCGGCAGCGTGACCAGGGTGGTCGTCCCCGGGCCGAGCAGGTGCTCGTCCCAGTGCGCGTAGGTGAACGCCTGGGCGTGCGGCACCCGGACGCCCTTGGACCGGCCGGTGGTGCCCGAGGTGTAGGAGATCGCCAGCAGGTCGCCGGGCGCGGTCGGCTCGGGTACGACGGGCTCGCACGCGGCCAGCTCGGCGAACGGGACGACCCGGAAGCGCCCGCGCAGCTCGGCCCCCTTGCCGCCGCGCACCACGACGGTCCGCAGGTGCCGCAGGTCGCCGGCGACGGCGGCGAACCGGGCCGCGTAGGCCTGCTCGATCACCGCGACCTCGGCGCCGCAGTCGTTGACGACGTGTGAGAGGAACTCCCCCTTGTACGCCGTGTTGACCGGGACCTCCGCGACCCGCGTGAGACCGGTGGCGAACCAGGCGAGCGCGGCGTCGGCGCCGTTGTCCAGCATCAGCACCACTCGGTCGCCCGCGGCGACGCCGAGGGCCCGCAGCCCGCCGGCGAGCCGCAGCGCCCGGTCGTGGGCCTCGGCGTAGGTGTACGCGCCGTCGTCGGCGAGCAGCAGGGGCGCGTCCGGGGTGTCGGCGAGGACCCGCGCGAAGGCCGCGGGGAGCGTCCGCTGCGCGACGTCGGGCATCGGCGTGGTGTGGCTCACGAGCGTCAGCGTCATTGACATTGACGCCAATGTCAATGGACGATGCCGGTATGACGGCGGGGACCGGCTGGGAGGTGCGCGGGGCCCGGGACCGGGTGGACAGCCCGACCCGGCACCGGCTGCTGCGCGCCGCGGAGGAGGCGTTCGCCGCCAAGGGCTTCGGCGCGGTGACGGTCGCCGACGTGACCGAGGGCGCGGGCGTCGGGCGCGCGACCTTCTACGTCTACTTCGCCACCAAGGCCGACGTCTTCGCCGCGCTCGCCGCCGACGTCCGCGACCAGCTGTGCGCCGCGCAGGACGTGCCGGACACCGGGGATGCGTTCGCGGTGTGGCGGGCGGCCCTGGACGGGTACCTCAGGGCGTGGACCGCCCGGATCGGGCTGCTGCGGGTGATGGCCCACCAGGCGATCGAGGACCCGGCGATCCGCACGCTGCTCGAGGAGATCCGCGCCGTGCCGACCCGCCGGCACGAACGGTTCGTGACCCGGCTCGAGCGGGAGGGCCGGGCCCGCCCGCGGGCCTCGGCCGCGCTGACCGCCCAGGCCGTCCAGGGCGTCATCGAGCGGTACGCCGAGCTGGTCGCGGCCGGGGAGCTCTCCGCCGACGATGCCGTCGCGGCCCTGGCCGCGCTCTACGAGGGAATGGTGAGGTTCTAGCGTGTTCGGTCGCCTCCTGATCGCCAACCGGGGCGAGATCGCCGTCCGGATCGCCCGGGCCGCCGCCGACCTCGGCCTGCCGTCCGTCGCGGTGCACACGACCGACGAGCCCGACGCCCCGCACGTCGCGAAGGCCGACGCCGCCGTCGCGCTGCGGGGGGCGGGCGTGGCCGGCTACCTCGACGTCGACGACGTGCTGCGCGCCGCCGAGGAGGCCGGTGCCGACGCGATCCATCCCGGCTACGGGTTCCTCAGCGAGAACCCGCGCTTCGCCGAGGCGTGTGCGCAGCGGGGCATCCGGTTCGTCGGCCCGTCGCCGGAGATCCTCGCCGCGCTCGGGGACAAGACGCGGGCGCGTGAGATCGCCGAGGCCGCCGGGATCCCGGTGCTCGCCGCCGCCGACCGCGACGGGGCCCGCACGCTCCTCGAGCGGACCGGCGCCGTGATGGTCAAGGCCGTCGCCGGTGGCGGCGGCCGCGGGATGCGCCGGGTCACCGATCCCGCGCAGCTCGACGAGGCCCTGGCCCGGTGCGCGTCCGAGGCCGGCGCCGCCTTCGGCGACGATCGCGTCTACGCCGAGGAGCTGCTCGCCCCTGCCCGGCACGTCGAGGTGCAGATCCTCGGCGACGGCACCGGCGCGGTCACCCAGCTCGGCGAGCGCGACTGCTCGGTGCAGCGCCGGCACCAGAAGATCGTCGAGGTGGCGCCGAGCCCGGGCCTCGACCCCGGGGTGCGGGCGCGGCTGCTCGAGGCGGCGGTCCGGCTGGGCGAGTCCGTGCGGTACGCCGGCCTGGGCACGGTGGAGTTCCTGGTCAGCGGGGAGCGGATCGCGTTCATCGAGGTCAACCCGCGCCTGCAGGTCGAGCACACGATCACCGAGGAGGTCACCGGCGTCGACCTCGTGCAGACCCAGATCCGCCTTGCGGCCGGCGCCACGCTCGCGGAGCTGGGGCTGACCCAGGCGGAGGCGCCGGAGCCGCAGGGCGCGGCGCTGCAGACCCGGATCACCCTGGAACGCACCAACCCCGACGGCACGACCACGCCGTCGGCCGGCGTGCTCACCGCGTTCGAGCTGCCCGCCGGGCGCGGGATCCGAGTCGACGCCGCCGGGTACACCGGCTACCGCACCAGCCCCCGCTACGACCCGCTGATCGCCAAGCTCGTGGTGCACTCGCGCGACTTCGCCACCGCCGCCGCCCGCACGCACCGGGCGTTGTCCGAGGTGCACCTGGCGGGCGTCGAGACGAACGTCGACGTCCTCGCCGGGATCGTCGGGCACCCGGCCTTCGCGGCGGGTGAGCTGACCACGGACTTCCTCGACACGCACCTCGCCGAGATCCTCGCCGCCGGCCGGCCGCACCGGTACGTCGAGACCACGGCGGCGGACGCCGCCCCCGAGGAGCGGCGGGAGGTCGACGGCGACGCGGTGCGGGCCGAGGCCCCCGGCACCGTCGTGGCCGTCGAGGTCGCGGAGGACGAGGTCGTGCGCGCCGGGCAGGCCCTGGTCGTCGTCGAGTCGATGAAGATGGAGCACGTCGTGGCCGCCCCCGCGACGGGCCGGGTCGGCGCCGTCGTGGTGGAGCCGGGGGACACGGTGGCCCCCGGCGACGCCCTGCTCGCCTTCACCACCGACGCGGCGGCGGCCGAGGAGGCGGCGGCTGCGGCCGCCGTCGACCTCGACCACGTCCGCCCGGACCTCGCCGAGATGCGCGAGCGGCACGCGCTGGGGCTCGACGAGCACCGCGGCGCCGCCGTGGAGAAGCGACACCGCACCGGCCTGCGGACCGCCCGGGAGAACCTGGCCGACCTCTGCGACGAGGGCAGCTTCGTCGAGTACGGCCCGCTCGCCATCGCGGCCCAGCGGCTGCGCCGCTCGCTCGACGACCTGATCGAGCGCACGCCCGCGGACGGCATGCTCGCCGGCACCGCCACGATCAACCGCGACCTCGTCGGCGCGGAGAACGCCAACGCGGTGGTGCTCTCCTACGACTACACGGTGCTCGCCGGCACCCAGGGCTTCACCAACCACAAGAAGAAGGACCGCGTCTTCGAGCTCGCGGAGCGGCGGGGCTGGCCGGTCGTGGTCTACGCGGAGGGCGGCGGCGGCCGGCCCGGCGACACCGACGGCAGCTGGGCCTCGATGCTCGACGTCCCGGCCTTCGAGATCTTCGCCCGGCTCTCCGCGCGGGTGCCGCTGGTCGGCGTCGTCGCCGGCCGGTGCTTCGCGGGCAACGCCGCGCTCGCCGGGCTGTGCGACGTGATCATCGCCGTCGAGGGCGCGAGCCTCGGCATGGGCGGCCCCGCGATGATCGAGGGCGGCGGGCTCGGCGTGGTCGCGCCCGACGAGGTCGGCCCGATGTCCGTGCAGGTCCCCAATGGCGTGGTCGACGTCCTGGTGCCCGACGAGGCCGAGGCCACCCGCGTCGCGCGACAGTACCTGTCCTACTTCCAGGGCCCGGTGCGCGACTGGGAGGCGCCGGACCAGCGCGCCCTGCGGCACGTCGTCCCCGAGAACCGGGTGCGCGTCTACGACATGCGGGCGGCGATCGAGGGCCTGGCCGACGTCGGCTCGGTGCTGGAGCTGCGCCGCGGCTTCGCGCCCGGCATGATCACCGCCCTGATCCGCATCGAGGGCCGGCCGATGGGCCTGATCGCCAACGACCCCACCCACCTCGGCGGCGCGATCGACCACGACGGCGCGGACAAGGCCGCCCGGTTCCTGCAGCTCTGCGACGCCTTCGGGCTGCCCGTGGTCTCGCTGTGCGACACCCCCGGGTTCATGGTCGGCACCGAGTCCGAGACGCACGCGACGGTGCGGCACTTCAGCCGGATGTTCTCGGTGGGCGCCAATCTCTCCGTGCCGGTGGGGCTGGTCGTCACGCGCAAGTGCTACGGCCTCGGCGCGCAGGCGATGATGGGCGGCTCGCTCAAGGCCCCGGCCTTCTCCGTGGCGTGGCCGACGGGCGAGTTCGGCGGGATGGGCCTGGAGGGCGCGGTCCGGCTCGGCTACCGCAAGGAGCTGGAGGCGGTCAGCGACCCGGCCGAGCGCGAGGAGCTGTTCCGCAAGTACGTCGCCGCCGAGTACGAGAAGGGCAAGGCGCTGTCGGTGGCCACCGTCTTCGAGATCGACGACGTCATCGACCCGGCCGAGACCCGCCGCTGGATCGTCTCGTCGTTCCCCGAGCGGAAGGTGGGCCCGCAGCCGGAGAAGGTGCGGCCGAACATCGACACCTGGTGACCCCGCGGCCTTCCGTGACCGCGGTCCGAGCGCTCGTCCGGCCCGGCCGCTTGCGCCCGCTCGGTAGCGTGGTCGGGTGGCCGACCCGACGCTGGGCGAGTTGACGGTGGGTGTGGAGGGCCTGGCGCTGCTGCGGCTGCTCCGGGCCGACGACCACGGTGCCGCCCGGGCGGCGCGGATGGCGGAGGCCCGGGACGTGCTCGACCGGCTCGGGCGGGACCCGGAGCTGCAGGGATCGCTGGGCGTCGAGGTCGACCTGCGCGAGGGGTACGCGCGGTGGGCCGGGACCTACGACGGCCCGCTGCGGCTGTTCTCGATCGAGGAGCCGCCGATGGAGCGCCGGCTCGCCGCCTGGCCCGCCGGCGAGGTGCTCGACGCCGCCTGCGGCACCGGCCGCTATGCCGTCCGCCTGGCGGAGCGGGGGCACACCGTGGTCGGCGTCGACCGGTCCCCGGACATGCTGGAGCGTGCCCGGGCGAAGGTGCCCGGCGGGCGCTTCCTCGAGGGCGGGCTGACCGACCTGCCCCTGCCCGACTCGTCGGTCGACGCCGCCGTGTGCGCGTTGGCCCTGGTCCACGTGCCCGAGGTCGCCCCGGCCCTCGCCGAGCTGGCCCGCGTGGTCCGGCCGGGCGGCCGCATCCTGGTCAGCGATGTCCATCCGTTCCTGGTGCAGCTGGGCTGGCAGGCGCAGTTCGCGAGCGGCGCGGGGCGTGCGTACATGCGGCTGAACCGGCACCGGGTGACCGACTACGCCGCAGCCGCCCTGGCGGCGGGACTGGTCGTGCGCGGTGCCGAGGAGCCGGTCCTCACGCCGGAGTCCGTCGTGACCCCGACCGTCGAGCTCGTGCCGGAGGCCACCCGGGCCGCCTACGTGGGCCTGCCCGGCGTGGTGATCTGGGAGTTCGCCCGGCCCTGACGCTCACGGCTCGGTGCGCATCCGCCAGGCGTCGACGACCAGTTCGGCGAGCCGCTCGGGATCGACCTCCTCCAGCCGCACCATCACCAGGGGCAGCCCGTCGTAGCTCGGCGTGGTGAAGAACAGGTCCGGCTCCCCGAGCAGCAGCGCCTGCTTCTCCGCCTCGTCGCCGACGTACAGCACGGCGATGTCCGTGCGGAGCACCCGGCGCTGCCCCGGCACCCGCTCCGGATAGGACCAGACGAAACCGCGCCCGCCCGCACGGAAGTCGAACCCGTCGCTGTCGATCTCCTCGACGCCCTCCAGGGCCAGCGCGAGCCGCCGCACGTCCTCCGCGTCAGCCACCGCCCCTCCCGACCACGACCGGGAGCGTAGCGAGCGGCACCGACGAATCGGACGCGATCATCCACGAGCGGTCGCAGGACCCGGAGCGCCCACTTCGCGAGCGTGGTGGGGGTGATGGTGAGCGCGTGTGCGGCGGGCGGGCTCCTGATACGGCCACGCGCGAGGTGTGTGTACGTAGTTCTCCCCGCTGTACAGGGCCGGTCCGGGCGAGCAAGGTTGCTCCATGACGATCCGCCTGGTCACCGGGACGGCCGGGTCCGCCGAAGGAACCGCCCCGGGCATCCCGCCGCACGAGCGGTGCCGTTACCGCACCGCGGCCCATCACGCGCGGCGGCTCTACCCCGGTTGCGTCGGCGAACTCCTGCACCGCGAGCTGGTCGCGTACGCCGACTTCGGGTACCGGTTCGACCGTGAGGCGCTGGTACCGCGCCTGGCCGACGAGGTCCTCGCCTGCCCGGCGCGCCCCGCCGACGAGCATCAGCCCGGGGCGTAGGCGCTCCAGTCCGGCATCTCGGTGCCGTGCAGGGAGGCGCCGAGCCGGTCGAGGTACCACTTCCATCCCGCCTCGACGTCGGCGGGATCGAGCCCCGGGACCAGCCGCTGGCGGAAGATCAGGTCCGTCCCCGCGCCGGCCGGGCGGAGCGTGACGTCGAGGAGCCACGTCCGCCCCTCCGACCCCTCCGGGATCTCGACGACGAGCCGGTGCGGCGCCGCGCACTCGTTGATCGTGACGGTGACCGGGTCCGCCACGACGCCGCCCGCATCGACCTCCCCGGTGATCGTCAGCTCGACCGTGCCGCCGGGGCGCCCGGTCCCGCTGTAGGTGCCGAACCAGCGGCCGGTGGCGCGTCGGCGGGGGAGGTGAGCGGGCGGAAGCGGTCCAGCCACCGGTCCAGCTCGGCGAGCTCGGCGCGGCGCAGCGTGTAGACGCGGTGCTGGCCCCGCACCGCGGACTCGACGAGCCCCGCTTCCCGCAGGACCCGCAGGTGCCGGCTCACCGCCGGCCGGGTGACCGGGAACCGGGCCGCGATGTCCCCCGCCGTGACGGGTCCCTCGGCGAGCAGCTCGACCACCTGGCGACGCAGGGGGTCGGCCAGCACCGTGAACGGGTCCACGCAGATATATAACTGTAAGCGTACTTAAACCACAAGTGCACACGTCGACGCCCGAGGAGCGTGCTGGCTCGACCGGGGGAAGTGCGGTGGACCTGATCGGCGCAGAGCGGTCGCGCAGCGTGACGCAAAAGCCGGTCGGACACCACGAACGTGTTACCGGAGCGATCGGTGGGGGTAGGCCCGACATTCGTCTCCCCGCAAGGCCCGAAGTTCAGGAAGAGGAACGCTCCCCGTGTCGTTGGCCCCCTCCCCGGCCCGTCGTGTGCCCGATGCCCGCAACGATCTCCCCGACCCCCCGTGGTCCCGCCTGCACCACGTCGTCGAGACCACCGCCCGCCGCTCGCCCGGCGCCGTGGCCGTCGACGACCACGGTGAGCTGCTGACCTACGCCGAGCTCGACGCCCGCGCCGACGGCCTCGCGCACCTGCTCCGCGAGCGCGGGGTGCTCCCGGGCGGCCGGGTCGGTGTGCTGCTCGCGCGCTCGTGGCGGACCTACGCCGCCCTCCTGGCGGTGCTCAAGGCCGGTGCCGCGTTCGTGCCGATCGACCCGGCGTCGCCCCCGGACCGGGTCGCCTACATCGCCGAGGACGCGGGGCTGGACCTGCTCGTCACGACGTCCGACCTCGCCCCCGGCCTGCCGGTCCCGGAGCTCTGCCTGGACGCCGTGCCGCTGTCGCCCGCCGACGGGCCGCCGCCCGTCCACAAGGCCGGGGACGCCGGCGACCCGACCTGCTACGTGATCTACACGTCCGGTTCCAGCGGGCGGCCGAAGGGCGTGGAGGTCGCGCACTCGAGCATCGTCAACTTCCTGCGCGTGGTCCCCGGCGTGTACGACGTCCGCCCCGGCGACCGCGTCTACCAGGGCATGACGATCTCCTTCGACTTCTCCGTCGAGGAGATCTGGCCGACCTTCGCCGTGGGCGCGACCCTCGTCGTCGGCCCGGACGACGAGCGGCGCCTCGGCGCCGACCTGGCCGACTTCCTCGACCGCACCGGCGTGACCGTCCTCTACGCGGTGCCGACCCTGCTGGCCACGATCCCGCGGGACCTCCCGGCCGTGCGCGGTCTGATGGTCGGGGGCGAGGCCTGTCCCGCCCACCTGGTGGAGCGATGGGCGCGCCCGGGACGCCGGATGCTGAACACCTACGGCCCCACCGAGGCCACCGTGACCGCGACCTGGGGAGAACTGCTCCCCGGGCGTCCGGTGACGATCGGCCGTCCCCTGCCGACCTACACGATCCACATCCTCGACGAGGACCTGCGCGAGGTCGCCCGCGACGCCGCGGGCGAGATCTGTATCGGCGGGCCCGGGGTGGCGCGCGGCTATGTCGGGATGCCCGAGAAGACCGCGGACCGGTTCGTGACCTTCCGCCGCGAGCGGATCTACCGCACCGGCGACCTCGGCCGCCGGGACGACGCCGGCGAGATCGTCTACCTCGGCCGGGCCGACGACGAGGTGAAGATCCGCGGGCACCGGGTCGACCTGGGCGAGATCGACAGCGTGCTGCTCGGCGACCCCGCGGTGGGCAGCGCCGTGGCCGCGATGGTCGACGACGAGCTCGTGGCCTACGTGACCACGGACGGCCCCGGTCCCGACGACGGCCTGCGCGAGCGGCTGCACGCGCGACTGCGGGAGCGGGTGCCGGACTACATGGTCCCCGGGCACCTGGAGGTGCTGCCCGAGCTGCCGACCATGCCGAGCGGCAAGGTCGACCGCAAGCGGCTGCCCGCGCCCACCTCGCCCCGGCTCGTCGCGGTGTCGGGCGCGGTCGTGGCGCCCGCGACGGCGGCCGAGGAACGGGTCCGCGACGCCTGGGCCGAGGCCTGCGGGATCGACCCGGCCCAGCTGTCCGTCACCGCCGACTTCTTCGCCGAGCTCGGCGGCCACTCGCTGCTCGCGGCCACCGCCGTGTCGCTGATGCGCGAACGCGGGATGGCGACCGTCGCGGTGCGGGACCTGTACGAGAACCCGACGGTGCGCGGGCTCGCCGCCACCCTCCCCGATGCCGCCGCCACCGCGGCCTCCACCGTGCGTGCCGAGCCGGAGAAGACCTCGCCGGCGCGCTACGGCCTGGCCGGCACCGTGCAGGCGGGCGTGCTGTACCTGCTCCTGGCGGTGCTCGCGGCCCCGGTCGCCGCGGTCTACGTGGCCGAGGACGGCGAGGTCTCGCTCGGGGTGCTGACCACCATCGCGCTCATCGCGACGGCGGTCTACCTCGCCACCCGCTGGGTGCTCGCCCCGCTCGGGATCCGGCTGCTCGGCCGCGGGGTGCGGCCGGGCCGGTACCGGCTGTGGGGCCGGGTGCACCTGCGCTTGTGGGCCACCGACCTGCTGCTGTCCTTCACGGCGCTGCCGGTGCTGAGCGGATCGGCGCTGATGCCCGGTTTCCTGCGCCGGCTCGGCGCCCGGATCGGCGCGGAGACGCATCTCGGGACCTCCTCGCTCTCGCTGCCGCAGCTGATCGAGGTCGGCGACGACGCGAGCATCGGGTACGGCGCCGCGCTGCGCCCGTGGACCGTCGAGGACGGCCGGGTGGTGGTCGGGCCGATCCGCGTCGGGGCCGGCGCATTCGTCGGGGCCGGGGCGCTTCTGCAGCCGGGCGCAGTCGTCGGCACCGGTGCGGTGCTGGGGGAGCAGGCCCTGCTCGCCGGCGAGGTGCCGGCCGGGCAGCGGTGGTCGGGCTCGCCGGCCGCCCCCGACGCCACCCGGCGGGGCGACGACGCGGTGGCCGAGCTCGCCGCGCTGCCCCCGGCCCAGCCCTGGGGCGCGGCCGGCCGGTTCGGCACGCTCGCGGGTCTCGCGCTGCTCGACCTGCTGCCGATCCTCATGCTCGTGCCGACCCTGCTGCTGGTCTGGGGCGCGCTGCTGCAGTTCGGACAGACCGTCGGGCTGCTCGCGGCGCTGTGCGTGGGGCCGGTGTTCGTGACCACGGTGTGCCTCACGATCGCCGCCACCCGCCAGGCGGTGCTCCCGGCCACCCCGATCGGGATCCACCCCGCGCGCTCCACGCTCGGTGTGCGCAAGTGGGTCGCCGACAAGCTGCTCGAGATGAGCCTGGAGATCACCAACTCGCTCTACGCCACGCTCTACACCGTGCCGTGGCTGCGTGCGCTCGGCGCGCGCATCGGCCCCGGCGCCGAGGTGTCGACCGTCGCGCACGTCGATCCCGACCTGCTCACCCTGGGCCGCGAGAGCTTCGTCGCCGACATGGCCAGCGCGGGCGGCGCGACCTTCCACCGCGGCTGGGTCTCCTTCCGGACCACCGAGGTCGGCGAGCGCGCCTTCGTCGGGAACGCCGCGTTGCTGCCGCCGGGGTCGCGGCTCGGCGCGGGGTCCTTGGTGGGGGTCCAGACCGTCCCGCCGCCCGGCGGCGTGCCTGCGGAGAGCGCCTGGCTCGGCTCGCCCGCGATGCACCTGCCCGTGCGGCAGGACAGCGGCGACTTCGCCGAGCGGCTGACCTTCCGGCCGTCACGCCGGCTGGTCGCCGAGCGGCTGGCGATCGAGTTCCTGCGGATCTGCCTGCCGTCGTCGCTGATCGCGGTGGCCATCTACCTGTACCTGCTGGCGCTGTCCACCCTGGCCGCCGCGGGCGCCCCGCTGTGGGCCGCGGTGCTGGTCGCGCCGCTGCTGGCCGTGCTGTTCGGGGTGCTGGTCACCGGTGCGGTCACGGCGGTGAAGTGGCTCGCCGTCGGCACCTACCGGCCGCGCGTGGAACCGTTGTGGAGCCGGTTCGTCCGCCGCTCGGAGTTCGTCACGGGGCTGTACGAGGCCGCCGCGGTGCCGGCGATGCTGCAGCTCTTCCGCGGGACGCCGCTGCTCCCGCCGGCGCTGCGCCTGCTCGGTGCGCGGATCGGTCGCCGCACCTACCTCGCCTCGACCTATCTCACCGAGTTCGACCTGGTCGACATCGGTGACGACGCCGCGATCGGCCGGGACGCCTCGCTGCAGACACATCTCTTCGAGGACCGCGTGATGAAGATGTCCACCGTGCGGATCGGCGCGGGCGCCACCGTCGGCGACCGGGCGATCGTGCTCTACGACGCCTCGGTCGGGGAGGGGACCGCGCTCGAGCCGTTGTCGCTGGTCATGAAGGGCGAGTCGTTGCCGGCGCACACCCGGTGGCGGGGCATCCCCGCCGAGGGCGTGGCCGAGGAGCCGCCCGTGCAGCGCGCGCCCGAGCCCGTGACCGCGCCTTTCGGCGAGCTCGTGACGGAGCCTGCGACGGAGCCCCTTCCGCGCGTGGGTCCGGCGCCGGTCCGGCACCGCCGGGCCCGGCACCGCCGCGGGTCGCACCGGGACCTGGCCGCCTGATGCGGGCCGTCGTCTACCGCGGCCGCGCGTCCCACCCGGCCGGGTGCGCCGAGGCCGTCGGCGCGCTGCTGGAACGGCACGGCCTCCAGGTCCGGTTCGTGGGCCGGCGGCAGCTCACCCCCGAGGTGCTCGCCACCGCCGACGTCTACGCCCAGCCCGGCGGCGGCACCCTCGCCGCCGCCTGGCGGCACCTGCACCGGCGCCGCTCCACGATCCGCGACTACGTCGCCGGCGGCGGCCGCTACCTGGGCTTCTGCCTCGGGGGCTACCTGGCGGGCGCGACCCCCGGGTTCGCGCTCCTGCCCGGCGACACCGACCGCTACGCCGGCTCACCCGGGGCGGCGACGGCCGACACGGGTGATCTCGTCCTGCCCGTCACCTGGCGTGGCCGTTCCCGTCCCGTCTTCTTCCAGGACGGCCCGGTGTTCCTGCTCGACCCGGGCGCCGGAGCCGCCGTCGAGGTCCTCGCCCGCTACCCGGAGGGCGGCGTCGCCGCTCTGGCCTGCCCGTTCGGGGCGGGCCGGGTCGCCGTCACCGGTCCGCACCCGGAGGCGGCGCCGGACTGGTTCACCGACGCCGGCCTGCGCATCCCCGACCCGCTGCCCAGCGACCTCGGGCACGACCTGATCGACGAGGTGCTCGCATGACCGCCACCGCCCCGGTCACCACACTGACCACCACGCCGGCCACCAGCCCGGGCGCGACGACGGTCGCGCGGCCCCCTGCCGGGGCGGGCCCGTCACGGCTGCTCGGCATGGACGCCGCCCGCGGCGTCGCCGTGCTCGGCATGATGGCCGTCCACTCGCTCTACGACACCACCCCGGACGGTGCGCCGACCACGATGTACATGGTCACGGCGGGCCGCTCGGCGGCGATCTTCGCCGTGCTCGCCGGGGTCGGCATCGCGTTCACCACCGGACGGCGGCGGGTCCGGTGGGGCGGCGAGGGCCGGTCCGCGGCCGCGTCGCTGACCGCCCGCGCCGCCGTGGTCGGGGCGCTCGGGCTGGCCCTGGGCTGGGGATCCGCGGAGGTCGCGGCGAACATCCTCCCGTACTACGCCCTGATGTTCCTGCTCGCGATCCCGCTGGTGTTCCTCCCGACCCGCGCGCTGGCCGGGGTCGCGACGGTGCTCGCGGCCGGGATGCCCGTGCTGAGCCAGTGGGTCCGGCCGGGCCTGCCGACGCCGTCGCTGGAGAACCCGACGGTGGCGCAGCTGGTCACGGACCCGCTCGGGCTGCTCTCCGAACTGGCCCTGACCGGGTACTACCCGGCACTGCCCTGGCTGACGTACCTCGCGGTCGGGATCGCCGTCGGCCGGCTGCGGCTCACCGAGACCCGCGTGGCGGCGCGGCTGGCCGCGGGCGGGGCCGCGCTCGCGGTGGTGGCCACCCTCGTCTCCCGTTGGGTGATGGGTCCCCTCGGTGGCGACGCTGCGGTCGCCGCCGTCACCCCGCCCGACCTGCTCGCCTCCGCGCCCACGGTCCGGGACTTCGTCGCCGTGTACCCGGAGGGCGCCACCCCGACGACGACGTGGTGGTGGCTCGGCACGGACGCCCCGCACTCGGGGACGCCGCTCGACCTCGCCCAGACCATCGGCTCGGCCCTGGCGGTGCTCGGGGTGATGCTGCTGCTCGGCCGCCTGGCGAACCCGCTGGTGCAGGGCGTGCTGCGGCCGCTCGCCGCGGCCGGGTCGCTCACCCTCACCGTGTACACGTTGCACGTGGTGTTCCTGAACTCGCCGCTCGACACGTTCGACGCCCTCCCGGGCTACCTCGTGCAGGTCGTGGTGGCGGCCCTCGGCGCGCTCGCCTGGCGGCGCGCCGTCGGCCGTGGCCCCCTCGAGTCGCTGGTCCGGGTCGTGGCGCGGGCCGCTGGACGTGCCGCCGCGTGATCGCGAGGATCCGGACGGCGGGCATCCGAGCCGTCGGGCTGGGCACGCTGCTCGTGGCGCTGCTCGCCGGCTGTACCACCACCGCCCCCGGCCCCGGAACCGACGAGGCCTGGCCCGCCCCGCCTGCGGACCGGCCGGTCGTCGACGTCGCCTTCGACATGGCGCCCGACCTCGCGTCCGCGACCGGCACCGAGACCGTCCGGTTCACCCCGGACCGGCAGATCTGCGAGCTGGTCTTCCGGAACTGGCCGAACAAGCCCACCGCCGCCCGCGACGGGAGCGACCTCGAGATCACCGGGGCCCGCGTCGGCGGCACCGGGATCGCGCCGCAGGTCGCGCCCGACCCGACCCTGGTCACCCTGCCGCTGCCGGCCTGCGTCCCGGCGGGGACCGCGGTCACCGCGGACCTCACCTTCCGGCTGACGCTCGGGAAGGACTCGGGCGAGCGCGTCGGGTACTCGCCGGCCACCGGCACGGCGTGGTTGGGCACCGCGTTCCCGCTCCTGGCCTGGGTACGGGGGGAGGGCTGGGTCCGCGATCCCGCGGTCGACCTCTACGGCGAGACCGTGACCAGCGAGGACGCGGCGCTCACGCTCACCGTCACCGCCGCGGAGGGGCAGGAGGTCGTGGCGACCGGGACCGCGGCGGGCACCCTCGCCCCGGCACCGGGCCGCGTGACGCACCGGTTCACGGCCGACGCCGTGCGCGACGCCGCCGTGTCCGTGGGCGCCTACGACGTGACCACCCGGGAGGTCCGCGGCGTCCGCGTGCACGTGGCGACCCCGCGCTCGGGCAGCCGCGCCACCGGCGACGAGTGGATCGACGAGCTGGATCTCGCCCTGCAGAAGCACACCGCACTGCTCGGCGCCTACCCCTACCCCGACCTGACCGCGACGATCGTGCCCACCCAGACCGACGGCGTCGAGTTCCCGACGGCGCTGCAGTTCGCCGACGACCGCCGCGCCGAGATCCCGGGCCTGGTCGCCCACGAGCTGGCCCACCAGTGGTTCTACTCGCTGGTGGGGAACGACCAGGCCCGCGACCCGTGGATCGACGAGGCCTTCGCGACCTGGGCCCAGGCGCTGGCCACCGGGCAGGAGGACCGCTACCGGCTCGACCGGATCCCGCGCGACCTGCGCGGGCACGCCGGCGAGCCCATGGCGTACTGGGCCGGGACGGGCGACTTCGACCGCTACGTCCGCGGCGTCTACGACCAGGGTGCCGCGGCCCTGCTCGACGCCCGCCGCCGCGCCGGCCCTGACCGGTTCGACGCCGCGGTCCGCGCGTACCTGCACGACAACGCGCACCGCGTCGCCGGGCCGTCCGACGTGGCCGCGGCCTTCCGGGACGTGCCCGAGGCGCTCGAGGCCCTCCGCGACGCGGGCGCGCTGCCCGCGGGCTGACCGGGTGGATCAGGTCCGGCGCGATCAGTCGGTGCCCGACGGTCCGGGCTCGTCCGGCAACGGACCGCTGGGGTTCTCCTGGCCGGGGGCGGCCGACTGCTCGTCGCCGCGCTCGGTGCCGATCTCGTCCTCGGCGAGGGCGGGGATGCCCTCCTGCTCCGACACCGTCCCCTCCAGACCGCCGCCGGCGACGCGCTCGTCGGGTTGCTCGGACATGTCGACCTCCTCGGTTCCGGGACCGGGTGCGTACCCGCTCCCGCGGACGTTTCACGGCCGTCGTGACGGGGATGCCGCTCGTGACCGCGCCCCGGCAGCCACGGAGAGCCAGTGGAGGGACCTATGCCGAATCCCGACCCCGATCCGCGCGACGACGAGGCGGCCCACCCGGCGTCCGAGCCCGTCGAGGCGCGGACCCGCGACGTCGACCCGGGCACCGCCCGTCCCACCGACGACGGGCGGGACGAGCGCACCGACGCCGAGCGCGAGGCCACCGAGTTCGGCGGGGAGTGACCCGTCGCCACGGGCCGTCCGGCGAGCGGCGAGGGAGAACGCGAGGGTGGGTCAGGTCGCCTCGTGGGGATGGACCGCGATGATCGAGCCGTCCGGCCGCGCCTGGAGATAGCCGGTCTCGCCGTTGTCGTTCGAGGCGTAGACCGCGATCCGCGGGCCGGCGCCCTCGTCGTCGATGATCAGGTAGCGGCTGGTGGGGTCGGCGACCTTCAGGCTCTCCGGTGCACCGGCCACCAGCCCGAGCGCGGTCCGCGCGTCGATCGTCGCGAGGTCGACGACGGGCTGGTTCGCGTCCCGGGTGGTGACCGGGCCCGGGCCGTCGAGGCCGCCGCGGTAGGTGTAGGACTGCACGCGACCCGGCGAGCCCTCGACCGGGACGGTGAGCACGGCGTAGTCCGGGTAGGCCGTCGCGTCGGCGACGACCGCGCTGCCCAGCCGCGAGCGCAGGTCCTCGACCAGGCGCCCGAAACCTTCCGGGGTGTGCAGCCCGGCCGGGGTGACGACGACCGGGGCGACCTGGCCGCCCGCCGCGGCGGTCCCGGGCGTGGTCGCCACAGGCGCGCTCGACCTACCGGTGGCGTGCCCGATCCCGAACCCGACGCCGAGCAGGGCCAGCGCGACCACCACCCCGGCCCATCGCGCGCCGCGGGAGCGCTGGGGTCGGTCCCGGGGCAGCAGCGCGATCGGACGCTCGAGCTGCAGGTCCGCCACCAGCGCCTTCAGCTCACCGAGCGTGCCGGCCCGCAGCGCGGTGGCGGTGCGCTCGCGGTGCTCGGATCCGTCCATCTGCCCTTCCGCGTACGCGGTGTCGAGGGCGTTGCACAGCGCGTTCCGGTCCGCGTCGCGGGCCCGGGTGCGGAGGGAGGACACGGCCGGATCGTAGGACGGGGATCACACCACATCGGACCGGCCCCGCCCCTCAGGGCACCTCGTACGGGTCCTGCGGGGCGGCGACGGGGCGGACCTCCAGCGCGGTGATCCTGGCGGTGTGCGTCCCGTCGCCCGGGGCGTAGGTGCCCGTCACCTGCTGCCAGGAGTTCTTCGCCGGGACCCGCTCCGTCGGGGCGCCGGCGACCTCGACGAGGTAGCTGCGGGCGTCGGCGGCGCAGCAGCTGATCACCATCCGGCTCAGGTACCAGCCGCCGGCCTCGCGGGGCGTGACGAACCCGGTGAGCACGACGGTGTGGCCGGCCAGCGTCCGGCCGTCGTCCCAGGCGGCACGCTCGGCGTAGTCGTGCAGCGCGACCGGGACCGGATCGGGCCCCGCGAGGGCCTCGGTGGCCACGGCCGCGGGACGCGGCACCTCGGCGCCGGCACGGCTCGCGGCGAAGGCGCCCAGCGCGGGCGGCGGCACGAGCAGCACGAGGAAGACGGGCAGCACCAGCAGCCAGCCGACGCCCGGGACGCGGGCGTGGTCGTGCCCCTCCGCCTGCTCCTCGGCCCGCAGCCGGTCGAGGGTCTCGCGGTCCGCGGCCAGCGGGCCGCGGGTGTGCACGCGGGCCCGGGCCAGCCGGGCGGCACCCGCCGACTCCTCCGGCGCGGCCCGCAGGCCGGCGACGACGCCCCACAGCCCGACGGCCGTCAGCAGCCCGCCCGCGGTCGCGAGCAGGGGCCCGTGGCCCGGCCGGACGTAGTCGACGTAGCCGCCGAACACGACCTGCTGGACCGCCACCGCGCCGAGCACGAACAGCAGGATCGGCGCCACCAGCCGGTTCACAGCAGGATCCCGCCGACGAGGGCGCTCACCGCGACCGCCACCACGAAGGTCGCGGGCGCGAAGCGCTGGGCGAAGCGGCGGCCGAACGTCCCCACCTGCATCGCCACGAGCTTGAGGTCGACCACCGGCCCGACGACGAGGAAGGCGAGCTTCGCCGTCAGGGAGAACCCGGACAGGCCCGCGACCACGAACGCGTCGGCCTCCGAGCACACGCACAGCACCACGGCGAGCAGGGCCAGCACCAGCACCGAGACGACCGGGACCCCGCCGATCCCCGTGGTCCAGGCCGGGTCGACGACGACGTTGAGGGTCGCGGCGGCCAGCGCGCCGACGGCGAGGAAGCCGCCGGCGTGCAGGAAGTCGTGCTGGAGCGTGGTGCGGAACCGCTCGGCGCGGGTGCCGCCCTCGCGGTGCGCGGGCCGCGGCGGCCGCAGCCACCCCGGCCGGCCCAGCGCCGACCACAGCCAGCCCATCACCAGCGCCACGAGGAGCCCGCCGACGGCACGCGCCGCCACCATCTCGGGGTTCTGCGGGAAGGCCACGGCGGTCGCGACCAGCACGACCGGGTTGATCGCGGGGGCCGAGAGCAGGAAGGCCAGGGCCGCCGGCGCCGGCACCCCGCCGGCCACCATCCGCCCCGCCACCGGCACGGACGCGCACTCGCACCCCGGCAGCACACCACCCGCGACGCCGGCGACCGGCACCGCGACGGCCGACCGTCGGGGCAGCACGCGGGCCAGTGCGCCCTCCGGGAGGAAGGCCGAGATCGCCGCCGAGAGCAGCACGCCCAGCACCAGGAACGGCACCGCCTGCAGCACGATCGCCACGAACACGGTCGACCAGGTCTGCACGGCCTCGTTCGTGCCCACGACCAGCTCGAACGCGTACCGCCCGACCAGCGCCGCCACCGTCACGCCGAGCAGGACGATCGGCACCACCGGCAGGGGCGGCGGCTGCCGCACCCGATCACGATGTCCCGCCTGCGGCGCGGCACCGTGCCCGCCGTCGGCTCGGGTCTCCGTCACACGTTCCCCTTCCGTGGGCCCTCTGCTTGTCGGGCCACGGCGGGGGCCGTTACGGATCCCGGCTCACGTCACGCGAGCCGCTCGAGGAGATCGACGGCGACCGGCCCCTCGGCGGGCCGGGTGACCAGCAGCGTCCGTCCCTGCACCGCGACGGCCGCCGGCTCGCCGTCGACGCGGGCCCGGTAGGGGCCGTCGGGCGGCAGCGCGATGCCGTCGGGGACGGTCAGCACGGGCCCGTCCGGCACCGCGGGGATCCGGTGCGGGCGGCCGAGAACCCGTCCGGCGCCGACGAGGTCACCCGCCGCCACGAGCTCGCGGACGCGGGTGGACGAGCAGCCGGGCAGCAGCGCGACGCCGTGGGCGGCGAAGCCGTGCCGGGCGCCGAGCCGGCGGAGCAGCCGGACGTCGCCGGCCCCGCGGTGCCCGAAGCGGAAGTTCTCCCCGACCACGACGTCGGTGGCGCGCAGGGCGCGGACCAGTACGTCCCGCGCGAAGTCGACGGCCGGGGTACGCGCGACCTCGCCGTCGAAGGGCAGCACGAGGACGGCGTCGGCGCCGCGCGCGCGGGCGAGCTCGGCGCGCCGGTCCAGGGTGACGACCGGGGTGGTGTCGCGGGCCGGCCCCGCCACGGTCGCCGGGTGCGGGTCGAAGGTGGTCAGCACGACCGGGAGCCCGCGGCGCCGGCCGAGCTCGACCGCCCGGTCGAGCAGCCGGGCGTGGCCGCGGTGCAGCCCGTCGAACACCCCGAGGGTGACCACGGAGCGGCCCCACCACCAGGGGACCTCGCCGACGCCGCGCCAGTACCCGCGCGTGCCGGTGTCGGGCCGGACGGGGTCGAGCAGGACCGTCATGACGGACCTCCGGATCGTCGGGTGCCGCCCGGCCCCGGGCGGACCGGGGCCGGGCGACGCCGGTCAGGCGGGCTCGAGGACGAAGTCGTAGACCGTCGTCCAGCTGCCGTCGGACTGCTGGCGCGGGTCGAGGACGAGCTCGTCCTTGGTGGCCGAGGCGACGTCGGAGTCCAGCCACTCGCCACCGGTGAAGTAGAGCTGGGTGGTGACCTGGCGGTGGCCGTCGGCGCGCACCATCAGGTGCAGGTGGGCGGGCCGCCAGGGGTGCCAGCCGGCGGCGGCGATCATCGCGCCGGTCGGGCCGTCGGTGGGGATCTGGTAGGGCGCGGGCTTGATCGTGGTGATCGCGAAGCGGCCGTGGGCGTCCGTGACGATCACCCCGCGGAGGTTGCCGTCGGGCAGGTGCGGGGCGAACCCGGAGTAGTAGCCGTCGGCGTCGGCCTGCCAGAAGTCGACCTCGGCGCCGGCGAGCGGGCGGCCGTCGAGGTCGCGGACCTGGCCGGAGAAGACGAGCTTGTCGCCCTTCTCGTCGGGCCGCATCGGCAGCGTGGCGACGGCGCCGAGGCGCTGCTGGCCGGGCAGGTAGTACGGGCCCTCGATGGTGCCGGTGCTGCCCTGCTGGGTCTTCGCGGCGACCTTCTCGACCTCGTGCTCGACGAAGACGTCGAGGAACAGCGGCCACTCGCCGCCCTCGCCGAGGTCCATCAGCCAGCGCTTGACCGCCTGGAACTCGGGGTAGGTCACCTCCTCCTCGCGGATGACCTGGTGGATCGCGTCCAGGGTGCGCCGGATGAGTCGGTCGGCGCGCTCGGTCGAGGTGCCGGCCGCGCCGCGGCGCTCGCCGCTGGCGCGGAAGGCCTCGGAGGCGTTGGCGCCCGAGCCCGCGGCGGTGGGGGACGGTCGGGTTGCCCGATCAGGGGTGGTGGTCATGAGGATCAGCCCCGGTTCCTCAGGAAGGAGACGTCGTCGTTGCCGATCAGGTCGGGGACGGTCCAGCCGTCCAGGTCGTACTCCGAGAGGCACTGCTCGGCCAGGCCCTTCATGTGCGCCGTGGTGCCCTGGGCCTCGGCGGCGAACAGCAGCTCGGCCTTCACGTTCTCGTGGTTGCCCGAGTAGTTGCGCTCGTAGAGCTCGTGGCGGCCGCCGAACTCGGACCCGACCGCGTCCCACAGCGCCTTCATGACCTTGACCCGGTCGACGGCCTCGTAGCCGTTCGAGCCGCGGACGTACTTGTCGAGGTAGGGCCGGACCTCGGGGGTCTTGAAGTCGATCGAGTGCGAGTTGAGGTAGATCAGCCCGGACGCGACGTCGGACTCGATGATCTCCTTGATCCGCGGGTAGGCCTGGATCATCAGCATCCGGTAGGTCAGGCCGTAGTCCAGCTTGGGCAGCAGCGCCCCGTTGGTCCACTCGTCGGGGTTGCGGGCCATGGCGTCGGCCAGCGCGAAGAAGGTGTTGCGCCAGCCGACGACCTCGCCGACGCGGGTCTGCACGCCGCGGAAGTCCTTGCTGCCGGTGATCTCCAGGGCCTTGAGCAGCAGCCCCGCGATGAAGTCGATCTTGGTGGCGAGCCGGATGCAGCCGTGGAAGGTGAAGCGCGGGATGAAGCCGGAGACCGGGAAGAAGCCGTTGATCTTCTCGATGTCGCCGTAGAGGAAGACGTTCTCCCACGGGACGAGGACCTTGTCGAACACGAAGATGGTGTCGTTCTCGTCCATCCGCGAGGACAGCGGGTAGTCGAACGGGCTGCCCATCACCGCGGCCTGCTGGGTGTAGGAGGTGCGGCAGATCAGCTTGATGCCCGGCGCGTCCATCGGCACCGTGCAGATGAGCGCGAACTCCTTCTTCTTGATCGGCAGCCCGTAGTGGGCGATGAAGTTGTAGTTCGTGATGGCCGAGCCGGTGGCGACGACCTTGGCGCCGGACACGATCAGCCCGGCGTCGGTCTCCTTCTCCACCTTCATGAACACGTCGCCGACCTCGTCCGGCGGGAGGTTGCGGTCGACCGGCGGGTTGATGATGGCGTGGTTCCAGTACAGGACCTTCTCCTGCGACTCCTTGTACCAGCGCCGCGCGTTGTCCTCGAACGGTGCGTAGAACTCGGAGTTCGCGCCGAGGGTGCCGAGGAAGCTGGCCTTGTAGTCGGGGGAGCGGCCCATCCAGCCGTAGGTCATCCGCGACCAGGTCTCGATGGCGCGGCGGTCGGCGAGCAGGTCGTCGACCGAGTGCGGGGACCGGAAGAACGGGTGGGTGACACCGCCGTTGCCGGTGTCGGTGGGCACGGTCAGCTTGTCGCGGGTGGCCGGGTCGTGCAGGGCGTCGTAGAGCCGTGCGGTCATCCGGACGGGGTTGCGGAAGGCAGGGTGGGTGGTCACGTCCTTGACGCGCTCGCCGTAGACCCACACCTCCCGGCCGTCCTGGATGGACGAGATGTACTCGTCGCCGGTCATGGGAGCGGTCGCGGTGGGAGCCGCGGCGTCGGTGGCGGTGCGGTCCTGCTGGAGCGTCATGGCTCGGGCCCTTCTTCTGCGATGAATACGGGTCGTGACGTGCGGGATCAGGCGCGTGCGGGATCAGGCGCGTGCGGGATCAGGCGGCGTGCGGCCGCAGCGGGGTGAAGATCGTGGTCGCGTCGAACCAGCCGGCCTCGGGGCAGTCGAGCGAGCCGCCCCAGTGGGTGCCGGTCTCCCGGGGGCCGATCTCGCGGAAGGCGCCGGCGTAGAAGAGCAGCGGTTCGGCGTCGGTGACGGCGATGTGGTCGACCTCGCCGACGACGATCAGGTGGTCCCCGCCGTCGTAGGTGCGCCACGGGCGGCAGGAGTAGACCGCCGCGGAGCCGACGAGCACCGGTGCGGTCGGACCGTCGGCCCATTCGGGTCCCGGGTCGGCCGGGCGGCCGGCGAAGTGCCACGCGGTGTCGATCTGGCCGGCGCCGAGGACGTTGACGGCGAACGGCGCCCCGTCCAGGTACCCGCACGCCTTCGACTTCCGGGTCAGCGTGACCTGGCAGAGCGCCGGCTCGAGCGAGACCGCGGTGAAGGCGTTCACCGTCGCGCCGTGCGGCGTCCCCTCGTCGTTCCGGCAGGTCACCACGGTGACGCCCGTGGCGAAGCGGCCGAAGGCATTGCGCAGGTCCCGGGGCGGAACCGTCATCTCGCACCTCCCTGTGCGGCGGTCGTACGCTGTGCGTACAAACTGCACGCGTTGCGTTCAACGGGCCCGAGAGTGCCCCAGGCCACGTGCAGCGGTCAAGCCCTCGTTCCCGAAAGCGGTACGGAAGGATGGGGTGGATGAGCACCGGCGACACCGGGCGGGAAGCCGAGCGGGGCACCGAGCGGGACTACGTGCAGAGCCTCGAGCGGGGCTTCGCGGTGCTGCTCGCCTTCGACGAGGAGATGAGCACCCCGACGCTCGCCGAGCTGGCCGCCAAGACCGGTCTCTCGCGGCCCGCCGTCCGCCGCCTGCTGCTCACGCTGCAGCGGCTCGGCTACGTCGCCAACCGGGGAACCCGCTGGTCACTGACCCCGCGCGTGCTGACGATCGGGCAGCACTACAGCGCGACCAACGCGCGGATCGGGCTCGCCCAGCCGCACCTGCTGCGCCTCGCCGAGCGCACCGGCGAGTCGGCGTCGCTCGCCGAGCTCGACGGCGCGGAGGTCGTCTACGTGGCCCGGGTTCCGGTGCGGCGGATCATGAGCATCAACGTCACGGTGGGGTCCCGGGTCCCGGCGCACGCGACGTCGATGGGCCGGGTGCTGCTCGCCTGGGCCGGCCCGGCCGCCATCACGCGTTTCCTCGAGGAGACCCCGCTGCACCGGCACACGCCGCGCACCATCACCGACCCGGCCGACCTGCGGATGGCCCTCGCGGAGGTCCGCGAGCAGGGGTGGGCGATCGTCGACGGCGAGCTGGAGGAGGGGCTGGTCTCCGCCTCGGCGCCGGTGCGCGACCGGACCGGGGCGGTGGTGGCGGCCCTGGCTTCGTCGACGTCGGCCGGCCGGCTCGCCCCCGAACGGCTCCGCGAGGAGACCGTTCCGCTGCTCGTCGAGACCGCCACCGCGATCTCGACGGAGCTGGGCTGGTCGCCCCGGACCCCGCCCGTCGTGCGCGACGGGTTCTTCTGACCGGTCGCTCCTCCCTCCGGTCACAGCGTCGCCCGCAGGTGGTCGACCGCCGCGGCGTGGATCTCGGCGCTGCGGGGCACCGCCGCGGAGGCCCAGTAGAGCGCGTGCACGAGCCCGTCCACCCGGCGGACGGTGACCGGGACCCCGGCCGCCCGCAGCTGCGCCGCGAACGCCTCACCCTCGTCCCGCAGCGTGTCGAACTCCGCGGTCACGACCAACGTCGGCGGCAGCCCGGCGAGGTCGGCGGTGTCGAGGGCCAGCCGTGGGTCGGCGAGATCGGCGGGTCCGCGCACGTACTGCGCGCCGAACCAGGCGAGCGCGTCGAGGTGGATCAGGTAGCCCTCGGCGAAGTCGCGCCGCGAGGCGGTGTCGGCGGCCGGGGAGACCAGCGGGTACAGCAGCACCTGGGCGCGCACCGCGGGCTCGCCCTCGTCGCGCGCCCGCAGGACCGCGGCCGCGGCGAGGTTCGCGCCGGCGCTGTCCCCCATGACCGCGATCCGGTCGGGATCGCCGCCGTGGGCGGAGATCTCCTTCGCGGTCCAGCGGAGGGCGGCCGCCACGTCGTCGTGTGCGGCGGGGAACCGCGCCTCGGGGGCGCGCCGGTAGGTCACCGAGACGACCACGGTTGCGGCGTCGAGGGCGAGGGCACGGGCGGGTCCGTCGACGACGTCGAGGCCGCCGGCGACGAACCCGCCGCCGTGCACGTGCACCACCACGGGGAACGGCCCGGCGCCCGGCGGCACGTAGATCCGGGCGCGGTGGGCGGGATCGGGGCCGTAGGTCACGTCGGTGACGGCCGCGACCTCGCGCGGCGGTTCCTGCAGCGCCGTGAACGAGTCGACGGCCTGCCGGGTGGCGTCCACACCGATCGTCTCGAAGGAGCGGAAGCCGGTGCGGGCGAGCCCGTCGAGCAGGGCGGCGACGGCGGGGTCGAGAGGCATCGTCGTCCCCTCAGGCCTGCGCGACCGCGCGGTCGGCAGTGTGGACGGGGCGGTCGGAGCCGGCGAGCAGCCGGAACCCCTCGTACCCCCGCGCGACGACCTCGTCGCACTTCGCGCGGTAGGCCGGTGCCCCGCCCAGGTAGACCAGGACGCGACGCGGCTTCCCCGGGACGTTGCGGCCCATGTACCAGGAGGTGGGGGAGTCGGGCAGGAGCGTGGCCCGAGCCAGCTCCTCGGTGTGGACGACCCACTCGTCCTCCGCCTCGGCCGTGGGCTCGACGACCGCCCGCCCGGTCGCGCGCAGGTGCCGGAGGGCGTCGGCGGTGAAGTCGACATGGTCCTCGATCGCGAGCGGCATGTTGTAGAGGACCGACGGGCTCTGCGGGCCGGTGATCATGAAGAGGTTGGGGAAGCCGGCGGCCATCAGGCCGAGGTAGGTCCGCGGCCCGTCGGCCCAGTGGTCGGCGAGGCGCAGCCCGTTCCGGCCGGTGACGCCCATCGCGAGCAACGGCCCCGTGCAGGCGTCGAACCCGGTGGCCAGGACGAGGACGTCGAACTCGAGCTCGGTGCCGTCGGCGAGCCGGACCCCGCGCGGGGTGACGGCGTCGATCGGGTTCGTGCGGACGTCGACGAGGCTGACCGTCGGCCGGTTGTACGCCTCGTAGTAGTCGGTCTCCAGCGGGGGCCGCTTGGTGCCGTACGGGTACCCCTCGGGGGCGAGCAGGCCGGCGACCGCGGGGTCGTCCACGCGCTCGTGGATGCGGTCGCGGATGTACGCCGCGACCGTGTCGTTGGCCGCCCGGTCGAACAGGATGTCGCCGAACGAGTCGATGAAGAGCCGGAAGCCGCCGCGGTCCCATCGATCGTCGAACACCTGCCGCCGCTCCTCGGGCGTGACGGCCAGGGCCGAGGGCTGCACGTCCGAGTACGGGACGCCGAGGAAGTGGTTGCGGGACGCGGCGCGAATGGCGGAGTAGTCGGCCTTCTCCGCGGCCTCCTGGTCGGGGTCGGTGGGGTGGTTGCCGATCGGCGTGGCGTAGTTGGGGGTGCGCTGCAGCACGGTCAGGTGCCCGGCGGTCTTCGCGATCTCGCTGATGGCCTGGATGCCCGAGGAGCCGACGCCGACGATCCCGACGCGCTTGCCCGCGAAGGAGACCTCCTCGTGCGGCCAGTTGCCGGTCTGCAGGACCGTGCCGGCGAAGTCCTCGATCCCCGGGAACTCCGGCTTCTTCGGGACGGACAGCGTGCCGGCGCCCGAGACCACGTACCGGGCGCGGTGGGTCCCGCCGGTGTCGGTCGTGGCGGTCCACAGCGACTCGGCGTCGTCCCAGGTGAGCGAGGTGATCCGGGTGCGGAACCGGATGCTGCGCCGCAGGTCGAAACGCTCGGCCACGTGCTCGAGGTAGCGCAGGATCTCCGGCTGGGCGCAGAACCGCTCGGTCCAGTGCCACTCCTCCTGGAGGTCCTCGTCGAACGAGTACGAGTAGTGGACGCTCTCGATGTCCACGCGGGCGCCGGGGTAGCGGTTCCAGTACCACGTCCCGCCCACGTCGCCCGCGGCGTCGAACGCGATCACGTCGAGCCCCAGGTCGTCGCGCAGCACGTGCACCGCGTACAGGCCGGCGAACCCGGCTCCGACGACGATCGCGTCGTGCGTGTCCTGGGCAGCGGAAGTCACCACGGGATCCAGCCTCCTTGGATGGGTTCGGTGGGCGCCCCGTCCGACGGCCGCGAAGACGCTGGTGGGACGGGGTGAGCGCGGTCCTGAGAGTGGCGGGGCGGGCTGCGGGCCCGACAGGGCGAGACCACCCCATCCGCCACCCCACTCGCGGGGACGGGCGGGTGGGTGGCCCTCCGGGTACACCCGTCCGGGCGCGGGTGGCCCCGCCCGCGTGGTCCGCCGTGCGATGCTCGTGATCCCCGAGCACGACGGTCAGGAGGCGTCATGGCGGACGTCACCGGGGGTGGGCGGGCTCCCGCCGCCCTCCGGGGCCTGCGGCCCGCGGTCACGCGGCTGACCAGCTTCGTCGGCCGCCGGCAGGCGGTGGACCGGCTGCACGCCGAGCTGCACGCCGGGCGGCTGGTCACCGTCACGGGGCCGGGCGGGGTCGGCAAGACCCGCACGGCCCTCGCCGTCGCCGAGGCCGCCGACTTCCCCGACGGCGTGCTGCTGGTGGAACTCGCCAGCGTCACGGATCCCACGCAGGTCGCCCCGGCCGTCGCCACCGCCCTCGGGGTGCCCGACCAGTCCAACCGCGACGCGGTGGACCGGGTCGTCGACCACCTCTCCGGCGCGTCGGCGCTGCTCGTGGTGGACAACTGCGAGCACCAGCTCGAGGCCAGCGCGCTGCTGATCGTCCGGCTGCTCGATGCGCTGCCCGGGCTCACGGTGCTCGCCACCAGCCGGGAGCCGCTGGGGGTCCGCGGGGAACAGGTGCACCTGCTCGCCCCGCTGGGCGTCCCCACGGAGTCCGACGCCGAGGGCGACTCCTCCCTGGAGCACGTGCCGGCGGTGCGCCTGCTGGTGGACCGGGCCCGGGCCGTGCTGCCGGACTTCACGGTGACCCCGGAGAACCGGGCGGCCGTCGTCGCGCTCTGCCGCCGGCTCGACGGGCTGCCGCTCGCGATCGAGCTCGCGGCCGTCCGGCTGCGGTCGCTGTCGGTGTCCCAGGTGGTGGAGCGGCTCGAGCGACGCTTCCCCCGGCTCGCGGGCTCGGACCCCGCTGTCGACCCGCGGCAGCGGTCGCTGCGCGCCCTCATCGACTGGAGTCACGATCTGTGCGGCCCGGACGAACGGCTGCTGTGGGCCAGGCTGTCGGTGTTCCCGGCGGCCGTGGACCTGGAGACCGTCGAGGGCGTGTGCGGGTTCGGCGAGCTGACGGCCGACCGCCTGCTCGACGCGCTCGACGGGCTCGTCGGCAAGTCCGTCGTGGTCGCCGACCGGGACGGGGAGCGGCTGCGCTACCGCCAGTTCGTCACACTGCGTGAGTACGGGGCCGAGATCCTCGCGGGCTCGGGCGAGCAGGACGTCGTCCGCCGCCGGCACCGCGATCACTTCATCGAGCGCGCCCGCGCCTCCGTGGCGCGCTGGTGCGGGCCGCACCAGGCCGCCGACCTCGCACGGTTGCGCGAGGACCACCCGAACCTGATCACCGCCCTCGCCTGGTCCGTCGACACCCCGGGCGAGGCGCCGGCGGGTGCCCGGCTCGCCGTGCTGCTGCGCTACCACTGGATCGCAGGCGGCTTCCTGACCTACGGGCGGCGCTGGCTCGAACGCCTGCTCGCTCGGCTCGACCCCGGTCTGCCCGAACGCGGCCACGCGCTGTGGGCCGCCGCGTGGGTCGCGCTGATCCAGGGCGACCGTGGCGTCGCGCGGACCTACCTCGCCGAGTGCACCGACCTCGCGGACGCCCTCCCGGACCGGGCCATGCAGGGACATGCGGCGCACTGGCGGGCCCTGCTGGACCTGTTCGAGGGCGACCTGCAGGCGGCCGCCCGGCTCTACGACCGCGCGATCGCGATCCACCGGGACGTGGGCGACGTCGGTTCCGAGCTCACCGCAGCCTTCCAGCTCGCGATGGCCCAGGCCTACGCCGGCGATCCCGGTCGGGCGTTGCGGACGTGTGCGGCGGTGGTCGCCCGGGCGTCGGCCGACGGCGAGTCGTGGAACCGGGGGTACGCCCACTGGGTCGCCGCGATCAGCCACCTGCACCTGGGTGACCTGTCGCGCGCCGAGGAGGCCGTGGCCGAGACCATGCGGATCGAGCAGGACTTCCGCGACGGCGTGTGCACCGCGCTGTGCATCGAGGTGTGCTCGTGGATCGTCGCGGCAGGGGGGCGGGCGGCCGATGCCGCCGCGCTGTCCGGCATGTCGGCCTCGGTGTGGCGGCGCCTCGGCACCTCGCTCGACGCCTTCGGCCCGCACGCCAGCGCCGAGGGCAGGCGCCACACGGGGTTGGTGGACCGGAAGCTCGGAGAGGCGCGGGCCGCCGAGATCCGGGCGGAGTACGGCCGGGTCGGCCTGCAGGAGGCCGTGCGGCTCGGGATCGAGCTCGGGTGCGGCGGCGGGCGTACGCCGGAGCCCCCCGCCGCCGCGAGCCGGACCGACTCCCCGCTGACCGCGCGGGAGGAGCAGATCGCCGAGCTGATCGCCACGGGCCTGAGCAACAAGGCGATCGCCCGCGAGCTCACGATCTCACCCCGCACGGTCGACGGGCATGTGGAGCGCATCCTGCGGAAGCTGGACTTCACCTCCCGCACCCAGATCGCCTCGTGGCTCGCGGCCTCGGCTGTCCGGGCGCGGTCCTGAGCGGCGGTCAGTCCGTGCGGGAGTCGTAGCGCTCGCGGGCGGCGGACATCTCCGCGACCGAGCCCTCGAGCAGGTCCGCGAGCCCGCGCAGGCTGTCGGCGACCTTCTCGCCGAGGGCCGTCAGCGCGTACTCGACCCGGGGCGGGATCGTGCTGTGCACCTCCCGGGTCACCAGGCCGTCCCGCTCGAGGGTCTGCAGGGTCTGCGAGAGCATCCGCTCGCTCACGCCGTCGACGCGCCGGCGCAGGGCGTTGAACCGGTAGCGGCCCTCGCCGAGTGCCAGCAGGGCGAGGATTCCCCACTTGCTCCCGATCTCCTCCAGAGCCGTGCGCGACGCGCAGTTGCGGGCGAACACCGTGGTCACGAGCTCGTCGGACGGGTCGCAGGCGGGGGCCGGGTCCGGGGCTCGTGTGGTCACGCTCTCAGGATACAGCGCTGCGGGAAGCGCTTGTGCTTACGAAAAGTTAGTACTGTCGAAGCGCACACCACCTGGGAGGCGACATGACCACCTACGCAGTCACCGGAGCGACCGGCCACCTCGGGGCCCTGGCGATCGAGGCCCTGCTCGAGAAGGGCGTCCCGGCCGGGGACGTCGTCGCGGTCGTCCGGGATCCGGAGAAGGCGGCCCCGCTCGCCGCACGCGGCGTCCAGGTCCGCACCGCGGACTACGCGCAGCCGGAGACCCTGCGGACCGCGCTCGCCGGCGTCGACCGCCTCCTGCTCGTCTCGGGCAGCGAGGTCGGCCAGCGGACCGAGCAGCACGGCAACGTGATCGACGCGGCGAAGGAGGCCGGCGTCGCACTGATCGCGTACACGAGCATCTCGCGCGCGGACAGCACGGGCAGCCCGCTGGCGCCGGAGCACAAGGCCACCGAGGAGCTGCTGGCCGCGTCGGGCGTGCCGCACACGCTGCTGCGCAACAACTGGTACGTCGAGAACTACACCGTCCAGCTCGCCGACCACCTCTCCGGCGGGGCGATCGTCGCCGCGGCCGGAGACGGCCGGGTGGCCATGGCGGCCCGCCGCGACTACGCCGAGGCCGCGGCGGTCGTCCTGACCGGTGAGGGCCACGCCGGGAAGACCTACGAGCTCGCCGGCGCGCCCTTCACGTTCAAGGAGCTCGCGGCCACGATCACCGAGGTCGGCGGGCGAGAGGTCGAGTACCGCCCGGTGGGCGCGGCCGAGCTGACCGCCGTCCTCACCGGCGCCGGGCTCGACGAGGGCACGGCCGGGTTCGTCGTCGCGCTCGACGAGAGCATCGCCCGGGGCGACCTGGACATCGAGAGCAGCGACCTGGCCGAGCTGCTGGGCCGCCCGCTCACCCCGGTCGCCGACGTGGTGCGCGCCGCGCTCTGACGCGCCACCCGGCGGCTCACGCCCGGTCCACGGCCGGCGGCAGCAGCCGTCGCCCGTGGACGGGGTGCGCCACGCGAAGGCGGGCGTGGTCCCACGGGTCCGGCCGGGCGTCGCCGGGGACCAGTATCAGCGGGCCGGTACCGGGGACGCGCCGTCCCGGCGGCTCCAGGACCGCCCGCTCCCGCACGCGCTCACCGATCCGCCGGTAGAAGCGGAGCTGGCTGCGCCGGCCGAACACTCCCCAGCCGAGCCCGAACACCGGACCGAGCCGCGGATCGGGCCTCCAGCGCACGCTCGCCCGGAACTCCACCCGGCCCGACGCCCGGTGCTTCGCCACCCGGTACAGCACCCGCCCGCGCTGCAGGTGGCCGTCGAGCGTGCTGTACGCCCAGCCCCAGATCCGCCAGCCGTCCTCGTCGGCGTGGTCGACGACCTCGGTGATCCGCACGCCCATCAGGAAGCGCAGCGGGCCGAAGCGCCCGTCGAGCAGGATGTCCCGGCCGAGCAGCGCCGAGTCGCGCAGGTAGGCCGCGCGCAGCAGCTCCGGCGGGGTGAAGTCGTAGTCCCGCACGAGCGCCGTCGCCCGCTCCCAGATCCCGTTCGGCAGGGGCCCCCCCGGCAGCTCGGTGCCCAGCTCGTGCACGTGCTCGTCGACGGTCCAGCCCGCCTCCACCTCCGGCTCGTCGGTGACCGCGCGCTCGCGCAGCCCCTCGACGACGGCGCGCAGCCCGCTCATCCGACCGCGAGCGCGGGGCTCGGCGTGGTCGCGTCGTCGACCACGCCCTCGAGCAGGATCCGCAGCGCCTCGGCGGTGCCGGTCTTCGGCGCCCAGCCCAGCTCCAGCCTGGCCCGTCCGGTGTCCATGACCGGCGTGCGCACCGCGACGTCGAACCACCCGGCCGACATCGCCAGCGCGTGCAGCCGGAACAGCAGCTCGACGACGGCCCGCGCCAGGTCGTGCGGCACCGGGACCGGCCGCGCGCCGATCAGCGCCGTGAGCTGGTGCGCGTCGAGGGCGTCGGCCGCGATGTTGAACGCGCCCCGGGACCGCCGCTCGAGGATCGCGGCGAACGCCCGGCCGAGGTCGTCGGCGTGCACGAACTGCAGGACCGTCCCGGTCGGCATCGGGAACAGCGGTATCCGGCCGTCGCGCAGCCGGGCGAGCAGCGGACGCGGCACGGCCGGGCCGAGGAAGAGCCGGGCCATCTCGCGCGCGGCCTCGCGCTGCACGACCAGCGTCGGCCGGACCCGTGCGACGGCGACGCCCGGGTTGTCCCGCTCGAACGCGTCGAGCATCCGCTCCGCGATGATCTTGTCCCGGCTGTAGGCCGAGCGCGGCTGTCCCGTGACCGGCCAGCTCTCGTCGACGGGCCGGGCCGGGTCCCGCGGTGCCGAGGCGTAGGCCCCGAGCGACGAGGCGAAGACGAGGTGGCCGACGCCGGACCGGCGGACCGCCCGCAGCAGCGCCGCGGTGCCGTCGACGTTCGTGCGCCGCATAGCCGCCTCGTCGCGCACCGGCTGGATGGCCCACGCGAGGTCGACCACGGCGTCCGCCCCGGTGAACACCTCCACGAGCCGCCGCTCGGCGTCGGCCCTGGTGAGGTCGATCGCGTGCCACTCGGCGGCGTCGTAGGGCGGCACGGGCGGCGGCGGACGCCGGCACACGGCGTGCACCCGCATGTCGGGCACCTCCCTCAGCACCCGCAACAGCCCGGTCCCGACGTTCCCCGAGGCGCCGACCACCACCACCGTGCGCCCGGGGGTGCCTCGCAGCTCCGGCATCCTGCTCCCTCCGTCGTCCGGAAAGGGCATTACCGGTACGGGGCGACTCAACCCCCCACACGCGGAAGGGCCTCCGACACGCGGTCGGAGGCCCTTCCCCGTGCTGTTCCCGACGGTCCTTCCTCAGCTCGCCGCGGCGACCTTCTTCCGGGTCCGCCGCTTCGGCTTCGGCTCCGATTCCGCCTGCGGTTCCGCAGCGGCTTCCGAGGAGACATCCGGGGTGGGTTCCGGCGCCGCTTCCCGGGGGGCATCCGGCGCGGCTTCCGGCTCCCGTGTCGAGGCGCCGCGATTCGCGTACGCCTCGAGCACGTTCGACGGGATCCGCCCCCGTTCGGAGACCTGGAACCCGGCCGAGAGCGCCCACTCACGAATGGCGGCATTCTCCTCCCGCGTCTTGCCCGCGGAGGAGGCGACCCGCGCGTAGTTCCTGCGCCCCGATCCGGAAGGAGCGCGGCGGGCGGCGCCGACGAACGGCGCGAACACCTCCCGCAGTTCCGACGCGTGCTGCGCGCTGAGGTCGATCTCGAATTCCTTGCCGTCCACAGTGAACGTGACCGTTTCGTCCGCCCGTCCGCCGTCGAGGTCGTCCACCAGCGTGATATTCGTAATCTTCGCCATCATCCACGTCCGATCGCCGTACTCGCGGGTTGCCCCGATTCTCCACGAATTCCGCAGAAAGTCGAGGATGGTCACGCGAGAGTGGTGATTCGAGCACCGGGAGTGCCATTCGGCGCCCGTTCTCCGGGGGGCGACCCATGAGTGGGAGGAGTCAGGCGGCGCGGAACTCCGTCGGCCGCTCCGGGGTGGCCTCGGCGAGGGCCTTCAGGGTGCGCTCGACGTCGTAATCCTTGCCGTACACCGGGGTGCCGGGCTGCTGACGCCAGGACTCCTCCAGCGGGCCGGCGTCGACCGGGTCGAAGCCCAGCTCGTCGACCAGGGCGGAGACGGTGTCCCGGCCCGGGCCGTCGGCGCCCGCGATCG
This sequence comes from Pseudonocardia terrae, assembly GCF_021343995.1. Taxonomy (GTDB): domain Bacteria; phylum Actinomycetota; class Actinomycetes; order Mycobacteriales; family Pseudonocardiaceae; genus Pseudonocardia; species Pseudonocardia terrae. Next base: position 110,301 of record NZ_JAJTTE010000004.1, on the reverse strand, counting down.
GCAGCGCGATCCGGCCCTCGGCGCCGCGCGGCTTCCCGCGCTCCAGCAGGTGCTTCCAGTAGATCCCGTTGAAGACCTTGTAGACCGGCGTGCCGAGGAGCCCGGCCACCCACACGCTCTCCGGGGTGCCGTTCTCGAGCGCCTCGATCCGGCCGTCGCGCTGCTGCGGGTAGTAGTTGTTCGTCTCGATCACCGGAGCTCCCGGCTTCGCCGCCGACACGATGCCGGGTTCGAGGTCCGGGGTGTTCTTCTGCGGGATGCTCACGATCACGACGTCCGCGTCGACCGCCGCCTCGCGGGCCCACACCGGGGTCGCGCCGGTCTCCGCGGCCAGCTCCGCCAGCGTCTCCGGGGCCCGGGAGTTCGCCACCCGGACCTCGTGACCCAGGGCGGCGAGCCGCCGGGTCAGCGTGCCGCCGATGTATCCCGCACCGATGATTCCGATCCTCATGTCCGCGGCAACCGGCGTCGCCCTGACGAGCATTCCCGAGACGTGGGCTACAGCACTCCGGGGTACGCGCCGCCGTCGATCAGCAGGCTCTGGCCCGTGATGAAGCCCGCCTGCGCGGAGCAGAGGAAGGCACAGGCGGCGCCGAACTCGGCGGGCTCGCCGAACCGCCGCGCCGGGATCGTGGCCCGCCCGTTCGCCGCGACCTCATCCACGCTCACGCCCTGCCGCTCCGCGGTCCGGCGCTGGAGCGAGGCGAGCCGGTCCGTCGCGAAGGACCCCGGGAGCAGGAAGTTGATCGTGACGTTGGCGTGGGCCACCGACCGCGCGACGCCGGCGAGGAACCCGGTCAGCCCGGCGCGGGCGCCGCTGGACAGGTCGAGCCCGGACAGGGGCATCTTCACCGAGCCCGAGGTGATGTTGACGATCCGACCGAACCGGCGCTCCACCATCCCGTCGACGACCGCCTGGACGAGCCGGATCGGGGTGGCCATGTTGGACCGCACGCCCGCCAGGAGGGCCTCCTCGTCGACCTGCCGGAAGTCGCGGGCGGGCGGGCCGGCGTTGTTGTTCACCAGCACGTCCACGTGCGGCACCGCGGCCAGCAGCCGCTCGGGGCCGCCCGGGGTGTTCAGGTCCACCCCGACCGGGACCACCTCGGCCCCGGTCGCCGCGGCGATCTCTGCGGCCGCCTCCTCGGCGGCCGCCTGCTCCCGCCCGTTGACGACGACGGTGCAGCCCGCGCGGGCCAGCTCCTCGGCGCACGCCCGCCCGAGCCCCCGGGTGGAGGCGCAGACGACCGCGGTGCGGCCGGCGATCCCCAGGTCCATCAGACGGGCCGCCGCGTCGGGGTGGAGCGGGCGACGAGCGCGGGGTCGCGGGTGACGGCCTCGCCGAGCACGTCGTCGATCGCCGCCATCGCGTCGGCCGGGATGCGCACGCCCGCGGCCTTCACGTTCTCCTCCACCTGCTCGGGCCGGGAGGCGCCGACCAGGGCGGCGCAGACGTTGCGGTTCTGCAGCACCCACGCCACGGCGAGCTGGGCCATCGTCAGCCCGAGGTCGCCGGCGATCGGGCGCAGCTTCTGCACGCGGGCCAGGGTGTCGTCGGTGAGGAACCGCTTGATCGCGTCGCCGCCGCCCTTCTCGTCCGTCGCGCGCGACCCCTCGGGCCAGGCCTCGCCGGGCTGGTACTTGCCGGTGAGCACGCCCTGCGCGATCGGCGACCAGACGATCTGGCCGATCCCCAGCTCCTCGGAGGTGGGCACCACCTCGTCCTCGACGATCCGCCAGAGCATCGAGTACTGCGGCTGGCTGGAGACCAGCGGGACCCCGAGGTCGACGGCCAGGGCGTGGGCCCGGCGGATCTGGTCGGCCGTCCACTCGCTCACTCCGATGTAGAGCGCCTTGCCCGCCCGCACCACGTCGGCGAACGCCTGCATCGTCTCCTCGAGCGGGGTGAACCGGTCGTAGCGGTGCGCCTGGTAGAGGTCGACGTAGTCGGTCCCGAGCCGGCGCAGGCTCCCGTCGATGCCCTCCAGGATGTGCTTGCGCGACAGGCCCTGGTCGTTCTTCCCGCGCGGCCCCACCGGCCAGTAGACCTTCGTGAGGATCTCCAGCGACTCGCGCCGCTCCCCCTTGAGCGCGGCGCCGAGCACCTCCTCGGCGCGCCCGTTGGCGTAGACGTCGGCGGTGTCGAAGCTGGTGATCCCGTGCTCCAGGGCGGCGTGCACGCACTGCGTCGCGACGTCGTTCTCCACCTGCGACCCGTGCGTCAGCCAGTTGCCGTAGGTGATCTCGGAGATCTGCATGCCGGAGCGGCCGAGGTAGCGGAAGTCCATGACCCCCATCGTGCACCCGTCGAGGTTCGCCCCCGGCGGGTGAGGCCCGTCGCCGCGGGGGCCACGACAGTCGCCCTTCCGACACATCTCGAGGAGAGGCGGATCCATGACGACGCTGACCGTCTGGAAGTTCGACGAGCCGGGCGGCGCCCGCAGCGCGCTGGACCTGGTGGAACGACTGCAGAAGCAGGAGTTGCTGACGCTCGAGGACGCGGCCGTGGTGACGTGGCCCGAGAACCGCAAGAAGCCGAAGACCGAGCAGTTGCACAGCATGTCCGGGGCCGGGGCGCTCGGCGGCAGCTTCTGGGGTCTGTTGTTCGGGCTGCTGTTCTTCGTCCCGCTGCTGGGCATGGCGGTCGGGGCGGCGATGGGCGCGCTGGCGGGCTCCATGTCGGACGTCGGCATCGACGACCGCTTCATCAAGGAGGTCCGCGAGAAGGTCACGCCCGGCACGTCGGCGCTGTTCCTCATGACCTCGCGCGTCGTGCAGGACAAGGTGCTCGACGAGTTCCGCGGCACCAACGCCGAGCTCATCTCGACGAACCTCTCCAACGAGCAGGAGCAGAAGCTGCGGGAGGTCTTCGTCGAGGAGCACGAGACCGCCTGAGGCGAGGTGCTCGGCGTGGCCTCCCCACCACGGGCCCGGGCGTGGGCGTTCGAGGCCGTCCTGGCCGTGCTGTCGGACGACGTCAACGCCGAGCAGGGCACCGAACGGGCCCGCGCCGTCGCCGCGGCGGTGCTGGCCGAGGCCGGCGAACCCGGTCTCACGGAGACGGTGGTGGTCCTCTCCTCGACGCTCGCCGAGGCGCTGGAGCGGATCGCCGCCGAGCGCGGCCTGGTCGCGGCCGACCTGGCCGAGATCTGGTTCGTGGACTGACGGGAGGCCGGCCATGGTCGGGACGGCGGAGGGCGTGCGACCGGGCGTGCGACCGGGCATGGGGCGACGGGTCGCGGCGGCGGCCGCGCTGCTGGCCGCAATCGGCGCGATCGCCCTGGTGGTCGTGGCGCTGCTGCAGGAGCCGCTCCGGCTCGTCGCGGCCCCGGTGCTGGTCGGCGTTGCGGTCGCCGCCGGGTGGACCGCGCTCGTCCGGCGGGGGATCTGGCGGATCGCGGCCTGCGCGATCGCGCTGCTGGCGCTCGTCGGCGTGATCATGCTCGTGGTGACGGCCTCGGTGCTGCGTACCGCGGGCGTGGTCGTGCTCGTCCTGGTCGCGGCGAGCCTCGCCCGGGCCGCCCTCGGCCGCGATCTCGTGCCGGCGCCGTCGGGACTGAAGTCCGTCCCGGCGGCCGGGCACGGGGTGCTGCTGATGAACCCGCGCTCGGGCGGCGGGAAGGTCGGGAGGTTCGCGCTCGAGGAGGAGGCGCTGCGCCGCGGCGTCACCCCCGTCGTGCTGGAGCCGGGCGACGATCTGCGGGCGCTCGCCGAGGCGGCCGTCGCCGAGGGCGCCGACGTCCTCGGGATGGCCGGCGGCGACGGTTCCCAGGCCCTGGTCGCCGACGTCGCCCGGCACCACGATGTGCCGCTCGTCGTGGTGCCGGCCGGCACCCGCAACCACTTCGCGCTCGACCTCGGCCTGGACCGCGACGACGTCGTCGCCGCGCTCGACGCGTTCGGCCCGGCCCTGGAGCGGCGCATCGATCTGGCCGTGCTGGGCGACCGGGTGTTCGTCAACAACGCCTCGCTCGGCGTGTACGCCGGCGTCGTCCAGTCCGAGGGCTACCGCGACGCGAAGCTCGCGACCACCGCCCGGATGGCCCCCGACCTGCTCGGCCCCGGAGCGGAGGGCTCCCACCTGCGCTTCCGTGGTCCGGACGGCGACGACGGCGGCCCGACCGCCATGGTGCTGGTGTCCAACGGCGACTACCGGTTGGACCGGCTCGACGGCTTCGGCACCCGCGCGCGGCTCGACGGCGGGGTGCTCGGCGTCGTCACCGTGCGGGTGGAGAAGGGGCGTGACGTCACCGAGATGCTGGCGGCCCAGGCGACCGGCCGGCTGCGGTCCTTCCACGGCTACCGGCAGTGGAACGCGCCCGAGTTCGAGGTCGACTCCGACAAGCCCCTGGTCGAGGTGGGGGTCGACGGCGAGGCGCTGCGCCTGCCGCCCCCTCTGCGGTTCCGGGTGCTCCCCGGGGCGCTGCGGGTCCGGGTGCCCGTCGCGTCGCCGGGAGCCGCGCCGGCGGCGGTCGCGTCGGCCGGGCCAGGCGAGGCGATCGCGGGCCTGGTCCGGGTGCTGTGCGGGCAGCCGGCAGTGCGTCGGCAGGCATGAGCGAGCTAACCGGACGAAGCGCGCGGAACTGCGCCGTTCGGACCTGTTCTGCTCCTCCGCCGCAGGTCCCGACGGGGGACCTTCGGCCCGCCCGGCCAGGCCACACGCTCGACGCCGCGGCGGATGGGCTCGTCCAGCATGGACCGTTGTTGCCGGTCCAGCAGAGTGCCGGCGTGCGGGGGTGACTTCATGCAGCCTGTGCCCAGGTCGAAGATCCGTGTTCCCGTCCGTCCGGTGCAGCTGGTGCCACGGGTTGCCGTGTGCGCGGCGCTCGACCGGATCGTCGACGTGGGCCTGGTCCGCGGCCCGGCGGGTTTCGGCAAGACCTCGGCCGTGGCGGAGTGGGTGCGCACGAGCCCCGGCCCCGGGACGGCGTGGGTCCGGGTCGACGCCGAGGACGAGGACCCCGGCCGGCTCTGGTCGGCCGTCCTGGCCGCCCTGGCCCGGTGCCCCACGATCCCGCCGTCGAGCCGGCTCCGGGACCGGCACGGCTGGCCCGCGGCCGGTGGGCCGGAGTTCCTGGCCGCGCTGGCGGCCGCGCTCGACGTCCTGCCGCGGCCACCCCGCCTGGTGCTCGACGACGTCGGCGAGCTGACCGGCGCCGCGAGCCTGCACGGGCTGCGCACCTTCCTCCGGGACCGCCGGCCCGACCTGGTCGTGGTGCTGTGCGGCCGGGGTGAGCCCCCGCTCGGCCTCGCCCGGCTGCGGGTGGCCCGCCGGGTGCGCGAGATCGGCCCGGACCTGCTGCGCTTCACCCCGGGTGAGGCCGAGGAGCTGCTGCGTGCCGCCGCGCCCTCGCTCGGTCCGGCCGAGGTCACCGTGCTGCACGCCCGCACGGCGGGCTGGCCGGCCGCCCTCGGGTTGGCCGCCGCGGCGTGCTCCGACCTGGCGGACCCCCGCGCCGCGCTGGGCTTCTCCGGCGAGCACCCGCTGGTCGCCGACTACCTGGAGGGGGAGGCGCTCGCCGAGCTCGACGAGGCCGAGCTCGACGTGCTTCGCCGGGTCGGCGTGGTCAACCCGGTGCCGACCGCGCTCGCCGCCGTGCTCTCCGGGCGGGCCGACGCCGGCGGCGTGCTCGACGCCGTCGAGCAGCGGACGGGCCTGGTCCGCGCGGAGGGTCTGGGCCGGGAGGTCCACCAGGTGGAGCCGCTGCTGCGCGACCACCTGTTCGGGGAGCTGCGCCGGCAAGCGGCGGGAGCACCGGCGCGGCTCGAGGCGGCGACGGCGCGCTGGTACGCGGCCGCCGGGCGGCCCGACGTCGCGGCCGAGCACGCCGCCCGCAGCGGGGACGCGCTCGTCGCCGCGGAGATCCTGCGCGACGCCGGCCCCGCGCTGCTGCTCTCGGGGCGGCACCGCCCGCTGCGCCGGGCCCTGGACACCGTCGGCGAGGTCGCGCTCGCCCGCGAACCGGGGCTCGCCGCGCTCGCCGCGCTCGCCCGCACGGCCGCGGGAGGGCCGCCCGCCACGCACCCGCCCCGGTGGCCCGAGGACCCCCCTCCCGAGCTGGCGGTGCTGCGCGCCGCCGCGGAGGAGTTCGGCGCGGTGCCCACCGGTCCGCACCGGCGCGACCCGGAGGACCTGCCGCACCAGCCGGGGCCGCGGGCGCTGGGCCTGCTCGCCCGGGCCCTCGGAGCGGTCCGGGTGGGCGCCCCGGGCGCTGCGCGGCCGCTGCTGGTCGAGGCGCTCGAGCTCGCCGACCGGCACGCGTTCGTGCACCTCGCGGTGCAGACCCTGGCCCTACGGGCGGTCGCGGCCGCCCTCGAGGGCGACGCGGCCGAGGTGCGGCACACGGGGGAGGCTGCGCTGGCCCGTGCGGAGCGCACGGGGCTGCGGCACTCGGCCTGGGCGGCCGCCGCCGCGGCCGTCCTCGCCCACGCGGCGCTGTTGCGCGTCGAGCCCGGCGACGCCGTGCGGTTGGCCGAGGCCGGGCTGGGCGGTCTCGACCAGCAGGGCCACGCCCCCGCCGAACTGCGGTTCGGCCTGGCCGTGATCCGCGCGGCGGCCGACGTCGACGGCGCGGGCGAGGCCCGCGGGGACCGCGCCCGCGGCCTGGACCGGCTGCAGCACGCCCGCGCGGAGCTGGGCGACGTGCCGGTGGATCCGCACGTCGTGGCCGTCGCGGCGGTGCTGGAGCACCGGGCGGCCCTCGACCTCGGGCACCCGACGGCGGCACGCAGTGTGCACGGCTGGCTGGTCCAGCGCGTCGGGGAGACCGCGGAGAGTGCCCTGCTGCGGGCGTGGACCGACCTCGCCGCGGGCCGCGACGACCGCGCCCGAGCCGCTGTGCACCGGGCGCTCGTGGAGTGCGGCACGCCGCTGCTCGGGGTGACCGAGGTGGAGGCGTGGCTGGTCGAGGCGACCCTCGCGGCCCAGGCGGGGCAACGGGCCGCGGCCCGCGAGGCGCTGGAACATGCCCTGGCGCTGGCCGAGCCACTCGGGGCGCTGCGCCCGTTCGCGGGTGCGGGGGCCGAGGTGCGGCGGCTGCTGGTGCAGCTGCACGGCGGCCCCGGCGCGGCCGGCTCGTTCGCCGGCGCCGCGCTGGCGGTCTCCGCGACCACCGGGTCCCCGGCGGCGGCGCTCAGCGAGCGGGAGCGGGCGGTCCTGGCGCTGCTGCCCTCCCTGTTGTCGCTGGAGGAGATCGGCGCGGACCTGTCGGTCTCGGTGAACACCGTCAAGACCCACGTCCGCTCCATCTACGGGAAGCTCGGCGTGAGCAGCCGCCGGACCGCGGTGCTCGCCGGCTACGAGCGCGGGCTGATCGCGTCGGGCGCCGCGCTCGCCCCCCGGAACTGAGGCCCGCGCGGGACCACGAAGTCACACGCGGCGGGCGAGGTGCACCGTGTGCGTGGACCCGATCGTGGTCGGACACAGCGCTCGAGGGAGGAGCAACACCATGAGCGACACGACCCATCCGCCCACGACGGGAACCACCAGGAGCACCGCCGCGGCCTGGTCGACCGGATTCGCGATGTTCGCGGGTGCGGTACTGATCGTGGTCGGCATCTGCCAGGCGTTGAGCGGTATCTCGGCGCTGTTCCGCGACCAGGTCTACGTGGCCACGCCGAACTACATCTACTCGTTCGACGTCACGACCTGGGGCTGGGTCCACCTCATCCTCGGTGTCGCGCTGGCGCTCACGGGTCTCGGCGTGATCCAGGGACAGACCTGGGCCCGCGTCGTCGGCATCGTGCTGGCCGCGCTGAGCATCATCGCCAACTTCATGTTCATCCCGCACTACCCGATCTGGTCGATCGTCATCATCGCCCTCGACGTCGCCGTGATCTGGGCCCTGGTCCGGGAGCAGCGCGAGCTGGCCTGACCGGGATGACGACGCAGCGGCCCACGGGCCGCGGCCGCCGCCGGATCACCGCACGAGCGGTCGTCGCCCTGGTGGTGGCGGTCCTCGCCCTGGTGTTCGTGCTGCAGAACCGCGATCCGGTGGGCGTGTACCTGCTCACCCTGACCCTCAGCGCACCGTTGTGGTTGCTGTTGGTCGTCATGATCGCGGTCGGGTTGCTCATCGGCGTCGTCCTGACCCGTCGGAAGTGAGGGGGAGATGACCACGACCGCGGCGCCGGCGACCCCGCGTCCGCCCGTGCTCGACCCGGCCGAGAGCACCGAGCTCGGCCGGGCGGCGCGGACGACCGCGCCCCGCGCGTCCCATGCGGAGCTGCCGGCGCGCAGCGGCCCGGGGGCGCTGAAGATCCTGGCCGCCCAGGACGTCGGCCGGGTGCAGGACCTGTTGCCGATCCGGTACGCCCGGATGGCCCTGTCGCCCTTCACGTTCCTGCGCGGCTCGGCGGCGGTGATGACCGCCGACCTCGCCGGCGGTCCGGTCAGCGGCATCGACGTGCAGCTCTGCGGCGACGCCCACCTGGCCAACTTCGGATTCTTCGCCTCGCCGGAGCGCCGGCTGATCTTCGACGTCAACGACTTCGACGAGACCCTGCCGGGCCCGTGGGAGTGGGACGTCAAGCGGCTGGCGGCCAGCGTCGAGGTCGCCGGGCGGGACCGCGGCTTCCGCCCCCGCGAGCGGCGGGCGCCGTGGAGGCGGGCGTGCGCGCCTACCGGCAGGAGATGCGCCGCTACGCCGCGATGACGCACCTGGAGGTCTGGTACTCGCTCCTCGAGACGGAAGATCTGTGGCAGCAGTACGAGCACCGCGTCGCCCCACGTCGCCGGGCACGCATGGAACGGGACCTCGCCAAGGCGCGCTCCCGGGACAACCTGGGCGCGCTGACCCGGTTCACGACCATGGTCGACGGGAGGCCGCAGATCGTCCCGGCGCCCCCGATCGTGACGCCGGTCCGCGATCTCTACCCGGAGGAGGTGGAGCGCCGGGGCATCGAGGACGGCATCAGCGAGATCCTCGCCGGCTACCGGGAGACCCTCCCGCCGGACCGGAGGGTGCTGTTCGACCGGTACCGGCCCGTCGACATCGCCCAGAAGGTGGTCGGTGTCGGGAGCGTCGGCACCCGCTGCTGGATGATCCTCTTCCTCGGCCGCGACGACCGTGATCCCCTGTTCCTGCAGGCCAAGGAGGCCGGGCCGTCGGCACTGGAGTCGGTGCTGCGGCCGGCGACGCAGGCGACCGCGGGCCAGCGGGTCGTCGAGGGGCAGCGGTTGATGCAGGCCGCCGGCGACATCTTCCTCGGCTGGCAGCGCACGACCGGGCTCGACGGCCAGGTGCGGGACTTCTACCTGCGCCAGCTGCGCGACTGGAAGGGGTCGGTCGAGGTCGACGAGCTGCGCCCGGAGGGCATGGCGCTCTACTCCGAGATCTGCGGACGCACCCTCGCCCGCGCCCACGCCCGCAGCGGCGACCGGATCGCGATCGCCGCCTACCTCGGCTCGTCGGCCGCCTTCGACCGTGCGGTCGGGGACTTCGCCCGTGCCTACGCCGACCGCAGCGAGTCCGACCACGCGGCGCTGCAGGAGGCGATCGACGCGGGCCGGGTGGTCGCCGACGACCCGAGCGCGGAGGGCGGGTGAGCACGACTGGGCCGAGCACGCCCGGCCGTCACGGCAGGAGCAGGCAGGAGTCGCCGAACTCGTGCCAGCGGTAGCCCTCGTCGAGCGCGGCCGCGTAGGCCCGCTCGACGAGCCGCCGCCCGGCCACCGCGCGGAGCAGGAGCAGGTGCGAGGCCTCCGGCTCGTGCCAGCCGGTGACCAGCCCGTCGACGACGCGGGCCGGTCGGTCCGGGCCGAGGACCAGCTCGGTCGTGCCCTCGCCGGCCCGGACGGTGCCGTCGGGCGCCGCCACCGTCTCGAGCGCCCGGGTGACCGTGGTCCCCACCGCGACGACCCGGTGCCCGGCCGCGCGGGTCGCCGTCACGGCCTCCGCCGTGGCGGGCGGGACGCGGTAGCGCTCGGGCAGCGGGGTCTCGCCGGCCTCGAGCGACGACACCCCGGTGTGCAGCACCAGCTCGGCGACGCCGACCCCGCGCGTCCGCAGCCCGTCGAGCACCGCGGGGGTGAACGGGCGGCCCGCGCTCGGCATCTCGGCGCTGCCGAACCGCCCGTCCGGGCGGGCGAAGACGGTGCGGTACTCGGCGAGGGAGGGCCGTCCGTGCAGGTAGGAGTAGGTGATCGGGCGCCCGGCGGCGGCGAGGTACCGGCGCAGCCCGCCCTCCACCGCGATCCGTACCCGCCAGATGCGCGGGCCGCCGGAGATCAGCGTCGCGCCGACCCCGCACGGCAGCCGGACGGTCTCGCCGGCCCGGCCGTCGATGATCCGGTGCCCGTCCGGCGTCCGCAGCTCGACCACCCAGGTGTCGGCCGCGGCCGGCCCGGACACGTGCAGGACGACCGGCCGGCCGGCGTGGGTGCCGTCGAGGGCCGCCGGTTCGGTGTCGGAGGTGTTCACGACGAGCAGGTCCCCGGGCTCCAGCGCCGAAGGCAGGTCGGTGAACCGGCGGTGCCGCAGCGGCCGCCGCGCGCGGGCCACCATGAGCCGCACCCCGTCGCGGACCGGCGGGGGCGCGGTGGCCACCAGCCCCGGTGGCACCGGCCTCACGGGGTGACCGCCAGGCCGGCCGCGGTGTAGCGGCCCGAGGCCGGCCGGTCGGCGAGCAGCCGCAGCAGCGCCGGCACGACGGTCCCCGGCTCGGGCCGGTCCGAGATGTCCTCGCCGGGGAAGGCCCGCTGGTGCATCGCGGTGCGCATGTCCCCGGGATCGAAGGCGTACACGCGCAGGCCCGGCTCCTCCACCCCGAGCACCGCGGCCAGGTGGTCGAGCGCGGCCTTCGCCGCCCCGTAGCCGCCCCAGCCCTCGTAGGCCTCGACGGCGGCGTCGGAGCTGAGCGTGACGACGGTGCCGGCCGCCGCGCGCAGTGCCGGCAGGGTCTCCCGGGTGAGGCCCAGCGGCGCCAGGACGGTGGTCTCCAGGACGCCGCGCAGGGCGTCGAGCGGGTAGTCGGCCAGCCGGGGCAGGGGTGAGGGCCCGAGCTCGCCGGCGTTGTGCACCAGCAGGTCCAGCCGGTCCCCGGCCGCCGCCGCGAGCTCGGCGCGGAAGGCGGGGTCGGTGACGTCGCCGGGAAGCGCGACGACGCCGGGCACCCCGGCGAGCGCGCTCCGCAGGCGTCCGGCATCCCGGCCGCAGGCCACCACGGTGGTCCCGCGCCGGGCGAGGGCGACGGTGAGGGCGAGCCCGAAGCCCTGCCCCGCACCGGTGACGATCGCGGTCGATGTCATGCCGACCACCGTGCGACCTGAAGCTCGGTTCAGGTCAAGAACTCGTCGTCGGCCCAGTTCCGCCAGGTGTCCCGGGCCTCGACGATGTCGGCACGCCGGCGCGACACGAGGTAGTCCGGCGAACCGAGCTTCGGCCCCGCCCCGGGACGCGGTTCGAGCCCGAGTGCGCGGAGGTAGACCCGGCCCCGCTGCGAGAAGCTGCCGCCCGGGGCGCCGAAGTGCGCGGCCAGGTCCTTGACCATCAGCACGCCGCGGCCGCCGACGAGGTCGTTGGCCCGGCCCACGAGCCAACAGACGGTCCCGGCCGAGATGTCCGACCGGGACGTCCGGCGGAACACCACGGGATCGGCAGCCGCGATCCTGCTGAGCAGTCGCCGGCACGCCGTCCGCATCTCGACGGCGTCGGCGCCGTCGAACAGGACCTGGCAGCCGGAGTCGACCAGCGCGAGCACCTCGCCCACCCGCGGCCGGACGTCCTCGGGGACCCCGGTCCAGTCGAACGGCTCGTCGGGCAACGGATCGCTGGAGAGGGCGTCCAGCACGTCACGCCCGCCGACGGCACGCGCGAGGTCGTCCAGCCCCCACTCCGGGTCCGGCGGGTCGAGCAGCCCGACCGCCTCCAGCAGTGCCTCCGGTCCCTGCCTGCGCTCGGAGCGGATCAGCCGCCGGTACTCGGGCTCGAGGTCGTCGACCACCTCCAGGGTGTCCGTCGTGTGCACGGACCTGATCCCGCGCTCCGCGTGGCAGTAGCGGACGAAGGCGCGCAGCAGGTCGGGCAGCAGGTCGAGGAACGGCACGTCGGCGACGATCTTCCGGGGCACCCAGTCGAGCAGCAGGATCTCGACGTTGACGGGGCTCCACCGCAGCGGGTCGGCCGTGCCGTAGCCGGACCCGAACCACAGCAGCGACTCCAGGAGGTCCCGGTGCTCGGGATCGTCGAACCCCGTGCCGTGTGGTGACCGCAAGAAGCGTTCGGTCAGGTCCGCGAGCTCGGCCTCGGTCCACTCGGGGAACTCGTGGGCGCGCCCGCCCGACGGCAGCATCCCGGTGACCCAGCTGACCAGTGCGCGACAGGCCGGCCAGGTCTCGCTCTCGAACGGCGGATAGGTGATCGCGGCGTGCTCCGCCGCCTCGGTGATCCGGGCGCGCGCGTCGGCGGGGTCGAGGTCGCGCACCTCGGTGTCGGGGTCGTCGGCGATCGCGCTCAGCGTCCCGAGGACCTCGTCGGCCGGGGCCGGCAGCACGAAGGCGTCCTTGACCAGCGTGCCGACGTTGTGGTCGACGTAGACCACGGTGGTGAACGCGGTGCCGTCGGGGAGCAGCACGCCCAGCACGATGTTCTCGCCGTCGCCGAGCACGTGGGCCACCTCGTGGACCGAGGTCACGGCGGTCCGGCCGAGGTCGGCCAGCCAGTTCGGCAGCGCGTCGGCCCGCGTCCCGATCACGTGGTGGGCCCGGCGCCGGAACAGCTCGTCGTCGGAGAAGGCGGCGAGCACGGCGAGCAGGGCCGACGTCTCCCGCAGGTCGGCGGCGAGGAAGGACTCGACGAGGTCGTCGAGCCCGACGAGGTCGGCCGGCGGCTCGGGCCCGAAGGGGTGGCGGGGCGGCTCGAGCACCGCCAGCATCCCGCTGACCAGCTCGAGCAGCGAGAGCGGGTGCTCCCCGAGCGCCGTGGCCACGCGGTCGACGAGGTCGGGTTCGCGGGCCCGCTCCCGGCGCCGTTCCCGGCGACGGGTCCGGGTGTGCCCGGCCTTCTTCGGGGGCCTGCGTCCGCGGGGGCGCTTGGACATGCCCCGCAGCGTAGGGGTCAGTCCACGCGGCGCACCCCCGCCGCGCGGAGCCGGGCGAGGTCGGGATAGCCGTCGACGGCCATCAGCAGGTCCGCCTCGGCGAGGAAGGAGCGCAGGTGGTGAACCACGCCCTCCTCGCCGCCGACCGCCAGGGCGTAGACGTGCGGGCGGCCGGTGCCGACGGCCGCCGCCCCCATCGCGAGCGCCGTGACCATGTCGGAGCCGCTGCGCACCCCGGAGTCGAAGAGGACCGGGGTGTCCCCGGCCGCCTCGACGACCTCGGGCAGGCTCTGCAAAGCGGGCAGGCCGCCGTTGGCCTGCCGGCCGCCGTGGTTCGAGCAGTAGATGCCGTCGACGCCGTGGTCCTTGGCCTTGCGCACGTCCTCGGGGTGGCAGATGCCCTTGAGGACGATCGGCAGCGACGTCGCCTCCCGCATCCAGGCCAGGTCCTCCCAGCGCATCGAGAAGCCGAACGTTTGCGCGAACAGCCCGACGACCTCGGCAGGGTCGGAGCTCGTGAGGCGCTTCCGGAAGTGCTCGTCGGAGGTGTAGTTGGCCAGGCAGTAGCCCCGCAGCTGCGGGAAGTTCGCGGTGTTGAGATCCCGCGGGCGCCAGCCCGTGACCCAGGTGTCGAGGGTGACGACGAGGGCCGTGAACCCGGCCCGCTCGGCCCGCTGGATGAAGCTCACGGCCAGGTCGCGGTCGTTGGGCGGGTAGAGCTGGAAGAAGCCCGGGGTGTCGCCGAGCGCCGCCGCGACCTCCTCCATCGGGTCCTGCGAGAGCGTCGAGGCGATCATCGGGACGCCCGTGCGTGCGGCGGCGCGGGCCGTCGCCAGGTCGCCGTGCAGGTCCTGCGCACAGAGGCCGAGCACGCCGATCGGGCAGAGGAAGAGCGGGTGCGGCAGGTCGATGCCGAACAAGCGGGTGGAGAGGTCGCGCTCGTGTGCGCCCTCCATCATCCGCGGCACCAGGCCCCACTTCTCGAAGGCGCCGACGTTGGCCCGCTGCGTCCGTTCGTCGCCTGCCCCGCCCGCGACGTAGGAGAGCACCCACGGCGGCAGCGCCTCGGCGGCCCGCCGCTCCATCCCCGCGAAGTCGACCGGGAAGCGGGGCAGCAGCCCCTTCGTGCCGGCCAGGTAGATCTCCAGCTGGTAGTCGCCGTAGCGCGGTGACATCCGTGTCCCTCCTGATCACGCGGGGTCCCGTCGGGACACTAGCCCCGGCCGGCGCCCAAACGATCGGTCGAACATTGCCAACCGAACGATTGACCAGGAGCGGATCCCCAGCTAGCGTCGTCGTTCGTCGGACCGCCGAGTCGCAGGAGACGCTGGTGCCGGAGAGTGGGATCGCGCGGTCCGTGCCGCCGCACCGTCGGGCGGTGGCGCCCAAGGCGCGCGAGCGCGACCTCGGCCCGTCGCGCTACGAGCAGATCGTCGACGCCGCGGCGGAGCTGTTCCGGCGCAAGGGCTACGCGGGCACCAGCATCAGCGAGATCGCCGAGGCCGCCGGCATGCTCAAGGGCAGCCTCTACCACTACATCCACACCAAGGAGGACCTCCTCCACGCGATCGTCGAGGAGGCACACCTCAACACCGCCGCGCTCGGCGAGGAGCTGCTCGCCTCGGGCGAACCGGCCGTCGACAAGCTGCGGCTGGCGATCGAGCGGCACCTGCGCGGCACCGAGAAGAACCTGATCAAGATCAGGGTGTTCAACGCCGAGTTCTCCGGGCTGCCCGCCGAGCGGTTCGCCGAGATCATCGCGCGCCGGGACACCTACGAGCGCTCGATCCGCGAGATCGTGCGGCAGGGGCAGCGGGAGGGCGCCTTCGCCGCGCACCTCGACCCGCGCCTCACCGCGGCGTCGATCCTCGCGACCCTCAACTCCGTCCAGGCGTGGTTCCGCCCCGACGGCGACCTGTCCATGACCGAGATCATCGACGGCTTCACCGACCTGCTGCTGCGCAGCGTCGGTGTGGAGACGCACCCCGAGAGGACCGCGCATGAAGACCGGTGAGCAGTACCTGGCCTCCCTCGACGACGGCCGCAAGGTCTGGTTCGAGGGCGAGCTGGTCGAGAGCATCGCCGACCACCCGATCCTCGGGCAGAGCGTGAAGCTCATCGCCGAGGGCTACGACAAGGTCTACGACCCGACCGGCGACCACAGCCCGTTCTCCGACGTCCCGACGGACGCGCAGGGCCTGCGCGAGCACATCGACTTCGTGCACGACATGGGCATGCTCGCGCACGTCACCTACACCTCGATCATGACGCTGCTGACCGCCGCGGGCCGGATCATGGACTCCTGCCCGGAGGAGGTCGAGCGGATCAACGCGTTCGTCGAGCGCGCCCGGGCCGAGGACATCCGGATCACGCAGTGCATCACGGACGCGAAGGGGCACCGCAAGGTCCGCCCGGGTCAGCAGGAGGACCCCGACTCGTACGTGCACGTGGTCGAGCGCCGGGACGACGGCGTGGTCGTCCGCGGGGCCAAGCTGCACATCACCGCCGCCTCGCTCGGCCACGAGCTCATGGTCATCCCGACCAAGGGCATGAAGCCGGGGGAGGAGGACTACGCGATCGCCTGCATGATCCCGGTCAACGCGCCGGGCGTGAAGATCGTCGACGTCAGCTACGCCCCGCGGCACGCCGACAGCGGCACCTTCCCGGTCTCGGGCCCGGTGTCCTACCCCGAGTCGTTCGTGATCCTGGACGACGTGTTCGTCCCCACCGAGCGCATCTTCCTCGACGGACAGACCAAGTACGCCACCGTGTTCGCGCACTCGCTCGGCCTGTGGGAGCGGCTGGGCGGACTGTCCTCGATGGCGGACGGCGCGGACGTGCTGGTCGGGCTGGCCCAGCTGATCGCGCAGGCGAACGGCACCGAGTCGGTGGCGCACGTCCGGGACAAGATCGACGACATGATCATCCAGGCGACGCTGATCCGGGCCTCGCTCGAGGCGGCGATCACCCACTGCCACGTGGGCGACAACGGCGCGGCGTTCCCCGACGAGCTGTACACCAACGCGGGCAAGTACTACGCGGCGTCGCACTACGACCGGCTCGTGCAGAGCCTGCACGACATCGCCGGCGGCTCGATCGTCACCGCGCCCTCGCTCGCGGACCTGCAGAACCCCGAGATCGGGCCCGCGGTGCGCAAGTACATGCAGGGCAACCCGGAGTTCGACGGCGAGACGCGGCTGCGGCTGTTCCACGTGATCCGCGACCTCACCGCCGACACCTACGGCGGCTGGCGGCTGGTCACCAACATCCAGGCCGGCGGGGGGCTCTACGCGCAGAAGATCGTGACGCGGAAGTGGTACCCGATGGAGTCCGCCGTCGCGAAGGCGAAGGAGCTGGTCGGGGTGCCGTTCGCGCCCTGACCGCGACCGGTCGGCCCTACCGCGGCGACGGGGGGGCGCCCTAACCTGCGCGGATGCTGGCAGACGCCGATGCTCGGCCGTGGGCGCCTGGACCACGTCGGGCTGCAGGCGGCGTCGCTCGAGGCGTTCGAGGAGATCCGGCGCCGCCTGCTCGCCCGCGGGGCCTGCGCGAGTTCGTCACCGACTTCGGCCCCGTGCTCAGCCTGTTCTTCCGGGACCCGGACGGGCTGGAGGCCGAGGTCCTGGTGCCGAACCCCGGCGCGGAGCAGGGCCGGCACAACCCGCCCGGCACCCCGGCCGCCCGTTACGTGCGCCGACGTCCGTGCCCGTGCGCGGCACAGGGTGCTCGGAGCACCACGTGCCGCGCACGAGCGGCGCAGTCAGAGCTGGTAGGTGGAGTTGATGATCGCGCCCTTGCGGGCGTAGTGGATCAGCGCGTCCTGCACGTCGAGCGGGTGCGTCGGGATCACGCCCTCGATCAGGTCCTCCTCGCGGGCGCCGTGCAGCGAGAGCCCGAACCGGCAGCAGTAGACCTTGCCGCCCTCCTGGATGAAGGTCCGGAGCGAGTTGTTGATGTTGTGCTCGCCCGGGAACGCCGAGTTGCCGGTGGTCGGGAACCCGCGCGTGGCCAGGCAGTTCAGTGAGCCGGGCCCGTAGAAGTAGATCGCGGACTCGAAGCCCTTCCGCAGCGCCCGGGTGGCCTGCAGGATCGCCACGAAGCTCACCGAGGACTCGTGCGCGATGCCGTGGACCAGGGTGAAGTAGGTCTCGCCGTTCTCCGCCTGGTAGTCGGGGAAGACCTTGGTGCCGCCGTAGATCGACGACCCCTCCGGCATCGACGGGTGCGGGATCTCCTCGAGGCTCTGCTTCTCGAGGTCGGTCAGGTCGGCCATGTCATCTCTACTGTGGACGAGTGCTGTGGGCGGGTGGGGAGTGGTGGTGCTCAGACCGGCTGCAGCGCCGGCCTCGTCAGGGCCCCGTAGAGGTCGGGGCGGCGGTCGCGCAGGTTGTTCATGCCGGCGCGGTGGGCGTCGAGGTCGGCCTCGAGGTCGAAGTCCGCGGCCACCATCGCCGCGGACTGCCCGGTGGCGGCCACGACCTCGCCGCCGGGGTCGACGATCTTGGCGTTCGCGGCGAAGCGCAGCGAGCCGAACGTGCCGAACTGGTTCGACGCCACCCACACGACCTGGTTCTCCAGCGCGCGGGCGCGGTCGAACAGGTCGAAGCGCCGGGTCCAACGGTCCCGGGCGGGGTCGGGGTGCGGGTTCGTCGCGCTGACCGGCCAGGCGGACATCGAGACGATCACCCGGGCGCCGTCGAGCGCCAGGGCCCGGGCCGCCTCGGGGAAGCCCTTGTCCCAGCAGATCTGCATGCCGATCCGGCCGATCGGGGTGTCGAAGGCCTCGAGTCCGTCGCCGGCCGTGTAGGTCGCGTCTTCGCGCAGCGGCTGGTGGACCTTCCGGTAGGTGCCGAGCACCCCGTCGCCGGTCACGCAGACCGCCGCGTTGTACCGGCGGCCGTCCGCCGCCTCGCAGTAGCCGGCGGTGACGACGAGGTCCCCGGCCAGTGCGGCCAGGCGGGCGATCTCCGGGCCGTCGGCCGCGAAGGCCGGCGGCGGGGATGCCGATCCGCCCAGGTCGGACACGTAGCCGCCGAGCGCTGCCTCGGGCAGGGCGAGCAGCTGGGCACCCCGCTGCGTCGCCTCGTCGATCAGGCGGGCGATGCGGGCGAACCCGGCCTCGAGGTCCCGGTCGAAGGGGGCCGCTACGGTCGCGACGCGGGTCGTGGGCATGGCGGGGCTCCTCAGCTGGCCGACCGGGGGGCGACCCGGTCGGGATCGTCGGCGGGGTCGGACGGGAACGTGCTGGTGGGAGTGCCGGCGAGCCAGTGCAGGCCGTCGGCGGCGCGGCCGGCGCGACGGGTCTCGAGGATCCGGCCGACGACGTGCTCGGCGTCGTCGGCGACGCCCGAGAAGCGGCCCGATCCCCAGGTGTACTGCCAGGGCAGACCGATGAAGTAGAGGCCGGGCCGGCTGGTCACCCCGCGCCGATGCGTGGGGTGGCCGCGGCCGTCGAAGACCGGCAGCTCGATCCAGCGGTCGTCGCGACCGTAGCCGGTCGACCAGATGACGGTCGTGATGCCGGCGGCGGCGAGCGCGACCTCCTGTGGCTCGTCGGACTCCGGCGCCCACACCGGGGCCCTCCGTTCCTCGACCGGCGCGTCGATGCCGTGGGCGGCGATGTAGGCGTCGATCGAGTCCTTGATCCCTTCGGCGACGGCGTCCGCCCCGTCGAGGTTGGAGCGCAGGTCGCCGGCGAAGCGCAGCCGCCCGTCGGTGATCCCGGTCAGCCGCCCGTGCAGGTGCATGCCCTCGAGGGCGAACCGGCGCAGGTCGATGTCGCGTCCGCCGTCGCGGCCGGTGACGTAGTGGTTGGTCTTGTGCCGCACGGCCTCTGCGTCGGGGAACCGGTCGATGCCCTTGGTGTAGGTGCCCATCTCGGACAGCCAGGCGACGCAGTCGCGGCCGCGGTAGAAGCGGGCGACCCGCGGGGCCGTGCCGGTGGCGAGGTGGACGGTGCGGCCGGCCAGGTGCAGGTCCTCGGCGATCTGGCAGCCGGACTGCCCCGTGCCGACGACCAGGACCGCGCCCGCGGGCAGCTGCTCGGGGTTGCGGTACTGCGAGGAGTGCAGCCGGGTGACCTCGTCGGGGAGGCGCTCGGCCATCCGCGGCGTGCGCGGGACCTGGTAGGGGCCCGTCGCGACCACGACCTGGTCGGCCGTCACGGTGCCCCGGTCGGTGCCGACCCGGAAGGTGCCCCGGTCGGCCCGCAGCGACGTGGCGCGGACGCCCTCGACCAGCGGCGGATCGAAGGAGGCGACGAACTTCTCCAGGTACCCGGTGATCTCGTCGCGGACCATGAAGCCGTCGGGGTCCGGGCCGTTGTACGGGAACCCGGGGAGCCGGCACTGCCAGTTCGGCGTGACCAGGCAGAACGAGTCCCACCGCCGGTCCTCCCACTCGTGGCCCGCGGTCCGCGCCTCCAGCACGAGATGGTCGACGTCGTGGTGGACGAGCCAGCGGCTCACCGAGAGCCCGGCCTGTCCGCCGCCGACGACCACCACGGAGCGGTGCGTGCCGTCGAGGTCGGTCGTGCCCGGTGCGGGATCGGGGACGGCGCGCAGGTGGGCGGCCGGCTGCGACGGGGACATGGGGTGATCAGCTCCTGGGAAGCTCCGACGGCGGTGGGGTCCGAGCCGGACCGTGACCGGCTCGGGGACCAGTTCACGGCGGAGCCGTTGCCGGGAGGTGTCATCCGGAACGCAGCTGCGTTTCCGGATCTTGCTCGTGTTTCGGGCCGGTGAGATCGGAGCGGTGCTCTCGACCTTTTCGGGTGCCTTCGCTGCCTCTTTTGCGGCCCAATGACGGAATAGCTTCCGCCCGCTTCCGGGCGGCGACAGGAGTGCCGCAGGTCTCACTGTGGTCTGCGCAATGTCGGAACCGATGGGCGCGGCGGGGCAGGGCGGGGCGAAATGGGGCCGCTGGGCAATGAGGCGGTGGGCCGAACAGAGCAGCGGGAGGGTGCTCGGAAAGGACGGGCCGCGCGACGAACTCGCGACCGGTGCTGGAACCCGGTCGGAGGATCGGCGGCGGCCCACCGTGCGCGCCGCCGTCGCGCGCCGTCGGGCGCATCGCCGGTCGTCGCGAATCGTCGAGCGTCGGGAGGTGCGGGTCGCGTACGCGGGCCGGCTGTGTCCTCAGGGCGGGGTGGACCGCCCGGTCGTGCGCGGCGCCGGCGCCGCAGCCGCCGTCGCGGAGATCCACCGCCCCTCCGCGTGGCCCGTGCTCCAGTGCGACCGGTCGGACCAACCCGGTCCCGTCGCCTCGCACCGCGGCCCGGCTCCCCCTATCGTGCGCACGGAATGCCGGGCGTGGCGAGGGTCATGCTCCGTGACGGGTCGTGGCGGACCGCGACGGCGCGTAGGGCCGGCCCCGCGACGGGCGCCCGCGGAGCCCGGCGCGAAATCCGCGATGCACCTGCGGAAACGGCGACGACCATTCGGCGTCCGAGGCGGTGCCCACATTTTCGAGGCGATAAACGATGTTGTGAGGACGATCACGAAACCTCACGATCGAATGTTGTCGACAACCGTCGACGGGTGCATGTCTGCAATACCCCTGTTACGTTCGTTGGCCATGACGGCAGCCACCACCGACACCTCGGATCCGCCCGGCGACGAACCCGAACTGACGGTGGGGCCACCGACGATCGACGACGGCGTCGACCTCTGGCGAATGGCGGCGGAGTCCCGCGTGCTGGACGTCAACTCTCGGTACGCGTACCTCCTCTGGTGTCGCGACTTCGCCCCGACCTCGGTGATCGCCAAGCTCGACGGCTCGCCCGTGGGCTTCGTCACGGGATACCGCCGACCGGACGCCCCTGAAACATTGCTCGTCTGGCAGGTCGCCGTCGGCGCCGCCGCCCGCGGCCGCGGAGTGGCGGGCCGGATGCTGGACACGCTTTTCGCGCAGGTTCCCGGCGTCTGTTTCATGGAGACGACGGTGACGCCGGACAACGACGCGTCGAACGCCATGTTCGCCGCATTCGCGCGCCGCAACGAGGCGGAGGTGTCGAGAACGGAATTGTTCCCCGGATCCCTTCTCGGCGACGGACACGAAGCAGAGATCCTCTACCGAATCGGCCCGATCCCGACCGAAGGATGATGAGAAGGAAATGACCATCTTCGAGGACGTCGAGTCCGAGGTCCGCTCGTACTGCCGCAACTGGCCCGTCGTGTTCGACACGGCGAAGGGCGCTCGCCTGTGGGACGTGGACGGCAACTCGTACCTCGACTTCTTCGCGGGTGCGGGCGCGCTGAACTACGGCCACAACCCCGAGCCCCTCAAGAAGAAGCTCCTCGAGTACCTGTCCCGCGACGGGATCACCCACGGCCTGGACATGTACACCACGGCCAAGGGCGAGTTCCTGAACACCTTCCGGGAGAAGATCCTCGGCCCGCGCAACCTGGACTACAAGATCCAGTTCCCCGGCCCGACCGGCGCCAACGCCGTCGAGTCCGCGCTGAAGCTCGCGCGCAAGATCACCGGCAAGGAGGCGATGGTCAACTTCACCAACGCCTTCCACGGCATGACCCTGGGCGCGCTGTCGGTGACCGGCAACTCGATGAAGCGCGGCGGCGCCGGCATCCCGCTCGTGCACTCCACGCCGATGCCGTTCGACAACTACTTCGACGGCAAGGTGCCGGACTTCCTGTGGTTCGAGAAGGTGCTCACCGACAGCGGCTCGAGCCTGAACGAGCCCGCCGCCGTGATCGTCGAGACGGTGCAGGGCGAGGGCGGCATCAACCCGGCCCGCATCGAGTGGCTGCAGGGCCTGGCCGACCTGTGCAAGCGCCACGGCATCCTGCTGATCGTCGACGACGTCCAGATGGGCGTCGGGCGCACCGGCCCGTTCTTCTCGTTCGAGGCCGCCGGCATCGAGCCGGACATCGTGACGATCTCGAAGTCGATCTCGGGCTACGGGCTGCCGATGGCGCTCGTGCTGATCAAGCCCGAGCACGACGTCTGGGGCCCGGGTGAGCACAACGGGACCTTCCGCGGGCACAACCCCGCGTTCGTCACCGGCGCGGAGGCGCTCCGCCGGTACTGGAGCGACGACACCCTCGAGCGGGAGACGATCCGCAAGGGCGAGAAGGTCGAGGAGGCCTTCAACCGCATCGTCGCCGACACCAAGTCGACCGAGCTCACCGCGAAGGGCCGGGGCCTGGCCCGCGGCCTGCAGTTCACGCAGGAGGAGCAGGCGGCCAAGGTGTGTGCCGCCGCGTTCGAGCGGGGTCTCCTGATGGAGACCTCGGGACCCCAGAGCGAGGTCATGAAGATCCTCGCGCCCCTCACCATCACCGACGACGAGCTCGACGAGGGTCTCGCCGTCGTCGCCGAGTCCGTCAAGGCCGTCACCTCCGGAGGCTGAGCACTACATGATCGTCCGCAAGATCGATGACGTCACCGACACGAAGAACCACGTCGATACGCCCGGCTGGTACTCGCGCCGCATCGTCACCGCGCACGACCGGGTCGGGTTCTCCGTCGGCGAGACGGTGCTGCGCGCCGGCTCGACGAACGACTTCTGGTACGCCAACCACGTCGAGGCCGTCTACATCGTCTCCGGTGAGGGCGAGCTCTACGACAAGGACAACGACACGACCCACCAGCTCGCCCCGGGCACGATGTACCTGCTGAACGGGAACGAGAAGCACCAGGTCCGGCCGAAGACCGACATCACCTGCGTGTGCGTGTTCAACCCGCCGATCGTCGGCACCGAGGTGCACGACGAGAACGGGGTGTACCCGCTGCTCGAGCTGCCGCCGGAGCCGGCCGGCCAGGCCTGACACCGACGAGCGCGCCGCCGGGTCCCAGCGGGGCCCGGCGGTCGCGCCGTGTAGCACCACCGGACCACCTGACGAGCACCGAACGACCGCCGAACCCACCGCAGAGGAAGGGCGAGTCCACTCCCACGGGGACCGACGAGGAAGGAAGGGACGTATGTCTGCCCCGAGCAGCAGCCAGACCCGGACCACCCAGGACCGCTACTACACGCGCGTGTCGAACGAGCCCGCGCTGATCGAGCGTGCCGAGCCGACCGTCTGGGGGAGCGAGTCCAGCGCCGGCATGTACGGCGCCCAGGAGCTGCACGGCCACGCCGAGAAGGGCTTCAGCCAGGTCCCGCAGCTGCTCACCCCCGACGAGGTCGCCGGGTACGCCGCGGAGCTCGACCGGCTGGCCACCGACCCCCTGGTGCGCGCGGACGACCGCTGCATCGTGGAGAAGAAGTCCGACGAGGTGCGCTCGATCTTCGAGGTGCACAGGATCAGCGACGCGATCGCCCGGTTGGTGGCCGACGAGCGGGTGGTCGGCCGGGCCCGGCAGATCCTCGGCAGCGACGTCTACGTCCACCAGAGCCGGATCAACTACAAGCCCGGCTTCGGCGGCGGCGGCTTCTACTGGCACTCGGACTTCGAGACCTGGCACGCCGAGGACGGCATGCCCACCCCGCGCGCGGTGAGCTGCTCGATCTCGCTGACCGAGAACTACCCGTACAACGGCTGCCTGATGATCATGCCGGGCTCGCACCGGACGTTCGTGAGCTGCGTCGGCGAGACCCCGGAGGACAACTACCGGTCCTCGCTCAAGGAGCAGGAGATCGGCACGCCGGACCCGGACAGCCTCACGGCGCTGGCGAACCGGCACGGGATCGCGATGCTCACCGGCAAGGCTGGCTCGGCGACCTTCTTCGACTCGAACTGCATGCACGGTTCCGGGGACAACATCACCCCGTACCCGCGCTCGAACATCTTCATCGTGTTCAACAGCGTGGAGAACGCCTGCGTGGAGCCGTACTACGCGCCCAAGCGGCGCCCGGAGTACATCGGCGCGCGGGACTTCACGCCGGTGTGCTGACCGAGCACTTATGGAGCCATGACGCACGTCCGACCCGCCGCAGAGTGCGTCATGGCTCCATGGCGCGTGTGGGGGCCCGGGCTGGAGTGCGTCATGGCTCCATAACGCCGTCAGACGGCGGGTGAGCGGCGGTCGAAGACCGTGGCGGCCGTGCGGTCGAGCCGCTCCAAGGGCGTGAGCTCGGGACGCTTGGGCAGGTAGCCGTCGCCCGTGTGGCCGCCGCGCAGCCGCTTGCCCACGTAGGGCATGACATGGTCGCGCACCCAGGCGAGGTCCTCGGCCTGCCGCGTGCGCCAGCTGGCGCGCTCGGCCACGGGCCACGGGGTGCGCCAGTCCGAGGGCACGGGCTCGCCCAGTACCTCCAGCGCCCGCAGCGAGACGCGCTCGTGCGCCTCGGGGGTGAGGTGCAGCCGGTCGCTGGCCCACGCCCGGGGGTCGGCCAGGACGTTCATGCCCCACAGGTCCACCACGCGGCAGCCGTGCCGGTCGGCACTCGCGCGCAGGTTCTCGTTGAACGTGGCCACGCGGCCGCGCAGCCGGCGCAGCAGCACGTGCATCCGGCGGAGGTCGAAGCCGGTGAAGATCAGGACGTCGGCCCCCGTCGCCACCAGCCTGGCGAGGGCGGCGTCGAAGCGCACCGCCAGGTCGTCGGGGTCGCACTGCAGACCGATGATGTCGTTGCCACCGGCGCAGAAGGTGATCAGGTCGGGGCGCATCACCTCCGCGACCGGGACCTGGTCGGCGACGATCTGGTCGAGCAGTTTCCCGCGCACGGCCAGGTTGGCGTAGGTGAACCCGGGGCGACCCGCGGCGAGCCGCTCGGCCAGCCGGTCGGCCCATCCGCGCGGCGACCCGTCGTCCCGGAGATCGTCCAGGCCCTCCGTGAAGCTGTCGCCGATGGCGACGAAGCTGTTCCACCGGTTCACGGCACCCAGCTCCCTTCGCGTCCGTTCGTCTCGTGTCCATGGAGAGGACACCTCGTGCTCGAACAGGATCACCCATCCGTCACACAATTCGCCAGCACGGGGTGATCTCGATACGGGGATAGGGCACCCTTGCCTCTCGTGAGCACACCCGAGGGGCCCGCGGGCCGTTCCGACGGCGGCCCGGGCAGCGACACCGGGCGCGGCACCGGGCGCCACACCGGGAGCGACACCGGGCGCGGGGACCTGCGCCAGGAGGGCGCGGAGTCGCTCCGCGCGATCCTCGGCGGCCGCGGTGGGGCGGTCGACGCCTCCGTGCCGGTCGTCGCGTTCGTTCTCGTCTGGCTGCTGGCCGGGGCGCTGGGCTGGTGGTCGCCGGTCGGCATCGCGGCGGGGGCGGCGATCCTGGCCGGGATCGTGGTCGCGGTCGTCCGTCTGGTCCGGGGCACCCGGCCACGGGCGGTGCTGTTCGGGCTGCTGGGGGTGGCCGTCGCGGCGATCGTGGCGCTGTACACCGGGCGCGCCGAGGACTTCTTCCTGGTCCAGATCCTCAGCAACGTCGCCAGCGCGCTCGCCTGGGCGGTCTCGATCGTGGTGCGCTGGCCGCTGCTGGGCCTCGTGGTGGGCACCGCGCTCGGCCAGCGGACCCGGTGGCGGCGCGATCCCGATCTGCTGCGCGGCTACCAGCGGGCCAGCTGGGTGTGGGTGGCCCAGTACGTGGTGCGCGTGGCCGTGTTCCTTCCGCTGTACCAGGCGGAGTGGGTGTTCGCGCTCGGCGCAGCCCGGGTGGCGGTCAGCCCGGCGCTCGTCGCGCTGAGTGTCGTGCTGTCCTGGCCGGCGTTGCGCTCGGCGCTCCCGGCGGACCATCCGGGGATCCGACACCCCCGGGTAGTGGGCGAGGCTCCGGGAGGCCCTACGGTGGACGGTCCGCCCACCGACGGGTGACAACTCTCACTCATCGTGATCGTCAGGTGCGTTTCCTTGATCGCCCACGTTCATATCGGGTGAGGAAACCGGCAGCCCTCGCGTGATGTGAAACGGAGTCATGGCCCAGCAGCATCCCCGCCCGCAGTCATCCCGGTACCCGGAGGCCGGGGCCGGCCCGATCGGCCGACCCGTCCCACCGCAGTCCGGCCCGCCCGACCTCCCGCGCACCGGGGCCGCCCAGCGGCCCGGCGCCGGACGTCCCGACGACCGCCGGCCCGGCCACCCCGGGCCGCAGCGCCGGTCCGGATCGGGAGGTGTGACGGGCTCCCGGGGCACCGGTGGCACGGGCACCCCCTCCGGTGCGGGCACGACGCGCCGCGTCGGCCCCCCGTCCGGGGGTGTGCCCACCCAGGTCACCACCACGACCGGGCCGCAGCCGCGGACCCCCTCCGACGGTGTCCGGACCACCGCCACGTCGATGGCGGGGGCCTCCACGGCGGCCACGTCGGCGACGGTCGAGCCGAAGAAGCCGGACCTCACGGTCAACAAGATCATCGCGGGCGCGGGCGCGGCCGCCACCACGGCCGTGTTCGGCTCGTTCTTCGGTGCCACCGGCACGGTGGCCGGCGCGGCCCTCGGCTCGGTCGTGACGACGCTGGGCACGACGTTCTACCAGCGCTCGCTGGACCACACCAAGCAGACCGTGCTGGCGCGGGTGAAGATCCCCGGCCGCAAGGACGCCGTGGTGGTCGCCGAGCCGATCGACCCGCTGGCCACGATCCCGCTGCAACGCCGCGCGGACGAGGGTGCGGGGCCGACGATGCTCCAGCCGGCGCTCGACGACGGTCTCGCGCGTGGCGCGGAGGAGCAGACCCGGCCCTGGTACACGCGCAAGCGGCTGCTGCTGGCCGCGGGGTCGACGGTCGTCGCGTTCGTGGTGGGCATGCTCGTGATCACCGGCGTCGAGTTCATCAAGGGCTCGCCGATCTCCGGCGGCACGTCCGGCACCTCGGTCAGCCGGGTGGTCTCCGGGACCCCGCTCACCTCGAACGAGAACACCGACAAGGGCGGCAGCACCGACACCACGGAGACCACCACCCCGACGACCACGCCCGAGCCGACGGACCAGCGCAGCGGCTCCACCGAGCAGACCGGCAGCGAGCAGCCGTCCGGCAGCGCCGCCACCACGACGCCGCGGAGCGGGAGCCCGACCCGGACCACGGCGCCGAACCCGGGCGACACCGGCTCGGGATCGCAGCGCGGCGGCGTCGACGGCCTGCTCAACGGCGGCAGCGACAACGGCGGCAGCGGCGGCAGCGGCAGCGGGGGCAGCGGCAGCGGCGGTGCGAACACCGCGGGCTGACGCGTCGACCGGCCCGGGTCGTCCGCTCAGGGCAGCCGCGCGCGGAGGGCCCGGGCCGCGGCCTCCGGGTCCTCCGCCTCCGTGATCGCCCGGACCACCACGATCCGGGTGGCGCCGGCGGCGAGGACCTCGTCGAGGTTCCCGCCGTCGATCCCGCCGATCGCGAACCAGGGGCGGGCCGGCGCGCGGCCGGCCACGGTGCGGACCAGGTCCAGGCCGGGTGCCGGGCGGCCGGGCTTGGTCGGGGTGGGCCAGCAGGGGCCCACGCAGAAGTAGTCGACGCCGGGCTCGTCGGCCGCGCGGAGGGTCTCCTCCGCGCTGTGCGACGAGCGCCCGACGACGATCTCCACGCCCGCCACCCGGCGGGCCCACTCCACGGGCAGGTCGTCCTGCCCGAGGTGCAGCACATCGGCGCCGGCGGCCAGGGCGACGTCCGCCCGGTCGTTCACGGCCAGCAGCCGGTCGTGCTTCGCGCAGGCCTCGGCCAGCACCTCGAGGGCCTGCAGCTCCTGCTTGGCCTCGAGGGGTTCGCTGCCCTTGTCGCGGAGCTGGATGACGTCGACGCCCCCGGCGAGGGCGGCGTCGGCGAACTCGGCCAGGTCCCCGCGGTCCCGGCGCGCGCCGGTGCAGAGATAGAGCCGGGCGTCGGCGAGCCGGGTCAGCAGCGTCTCACGGTCGAGTCGGGGCACGGTCCGGGAGCGTAGGCTGGGCGACCGGAAACGAGAGCTGTGGGTGCAGGGCACGGGAGTCCGCGGGCGAGCGGGCTGAGAGGGGACTGGCCGGTCCCGACCGTCGAACCTGATCCGGGTCATGCCGGCGCAGGGAGGAAGCAAGGTGGAGGATCTCGTCGTCGTCGGGGGCGGCGTCATCGGGCTGAGCTGCGCGTGGCGCGCGGCGCAGGCCGGACGGCACGTCACCCTCCGGGATCCCGCTCCGGCGAGCGGGTCGTCGTGGGTGGCGGGCGGGATGCTCGCGCCGGTCACCGAGGCGTGGCCGGGCGAGGAGGGCCTGCTCGAGCTGGGCCTGGAGTCGCTGGAGCTGTGGCCCGCGTTCGCCGAGGAGCTCTCCGCGGCCGCCGGGCAGCCGGCCGGGCTGCACCCGGAGGGCACCGTGGTCGCCGCGACCGGCTCCGGCGACCGCGCCGAGCTCGACGCGCTCGCGGGACACCTGGCCCGCCTGGGCCGGCCCGTCGAGCGGCTGAGCGGCCGGGAGCTGCGCCGCCTGGAGCCCGGGCTGGGCCCGGACGTCCGCGGCGGCCTGTCGGTGCCCGGCGACCTGTCCGTGGACAACCGGGCGCTGCTGGCGGCCCTGCGCGCCGCGGCGGAGAAGGCCGGCGTGGTGATGGAGGAGCGGGCCTGGGAACCGGGCGAGACCGCCCCCGGCACCGTCCTGATCTGCGCGGGCGCCCACAGCGCGGCGCTGCACCCGGGGCTCGCCGGGCTGGTCCGGCCCGTCAAGGGCGAGATCCTGCGGCTGACCCACCGGCACGGGGCCTTCCCGGTACCCACGAGGACGGTCCGCGCGCTGGTCGACGGCCGCCCGGTCTACCTCGTGCCGCGGCCCGGCGGGCTGGTCGTCGGGGCCACCCAGAGCGAGCACGGCTTCGACACCGAGCCGACCGTCGGCGGGGTCCGCGACCTGCTGCGGGACGCCGAGCGGATCCTGCCGGGCATCGCCGAGTACGCGCTGGCCGAGGCCGCGGCGGGGCTGCGCCCGGGCAGCCCGGACAACGTGCCGGTCGTCGGCCGGCTCGACGGGCGCACGCTCGTGGCCACCGGGCACAGCCGCAACGGGATCCTGCTGGCGCCGCTCACCGCCCGGCTCGTCGTCGGGCTGCTGGGGGGCGGGGCGGTGCCGGCGGCGGTCGACCCCGCGCGCTTCGGGAGGACGGGAACGTGAAGGTGGAGATCAACGGGGCCGCACACGACCTCGCCGACGAGGCGACGGTGGCCGACGCGCTGGCCGCGATCGCGGCGCCGGAGAAGGGCGTCGCGGTGGCCGTCGACGGGCTGGTCGTGCGGCGGGCGGACTGGCCGTCGACCCGGCTGGCGGCGGGCGCCGCGGTCGAGGTGCTGACGGCGGTGCAGGGAGGATGACGGTGGACGAGACACTCGTGGTGGGCGGCCGCAAGATCGGTTCGCGGCTCATCACCGGCACCGGCGGGGCCGCCAACCTGGAGGTCCTGGAGCGGGCGCTGATCGCGTCGGGGACCACGCTGACCACGGTCGCGATGCGCCGGATCGACGCGCAGACCGGCACCGGCGTGCTGGACCTGCTGCGCCGGCTCGGCATCGAGGTCCTGCCGAACACCGCGGGCTGCCGCACCGCCGCCGAGGCCGTGCTCACCGCCCGGCTCGCCCGGGAGGCGCTGGAGACCGACCTGGTCAAGCTCGAGGTCGTCGCCGACGAGCGGACCCTGCTGCCGGACCCGATCGAGCTGCTCGACGCCGCCGAGCAACTCGTCGACGACGGCTTCACCGTGCTGCCCTACACCAACGACGATCCGGTGCTGGCCCGCAAGCTCGAGCAGGTCGGCTGCGCGGCCGTCATGCCGCTGGGCTCGCCCATCGGGACCGGGCTCGGCATCCGCAACCCGCACAACATCGAGATGATCGTGGCGGAGGCGGGGGTGCCGGTCGTGCTCGACGCCGGAATCGGCACGGCCTCCGAGGCCGCGCAGGCCATGGAGCTCGGCTGCGACGCCGTCCTGCTGGCCACCGCGGTGACCCGGGCGGCCGACCCGGAGCGGATGGCGCAGGCGATGCGGCTGGCCGTGGAGGCCGGCTACGCCGCCCGGCACGCCGGCCGGATCCCGCGGCGGTACTGGGCGCAGGCGTCGTCGCCGGAGATCGACTGACCGAGGCTCGCCGGACGAACGGGGACACCGAGCCGGGAGGCGCAGATCTCTGCGGATCTCGGCGGATCTTCACGGCCCCCGTGGCAGGGTGAGGGGCGTGCCGCTGTTCTCCTTCGAGGGCCTCGCCCCGACCGTCCACCCGACCGCCTTCGTCGCCCCCACCGCCACGCTCGTCGGTGACGTGCGCGTCGAGGAGGGCGCCTCGGTCTGGTACAACGCCGTGCTCCGGGCCGACTTCGGCCCGATCGTGGTGCGGGCCGGGGCCAACGTGCAGGACGGCTGCGTGCTGCACGGCGGCGACGACCCCGTCACCGAGATCGGCGAGGGCGCGACGATCGGGCACCTGTGCGTGGTGCACGGGAGCGTGATCGGCGCGGAGTGCGTGATCGGCAACGGCGCCACGATCCAGGACGGGGCGCGGATCGGCGCGCGGTCGCTGATCGGGGCCGGCTCCACGGTGCCCCCGAACAAGGTGATCCCGGAGGGCACGCTGGTCCTCGGCCCGGCCGCCACCACCAAGGGCGGCCTGACGCCCGAGGCCGAGCGCTGGGTGCGGACGAACCCGGACATCTACCGGGAGCTCGCGCAGCGGCACGCCAAGACGGTCACCCCGGTCGTCCCCTAGTACCGCTGGTGACGCCGGTGCCGTCGGTGCTGCCGGTGCCCCGGAGGCCGAGCGCGCGCAGCTCGGCCTCGGCCAGCGCCGCGACGGCCGCCGGGTCGCCCGAGCGCCACGCACCGGCGGGGTCCGGCGTGATGCGCAGCAGCGAGCGCAGCGGGCGGTGCGTGAGCGCCCGCAGGGCCAGGACGTCCGGGCCGGCCGCGCGCGCGTCGGCCGCCGCGGTGGCCCGGCGGGCGTAGCGGACCCGCAGCGGCAGCCACAACGCCAGCACGGGCAGCAGCCCCAGCACGGCGACGAGCACTCCCGCGCCGGTCGCCACCGCACCGACGGTGTCGATCTGCTGCTGGCCCGCCGCCACCAGCGAGGACCCGGCGTCGGCGCCGGGCGCGAAGGCCCCGGACAGCCGGTCGCCGACGAACGGGACCTCCCCGGCGCCGCGGGCCGCGCCGTCGAACGCGCCGCGGATCGCCTCGCCCGCCTGGACCAGCGTCCGGCCGGGCCCCTGCAGGCGCAGCAGGAGATCGTGCGTGGCCACGCCCAGCCAGATCCAGAGCGCCGCCCACGCCACCGCCACGACGTCGGCCACCACCTGACCGGCGGCCCGCTCCGGCCGCTCCGCATACACACGCACGCCCGCGGTCCTACCGTGCCGGGCACGCGGGCGCGAGCTAGAGCAGACCCAGCTTGGTGGCCGCGTACACCGCCTCGGCGCGGCGGGACACCATCAGCTTCCGCATGAGGTTGCCGACGTGGAACTTCACCGTGGTCTCGGAGATGAACAGCTCCGCCCCGATGGCGCGGTTCGACAGGCCGCGCGCGAGCAGCCGCAGCACGTCGAGCTCGCGCTCGGTGAGCCGTTCCCGGTCCGGGACGCCGCCGGACAGCGAGCGCACCATGGCCGAGGCGCTGCGGGCGTCGAAGGCGCTCTCCCCGCGCGAGACGGCGCGGATGGCACGGACCAGCTCGGTCGTGTCGACGTCCTTCACGACGTACCCGCGGGCGCCCGCCTGCACGGACTCGACGACGAGCCGGTCCTCGGCGAACGTGGTCAGCACCAGCACGCCGATGCCCGGGTGGGCGGCGCAGAGCTTGCGGCACACCTCGAGCCCGTCCGTCTGCGGGCCGGAGGTGAGCTTGAGGTCGAGCAGCACGACGTGCGGGCGGGTGGCGGCCACGGCGGCGATCGCGTCGGCCGGGGTGCCGGCCTCGCCCACCACCCGCAGGTCCTCCTCGCGCTCCAGCACGGCGCGCAGGCCCTGGCGCATGATCGAGTGGTCGTCGACCAGCACGATCCGCACGGGCATCGGGCGCGCCCGGTGCATCGGGCGCGGGGGCTGGCCCCCGGGCGCTGCGGTGCGAACGGCGTTCATGACGCCACCCCTCTCTCGTCGGTACGGGCGCCGTCCCGGGCACCACCCTGCGCGCCGTTCCCCGCGCCACTCCCGGCGTCGCCCCGGCCACTGCCGCCCCCGCCGACCGGGACGTCGACCTGGACCTGCAACCCACCCATGCGGGCCCGGCGGAACGTCACCGTCCCGCCCATCTCCACGGCCCTGGTCTGCATGTTGACCAGGCCGCGGTGCTCCCCGGACGGGGACAGCGCCGAGGCCCGCAGGCTGCGCCGGACCTCCTCGGGGCGACCCTTGCCGTCGTCGGACACGGTCAGCCGCACCGCACCCGGCCGGTAGGCCAGCCGGATGGAGGCGCGGGAGGCGTCGGCGTGCATGGCGGTGTTGAACAGCGCCTCGCCGGCGATGCGGAACAGCGACTGCTCCTGCTCGGCGGACAGCCGCACGGGCTCGCCACCGATCCGGACGTCGATGCGCAGCTCGTCGGGCATGTGCACGGTGGTGAGCTGGCGCAGCATCGCCGGCAGGTCCTGGTCGGCGCTCTCGTGGTGGCTGAGCGCGTAGATGGCCGACCGCAGCTGCTCGACGGCCCGCTTGGTGAGGTCCTTCGCGGTGTCGAGGTGCTCGAGGAGCCGCGGCTCGTCGAGCTCGCCGCGGACCAGCTCGATGTGCATGCCCGCGGAGAGCGCGTACTGGGTGACGCTGTCGTGCAGCTCCCGGGCGATCCGGTGCCGTTCGTTGTCCAGCACCTCGCGCTGCCGGGCGGCGCCCAGCTGCTCCTGGGTGCGCTGCAGCTCGGCGTTGCGGGCCCGCAGGTCCTCCGCCTGCCGGGCGGTGCGGGCGTAGAGCTTCTCGGAACGCTCCAGCAGCGCGCAGTTCTGCAGGGCGGAGGCCGTCTGCCCGGCCAGGATGCGCAGGACCGAGTGGTCGGTGTCGTCGACCTCGCGGTCCCGTGGGGTCCACGCCACGAACCCGCCGACGGTGCGCCCGTCGAGCCGGACGGGGACGTGCAGGTGCGTGCGGGCGGTGTCCCGGTCGTGGTCATGGTCGTGGTCCCGGCCGTGCTCGCCGGTGTCGTCGCCCCGCCGGACCTTCTCGACGTGTGTCCGGACGGTCGCCGGGACCAGGTCCAGGTTCGTCCACTCGACCCCGTCCGGCCCCAGCACGAGGTGCCGCGGGCTGGCGTCCTTGAGCCGGCCGTCGACCAGGGCGAAGGCGACCCAGTCCGCGGAGAGGTGGTCGGCGGCGGCGTCGACCACGGCCCGGACCAGTGCCTCGGAACCCTCCATCGTGCGGACCAGGGCGGCGGAGATCCGCTCCAGCGCGAGGATCACCCGGCGCAGCCGCACCGCCGACACCCGGTACTCCGGGTAGAACGACGGCTTGCCCGACCGCAGCCCGGTCAGCGCGTCGAGGTCGGGGCCGGGCCACGAGCGGCCCGCGGAGTGCGGCGGGTCGTCCCGCCGCGGCGGCCCGGGGCCGGAGGAGGGCATGCTCGTCACCGCGGCTCCCTCACAGGGCGGCCCGGAACAGCGTCTCGACCTCGTCGACGGAGGCGGGGCGGGGGTTGGTGGTCAGGCAGGCGTCGCCGAGCGTCAGCACCGCGAGCCGCGGGACGTCCGCCTCGGTCACACCGAGCGCGGCGAGCCCGCTCGGCACACCGACCTCGTCGCCCAGCTTGCGGATCTCCGCGGCGACCATGTCGACGGCCTCGTCGCCGGGCACCCCGGGCCCGGCCAGGCCCATCGCCTGCGCGATCGGCACGAACCGCTCGGGGCCGGCGGCGCCGTTGAACCGCACGACGTGGGGCAGCAGCACCCCGTTGACCACCCCGTGCGGCAGGTCGAGCATCCCGCCGACCTGGTGGCTCATGGCGTGCGTGGCCCCCAGGATCGCGTTGGTGAAGGCCAGCCCGGCCTCGAGGGCGGCCTGGGCCATCGCCTGCCGGGCCCGCTGGTCGTCCGGCCGCATCATCGTGTGGGCGAGGTTGGCGTTGACCAGCGAGACGGCCTGCAGCGCGTGGTGGTCGGTGAGCGGGCCGTGCGCCAGTGAGACGAACGCCTCGATGCCGTGGGTCAGCGCGTCGAGACCGGTCGCGGCGTTGAGCCACTCCGGCATGGTGACGAGCAGGCGCGGGTCGATCACCGACACGTCCGGCACGAGGGCGCGGCCCATGATCGTGATCTTGGTGTGCCGCTCGGTGTCGGTGACGATGCAGAACTGCGAGACGTCCGCGCCGGTCCCCGAGGTCGACGGCATCATGATCAGCGGCGGGATCGGGTTGGCGATCCGGTCGATGCCCTCGTAGTCCAGGATCCGCCCGCCGTTCGACGCCAGCAGGGCCACGCCCTTGGCCGCGTCGATCACCGAGCCGCCGCCCAGGCCCATCACGACGTCGCAGCCGGAGGCCACGTAGTCGTGGTAGCCCTGCTCGATCTCGTGGTCCTTGGGGTTCGGCGTGACGTCGGTCCACAGCCGCGGGGCGAGCCCGGTCCCGCGCAGGTGTGCGAGCAGCTCGCTGGGCCAGCCGGCCTCGAACACGCCGGGGTCGGTCACCACGAACGGCCGCCGCGCGCCGAGCCGGACCGCGGCGTACGCGGCCTCGCGCAGCGAGTCGGGCCCGAACACGATCTCGGGGGCGTGGAACTTCGACAGCCTCGGGTTCGTGGCTCCGGCCGCCGGGGCGCCGCACCCGCCGCCCCGGTGGACGGTCAGGTCGGGCTCGCGGTCGGCGTCGTCGAGATCGTCGTCGAGAGCGGTGTCGAGCACGTCGTCGGGCACGTCGTCGACCAGCACGGTCTCGCCCGCCCGACGGCACGCGCCGACGGTCCCGGCCGCGGGGGCCCTGCCGCCGGGACCCACCCTGCTGTCGAGAGCCACGGTGCCCTCCCACGCCTCGTCCGACCGCACACGACGACGTCCGGATGCCCGGGGCATCCGGATCGTGTGAGGCACGCTACTCCGCACGGAGCGGACGCGGTGCTCCGTTGCGGGGCCGGCCGGGGCCGGGGAGGCGGTGCGGGGCACCGGCATCAGCGGCGCCGGGAACGGGGGCGGAACATGCGGGACCTCCTCGTCTGCACCACCGCACGGTAGTCGGCGGGGCGACGAGCAGGACCGGTCCGACGGAGGGGACCGGACCTCTCCCGACGGTCAGGTGTGGCTGTGGATGGGTCCCTCGCGCTCGGCGAGCCGGGTACCGGCCCCGCCCCAGTGCTGCGCGATCATCTCCGCGGCGATGGAGACGGCGGTCTCCTCCGGCGTGCGGGCGCCGAGGTCCAGGCCGATCGGGCTGGACATCTTCGCGATCTCGGCGTCGGTGAGGCCGCGCTCCTTGAGCCGCTCGATGCGGTCCTCGTGGGTGCGCCGCGAGCCCATCGCGCCGATGTAGGCGACCTGCGGCAGCCGCAGCGCCACCTCGAGCAGCGGGACGTCGAACTTGGGGTCGTGGGTGAGGACGGTGAGCACCGTCCGCCCGTCGATCCGGCCCTCCTCCGCCTCCTTGGCCAGGTACCGGTGCGGCCACTCGACCACGACCTCGTTGGCACCGGGGAAGCGGCTGGCGGTGGCGAAGACCGGGCGGGCGTCGCACACCGTGACCCGGTACCCCAGGAAGTTGCCCATCTTGGCGACGGCGGCGGCGAAGTCGATCGCGCCGAACACGATCATGCGGGGCGGCGGGGCGAACGACTCGACGAAGACCATCAGGCCCTCGCCGCGGCGCTGGCCGTCGACGCCGTAGGTGATCGTGGCGTTGCGCCCGGACGCGAGCAGGCCGCGGGCGTCGTCGGTGACGGCGCCGTCCAGCCGGTCGGAGCCGGTGCCGCCGTCGACCCGGTCCTCCCACACGATCAGCCGCTTCCCGAGCCGCTCCGCGGGACCCGAGACGACGGTGGCGACGGCGACCGGGGTCTCGTCCCGGATGGCCTCGGCGACCCGGCCGAACTCGGGGTAGGCCTCGGGGGAGACCTCCTCGACGTAGACGTCGAGGATCCCCCCGCAGGTCAGGCCGACGGCGAACGCGTCGTCGTCGGAGAC
Organism: Pseudonocardia terrae; assembly: GCF_021343995.1. GTDB lineage: Bacteria > Actinomycetota > Actinomycetes > Mycobacteriales > Pseudonocardiaceae > Pseudonocardia > Pseudonocardia terrae. The sequence goes on along the minus strand of NZ_JAJTTE010000004.1, from coordinate 74,327 downwards.
GCCGTAGCGCTGCAGCACCGGGCGCTGGTCGCCGAGGACCTCCTGGCCGAGCTCGTACACCGCGCCCTCGACGCATCCGCCGGACACGCTGCCGACGGCCTCGCCGCCCGGCCCCACCAGCATCGACGCACCCGGCTGGCGCGGGGCGGAGCGGAAGGTCGCGACCACCGTGGCGAGCGCCGCGCGCTCCCCGTTCTTCCACCAGCCCTCGAGCTGGTCGACCACGTCACGCATGTGGCACCTCCAGGCCCGGACGCGCGGACCCGGCGGCCGCGTCGCCCCTCTCAAGCATCCCTCATCACCTCGAGCAGGCGCTCCAGGGTCTCCAGGCTGTGCCCGGCGAGCAGTTGGTCCAAGTGCGGCAGCACGGCGACTATTCCGCCCTGCACCGGGGCGTAGCCCTCCTTGCCGGCGTGCGGGTTGACCCACACCACCTTGTGCGCGAGCCGGGAGAGCCGTTGCACCTGCCGGCCCAGCAGGTCCGGCTCGCCGCGCTCCCAGCCGTCGGAGAAGACCACGACGACGGCGCGGCGCGCGGCCCCGCGCTGTCCCCACCGGTCGACGAAGGCCTGGACGGCCTCGCCGAGGCGGGTGCCGCCGGACCAGTCCGGGATGGCCCGTGAGGCGTCGCGGAGCGCGCGTTCGGGGTCGCGCTGGCGCAGCTCCCGGGTGACCCGGGTGAGGCGGGTGCCGAGGGTGAAGACCTCCGTGCTGCGCGGCGAACGGCGCACGACGACGTGGGCGAACCGGAGCAGGGCGTCGGCGTAGGGCTCCATCGACCCCGAGACGTCGATCAGCAGCACGACCTTGCGCGGACGCCGGGTGGGCGCGCGCCGGTACAGCGTGCCGATCTCGCCCTCGTTGCGCAGGGCCGCGCGCAGCGTCCGGCGCGGGTCCGGGCTGCCGTGCCGGGCGGGGCCGCGCCGGCGGGAGGGCCGGGTCGGCGGGTCCGGCCGCAGCAGGGCCAGCAGCCGGCGCAGGTGCTCGCGCTCCAGCGGGCTCAGCTCACCGAGGTCGCGGGTCCGCAGCACCTCGGTGCCGGTGGCCGTGGCCCGGACGACGGGGGAGTCGTCGTCCTCCTCGTCCTCGCCGGTCTCCTCGCCGCGGTCCCGCGCGGGCATGAGCGAGCGCAGCGTGGGCGGGGGCGGCGGCCGGTCGCCGGGTGACGGCGGCCGCGGCCCCTGGGCCGGGTCGAACCACGCGGCGAAGGCCGCGTCGAAGCGGCGGATGTCGTCCGGGTCGGAGCAGAGCGTGAGCCGGCCGGCCCAGTAGGTCTGCGTCCGGTCGGTGACGTCGAGGGCGTCGAGCGCCTCGACGAAGGCGGCCACCCGGTCGGTCGTCATGGGCACGCCGGCGGCGCGCAGGGCGGCCGTGAAACCGACCAGCCCCGGGAACGCGTCGGCGCCCGCGGCCGGGCCGGTCTCGGGGACCGCGCTCGGGTACTGCACGTCGGGTCCGTCCGTCAGGAGGCGAGCAGGGAGTCAAGCCGGTTGCGCACCCGGTCGGCGTCCTCGCGGTACTTCAGCACGGCGCCGAGTGTGCGGGCGGCGCTGTCGACGTCGAGGCTGCGGGCGCCGACCAGCTGCAGCGCGCGGGCCCAGTCCAGCGACTCGGCGACGCCGGGCGGCTTGATCAGGTCCGTGGTGCGCAGCTTGTGCGCGGCGGTGGCCACCTGCTGGGCGAGCCGCTCGGGCACCCCGGGCAGCCGGCTGCGCAGGATCTCGATCTCGCGGGCGACGTCGGGGTGGTCCAGCCAGAGGTAGAGGCAGCGCCGCTTGAGCGCGTCGTGCACCTCGCGGGTGCGGTTGGAGGTGAGCACCACCACCGGCGGCACGACGGCGCGGACCTCGCCGACCTCGGGGATCGTCACCGCGTGCTCGGAGAGCACCTCGAGGAGGAAGGCCTCGAACTCGTCGTCGGCGCGGTCGATCTCGTCGACCAGCAGCACGGACGGGGTGGTCCGCAGCGCGCGCAGGATCGGGCGGGCCAGCAGGAAGCGGTCGTCGTAGAGGGAGGCCTCCACGGTGTCGGCGTCGAGCGTGGACCCGTCGACGGTCGCCGCGGCCTCCAGGGCGCGCAGGTGCAGCAGCTGGCGCGGGAAGTCCCAGTCGTAGAGGGCCTGCGCGGCGTCGATGCCGTCGTGGCACTGCAGTCGGATGAGCTCGGCGCCGAGGACCTGGGCGAGGGCCTGCGCGAGGGCGGTCTTGCCGGTGCCGGGCTCACCCTCGCAGAAGAGCGGGCGCTGCATCTCGAGCGCCAGGTACGCGGCCGTCGCGAGACCGTCGTCGGCGAGGTAGCCGGTCGCCCGGAGGGCGTCGGCGAGGGCGGCGGGCGAGTCGGGCCGGCCGTCCCGGTGGGCGTTTGTCACCCCACCAGAATGGACCACGTCGGGCCGGGCAGCACTGTGAGGCTCCTCGAACAGTGACTCTGCGTCGATGTGACGCTCACCGTTCGTCACCAAATGCTTGTGAGCGAAACGACAACATTTCCGGATCGGTTGGATTCTCAGGACCGTGATACAACCGTGATGTTGATCCGCTGACCAGGGGTTACACGGTTATCGATCTCATCACGGTTACGTTACCGTGATCGAGGTCACCATTGATCGGTTTGACGGAAACCGCTGTTCGAAACGTAGCGTTCTCGCTCGGCTGCCCCGCCTGGGGCAGTTCGAAATGCCATCCGGAACCGTCGCGCCAGGCCCCTGTCCCGCGGTTTCAGGTCCGTCGAGAGAAAGGAAGGGGACAGGGCGGGAAAGTATTTCCGGAACGAAAAGGTTCGCGTCCGTGAATGACACGGATGTAGCCCGCGATACTCCCCAGGTCGCACGTTCGCGGAGCCCCGGAGGCCGGAGACCCCACTCCGACCCGGCGCGATACGGAGCTACACGATGAAGCTGACCGGTCGATCCCTCCTGCGCCTCGCCGTTGCCGGTGCCGTTGCCGTCGCTGCCCCGGTGGCCGTGGCGGGCACCGCCAACGCCGCCGACAACTCCACCTGGGACGCCGTCGCCCAGTGCGAGAGCGGTGGTAACTGGAGCACGAACACGGGCAACGGGTTCTACGGTGGCCTCCAGTTCACCCAGTCCACCTGGAACGCCTTCGGTGGCTCGGGCAGCGCGGCCAACGCGAGCAAGTCCCAGCAGATCGCCGTCGCCGAGAAGGTCCTCGCGGCCCAGGGCTGGAACGCCTGGCCCGTCTGCTCGAAGAAGGCCGGCGCCACCGGCCAGCCCGCCACCCCCAACAAGGTGGTCCGCGCCTCGGCGCCCGCCGCCTCGGCCCCGGCCGCCCCGGCCAAGTCGGCGCCGGTCAAGTCGGCGCCCGCCAAGTCGGCTTCGGCCGCTCCCTCCGGCGGGAAGTACGTCGTCAAGGCCGGCGACACCCTGAGCGCGATCGCCGCCACGAAGGGCGCGGACTGGCACGACCTGGCGAAGTCCAACGGTCTGGCCAACCCGGACTTCCTGCAGATCGGTCAGCAGCTGACGGTCTGAGCCGGCCTCGGGCCGAGTGGGTCGCTCAGGTCGAGTTGACCCACTCGTCCGTGCCGTCGGCGAAGGCCTGGTGCTTCCACACCGGGAGCAGCCGCTTGACCTCCTCGACCAGTTCCGAGCAGGTCGCGAAGGCCTCCTGCCGATGGTCCGCCGAGACCGCGCAGGCCAGGGCGACGTCGCCGATCGCGAGCCGCCCGACGCGGTGGCTGACGGCGATCGCGCGCACGCCACGTGCCCGGCCTGCGACGTCCCGCGCCACCTGCTCCACGACGGTCGCGGCGGTCGGATGGGCGCTGTACTCCAGCCCGCTCACCGACCGCCCGCCGTCGTGGTCGCGCACCACGCCGGAGAAGGTCACCACGGCGCCGGCCGCGGCGTCGTCGACGAGACGGGCGTGCTCGTCGACGTCGAGCGCCTCCTCGGTCACGGTGGCGCGCAACACCTTCACGTCCGAACCCGTGGGTTCGGTGATCCGCTCCATCAGTGGTCACCTCCGCGGAGTTGGTCGATCGCATGGTCGAGGACGCCGTCCAGCACGGCCAGTCCGTCCCGGACCCCGCCCGTCGAGCCCGGCAGGTTGACGACCAGGGTCCGCCCGGCCACCCCGGTGAGCCCGCGGGACAGCACCGCGGTCGGCACCTTCGGGGCGCCGTACGCGCGGATCGCGTCCGCGAGGCCCGGCACCTCGTAGTCCAGCACGGCGCGGGTCACCTCCGGAGTCGCGTCCGTGGGGGAGATCCCGGTACCGCCGGTCGTGATCACCACGTCCGTGCCGGCGGCCACGGCCTCGCGCAGTGCGGCCCCGACGGGCTCCCCGTCCGGCACCACGGTCGGGTCGTCCGTCTCGAAACCCTTGCCGCGCAGCCACTCCGCGATGATCGGTCCGCCCTTGTCGGCGTAGACGCCCTGGGCGGCGCGGTTCGACGCGGTGATCACGCGGGCGCGGCGCACGGCGGCCACGTCCGTGCCCGGCGACTCGAGCTCGCTCACGAGCGGTCCTCGGGCCGCGTCCAGGACCCGGTCTTGCCGCCCTCCTTGCTCTCGACGCGCACGGCGTCGAGCACGGCGGCGGGATCCACCGCCTTCACCATGTCGTGCAGGGTCAGCCCCGCCACCGCGACGGCGGTCAGGGCCTCCATCTCCACGCCCGTGCGGTCGGTGGTGCGCACCGTCGCCCGGATCCGCACCTCGGCCTCGCCGGGCTCGAGGTCCAGCGTGACGCCGCTCAGCGCGATCGGGTGGCAGAGCGGCACCAGGTCCGGGGTGCGCTTGGCGCCCATGATCCCGGCGATCCGTGCGGTGGCGAGCGCGTCGCCCTTCGGCAGCCCGTCGCGGCGCAGCAGGTCGACCACCTCCGCGGTGGTCCGCAGTACCCCCGTCGCGACCGCGGTGCGGGCGCTCGGCTGCTTCTCCGAGACGTCCACCATCCGGGCGGCGCCGGCGGCGTCGACATGGGTCAGCTCCACGGGGGAGACCCTACGTGCGACGTGACGACGGTCGCCGCCGGGGCCCGATCGAACTGTGATCTCAATCACAGCGACACAACCAAGTCGTTCCGAATCCGAACCGTTTTCTGGCCGTTATACGTATCTCTGACCAGGCGAAACGGCGACTACCACAGATTCCCGCGGAGCGGGGGCCCATGCGGCGGCGCGGAGCCGCTCCTGCTTTCGTCATCCGCCCGTCACACGTACGGTCCACCCCGGCTCAGGCGGACTCCCCCAATTGCCGCCCGGCCCCGGAACCGCAGCGCTCCCCTGTCCGGCGGTGACGGCCCCCGAAGCACCAAGCGGGACAGGGACGGAACACCCGGCGGCCACCCACCGCCGTCGCCGACCCCACGGCGACATTCCGCCGGCGCCGCGACGGAGACGTGTCATGGCCCGTTACCGCGGCAAGCACCGCAAGCCGTCCACCGCCGGTCGCACGATCGCCCGCACCGCCCTCGCCGGTGCCGTCGCCGGTGCCCCCCTGGTCGTTCTCGCGCCGTCGGCGAACGCGGCCAGCGCGTCGACCTGGGACCGCGTGGCCCAGTGCGAGAGCGGCGGCAACTGGAGCATCAACACCGGTAACGGCTTCTCCGGCGGCCTCCAGTTCACCGCGCAGACCTGGAGGGGCTTCGGCGGCACGGCGTACGCCCCGGCCGCCCACCAGGCCACCCGCGCCCAGCAGATCGCCGTCGCGGAGAACGTGCTGGCGAAGCAGGGCTGGGGCGCCTGGCCGGTCTGCTCGCGCAAGGCGGGCGCGACCGGCGAGTCGGCCAGCCCGGGTGCCGCGCCGGCACCGGCCGCGCCGGTGCAGGTCCGGCTCAGCGCCCCGGCGGCGCCGTCGACGGGCACCTACACCGTCAAGGCGGGCGACACCCTCGGCAAGATCGCGCAGGCGCACGGGATGGCGAACTGGAAGGACCTGCTCGCCAAGAACCCGGCGCTGACCTCGAACCCCAACCTGATCCTGCCGGGCAACGTGCTCCAGGTCTGATTCCTTCTCTCGCAGGCCTGGGACACACGCCCGGACCCCGGCCCACCCCGTCACCGAACCGGTGGCGGGGTGGTCGCCTTCTCAGGAGGTTCCGCGGGCGCGGGCGAGCTGCTCGGGGGTGTCCACGTCGTCCGGACGGGCGACGTCGCCACACTCCACCAGGACGAGGTCCGGATGGTCCTTCAGATAGCCGCGGGCCCCGGCGTCGCCACGGGCACCGGATGCCACCACGGCCCAGTGCTCCTGCCCCAGAAGGACGGGGTGGGCGGGGTGGCCGGCGTAGGCCGCCCGGGCGAGCGCGGCGGGGGCGGCCAGGGCAGCCAGGCGGGCGACCGCCGCGGGCGTGACGCCCGGCAGGTCGACGAGGTGCACGACGACCGCCTCCGGGGCCGGGTCGCGGGCCGCCAGTGCGGCCAGGCCGGCACGCAGCGAGGCACCCATTCCCTCCGCCCAGTCGGGCGCGAGGACGATCTCGGTGCCGCTCGGGACCAGCGGGCGGACGCGCTCCGCCTCGGCCCCGAGGACCACCGTCGACGGGGCGCAGCCGCCCTCCTCCAGGACCCGCAGGGCCCGGCGGACGAGTGGCTCGCCCCCCAGCTCGACGAGGGCCTTCGGCCCGCCCATCCGCCGGCCGGCGCCGGCGGCGAGCAGCAGGCCCCCGGCGGGCACTACTTGTTGATCTCGGTGACGGGGTGCTCGTACGGGACCTCGTCGAGCGGGAACTCGACGTCGCCGAAGGGGGACATGTTCCCCTGCACCGGTCCGAGGAGCTCGGTCAGCGGGTGCTCACCGTCGGGCAGGTCCGGCCAGTTCGGGTCGATACGTCCGGCCTTCAGCGGCTTCGCCACGGCTCTCCTCCACGGTGTCTCGTGCGCGGGCACCCCCAGTATCCCCGATCGGGCGCGCGGGCGGTGCACCCGTCCCGACGACTACCGTGGAGGGCGATGACCGCCCCCCTGGTCGACTGGCTGCGTGCCCAGGACGACGTGACCCTGGCCGCGCTGCTGCGGCTCCGGCCCGACCTGTCCGTGCCGCCGCCCGCCGACATCACCGTGCTTGCCACGCGCGCGGGGATCCGGGCCTCGGTGCACCGCGCGAGCGACGACCTCGACACCGTGGCCCTCGCCGTGCTCGAGGCGCTCGTCGTGGCCGATGCCGACCACGTCGCCGCCGACCGGGCGGAGGTCGCCCGGCTGCTCGGTCCGGACGTCACGGTCGAGGCCCTCGACACTGCTCTGGACGCCCTGCGCGCCCGTGCGCTGGCGTGGGGCGACAACGACGGCCTGCGGGTGGTCCCGGCCGCACGGGACGTCGTGCCCGCCTACCCGGGCAACCTGGGCCGCCGCGCCGGCGGGCCCGCCGCGTCGAGCGAGCTGCCCGTCCTGCTCGCCGGGCTGCCGCCCGAGGAGCGCCGGGTGCTCGACGCCCTGGTCGCCGGGCCGCCCATCGGCCGCAGCCGGTCGTCCGCGGAACCGGACAGCCCGGTCGGGCGGCTGCTCACCAAGGGGCTGCTGCTCCGGCTCGACACCGAGACCGTGGAGCTGCCGCAGCAGGTCGGGATCGCGCTGCGCGGCGATCGGCCGATGGGGCGGATCGAGGCCACGCCGCCGGCGCTGTCGACCCGCGAGTGGCCCGTCCCCCAGGTCGGCGGGACGGCCGGCGGCGCCGCCATGGAGCTCCTGCGACGCGTGGAGCGGCTGATCGAGCTGTGGGGTGCCACCCCGCCCACCGTGCTCCGTTCGGGCGGGCTGGGCGTGCGGGACCTGCGCCGGACCGCCCGCGAGCTGGAGACGGACGAGGCGGGCGCGGCGTTGATCGTCGAGGTCGCGCTGGCGGCCGACCTGATCGGGCAGAACGACTCGCCCAACCCGGACTGGCTGCCCACCACCGCCGCCGACGCCTGGGTGGGCTCCGGGATCGAGCAGCGCTGGGTCGCGCTGGCCCGGGCCTGGCTCGAGCTGCCGCGGCTGCCCGGGCTCGTCGGGCGGCGGGACGACGCCGACCGCCCCATCAACGCCCTCTCCGAGACGCTGCGCCGTCCCGTCGCGCCCCGCGATCGGCGACGCGTGCTCGATGCGCTGGCCGCCCTGCCGCCGGGCACCGCCGTCACCACGCCCGATGCGCTGGGGGACCTGCTCGCGTGGCGCGCACCGCGGCGGGGCGGGCGGCTGCGGGACGAGATCGTCCGGTGGACGCTGGAGGAGGGCACGCTGATCGGCGTCGTGGCCCTCGACGCGCTCGCCGAGCCGGGCCGGGCGCTGCTCGCCGCGCCGCCCGGGGAGAACGGGCCCGTGGTCGCCGCGCTGCGGGCCGTGCTGCCCGAGCCCGTCGACACCGTGCTCCTGCAGGCCGACCTCACGGCCGTCGCGCCCGGGCCGCTCGTCACCGCGCTGGCGCGGGAGCTGCAGCTGATGGCGGACGTCGAGTCCGCGGGCGGCGCCACCGTGTACCGCTTCTCCGAGGCCAGTGTGCGGCGCGCCCTCGACGCGGGCCGGTCGGTGACGGACCTGAAGGAGCTGCTCGAGGAGAAGTCGTCGACGCCGGTGCCGCAGGCGCTGAGCTACCTGGTCGAGGACGTCGGACGCCGGCACGGGCGGCTGCGCGGCGGTGCCGCCTCGGCCTTCCTGCGGTCCGACGACGAGGTCCTGCTCTCCGAGGTCCTCGCGCATCCCGAGACGGCAGCGCTGGAGCTGCGGCGGATCGCGCCGACGGTCGCGGTGAGTCCCGCCCCGCTCGCGGAGCTGCTCGACGGGCTGCGCGCCGCCGGGTTCAGCCCGGCCGCCGAGGACGCCAGCGGCGGGGTGCTGGACCTCGGGCCGCGCGGAGCCCGCACGGATCCGCGGCGGCCGCGGAGCCGGGCGGTGCTCGCCGACCCGTCCGAAGAACGGATCGACGCGGTGGTGGCCAAGATGCGGGCGGGCGATGCCCTGGCCGCGGCCCGGCGCGGCGCGGGGAACGCGTCGCCCGCCAACGGGTCCAGCCACACCCTGGCCACGCTGCAGGAGGCGGCGCGGGCGCGGCGCCAGGTGTGGATCGGGTACGTCGACGGCCACGGCGTGCAGGGCGAGCGGGTGCTCGCCCCGCTCACCGTCGGCGGCGGGATCGTCGAGGGGCGCGACGCCGTCGACGGCGAGGTCTACCGGCTGCCGCTGCACCGCATCACGCGGATCGCCCTCATCGAGGGCTGAGCACGGCGCCGATGCCCGAGCCGGCCGGGCCGGCTCGGGTCCGTGCGCGGTCAGCGGCGGGTCAGCGGCGGACGCCGGCCGCCATGCGGGCGGCCATGGCGTGCTGGACCAGCGCGATCAGCGTCTGCTTCGTGGACTCCCGGTTGCGGGCGTCGCACATGACGATCGGGATCGACGGGTCGATCGACATGGCCTCGCGGACGTCCTCGATCCGGTGCGGCTGCTGGCCGTCGAAGGCGTTGAGGCCGACGACGTAGGGCAGGCCCCGGTCCTCGAAGAAGTCGATCGCGGAGAAGCAGTCCGCCAGGCGTCGGGTGTCGACCAGCACGACGGCGCCGATCGCGCCGCGCACCAGGTCGTCCCACATGAACCAGAACCGGTGCTGCCCGGGTGTGCCGAACAGGTAGAGGATCAGGTCCGAGTCGAGCGAGACGCGGCCGAAGTCCATGGCGACCGTGGTCGTCTGCTTGTTCGGGGTGGCGCTCAGGTCGTCGTGCCCGGCGCTGGCCTCGGTCATCACGGCCTCGGTCGTCAGCGGGTCGATCTCCGACACCGAGCCGACGAACGTGGTCTTGCCGACGCCGAAGCCGCCCGCGACCACGATCTTCGCGGAGATCGTGGTGGGCCTCGGGCCCGGCCGGGGCGCCGGGGACGGGCGGGACATCGCCGGGGTGACCGGCGGCCCGCCGACGGGGTAACTAGAGCCGACGGAGTCCACTCAACACCCTTTCCATCAGTGCGAGGTCCGGCTCGTTGCCGGTACTGCTCGCGGTCTGGTGCACGGTCACCACGCCGAGCCCGGCCATGTCGCCGAGCAGCACGCGGGCGACGCCGAGCGGGATCGACAGCAGCGCGGCGACCTCGGCGACCGAGCGCGGCTGGTCGCACAGGTCCGCGACGGAGCGGTGCTCCATCTGCAGCATGGCGAGCTGCTCACGGCCCTGCGGGCTGGTCGAGACCAGGGTCTCGATCGCGAGGTCGAAGCCGGACTTGGTCCGGCCCCGGGTCCAGGCGTAGGGCCGCACCGCCGACGCCCCCGTGGGGACGGCGGGCGGGAGCGGCTCGTCCCGGATCGGTTCGATGGGCCCGGTCTGGTACCCGCCGTAGCCCGAACCCGCGAACGCGGCGTCCCCCTGGGAGTCCTGGTAGCCCTGGGAGTAGGCCACTTCGTTGGGGACCGGGCCGGGGGGCGGCGTGGGCGGGTACGCCGCCGGCGGCGGGGCCTGCGCGGCCTCCTGCCGTCCGGCCTCCTCGCCCCTCCGGCGCCCCCACCGGCGGCGCTTGCGCGGGCGCCCCGAGTCGAGACTGAACCCGTTCATCACGTCGGCGAACGTCGGCTCCTGCTGACGCGGTGCGTCATCGGGACCGCTGGTCATGAAAGCTCACCTGCCTCGTGCCGGTCGTTCGTGGACGGATGGACATGGGGTCGACGCGCGGGGATCCGGAGCCGGGCCCTCAGGGCCCGAAGGAGCCCTGCAGCTCGGCGCGCAGCTCCGGGGTGAGCAGCTGCCCGACGCGGTCGACCAGCAGCGTCATCTCGTAGCCGATCAGGCCGATGTCGCAGCTCGGCGACGCGAGCACGGCCAGGCACGAGCCGTCGCTGATGGACATGAGCAGGACGATCCCGCGGTCCATCTCCACGACGGTCTGCACCACGCCGCCCGCGTCGAAGCAGCGCGCCGCGCCCTGGGTCAGGCTGACCAGGCCGGACGCCACCGCGGCCAGCTGGTCGGCGCGGTCGCGGGGGAGCCGGTCCGACGCCGTGAGCAGCAGCCCGTCGGCGGAGACCACGATCGCGTGCGCGACCCCGGGGACCTTCTCCGCGAAGTTGGTGACCAGCCATCCGAACCGGCTGGGCTGGGTCTGTGGTGCGGTCACGCCGCGGCCTCCTCGACGTCGGTCGGGCCGGTGCCGATGGCCGCCCGTGCGGCCTCCTGCCCGATCATCACTTCTCCTCGTCCTGCTCGGTCGTGCTCCGGGTCTGCCCGGTGCCCGTGCCGCCCACCGCCGACTGACGGCGCAGCCGGCTCTCCCGGCCCTGCCGGACGCCCTGCTGGTAACTCGCCAGACGGCCACGGATGGCCTCGGCGTTGCGCGCCGGCCCCGACGGTGGAGCCAGTACCGCGGATCCTGCCGCGCTGCCCGGGACGAGCCGCGCGCGGGGCCTGCGTTTCGGCAGCCCGGCCTCCGTGGTCTCGCTCGCGCCGCGCTCGGACTCGGCCGCCGTGGCCGCCGCGGTCGCGTCGGCGACCCGCCAGCCCTCGTCCGCCGCCGTGGCGAACCCGCTGTTGCCGCCGGCCGGGCGCTCCGTGGACCGGAGGGGGTCGCCGGCGGACCCGCCGGACGTCCCCCGCGCGTCCGCGGCACCCTCGCCGTCCGTCCAGCGGACCGGGACGTCGCGGTTCGAGCGGAACCAGGCCGACGCGATCTCCTCGAAGATCGGTGTGGTCTGGCCGAGGTCGAAGCGGGACGGGCCCTCGGCCGACTCGTCCGGGCCGCCGGCAGGGGCGGTCGGGTCGGCCGGCGCGGCGCCGAGGGGGGCGGCGGGGCCCTGGGCGGCCGGGGTGCCCGGGCCGGTGCCGGTCGGGTTGGAGCCGTTCCCGTTCCCGGCCGGGCCGGTGCCGCCCGTGCCGTTCTGACCCGTGCCGTTCGTGCTCGTGCGGTCCGTACCGGTGCCGTTCGCGCCGCCGACGTTCGGGCCGGGGCTCGGGCGGCGGATCGGCAGGCCCGAGGCCGAGTCGGGGGGCACGCCCGGTGCGCCGGGGGTGCCGGTGCCGTAGGCGATGGCGCCGCCGTTGCGGTACGGGCCGGCGGGGTACGGGGCCGCGGGGCTCGCCGGGCCCTGGGGCGTTGGGCCCTGAGCCGTCGTGCCGGTCGGGCTCTGGGTCGCCCGGCCCTGGGCCGGGTCCTGCACCGCCGGGCCCTGGCCGGTGGTCCCCGCCGCCGGCGCGGCAGGGGTGCCGCCGGTCTGCTCCACGCCGGGGGTGACGGCGCCACTCGCGGTGTCCGCGTCGGTCGGCGCCGTCTCGTTGCGGCCGGGGGTGCGGTTGCTCTTCGGGACGCCGTTGATGCCGGACTGGCGGGTCAATGGCGTCCGCGACTCGAAGCCGCCGGGGCGGCGCAGCTGGCCGGTGCTGCTCGAGTCGGCGGGCGTGGAAGCCGAGAAGAGGGCCTCCGTGCCCTCGGAGGACGCCGACGTCGGGCGGGCGGGCCGACGCTGGGGCAGGCCCCCCGGGCCCGTCGGGTAGCTCGTGGGCCGGCCGGGCGCGGTGCCCGGGGTGCGCCGGGGGAGCCCCTGCGAGCCCTCGACGCCGGTAGCCGGAGCCTGACCGGGCCGGTCACCGTTGGAGGTCGGGCCGGGAGTGCCCGGGGTGCGCCGGGGCAGCCCCTGCGAGCCCTCGACGCCCGCGGCCGGAGCCTGACCGGGTCGGTCGCCGTTGGAGGTGGGGCCGGGAGTGCCCGGGGTGCGCCGGGGCAGCCCCTGCGACCCGTCGAGGCCGGCAGCCGGGGGCTGACCGGGGCGCTCGCCGTTCGGCGTGCGACGCGGCAGCTCGGAGCCCTCGGTGGCGCCCCGGGAGGCCGCCGCGGCCCGATGCCCCGGCCGGGCCTCGGGCTCCTCGTCGCGCCGCGGCAGCGCCGACGGCGGCCGGGTGGGCCGCTGCTCGCCGCTCACGCCGGGCGTGCGCCGCGGCAGGCCCGCCGCGGTCGGCGGGATGGCCCCGCCCGTCGGACGGCCGCTCGCGGCGGAGGTGCCGGAGTCGGAGTCCGCGCCGCTCGCGTCGGTGGCCGGCTCGGCAGCGGCGGTCTCGGTGGCGCTGTCGGTGCGCTCGTCCGCGCTGGTGTCCGCGCTGCTCGCGGCGCCGGTGTCGGGAGTGCCCGTGGCCGTCTCCGCGTCGGCGGCCGGCTCGTCGGACGCGCCCTCGGGCCGCGTGCCCTTTCCAGGCTCGTCGGTCCGCCCGGAGCGGATGCCGCCGATGCCGGCGAAGGCCGCCGAACCCGCGGCGAAGGCGGCACCGGTGCGGGCCGCGCCGTCGCTCGTGGAGCTCTCGCCGGTACCGGTCTCCTGGGTGCCGGACTCCTCCGTGCCCTTCGCGGTGTCGGTGCCCGACGCCGAGGGCGCGGGACCGCGGGACTCGACGGAGTCGTCGGTACCGGTGGCCGTGAGGCCCGTACGTGTCGCCTCCGGACCGGAAGTGGCACTGGCGGCGGCGTCCTCGGACCGGCCGTCCGCCTTCGTGTCGGACGTGGCGGCCTCGGCGCCGGCGCGCGCGCTGCCCGTGGCCGCGGAGCCCTGGCCGTGTGCACCAGCGCTTGCCGCGGTCCCCCCGCGGGGCGCGTCCGTACCGGTGGTGCGGGTCGCCTCGGGCGCACCGGCGGACGGCACTGTGGTGGCCGCATCGGCGGTCGGCGAGAAGGCGCCCGGCCGCGGACCGTCGGTCCCGACGACCGGGAACCGGCTGGTGGCGGGCGCGTCCGCGTCGCCGTCACCGTCGGTGTCGGTCTCGGTCACCGCCGGCGCGTCGGCCTTCGCGATGGCCGCGTCGGGTCGCGGCGCGTCGTCGTCCGCGTCGTCCGCGTCGCGAGCCCCGGCTGCGGCCGAGGTGCCCGTGGCGGGGGTGGTGTCGTCCGTGGAGGCCGAGCCCGCGGGCGGGGTGCGGTCGTCCGAGTCGCTGCCCGCGCGGTGGTCCTCGGAGTCCTTGTCGGACTTGCGCAGGCCCGCGGCACCGGCGAGGCCCGCAGCCGCACCGGCGAGCGCGGCCCCGGCCGCGGCCACGCCCCGGCCGAGCTTCTCGCCGGGCCGCTCGGAGCCCGTCGACGGCGCGTCGTCCTGCCCCTCGCGCCGGGCCTCGCCACGCGACGGCTCCTCGCCGGCCGGCAGGTCCGCCGGGCGCTCCTGCTGGCGGGTGCGGTCGGTCGCCTCGCCAGACGTGCCGCCCCGCGGCGTCCGCTTGGGCGGCGCGGTCGGGTCGCCGGGGCCGGAGGCGGCCGGGCGCTCACCGTGGAGGGCGTGCCCGTTGGTCGGACGGGTCGGCACGGCGGAGCCGTTCGGCGGGCGCCGCAGGCTCTCCACCGGCCACGGCCCGCGCTCCGGGCCGGCGGACCGGGCACCCAGAGCCTGCCGACCGGCAGGCCCTTCCGGGTTGCGGCCATCGGTCGGCGCGCTGCCGTCCTGACCGGTCTCGCGGGTGGGCGCGTCCGAGGGCGCCGTGGTCTCGCTCGTGCTCTCGGGCGTCTCCGCCTCGTCGCGGCGCCCGGCCGGAGGCGTCGCCCCGGTTCCGAAGGCGTCGAACCCGTCGTCCGGGCCGGAGCCGTCCCGCGGGGGCACGCCGCCGGGCCGGCGCTGCGGCAGGCCCTTCCCGTTGAGCGGGGGCGACGGCGGTCGCCCGCTGCCGAGTGCCGGGGCCGGGTTCATCGGTCCGTCGTCGCCGGCGACCAGGGAGGACAGCGACCGGGGCTGGCCCGAGCCGTTGCTGCCCGGGCGCGGCGCCGGGACGGTGCCGGGGGCCGGGGCGGCCGGGCTGCCGCCGAACGCGGACGCGCCCTGCCCGGCGGGAACCGCGGGAGCGACGCCCGCGCGGGCCGGCTGCTGCCGGTCGATCGGCTCGGCCGTCGGGACCAGCGTGGCGGGCACGGTGACCGACGCGGTGAGGCCGCCGGAGCCGCCCGTCATTCCACCGCCGAGCCGGATGCCCAGCCCGTGCCGGTTGGCCAGGCGGCCGACCACGAACAGACCCATCCGGCGCGATGCCGACACGTCGACCGCGGTCGGGGAGGAGAGGCGCTGGTTGGCCTCGGCGAGCTCGTGCTCCGCCATGCCGACACCGCGGTCGGCGATCTCCACGAGCAGCGAGCCGTCGCCCGCCCGGGTCGTGCTCATGACGACCTGCGAGTCCGGCGGGGAGAAGTTGGTGGCGTTGTCGAGCAGCTCGGCCAGCAGGTGGACGAGGTCGCTCGCGGCGCGCCCGGCGACCGTCGCCACGGGCGGCGGCTGCACGACGACACGCTGGTACTGCTCGATCTCGGACACCGCGGCACGGAGGACGTCGACCACCGGGACCGGGGCGACGTTGCGCTTCGCGAGGTCGGTGCCCGCGAGGACCAGCAGGTTCTCGCTGTTGCGCCGCATACGGGTGGCGAGGTGGTCCAGCTGGAAGAGGTTGGACAGCTGGTCCGGGTCCTGCTCGTTGCTCTCGAGCTGCTCGATCAGCTGCAGCTGGCGCTCGACCAGCGCCTGCGACCGGCGGGAGAGGTTGACGAACATGTTCGACACGTTCGACTGCAGCGCGGCCTGGTCGGCGGCGAGGCGGATGGCCTGCCCGTGCACGGCGTCGAACGCGCGGGCCACCTGGCCGACCTCGTCCCGGCCCGCGAGCGGCACCGGCTCGACCAGCGCGTTGAGCGGCTGCCCGGAGCGCATGCTCTCGACGGCCTGCGGGAGCCGGCGCTCGGCGACCTCGAGGGCGGAGCGGCGCAGCACGCGCAGCGAGCGGATCAGGCTGCGGGCGAGCAGCACGATGATCGCGATGCCGAGCAGCACGCCCAGCATGAGCAGCACGGAGTTGACGCCGGCCTTGTTGCTCGCGTCCGCCTGCGCCTGCGAGGAGGTGGCGGACAGCTCGTCGGCGACGCCGGAACCGGCACGGTCGACGACCTGGGCGGCCTGCTGGTAGGCGGCGTCCCAGGCCGCCGGGTCCGCCTGGAGGGGACGGTCGGTCGGCGTGGCCATGATCTGGGTCCGCAGCCGCTCGAGCTCGACGTTGGCCCCGTCGGTGGCGAAGTTGCCGTAGCGCGCGAACTCCTCCGGCGTGAGGCCCACCTGGTAGTCCGCGAAGGCCGCGGCGAACGCCGCGGACGCGCCCGTGACGGCGCTCTTGTCCTGCTCGCTCAGCCGGCCCGCGGAGATCGCGCCCGCCAGCACCGTGTGCTGCAGGGCCAGCGCCTCGCGGGCCTGCCCGGTCGCGACCAGCGCGTCGCCCAGGCCGCCGGCGTAGGTGGTCTCGCCCTGGCGGACCAGCGCCCGCTCCAGCACGTTCGTCCGCTGGACGATGGTCGTGTAGCGGGTGGTGACGTCGTCGACCCCGGCCGGCGATCCCGCCACGTCCGTGCGCAGCACGGGGAGCTGGGTGAACCCGCCCTCGGCCTGCTGCAGCGCGGTGGTGCCGCTCGCGTCGAGCAGGGAGGGGTCGGCCAGCGCCGACCGCACCTCGCCGAGCTTCGCGTCGGTGGCGGCCGCGGCCGCCGCGAGCGCGCCGCGGTCGCCCTTGCGTCCGCCGGCGACGAACAGCACGGCGCCGTTGCGCTCGGCCTGCAGCGCCTGCGCCGTGGCCGCGACGTCCTGCCGGATCTCGAGCAGGTGGTTGTCCCGGCCCAGCTGCTCGGCCACTCCCGCCTGGCCGGAGATGCGCAGCACGCCCAGCACCAGGGCCAGCAGGGTGGGCACGAGGCCCACGGCCACCAGCTTGGCGGCCAGGCTCCAGTTGCGGGGGTTCAGCCGCTCCGACCACGCGGGGTCGCGTTCGGTGCTGGTCACGTCAACGTCTCCCTGATGTGGCTCGCGACGACCTGACCGACCTTGACACGGGATCCCGACGATTCGCGCCCCAC
Organism: Pseudonocardia terrae; assembly: GCF_021343995.1. Taxonomy (GTDB): domain Bacteria; phylum Actinomycetota; class Actinomycetes; order Mycobacteriales; family Pseudonocardiaceae; genus Pseudonocardia; species Pseudonocardia terrae. Next base: position 57,563 of record NZ_JAJTTE010000004.1, on the reverse strand, counting down.
GGGCACCTGGCGGAGCCGAGGTGCCCGTTGGTAGCGGCCAGTGGCCGAGCGGCTCGCACGCGTGTTCGGCGAGGCCGGGGGCGGTGCGGGGGAGCCGGCGGGGAGCGGGGCGGTGATCGTCTGGGCCTTCCGGTCGGGGACCGGCCGCACGGCCCGACCCGGCCGAGGCCGGGCCCGGGACGCCGCCGGTCCGCTTCTCGTGCAGCGGTTTCCGCGACACGCGGCCGCTGGGGAGGCCGCCCGCCCGGAACCGGGGATAGGATCGTCGTGGCACACGTACGTACCGCGGACAGTGCACGGCAAGCATAGCCGGAGGTGGCGCGACGCCCGCCCTGGACGAAGAACTCGTCCATCACCCCGATCGGGTGGCGCCGTCGCCGACCGCTCACCGTCCGTGGAAGACCGCCCGGCTCACGATGAGTGGCGGGACGTGCACCGATCGACACCCCCGAAGGGATCCGCGCGTGACCGACGGACCACTCATCGTCCAGTCCGACAAGACCCTCCTGCTCGAGGTCGACCACCCCGCCGCGAACGACGCGCGGATGGCGATCGCCCCCTTCGCCGAGCTGGAGCGCGCGCCGGAGCACGTGCACACCTATCGGGTCACACCGCTCGCGCTGTGGAACGCGCGGGCCGCGGGGCACGACGCCGAGCAGGTCGTCGACGCCCTCGTCCGCTTCTCCCGCTACGCCGTGCCGCAGCCGCTGCTGGTCGACGTCGTCGACACCATGGGCCGGTACGGCCGCCTGCAGCTGTCGAACCACCCCGCGCACGGCCTGGTCATGACCGCGCTGGACCGCGCGGTGCTGGAGGAGGTGCTCCGGCAGAAGAAGATCGCGCCGATGCTGGGGGCCCGGATCGACCAGGACACCGTCGTCGTCCACCCGTCGGAGCGCGGGCATCTCAAGCAGATGCTGCTCAAGGTGGGCTGGCCGGCGGAGGACCTGGCCGGCTACGTCGACGGCGAGGCGCACCCCATCGAACTGGTCCAGGACGGCTGGACCCTGCGCGACTACCAGGCCCAGGCCGTCGACGGGTTCTGGGACGGCGGCTCCGGTGTGGTCGTCCTGCCCTGCGGTGCGGGGAAGACGCTCGTCGGCGCAGCGGCGATGGCCCGGGCCGGTGCGACCACCCTGATCCTGGTGACCAACACCGTCTCGGGCCGGCAGTGGAAGCGCGAGCTCGTCGCGCGCACCAGCCTGACCGAGGAGGAGATCGGCGAGTACTCGGGCGAGAAGAAGGAGATCCGCCCGGTCACGATCGCGACCTACCAGGTGATCACCCGCCGGACCAAGGGTGAGTACAAGCACCTCGAGCTGTTCGACTCCCGGGACTGGGGCCTGGTCGTCTACGACGAGGTGCACCTGCTGCCCGCGCCGGTCTTCCGCATGACGGCGGACCTGCAGTCCCGCCGTCGGCTCGGCCTGACCGCGACCCTGGTCCGGGAGGACGGCCGGGAGGGCGACGTCTTCTCCCTGATCGGCCCGAAGCGCTACGACGCCCCGTGGCGAGACATCGAGCAGCAGGGCTGGATCGCGCCCGCCGAGTGCACCGAGGTCCGGGTCACGCTCACGGAGAGCGAGCGGCTCGGCTACGCCACGGCGGAGGCCGAGGAGCGGTACCGGATGGCCTCGACCGCGCGCACCAAGCTGCCCGTCGTCAAGGCCATCCTGGACCGGCACCCGGACGAGCCGACGCTGGTCATCGGCGCCTACCTCGACCAGCTCGACGAGCTCGGCGAGGTACTGGACTGCCCGGTGATCCAGGGCTCCACGAAGAACAAGGAGCGCGAGGCGCTGTTCGACGCCTTCCGCGCCGGGGAGCTGAAGCGACTGGTCGTCAGCAAGGTCGCCAACTTCTCGATCGACCTGCCCGAGGCCACCGTGGCCGTGCAGGTCTCCGGCACCTTCGGGTCCCGGCAGGAGGAGGCACAACGGCTGGGCCGGCTGCTGCGGCCGAAGGGCGACGGCCGGCAGGCGCACTTCTACTCGGTCGTGTCGCGGGACACCCTCGACACCGACTACGCGGCCCACCGTCAGCGGTTCCTCGCCGAGCAGGGGTACGCCTACCGCATCGTGGACGCGGACGACCTGCTCGGACCGGCCCTGCCCGAGATCGGCTGACCGGAGCGTGACGGCGGTTCCCCGGGACGGGGGTACCGCCTCACCCCGATGCGGCCGTGCGCGGAAAGGCCAGGTCGTGGACACTCGGTGGCGCAACCGTGACAGGGAGCCGAGAATGTCCGTCGCCGGCTGGGTCGTCGTCGGGGTGCTGGCCTGGGTGGTCGTCGCCCTGGTCGTCGCGGTGCTCGTCGGCCGGATGGTGCGGCTGCGGGACCGGCAGGTCCCCGAGGACCCCTTCCCGCGCCCGGCGCCGGCACCCGAGCAGGACCCGTCCTGGCCGGGCACGGGCGGGCGCACGCCCCGGACCCCGGAACCCCGCCGACCCCGGGGCTGATCCGGGTCGGTCTCCGGGAGGGATCCGGGGCCGACCTCGAGGTGCGGGCCGCCCGTCGGCGGCAGGCTCGTGGTCATGGAACAGCAGACCACCACCGCCACCCCCGACCAGCCGATCGTCGTCCCCGCCCCGCGGGAGCAGAAGCCCTTCCGGCTGCACCGCAGCCGCTCGGACAAGATGCTCGCCGGTGTGTGCGGCGGGCTCGCCGAGAGCCTGGACGTCGACGCCGGCCTCATCCGGATCGCGCTCGTCGCCCTGACCGTCCTCGGCTTCGGCTTCGGGATCGTCCTCTACCTCGCCGCCTGGTTCCTCGCGCCCGAGGAGTGAGAGTCGCTCGGGATGCCCGCGAGTCGCGCCCTGACCTCCCGCGAGTCGCGCTGTGGGCTTCCGCGAGTCGGGTTGTGGGCTTCGGCGAGTCGGGTTGTGGGCTCCCGCGAGTCGCACAGTGGGCCCTCGCGAGTTGGGGATTCGGTAGCGCGAGTCGGCGGTTTCGGGTCGCCGAGTCCGCGATGTCGGCAGGTCAGGGCCGGGCAAGCTGCACGAGCGCCCCGGCCCTTCCGTGTCAGCGCCGGCGTCCCGACCTGTTGGCGAGCCGTTCGGTCGAGCCTGCGCCCGGAGTCGGCTCCACGACCGTGCCCGAACGGGAGGTCCTCGCCCCGTCCCTCGGCCGAGATCAGGCGGCGAGCCACCGGACTGCTGTGGTCCGCCGCCCACGGCCCAGTCGCTGGTCAAGATCCGTCCGACGGCCACGGAAGCGCTGTCGTCGCGACTCTCCGGTGACCTTCGTACTGATCACGAGCCTGATGATCGATCCGAGTGTCACGGGAGTGTCGCCAGTACTACCACTCTGCCCCCCTCGGAAAGATCATGAACGAGCTGGGGCAGGGTTCCGTCCAAGAGGCCTCGTGCGGCCCGCCGGACGCGCTCGTCGACGTCGTGGTGCCCGGTGGGCAGCAGCGCGGACAACCGGGGCTGAGAGTCCGCCGCGGCCGGCTCTTCGCGGACGAGATCACCGGCGTCGCAGGCGTGCGGGTGACCTCGGCCAGGCGCACCGCCTTCGACCTCGCCTGCCGCTGCACCCTCTCGGACGCGATCGTGGCGGTCGACGCGCTGGCCAGAGTGGGGGAGTTCGAGCCGGACGAACTGCTGGTGATGCGGACGCGGCATCTCGGTGCCCGCGGAAGCGCACGGCTGCCGGAGATCGTGCGCCGCGCGGACCGGCGCTCGGGCTCGCCGATGGAGACCCGCATCCGGCTCGCAATCGCCGACGCGGGCCTGCCGTGTCCGACCCTCCAGCACCCTGTCGGGCCCTACGCGCTCGACCTCTCCTACCCCGCATTGCTGCTCGCGTTCGAGTACAACGGCGGCGACCATCTCGACCCGACACGCGCATTGCGCGATCTGGCCCGGGAGGCCCATCTCGCCCGAGCAGGTTGGCGGGTCGTGCGGTTCTCGGCGGTCGAGGTCCATCGGCACCCGGAGCGCGTGGCGGCGAGGGTCCGCCGCGAGCTGGAGGCGGCCTGTCGGGTGCGCGGCCTCGACCCGGAGCGGCTCGCAGGGCACCTGTGATCGCTTCGAGCGTCACAGGAGTGCCGCGTCGACAGCGACAGTGGCAGCCTCGGAACGATCATGTTCCGGTGAGCGATGCTTGCGGGTGCGCGGGCCCGGTCCAGCACTGAGTTGGGCTGGCCGGGCTGGTGGAGCGTGTGATCGTTCCGAGCGCCACGGGAGGGCTGTCGGACCAGTGATCCTGTCACGCTCGCAACGACTTTGGCCTGCGAGTGCGACGGGAGAGCTGTCGGATCAGCGATCTCGTCGCGCTGGGAACGATCTTGCTCCTGCGAGTCACGGCAGCCGCACCAGTGAACCCGTCGCAGCCGGAGATTTCGTCGAACTCGAATGATTCTTCCTCCCGGCGTCACGAGAGGGATGCGGGATCAGCGATTCTGTCGCGCCCGCAATGATCTTGGTCCTACGAGCGTCACGGGAGACCTGTCCGTCACGACCGTGGTCCTACGAGTGTCGCGGGAGAGCTGTCGGGCCAGCGATCCCGTCTCGCTCGGAACGATCTTGCTCGAGTGAGTTCCGGCTGCGGCTGCGGATGCGCGGCCGTGGCCCGGTGCTGCGCCGGCGGGGCTGGTGTGATCATTTCTAGCGTCACGGGAAGGCTGCCGGGCCAGCGATCCTGTTGGGGCCGGAATGATCAAGGAGGGTGAGTGTCACAGTGCTGCTGCGGCGACCGTGAGGCGACTCCCGGACGGATCACCGGATGGTCGCAGGGCGACATATCGCCGCAGGGCGATACATCACTGGGTGGCCGTAGGGTGGTGTGGTGGTGGCACGACTGCCCGGCGACCTGCGGGTTCGTAGCGTCGGGCCCGTGACCACGACACCGCACCACGATCCCGGCGCGGCGCGGTGGAACCCGCCCGTCGGTTCACCTCCGCGAGCGGGCGTTCCTGCGCTCCGGCTGCCCGCCCACCCCGCGGGCCTGCCCGAGGGCGTGCCGAAGGGGCGTCCGCCGGCGCCCGGCGCTGTGCTCGCGACCCGGATCGCCGGGCTCACCCTCACGGTCCTCTGTGCCCTCTGGCCCGCCTTGTTCGCCCTGATGGGGATCGCGTTCGGGCTCGGCCTCGGCGACGCGGGCGGCGTGGTGTTCGGCGCGGTCATGGGTGTGGTCGCCACCGCCTGGCCGGTCGGCTTCTGGTTCGCGACGCGGGGAGCGCGGCGGGTCTGGCCGGTGCTGGTCGCGCTGGTCCCGACCCTCCTCGTCGCCGGCGGCGGCATCTGGCTGTGGACGGCCGGCTGAGCCACCGAGCCACTCGACAACCCCGGCCACTCGACAACCCGAGCCACTCAACAGACCCGGGCCACCTGCCCGTCACCTGGGCCCCGCGCCCCAACACCTCAGCCACCGGCATCCCGAGACACCCGACACCCCGAGCCACGCGACACCCCTGCCGACGCACCCCGTGGAAGCCAACCCGAGAACGCCGCGGGGGCGGCGGGCCGAAGCCCACCGCCCCCGCGGGACGTACTGCGCGAGTGGCAGGACGCAGAGCTGGAGCGAGCTCCGCTCAGAAGTCCATGCCGCCCATGCCGCCGGTCGGGTCGCCGGCCGGAGCGGCGTTCTTCTCCGGCTTGTCGGCGATGACCGCCTCGGTGGTGAGGAACAGGGCCGCGATCGAGGCCGCGTTCTGCAGCGCCGAGCGGGTGACCTTGGCCGGGTCGATGATGCCGGCCTTGACCAGGTCCTTGTACTCACCGGTGGCCGCGTCGAGGCCCTCGCCGGCGGGGAGGTTGCGCACCTTCTCCGCGACGACGCCGCCCTCGAGGCCGGCGTTGACGGCGATCTGCTTGAGCGGCGCCTCCAGGGCGACCTTCACGATGTTCGCGCCGGTCGCCTCGTCGCCGTCCAGGCCGAGGCCCTCGAACAGGCCCGCACCGGCCTGGATCAGGGCGACGCCGCCGCCGGCGACGATGCCCTCCTCGACGGCCGCCTTCGCGTTGCGGACGGCGTCCTCGATGCGGTGCTTGCGCTCCTTGAGCTCGACCTCGGTGGCCGCGCCCGCCTTGATGACCGCGACACCGCCGGCCAGCTTGGCCAGGCGCTCCTGCAGCTTCTCGCGGTCGTAGTCCGAGTCGGTGCGCTCGATCTCGGCGCGGATCTGGTTGACCCGACCGGCGATCTGGTCCGCGTCGCCCGCACCGTCGACGATGGTGGTCTCGTCCTTGGTCACGACGACCTTGCGGGCGGTGCCCAGCAGCGACAGGTCGGCGTTGTCCAGCTTGAGGCCGACCTTCTCCGAGATGACCTCGCCGCCGGTGAGGATGCCCATGTCGGTGAGCATGGCCTCGCGGCGGTCACCGAAGCCCGGGGCCTTGATGGCGACGGACTTGAAGGTGCCGCGGATCTTGTTGACGACGAGCGTGGCCAGGGCCTCGCCCTCGACGTCCTCGGCGATGATCGCCAGCGGCTTGCCCGACTGCATGACCTTCTCCAGCAGCGGGAGCAGGTCCTTGACGGTCGAGATCTTCGAGCTGACGAGGAGGATGTACGGGTCCTCGAGCTCGACCTCCATGCGCTCCGCGTCGGTCACGAAGTACGGGGAGATGTAGCCCTTGTCGAAGCGCATGCCCTCGGTGAGCTCGAGCTCGAGCCCGAAGGTCTGCGACTCCTCGACGGTGATGACGCCTTCCTTGCCGACCTTGTCCATCGCCTCGGCGATGAGCTCGCCGATCTGCTTGTCCGCAGCGGAGATGGAGGCGGTGGCGGCGATCTGCTCCTTGGTCTCGACCTCCTTGGCCGACTTCAGGAGCGCCTGCGAGACGGCCTCGACGGCCTTCTCGATGCCGCGCTTGAGACCCATCGGGTTCGCGCCGGCGGCGACGTTGCGGAGGCCCTCGCGGACGAGCGCCTGCGCCAGGACGGTCGCGGTGGTGGTGCCGTCACCCGCGATGTCGTCCGTCTTCTTGGCAACTTCCTTGACGAGCTCGGCGCCGATCTTCTCCCAGGCGTCCTCGAGCTCGATCTCCTTGGCGATCGACACACCATCGTTGGTGATGGTGGGCGCGCCCCACTTCTTCTCCAGGACGACGTTGCGGCCGCGCGGGCCGAGCGTCACCTTGACGGCGTCGGCGAGGGTGTTCATGCCGCGCTCGAGCCCGCGGCGCGCCTCCTCGTCGAACGCGATCTGCTTCGCCATGGGGGTGGTCCTCCGGTTGGGATGACTCGTCGGTTCGAACACGGCGCCCGCGACGGACGGCCGGCAACCCTGCGCCGGCCTCACCGGCCCGACCTGGCACTCCCGACAGGCGAGTGCCAGCGCCGTTTTTAGCACTCGGGGTGGGCGAGTGCAACCGAGCCCGGGGCGACCCCGGCGCTGTTCCGGCCCTGCGGCAGGATGGCCGGTGTGAGCGCCGCCAAACCGCCCCGCACCGTCCAGGAGCACCGGGCCGTCGTCGCGGCTCTCCTGTCGCCCACCGGGGTCGAGGTCGTGTCGCTCGCCGAGGCGCGCGGGCGGGTCCTCGCCGAGCCGGTCGCGGCGGCGATCTCGCTGCCGCCCTTCGACAACTCCGCGATGGACGGCTATGCCGTCCGGGCCGCCGACGTCCGCGGGGCCACCGCGGACGCCCCGGTCACCCTGCCGGTCGCCACCGACATCCCCGCCGGCCGCACGGACGTGCCGCCGCTGGAGCCCGGCACCGCGGCCCGGATCATGACCGGCGCCCCGGTTCCGGCGGGCGCCGACGCGATCGTCCAGGTCGAGCTGACGGACGGCGGGACCGGGCGTGTCGCGATCTCCGCCGCCCCCGAGGCCGGCACACACGTGCGCACCGTCGGCGAGGACGTCCACGAGGGCACGGTGGTGCTCGACGCCGGCACCGTCCTCGGCGCCGCGCAGATCGGCGTGGCCGCCGCCGTCGGGCGGGACTCGCTGCCCGTGCGCCGCCGCCCGCACGTCCTCGTCCTCTCCACCGGCTCGGAGCTGGTCGCGCCGGGCGAGCCGCTCGCGCCCGGCCAGATCTACGAGTCCAACGGCGCGATGCTCGCCGCCGCCGTCCGCGACGCGGGCGCCACCGCCGACCAGCTCCGCTTCGTGCCCGACGACGTCGAGCAGTTCCGCAAGGTCCTCGCCGAACGGATCGTGGCGGGCGTCGACCTGGTGGTGACCTCCGGAGGGGTGAGCGCGGGCGCCTACGAGGTGGTGAAGGACGCGCTGACCGGGCACGGCGTGGAGTTCGTGAAGGTCGGCATGCAGCCCGGCGGGCCGCAGGGTGCGGGCGTGGTGGAGTTCGGCGAGGTCAGCTGCCCCGTCGTGACGCTCCCGGGCAACCCGGTGAGCTCCCAGGTCTCCTTCGAGGTGTTCGTGCGCCCCGCGCTGCGCCGGGCGATGGGCCATCCGTACGCCGAGCGGCCGGTCGTCACGGCCCGTTCCCGGGACTCGCTCCGCTCGCCCGCCGGGCGCGCGCAGTTCCGCCGCGGCACCCTCGACGCCCGGGACGGCACGGTCGGCGAGGTCGGGTCGCCCGCCTCGCACATGCTCGCGGCCCTGGCCAGGGCGGACTGCCTGTTCGTGGTCCCGGCGGAGGTGACGGAGGTCCGAGAGGGCGACGAACTCGAGGTGTGGTTGCTCGACAACGGCGTGTGAGCGGCCTCTAGGGGGTACGTCGCCCTTCTGTCACCCGGAAAGTGGTACGTGTCACACGCAGAGGGTGCAACACTTCGGCCCGCCGGGACGTCTTACCAGGTGAGTGTTCGGCCGATCGGTGCAGATCATCCAGTTCATCAGGGATTGATCTGGACGATCGGTCGGGTGCTGGGGATACTTTGAGCGAGGGGCGGGTACACCACCTCTCGACGCAGAGGACCTACCGCCCGTCGCTGGGGAGCGGACGAGCGGTTCCAAGGCCGGGGTCGCCGTCTCGGGGGATGGCGGCCCCGGCCCTTTGCTTTCCTCGGTGCCCGTCGCCCCCCGGCCTGTCGAGGCCCCTCCCGCGCCTCGGTCCAACCCCTTTCGTCCTGCCGGGCCCGCAGGGGCCCCACCGCCTCGTCCCGGCATCGCAGTAGCGTGGCGCCCGCGCCCTCCCTCCCGCACCGGCCGGGAGCCCGGGAGAAACGGCGCCGCCGACGAGGAGCCGCTGGCGACCATGGCCGCGACCACCCCCGCGACCCCGTCCCCGGGCGCCCCCGGGGACAGGCCCGAGCTGCACCCGGCGGGCGCGCCGCCCGCCACCGGTGGCGAGAACCCGCTGCTGCACGCGGCCAAGCTGGTCCGCGAGGCCGTCCCGCCGCTGCACCCCGGCGGCCGTCCGGTCATCGCCGCCGTCGCGGCTTCGGCCGGCGCCGTCCGGCTGCTGACCGGCCGGGGCACCGGCGCCGGTCTGCTGGCCACCGTCGCGACGGCCGCCTTCTTCCGCGCGCCGCGCCGCGTGCCGCCGCTGCGCCCGGGGGCCGTCCTCGCACCGGCCGACGGCACCGTCGCGCTGATCTCCGAGGTGGTCCCGCCCGCGGAGCTCGACCTGCCGCGCGAGCCGGTCACCCGGGTCAGCGTCTTCCTCTCCGTGCTCGACGTGCACGTCCAGCGCATCCCGATGCACGGCCGGATCCGCTCGGTCGAGTACCGCCCCGGCGCCTTCCTCTCCGCGGACCTGGACAAGGCCAGCGAGGACAACGAGCGCAACGGGCTGGTCCTGGAGACGCAGACCGGGCACCTGGTCGGCGTCGTCCAGATCGCCGGGCTGCTGGCGCGGCGCATCCGCTGCGACGTGCAGCCGGGCGACGAGGTCGCCGCCGGCGAGACCTACGGACTCATCCGCTTCGGCTCGCGCGTCGACACCTATCTGCCGCCGGGCGTCGCGCCCGAGGTGTCGGTGGGACAGCGCACCATCGGCGGCGAGACCGTCCTGGCGAATCTGGCCGTCGAGAAGGACGGCCCGGTGACGGACGCCGTGGTGGAGGACGCCGTGGTGCAGGACGCCGTGGTGCAGGACGCCGGGGAGAAGGGCCGGCCGTGAACACCTACCAGGCGGGCGTGCGGCTGCTGCCCAACGCGGTCACCGTCCTCGCGCTCTGCGCCGGGCTCTCCGCGGTCAACTTCGCGCTGCACGGCCGGTTCGAGCTGTGCATCGCCGCCGCGGGCGCGGCCGCCCTGTGCGACGCCCTCGACGGCGGACTGGCCCGTCTCCTCGACGCCAGCAGCCGCATCGGGCAGGAGCTGGACTCGCTGGCGGACCTGGTGTCCTTCGGCGTCGCGCCGGCGCTCGTCCTCTACATCTGGGCCCTGCAGGGCACCCGGCTCGGCTGGGTGGTCGCGCTGATCTTCGCCGTCTGCATGGCCCTGCGGCTGGCCCGCTTCAACACCCTGATCGACGACGAGGACCAGCCGCCGTTCGCCAAGGAGTTCTTCGTCGGGGTCCCGGCCCCGGCGGCCGCGCTCACGGCGGGCATCCCGCTGTACCTCTTCCTGCACTTCGGGCCCGGCTGGTGGTCCTCGCCGGTCACGGTGGGGGTGTGGGCGCTGTGCACCGCGGCGCTGATGGTCAGCCGCATCCCCACGCTCTCGCTGAAGACGGCGCGGGTGCGGCCGCGGTGGATCGCGCCGCTGCTGGTGCTGGTCGGGGTGGCCGCGGCGATCCTGCTGACCGCGCCGTTCCTCGGGATGGCCCTGATCGGCGTCGGTTATCTGCTGCTCATCCCGTACACGGTGTACCGCTACAAGTGGCTGGAGCGGCACCCGGAGGCGTGGGGCGTGCCGGTGCGCGAGCGCCGGGCCGTCGCCCGGGCCGCCCGGTCGGCCCGCCGGCTGGGCCTGCGCCCGCCGCTGCGCCGCCGCGTCGCCGGCCGGACGATGGCCGTCGCCCGGGGCATGGGCGGTATCGTGCGGCGCCGCAGCGCCGAGGACCCCGTCGAGCCGTTCGACTCCGGCCCCTCGCGTCCGATCCGGCCGATGCGCCCGCTGGGCGGGCAGGCGCGCCGCATGCCGAGCACCGAACGGCGTCGCGGGCTGCGCCGGCGCTGAGGGACGCGTGCGGAGCGAACCTCTGCGCTGAGCGACGCTTGCGGAGCGAACCTCTGCGCTGACCCCGCGGGCGGGTTCGGGCCGGTCGATACGGTTACCCGGTGCCCGTGATCACCTTGGTCGCCCGCCTCGCCACGTCCGCCGTCGACGCCCGGCGCGGGGTCGTGCGGCTCCACCCCGAGGTCCTCGACGCGCTGCACCTGCGCAGCTGGGACGCCGTCACCCTCACCGGAGGCCGGGTCACCAGCGCCCTGGCCGTGGCCGGCGACCCGGCCGCCGCGGCCGGTCAGGCACTGCTCGACGACGTCACGCTCTCCAACGCCGGCCTCACCGAGGGTGCGTCCGTGGTCGTCGGGCCGGTGGCGGTGGCCCCGGCCCGGCGGGTGGTGCTCGCCGGCTCGCGGCTGGTGCGCAGCGCGGTCCCGCCGGCCACGGCCCGGCTCGCGCTGCTCGGCAAGGTCCTCACCGGTGGCGACGCGGTCTCCCTGCTGCCGCAGGACATCGCCCCGCCGCCCGGGGCCGACGTCCCGAGGGCCCGGCGTGCCCTCGCCGCGGCGATCGGCGGGGCCTGGACCAGCGAGTTGGTCACCGTCTCGCAGGCCGACCCGCCCGGCCCCGTCTCGGTGCACCCGACGACCGTCGTCGGCTGGCTGGACGGGCCGACGACGGGGGACTCCCCGCAGGCCGGACCACGGCCGTCGACCAGACCGGCTGCCCCGCGGTCCGCTCCGCCACCCGCGCCACCCGCGCCGGCCGAGGCCACGGGAACCGCGCTCCCGCTCGACGCCCTGGTCGGCCACACCGCGCAGGCGCGCCGGCTCGTCGAGTGGCTCGAGCTGACCTTCTCCCGGCCGGAGCTGCTGGTCCGGCTCGGCGGGACGCCCCGGCTCGGGGTGCTGGTGACCGGGCCCGAAGGCGTCGGCAAGACGACGCTGATCCGCAGCGTGGCCGGCGCGGTCGGGGCCGGTTGCGTGGAGCTGCCCGGGCCGGCGGTCGCGGCGCTGGAGGCGGCCTCGGCCGCCGCGCGGGTCCAGGAGTGCCTGACCCGGGCCCGCGGCGAGGCGGCCGCCGGTCGGCCGGTGGTCCTGCTGGTCACGGACGTCGACGCGTTGCTCCCGGCCGCCTCACCGCCTCCGCTCGCCACCCTGGTCCTCGACGGCCTGCGGGAGGCCGTGGGCACGCCGAACCTGGCCCTCGTCGCCACGACGGCCGCGCCCGAGGCCGTCGACCCCCGGCTGCGGGCGCCGGACCTGGCCGACCGGGAGGTGGGCCTGGGCCTGCCGGACGCCGCGGTGCGGGCGGACCTGTTGCGCCGGCTGCTCGCCGACGTCCCGCTGGCCGACGACGTCGACCTCGCCGCGGTCGCCTCGCGGACCCCCGGGTTCGTCGTCGCCGACCTGGCCGCGGTCCGCCGCGAGGCCGCGGTGACGGCGGCGCTGCGGCACGGGGCCGGGAGCAGCGCCGCCGACGTCCCCGCGCCGGCGGTGCCGGACGACGCCGCGCCCGGTCCGGCCCCCGCGGAGGCACCGGCATCCCCGGAGACCGACGGGGCCCGGATCGAGATGGCCGACCTGCTGGGCGCGGTGGGGTCGGTGCGCCCGATCTCCATGTCCTCCACCGGCACCCTGCAGACCGGCGGGATCACCCTGGACCAGGTCGGCGACATGACCGACGTGAAGCAGGCGCTCACCGAGGCCGTGCTCTGGCCGTTGCGCTACCCGGACTCCTTCGCCCGCCTCGGTGTCGAGGCCCCGCGCGGCGTGCTGCTCTACGGTCCGCCCGGCGGCGGCAAGACCTTCCTGCTCCGCGCGCTCGCCGGGTCGGGGCAGCTCAACGTGTTCTCGGTGAAGGGCGCCGAGCTTCTGGACAAGTACGTCGGCGAGTCCGAGCGCGCGGTCCGCGAGCTGTTCCGTAAGGCCTCGGATGCCGCGCCTGCGCTCGTGTTCCTCGACGAGGTCGACGCCCTGGCCCCGCGCCGGGGCGGCTCCACCGACTCCGGCGTGGCCGACCGGGTGGTCGCCGCCCTGCTGACCGAGCTCGACGGGGCGACGCCGCTGCGCGAGGTCGTGGTGGTCGGCGCGACCAACCGGCCCGAGCTGGTGGATCCCGCGCTGCTGCGCCCCGGGAGGTTGGAGCGGCTGGTCTTCGTGCCGCCGCCCGACGCCGAGGCGCGCGCGGACATCCTGCGCGCCGCGGGCCGCAACACCCCGCTGGCCGACGACGTGGACCTCGCTGCGCTCGCCGCAGAGCTCGAGGGCTACTCGGCCGCCGACTGCGCCGCCGTGCTGCGCGAGGCCGCGCTCACCGCGATGCGGGAGTCGCTCGACGCCACCGAGGTCACGGCCGCGCACCTGGACAAGGCCCGCCGGGCCGTGCCGCCGAGCCTCGACCCGGTGCAGGTCGCCGAGCTGGAGGCCTACGCCGCCCGCCGCGCGGCGGACTGAAGCCCCTGAGAACGGCGAACGGCGCGCCCCGGACAGGGGCGCGCCGTGCGCTGGGGAGCGGATCGGTCAGTGGGGTGTCACTTGGCCTTGTAGTCCTTGGTGACGATCACGATGAGGCCGGGGCTGGCGTCCTCGATGCCCTGGAAGCGCGGCTCCGCCCGCAGCCCGTAGTCCTGCGCCAGCCGATCGGCCGACGCCTGCTCGCTGGTGCCCGGGCGGTAGTAGACCGTGCTGGTCGGGATCACGCCGTAGGGGTAGCCGGTGGTGTCGGTGACCGTCCAGCCGCCGTTGCGGAAGTCCGACGCGGCCCGCGCGGCCAGGCCCTCGACCGTGCTGTTGTTGTAGACGCGCAGGGGCAGCGTCGGGGCGGCTTCGACCCCACCTGCACCACCCGCGCCGGCGAGCCCACCGACACCGCCGGCGCCACTGGCACCACCGACACCGTTGGTGCCACCGACACCGTTGGCACCGCCGACGCCGCTGCCGTCGCCGAAGCCGCCCGCCGGTGTGCCGGCCGGCGCGGCCTCCGTCGGCGTGGCCGGGAAGGAGGGCACCGGGACCTCGTCCGTGCCGGAGCCCGGCGCGGGGGTCGCGGGGGCCACCGAGGCGGTGGGCGCGGCCGCGGTGGAGCCCGATCCGTCGTCCGAGCCCCCGCCCCCGCCCCCGGTGCCCAGCGAGACCAGACCGATGACGGCGGCGATCACGGCGACGCCGACGAGCGCGATGCCGCCGACCTTCAGCGGTGACGGTCCGGACGCGGGAGCGGTCACGTCAGTCCTCCGGTGCGGGGGCGGCGGGCGGGGTCACGGTCACCACGGCTCCATGCCGAGCCGGCGGGCGGCCCGGGTGCGCTGCCGGCTGGCGCGCAGCCGGCGGAGACGCTTGACCAGGAGAGGATCGGCGGCGAGGGCCTCGGGCGTGTCGACGAGCGCGTTGAGCACCTGGTAGTACCGGGTGGCCGACATGTCGAACAGCTCGCGGATGGCCTGTTCCTTGGCCCCCTGGTACTTCCACCACTGACCCTCGAAGGCGAGGATCTCGCGCTCGCGCCGGTCCAGCTCGCGGACCGGCGGGCCGGCGGGACGGTTCGTCCCACTGGTTTCCGTGGCGGACTCCATCACGCTCCCTGCACAGTCGCTCCGACGCCCGAATGACACAGCTGTCATTCGCGGGCGCCATTGAACCACGATGGACCGACAGAAACGGGGTGGACGCGCCACCCGGCGGCGTGAATCGCCGGACCGTCCCGGGGAGGCACCGGGCGGACACCGGGGACGTCCCGCGCGGACATTACTGTCTCGGTGTGGCCGTCCGTCCCATCGTCATCATCGGCGATCCCGTCCTGCACACGCCCACCCGCCCCGTCGAGACGTACGACGACGAGCTCAGGGCCCTGGTCGCGGACATGTTCGACACCATGGCGGCGGCGCACGGCGTGGGGCTCGCGGCCAACCAGATCGGCATCGGGCTGCGGGTGTTCGTCTACGACTGCCCCGACGAGGAGTCCCGCACGATGCGGCGCGGGGTGGTCGTGAACCCGGTGCTCACCACCTCGGAGAAGCCGCAGGGCATGCCGGACCCGGACGAGGACGACGAGGGCTGCCTCTCCGTCCCCGGGGAGCAGTTCCCGACCGGACGGGCCGAGTGGGCCAGGGTCACCGGCACGGACGAGTTCGGCGAGCCCGTCGACGTCGACGGCCTGGGCTTCTTCGCCCGGTGCCTGCAGCACGAGACCGACCACCTCGACGGCGTCATCTACGTGGACCGCCTCGTGGGCCGCAACCAGCGCGCGGCCAAGAAGATGCTGCGCAAGCACGGTTGGGGCGAGCCCGGCCTGGCCTGGGACCCTGCCGCGCAGGAGGCCGAGGAGGTCTGAACGGCGCCGCGGCGGTCTGTGGCGCTGCAATGGGTGTGCGGCCGCGTCGGAAGTGCCGCGACTCGTCCAGCGCGGGCGAGGACCGTGACCGGGAACACCCGGCCCCGCTACCCCGTTGAGCCTCCTGCAACGCTGTAATCAGGAGGCTCGCCATGGAGGAGCTCGACGCCTACTCCCGCACGGTCAGCACGGTCGCCGCGGAGCTCACGCCCCGCGTGGCGGCCGTCCGGTTCGGCCGCGGCTCCGGCTCGGCGGTCGTGGTCGCGCCGGGGGAGCTGCTGACCAACGCGCACGTCGTGGGCCGGTCCACCCGCGGCCGGGCCGACTTCGCCGACGGTGCCCAGGTCCCGGTCCGGGTGGCCGGTTCGGACCCGCTCTCCGATCTCGCCCTGCTGCGCGCCGACGAGCCGCTGCCGGAGCCCGCGCGGCTCGGCGAGGCGGAAGCGCTCGTCGTCGGGCAGCTCGTGGTCGCGGTCGGGAACCCGTTGGGTCTGGCCGGCTCGGTGACGGCCGGGGTCGTGAGTGCGCTCGGCCGGGCCCTGCCGACCCGGGACGGGTCCGCGGGCCGGGTGGTGGAGGACGTCATCCAGACCGACGCGGCGCTCAACCCCGGCAACTCCGGGGGCGCGCTGGCCGATGCCCGCGGCCGCGTCGTGGGGATCAACACCGCGGTCGCCGGGACCGGCCTGGGCCTGGCGGTGCCGATCAACGCGACCACCCGCCGGATCGTGGAGACGCTGCGCCTCGAGGGCCGGGTGCGGCGCGCCTACCTCGGCGTGGTCGGTGCCCCCGCGCCGGTGCCGGCCGTGGTCGCGGACCGGTACGGGCGGCGCAACGGGCTGCGGCTCGCCGAGGTGGTCACCGGCAGCCCGGCCGACCGGGCCGGGTTGCGCCGCGGCGATCTCGTGCTCGACGTCGGGCGCACGCCGGTCGAGGACGCCCAGGGCATCCAGCGCCAGCTCTTCGGCGACGCCATCGGCGTGCCGCTGCCGGTGACGGTGCTGCGCAACGGGGCGATGGTCGACGTCGTCGCGGTGCCGACGGAGCTGTGAGAGCGGAGCGTGCGGCCGGGGCGCGAGAACGGGCACCGAGGCCGGGCCCTGAGCAGGAGGCCCTGAGAACGAGGGCCCTGAGAACGGGGCCCGAGAACTGGCTCCGAGAACGCGCGGGCGGCGGGTGCCTCGGCACCCCCCCCCCCCGATCCCGTCAGGTCAGGACTTCGGGTCCAGCACGAACACCGGGATCTGCCGGTCCGTCTTCTCCTGGTACTCCGCGTAGGACGGGTAGGCCTCGACCGCGCGCTCCCACCAAGAGGCGCGCTCCGCGCCGTCGACCTCGCGGGCGACGTAGGTCTTCGTCTCGGTGCCGTCCTGGAGCGGGAACTCGGGGTGCGCCTTGATGTTGTAGTACCAGACCGGGTGCTCGGGGGCCCCGCCCTTCGACGCGACGACCGCGTAGCTGCCGTCGTGCTCCACGCGCATCACCGGCGTGTAGCGCAGCTTCCCGCTCTTCGCGCCGCGCAGCGTCAGCAGCACGATCGGGCTGCCCAGGATGTCGACGCCCTCGGTCGTGCCCGTCTCCAGGATCTTCTTCGTCTGGTCCTGCACCCAGCCCTCGGGGCTGAGCTCCACCTTCTCGTCCGCCATGTCCCCAGTGAACCGGACCGCCCGCCACCGCATTCCGCCGCCCGTCCCGCGGGCTACCGTCCTCCCATGCCCGAACCGTCTCTCGGCACCACCCCGCCCCGCGTCATGACGATCGCGGGCACGGACTCCGGCGGCGGTGCCGGCATCGCCGCGGACCTGCGCACCTTCGCGGCCTGCGGGGTGCACGGCTGTCTCGCCGTCTGCGCCGTCACGGTGCAGAACTCGGTCGGGGTGACGGGCGTGCACACGATCCCGCCGGAGATCGTGGCCGCGCAGATCTCGACCGTGGCGTCGGACATCGGGCTCGACGCCGCCAAGACCGGCATGCTCGCCGGTGCCGAGATCATCGAGGCGGTGGCGGCGGCCTGCGACGCGAACGGAATCGGCGCGGACGGGCGGACGCCCCTGGTCATCGACCCCGTCGCGGCCTCCATGCACGGCGACCAGCTGCTCGCCGACTCCGCGCTCGACGCCTTCCGCGACCTGCTCTTCCCGCGCGCGACCCTGGTGACCCCGAACCTCGACGAGGTGCGCCTGCTCATCGGCATCGACGTGCACGACCGCGAGGTGCAGTACGCCGCGGCGAAGGAGCTGCACGCCCTCGGCCCGCGGGCGGTGCTCGTCAAGGGTGGGCACCTCGCGGAGGACACCGACGGCTGCGTCGACCTGTTCTTCGACGGCGAGTCCTTCACCGAGCTGCCCGGCCCGCGCTTCGCGACCGGCCACACCCACGGCGGGGGCGACTCGCTGGCCGCGGCGATCGCGTCCGGCCTCGCCCGCGGGCTCGCGCTTCCGGAGGCCGTGGAGTTCGGCAAGCGCTACATCGTCGAGGCCGTGCGGTACGCCTATCCACTCGGCCAGGGGCACGGCCCGGTCTCGCCGTTGTGGGCCGTCCGGCCCTGGTGGGACGCTCCGCCATCGGTGTGAACGTTCGTTCGCTCAGGAAACGATGCCCCGGCTGCGACCCGCAGGTGCGGTATGCTCCGGCGGAATCCCCCGCTAGCGCGGAAACGCGGGTCGGTGCTGCCGACTTAGGGCACGCTAACCTGCAGGTCAGGGGCCTGCGGGAGGTCGCATGCGGCTGCCCACGGGGCTAGTGTCGCGCCCGATGAGCATCTTGGGCACGCGCGTTGTCCGTACCGAGGACCCGGTGTTCCTCACACGGGGCGCGACATACACCGACGACCTGACCGACGAGCGGCTCACCGGGGCACTGCACGTGACCCTGGTCCGCTCCCCGCTGGCCCACGCCACGATCAACTCGATCGACGTCGAGGAGGCGCGCAACGCGCCCGGCGTCGTGGCCGTCTTCACCGGCGCCGACTGCGACATCGCGCCGGCCCTGCTGTTCCCGGCGGCCAACAAGAAGATGCTGCGGCCGTTCCTGGCCACGGACCGGGTGCGCTACGTCGGCGAGGCGGTCGCGGCCGTCCTCACCGAGGAGGCCTACCAGGGCGAGGACGCCGCCGACCTGGTCGACGTCGACTACGAGCCGCTCGACGCCGTGGTCGACATGAAGGAGGCCCTCAAGGACGAGGTCCTCCTGTTCCCCGAGGCCGGGACGAACAGCGTCACCGCGATGCACCTGAACAAGGAGGAGCCGGGCGACGACTTCTTCGCCGACTGCGAGGTCGTCGTCAGCCGGGAGATCGTGAACCAGCGGGTCGCCGCGGCGCCGCTGGAGACGCGTGCGGCCTCCGCCTACTGGGGCGAGGACGGCCGCTGCACGATCTTCTGCTCCACCCAGAACGCGCAGAGCGCCCGCGACGAGGTCGCCGGCTGGCTGGGCATGGACGCCAAGGACCTGCGGCTGATCCTGCCGGACGTCGGCGGTGGCTTCGGCGCGAAGATCGGCGCCGACCCCGAGTTCGCGCTGGTCGCGTGGCTGTCGAAGAAGGTGGGCCGCCCGGTCCGCTGGAACGAGAGCCGCTCGGAGAACATGACCGGGATGGTGCAGGGCCGCGCCCAGCTGCAGACCATCACGATCGGCGGCGACCGGGACGGCACCGTCAAGGCCTACCGCCTCGACGTCGTGGCCGACGCCGGCGCCTACCCGCGCCTCGGCGTCGCCCTCCCGATGTTCACGCGGATGATGGCCCCCGGCACGTACGACATCCCGAAGGTCTGGTCGACCGCCCAGGTCGTCGCGACCACCACGACGTCGACCGCGGCCTACCGCGGCGCCGGTCGCCCCGAGGCCACCCAGGCCATCGAGCGCGCGATGGACCTCTTCGCGGACGAGATCGGGATGGACCCGGCGGAGCTCCGCAAGAAGAACGTCGTCAAGCCCGAGCAGTTCCCCTTCACCACGAAGGGTGGCGCCGAGTACGACACGGGCGAGTACGCGAAGGCGATCGACCTGGCCTGCGAGGCGGCGAACTACGAGGGCCTGCGGGCCGAGCAGGCGCGCCGCCGCGAGCGCGGGGACGCGCTGCAGCTGGGCATCGGCGTGTCGTCCTACGTCGAGATCACCGGCGGCGGCGCGTTCGTGGAGAACGCGACCGTGCAGGTGCACGCGGACGGCACCGTCACCGTGCTCACCGGCACCTCGCCGCACGGCCAGGGCCACGCGACCGCGTGGGCGATGCTGGCCAGCGAGGAGCTCGGCATCCCGGTCGAGAAGATCACCGTGAAGCACGGCGACACGGACCTGATCCCCACCGGCGCCGGCACCATGGGCTCGCGGAGCCTGCAGACCGGCGGCGTCGCGGTGCACAATGCCGCGGTCGAGCTGGTCGAGCTGGCCAAGCAGCGGGCCGCGGACGTGCTCGAGGCGAGCATCGACGACCTGGAGCTGGACAAGGCGACCGGGTCGATCGTGGTCAAGGGCGCCCCGGGCGCGAAGAGCGTCTCGCTGGCCGACCTGGCCGGCACCGAGGAGCTCAAGGTCTTCCACGAGTGGGACGCCAAGAAGCCGTCCTTCCCGTTCGGCGCGCACGTCGCCGTCGTCGAGGTCGACGTGGAGTCCGGCAAGGCCACCGTCGAGCGGATCTGGGCGCTCGACGACGCCGGCCCGATCCTCAACCCGCTGATCTTCGACGGCCAGCGGCACGGCGGCATCGCGCAGGGCATCGCGCAGGCGATGCTCGAGGAGGTCGTGTTCGACCCCGAGGGCCAGCCGCTCACGGCGACCTTCGCGGACTACGGCATCCCCTCGGCCGCGGAGCTGCCCAGCTTCGACCTGGTCACCATGGAGACGCCCACGACGATCAACTCCATGGGCTACAAGGGCGTCGGCGAGGCCGGGACCATCGGGTCCTGCCCCGCGGTGCAGAACGCGGTGATCGACGCCGTGTCGCACCTCGGCGTCCGCCACATCGACATGCCCCTCACCCCGGTGCGGGTGTGGACCGCCATCAAGGAAGCGCAGGAGGCCACCCGATGAAGGTGGAGATCACCGTCAACGGTGAGCACACCAGCCACGACGTCGAGCCGCGCACGCTGCTCGCGCACTACCTGCGCGAGAACCTCGGCCTCAAGGCCACCAACATCGGCTGCGACACGACGTCCTGCGGCGCCTGCACCGTCCTCGTCGACGGCGAGGCCGTGAAGTCCTGCACCGTCCTCGCGGTCCAGGCCGACCAGCAGACGGTCACCACGATGGAGGGTCTCGACGGCGCCGCGAAGGGCGAGCTGGGCCACCCGGTCACCAAGGCGTTCCGCCAGGAGCACGGCCTGCAGTGCGGGTTCTGCACCCCGGGCATGGTGATGGCCGCGGTCAGCCTCATCGAGGAGAACCCGGACCTCACCGAGAAGGACGTCCGGGAGGGGCTGGAGGGCAACCTCTGCCGCTGCACCGGCTACCACAACATCGTCCGCGCCGTCCTGGTCGCGGCGGGCAAGGACCCCGACGCCGCGCAGGCGGCCGAGGCCGTGTCCGACGAGCGCACCACGGCGCCGGGCTTCTCCACCGGGGAGGGCGACAAGTGATCCCCGTCGGCTTCGACTACCAGCGCCCGGAGTCGCTCGACGCGGCCCTGGCCCTGCTCGCCGAGCACGGCGAGGACGCCACGGTGCTGGCCGGCGGGCACTCGCTGCTCCCGGTCATGAAGCTGCGCCTGGCCGCGCCCGAGATCGTCATCGACATCGGGCGGCTGGCCGAGCTCAACTACATCCGGGTCGACGGCGACGAGGTGGCCATCGGCGCGGGCACCCGCTACCGGGACATCGTCATCTCCGACGTGCTGGCGAAGGAGTGCGCGCTGCTCCCGGCCGTCACCCGGACCGTCGGCGACCCGCAGGTCCGCCACCGCGGCACCCTGGGCGGCGCGCTCGCCCACGGCGACCCGGCCGGCGACCTGCCCGCCGCGATCCTGGCGCTCGAGGGCACGATCGTGCTGCGCAGCCCGCGGGGCGAGCGGAAGGTCCCGATCACCGAGTTCTACACCGGGGTGTTCTCCTCGGTGAAGGAGCCGGACGAGCTGCTCGTCGAGATCCGGGTGCCGCGCACCGGCGCCACGGGGTGGGCCTACGAGAAGTTCACCCGGCGCAGCAACGACTGGGCGATCGTGGCGGTGGCCGTGGTGACCGCCCCGGACGGCGCGCGCCGGATCGGGCTGGTCAACATGGGCTCGACCCCGCTGCGGGCGAAGGCCACCGAAGCCGCGCTGGCCGAGGGCAAGAGCATCGAGGAGGCGGCCGCGCTCGCCGCCGAGGGCACCGAGCCCCCGGCCGACAACGCCGGCACCCCCGAGTACCGCCGCCACCTGGTGACGGTGCTGACCCGGCGGGCCCTGCAGACCGCCGCGGGCTGAGTCCGCACCTGTTCCTCCTTCCCGACGTCCCGGTTCCCCGTCCGCGGGGCCGGGACGTCGGCGTTCCCGGGGGTCCGGCACGGGGCGTTGGTCCATGGTGCGCGGGACCGGGCGCGAGGATCCTGTCCGGCGTCCGGCGGCGCCGCCGGGGCGCCGCCCCGACCGGAAGGAGGTGGGCCGTGTACGCACGTTCGACCACCATCCTGGCCCATCGGGAGAGCATGGACCGCGGCATCGCGCTGATCCGCGACGAGATCATGCCCGCGGTGCTCGACATGCCGGGGTGCATCGGCATGTCGATGCTGGCCGACCGCGAGTCCGGCCGCTGCATCGCGACGACCGCCTGGGACTCCCACGAGGCGATGGAGGCCTCCGCGGGGGTCGTCCGCCCGATGCGGGACCGGGCGGCCGACGCCCTCGGTGGCACCGCGCAGGTCGACGAGTGGGAGCTCGCCGTCCTGCACCGCAACCACACCTCCGCGCCCGGCGCGTGCGTGCGGGTGAGCTGGGTGCGGTCCGACCCGGCGACGCTGGACCGGGCCGTCGGGTTCTACAAGGCGACGATGCTCCCGGAGATGGAGCAGTGGGACGGCTTCTGCAGCGCCAGCATGCTGCTCGACCGCGACGAGGGGCTCTCGGTCTCGTCGGTGACCTTCGACAGCTACGACGCGATGGCCACGCTCCGGGACCGGGCCGCCCGCTTCCGGGACAACGCCATGCAGGAGATCGGCGGGGAGGTGCTCGAGGTGCGGGAGTTCGAGCTCGCCCTGGCCCACCTGCGGGTGCCCGAGCTGGTGTGACGCGGGTTCCGGGCGCCGGCGCTCCGGGGCCGGCGCCCGGTGCCGCTACGCGCCGGGTGCGGGGACCTCGGTGACGGGCTCCGCGCGGTCGTCGTACTCCAGGCGCAGCGCCCGGCTGATCGTCGCGTGCATCTCGTACAGGCAGGTGACGTAGGTCAGCAGGAGGATCTGCTCGTCGTCGAGGCCGCCCGCGCGCAGGGCCTCGACGACACCGTCGGGTACCCGGCCGCCGTCGAGCACCAGGGCGTCGGTGTACGCCAGGACCGCCCGCTCCACCGGGCTCCAGCAGTCCGCGGCGGCCCAGGCCGGGACCGCCGCGATGCGCTCCTCGGAGACGCCGAGATCCCGCAGGGCCTTGCAGTGCTGGGAGAACACGAACGAGCTGCCCCGCGCCCAGCCCGCCCGGCACTGGGCGAGCTCGCGCAGCACCGGGTCGAGCCGCGCGCCGCGGTAGAGGGCGAACCCGTCGACGGCGTGCCGGAACGTGTCGGGGGACAGCGCGAACACGGTCCACCAGTCGCCGGGCGTGCCGGTGGCGGTGCCGGGCTCGGCCACCGGGTCGCGGTCCGGGCCGAAGAGCCGGTCGTAGAACTGGAGGATGCGGGGGTCGGTGACCTCCGCGCGCGGGACCTGGCGCAGCCGCGGCATCAGGCGGTCGCCGTCGGCACGCGCCGGTCGGCGGCGGTCCGCGGAGCGTGCTTCACGTCGTCGGGCCCGAACGAGCGGGTCCAGCAGGCGAACTCCAGCAGCTCGCCGTCGGGGCCGGAGAAGTAGAACGACCGCACGAACACGCCGGGGTGGAACGCCCGCGCCACCGTGCTCGGGCTGTCGTCGTGGTCGAGGATCGGGCTGACGTCGACCCCCTTGGCCGCGAGCCGGCGCCGGTACTCCTCGAACTCCTGCACGGGGACGTGGAAGGCCACGTGGTTCATCGAGCCGGTGGCGCTGGCCAGGTCGCCCTCGCCCGGCTTGGCCGCCGGGGCGGAGATGCCCGGCACGCCGTCCGGCGCGTCCGGGAACCAGAAGAAGGCCAGGCAGTCCCCGCCGCCGCAGTCGAAGAAGAAGTGCTGGCCGCCGCCGGGCAGCTCGATGGTCTTGATCAGCGGCATGCCCAGCACGCCGGAGTAGAAGTCGATCGTGCGCGCCATGTCCGAGCAGACGAGCGCGAGGTGGTTGATGCCGCCGAGCCGGAACTCGGAGTTGAGGGCGCCCATGGTCACGGTCCTCCTCGTCGAGGCGGCCGCGGGACCCCGGCCGTTCCCCGATGGAACCGTCCGGGGGCGGGCGCCGTCAACGGTCGAGGATCAACCACCCGCCGTGGTGCGCGGAGACCTCGTACCGCAGCCCGGTGGTGGCGCCGAGCTCGTGCAGGGCAGCCTCGTCGAAGGTCGTCACGTGCCCCCAGGTCTCGTTCGGCTCGTCCTCGAAGGGCACCGCGACGACGACCCGGCGCCGGGCCAGCCGGATCCCCTCGGCGAGCACCGCCTTGCCCTCCTCGGCCGGCAGGTGCTCGAGCAGGTGCACGGCCAGCACCGTGTCGGCGTGCCCGTCGGGCAGGGGGACGTCGCGGGCGTCGGCGACCAGGGTGTCGACGGCCAGCCCCAGCCGCGGGGCCATCCGCCCGAGCAGACCGACGGTGCCGGGGACGAGGTCGGTCGCGGTGACCTCGTGCCCGGCCTGGGCGAGCCGGAGCGCGAGGAACCCGAAGCACGACCCCAGCTCCAGCACGCTCCCGACGGCCAGCTCCTCGGCCCGCTCGTGGACGGGCTTCAGCTGGGCGTTGGTGCCGCCCGGCTCCGGGTCGCCGCGCAGGGCGTCGAGGGTGTTGCGGTAGAAGGCCAGCCAGGCGTCCTCGGGGTCCGGCGCCCCCGAGGTGACGATCGCGACGAAGGCCTCCTCGAACCGCTCCGGCGGCAGCACCCCGGGCACGACGAGCGTGCGGTCCAGCCAGCCGGCCAGGTCGTTGTCCAGCCGTGCGAGCCCGATCATGGCGGCTCCCTTCGTCGGTCCCGACGCTAGGGAGCGGACGCCAGCCGCGGGGCCGATCCCGTCCGGCGGACACCGCGGAACCCTCCGACCGGAGAGGGGGCGGTGCTGCCGGACGGGCGGGCGCTCGTCCGCCTCGATCCCGCGGCGCAAGGCGGCCCCTCGCCTACGGTCGCGGCCATGAGCACACGCACCACCGCGATCGACGCCTCCACGTTCACGGAGATCGAGCACGAGGTCCCGGACCCTGGTCGACGAGCACGTCGTGGGCCGCAACCCCCGCACGCTCGACTGGGCGGAGGCGGCCGCCCTGCCGCTGACCACGATCACGGCCTGGGAGACCCTGTTCGACGCCCTCCGGCTCGGTCCTGCCGACACGGGGCGCCTGCTCGTCGTCTCGGCGGCCGGCGGGGTCGGCGCGATGGTGACCCAGCTGGCCGAGGCGCTGACCGGTGTCGAGGTGATCGGCACGGCGTCGCGCCAGGAGTCCGCGGAGTTCGCGCGCAGCATGGGCGCGGACCACATCGCGGACCACCACGCACTGGTCGAGTCGGTGCGGAAGGTGGTGCCGGACGTGCAGTACGTCTTCTCGCCGGTCTCGGGGAAGAACGTCGAGGCCTACGCGGAACTTCTCACCCCGCGCGGCGAGATCGTGGCGATCGACGAGCCGCCGGGCATGGATCTGCTCCCGCTCAAGTCCAAGAGCATCACCTGGCACTGGGAGCTGATGTTCACCCGGCCGCTGTTCCAGAAGACGGACGCGACCCAGCGCGGACTGCTCGACTTGTGGCGGATCTGGTCGACGAGGGCCGGATCCGCACCACCCTCACCCGCACCTTCGAGGGCCTGACCAGCGAGAACCTGCGCGCGGCGCACGCGCAACTGGAATCGGGCCACACGATCGGAAAGGTCGTCCTCACCCCTCTGAGCGCAGTATGGAACCATAATGCGCCAGAGGGGGCGGTCCTAGACGCACTACGGAACCATAACGTGTCCAGAATCAGCTCCTGAGCGCACTACGGAACCATAACGCGCAATTGTTCGAGCTGTGAGCGCATTATGGTTCCATAGTGCAAGCGTCAGCGGCCGATCAGTTCGCCCGCCATCTCGTTCGTGGTCTGCTCCAGGCCGGTGAGGTCGCGGACGACCCGGACCCGGTCGCAGTACTCGGCGTAGTCCGGGAGGTCGCAGCGGCCCAGCCCCCACGAGTAGCGGGGCTCGGGCGTCAGCCAGATGGTCTCCCGGGCCCGCCGGGTGATCTCGACGAACGCCTCCATGTTCGGGTCGTTGCCGTTGCCCCGCCCGTCGCCGAGGATCAGCACCGTCGACCGCCGGGTGACGGCCGAGCCGTGCTCGTCGAGGAACCGGCCGAAGGCCAGCCCGTAGTTCGAGTTGGCGTCGACGTCGACCACGTCCCCACCGAAGACCAGCCCGAGCGCGTGCTCCACGGGGTGGTCGGCGAACAGCTCGGTGATCTCGGCGATCTCGTCGACGAACGCGAAGGAGCGGACCTGCCCGAACAGGTCCTGCAGGCCGTGGACCAGGTGCAACGTGAACCGGGCCGTGGCCCGCACGGACAGCGACACGTCGGCCAGGACGACGAGCCGCGGCTTGTCCTCCTGCCGGCGCACCGTGACCGGCGTGAACGGCACGCCGTCGAAGCGCATGTTCCTGCGCATCGTGCGGCCCGAGTCGATCCGGCCCTGCGGCGAGACCCGCCGGCGGTGCGTCAGCGCCCCGTGCAGCGTCTTCGCGAGCCGGCGCAGCGAGTCCTCCAGCTGCATCCGCTCGGTCTCCGACGCCCGGTCGACCTCGGCCACCCGGCCGTCGCCCTCGCCCCCGTCGATGATCCGCTGCTCGATCTCCAGCAGCTTCTCCAGGTGCGCCTTGATCGCCTCCGGGAGGTTCTGCAGGACGCCGGCGAGGCGCCGGCGCAGCGCCGCCGCGTCGTCCTCGGTCCCCTCGGAGCCCGCGACGTCCTCTTCCGCGGCGGTCAGCCAGCCGAGCAGCGCCTCCTGCTCGGCGACCGAGAGGTCGGCGTCGACCTTGGTCCCGGTGGCCGTCGAGATGTCGCCGGGCAGCCCCGCGCCGGAGAGCCGGTCCGTCTCGATCTGGACCCGGTTGCCCTCCGACAGCGGCGAGCCCTGGTTGTCCTTCGAGAAGACGATCTCCTCGGTCATCGCGGCGAGGTCGATCTTGTTGGCCTCCTGGTGCAGGTTGTACTGCTGCGCCAGGTCCTCGGGGTCGAAGTAGTCCCGGATGTCGACGGGCTTGCCGTGCTCGTGGCCCTGCTGCGGGGTCTCCGACGGGTCCTCGGAGAAGGTGAAGTCGTCGAGCGTGCCTTCGTCGGAGAGGTCGCCGTGGCCGTGCCCGTGGCCGTGCCGGGTCTCCGGCTCGCCGACCTTCACCAGGGCGAAGAACAGGTCGAAGACCTCGTCGAAGGTGGCCTCGTCCCGCCGGTCCTTCACCAGGGCGACGCGCAGCGCCTCCTTGAGCACCCCCTTGTCGGCCAGCACACCCGGCTGCGAGGCGCACCGCATGGCGTCGACGGCCTCGGAGACCGAGATCCGTACGCCGCGGATGCGCAGCAGCCGGACGAACCGGTGGATCGACGCCTCCATCTAGAGCGCCCTCTTGCGTCCCAGCCCGAAGGAGCGGGAGCCCTGCCCCGAGGTGACGTTGCGCGTCTTCGCCGGGGCATCCTTCTCGGTGCCCTTGGCGTAGTTCGGGGTCCCGTAGACGCCCTCCCCGTGCCGGCCCGCGGTGTCCTTCGCGGTCCGGATCTCGCTGCCGTCCGGGCCGCCGTCGTCGTCGTGCGAGTGGCCGTGGCCGTGCCCGTGTCCATGGCCGTGCCCGTGCGAGTGCTCCTCGACGACGGCGTTCGGGTCGACGAGCCGGGGCAGCGCGTCGAGCGCCTTGGTCACGTCCTTGTCGTACTTGACCACGACGGACACGGTGTCCGAGAGGATCTGCGAGTCGAGCTCGTCCACGCCCAGCACGGCGAGGGTGCGCGCCCAGTCGATCGTCTCGGAGATGCTCGGGGCCTTGCGCAGCTCCAGCTCGCGCAGCCCACGGACCACGTTGACGAGCTCCTCGGCGAGGGAGTCCGACAGCCCGGTCTTCTTGGACCTGACGATCTCCAGCTCGCGCTCGGCGGAGGGGTAGTCGAGGAACAGGTGCAGGCAGCGGCGCTTGAGCGCGGCGGCCAGGTCACGGGTGTTGTTCGAGGTCAGCAGCACGTACGGGCGCTGCTTCGCGGAGAACGTGCCGACCTCGGGGATCGAGATCTGGAACTCGCCGAGGGTCTCCAGCAGCACGGCCTCCAGCGCCTCGTCGGCCCGGTCGACCTCGTCGATCAGCAGCACGACGGGCTGCTCGGAGCGGATCGCCTCCAGCAGCGGGCGCGGGGCGAGGAAGCGCTCCGAGAAGAAGACGCTCTCGTTCTCGCCGATCCGCTCCACGGCGGTGCCCAGGTCGGGGGCGTCCTCGACGACCTGCCCGATCTTCTCGCGCAGGATCTGCGTGTACATGAGCTGCTTGCCGTAGTCCCACTCGTACAGGGCCTTGGTCTCGTCCTGGCCCTCGTAGCACTGCAGGCGCAGCAGCCGGCGGCCGGTCGCGGCGGCGAGCATCTTGGCCAGCTCGGTCTTGCCGACGCCCGCGGGCCCCTCGAGCAGCAGCGGCTTGTCCAGCCGGGTGAGCAGGAAGACGGTCGTGGCGAGCCGGGTGTCGGCGATGTAACCCTGGTCGCGGAGCGCCGCCACGACCTCGTCGACGGACTCGAACGGCGGGTCGGGATCGGTCTGCGGGCCGTCGGAGAGGCCGTCGGACAGGCTGGTCAAGGCCGGAACTCCTTCCGCGCGGCTCGCCGGCGAGCCGCGGTCGTGCGCACGTGAGGGAGGCGCCCAGGCGGGCGGGCCCGCCACGGATCCAGTGTGCGCCGGATTCACGTGGCGGGCCCGTCGGATCCCTGAGCTGTCGGGAGCGACGACCGCCGGGGCGGCCGCCGCTCACGGGGTCAGCTGAGCAGGTCGTCCAGGTCGCCGTTGATGCAGTGGTCGACGACCGGGCGGACCGTCTCGAAGGTGCACTCCTTGGGGTTGCCGGGGGTGCACGCGTCGCCGAGGACGTGGTTGGTGATCCGGTCGACGTCGGCGGCGTCGCCCTTGATCTCCTTGGCGTTCTCGTAGTACTTCGTCGGACCCTGGCCGAGCCGGTTCTTCGAGTAGCTGTCCTGTGTGACGTCGATGAACCGCTCCGGGATGCCCACGTCGCGCAGCAGCCGGATCGCGGCGGCCAGCGCGGCCTCCGCGGCCTGCACCTTGGTCATGCCGTGGGTGTCGATGCCCATGGCCTCCGCGATGTCGGCGAAGCGCTCGTAGCAGACCGGCATGTTGAACGCCCACACGCGCGGCAGCGCGATGGCGTTGTTCAGGCCGTGGTGGGTGTCGTAGAAGGCCGACACCGCGTGCGAGATCGAGTGGATGATCCCCAGACCACCGGAGTTGAACGCCTGGGCGGCGATGTACTGCGCGTACATCATGCCCTCGCGTCCGGCCAGGTCCTGGCCGTTCCACACCGCGGCGCGCAGGCTCTGCGCGGTCAGCTTGATCGCGTGCAGCGCGTTGCCCAGCGAGGGCTGGAAGTTCAGCCGGGACACGTACGGCTCGGAGGCGTGCGCGAGCACGTCGAACCCGCACTGCGCGGTGAAGTCGATCGGGCAGTCGTAGTAGAGGACCGGGTCGTCGATCGCCAGGGTGGTGACCGAGGCGTCGTCGAACGCGACGTACTTGTGGGGGTTGTCCGGGTCCGTCGTGGTGTCGGTGATGACGTAGGCCCACGAGGTCTCCGAGCCGGTGCCGGCCGTGGTGGAGACCGCGATGTGCGGCGGGTTCTGCGGGTTCTCGGACTTGTTGAAGCCCTCGAACTCGTTGACGTTGCGGCCGTCGTGCGCCACCGAGATGCGCGCGCCCTTGCAGGCGTCGTGCGAGGAACCGCCGCCGATCGAGACGAACGAGTCGCAGTTGTTCTGCTGGTAGAGGCCCACAGCGTCCATGACGTTGTAGTCCTTGGGGTTCGACTCGACCTGGTCGTACACGACGACCTCGAGGCCGTGGTACTTCATCGACTCGACGATCTTGTTGACGATGTTCGTGCCGCGGAGGCCGGACGTCATCACGAGCGTCTTCTTGAAGCCGAGCTTCAGGGCCTCCGGCCCGATCATCTCGTGCGCACCCGGGCCCAGCAGGGCCTTGGGGAACGGGTGGAACTCCTTGAGCGGGAACGGCTTGAGCAGTTCGTCGACCTGCATGGCAGCCCTTTCTGGTGCAGGTGATGTCGGTCGACGGGGACGCTAGGACGGGCGTGACGGCGGGCACAGGGGGCCGCGGGGGAAACCGTCAAGAGGTGGGGGCGGAAACCGTCGGGTCGGAGGGGTGGGCGCCGCAGTGACCCCGGACGACCCGACGGGGGAGCGCGCGGAACCGGCCGTCCGGGCCCGCGGGCGTCACGGCTCGCGCCCGGCCGACCACGCGTCGTCGAGCACCCGGAAGCCGTGGCGGGCGTACCAGTCGCGCGGTGCGCTGTCGGCCTGCGCGTGCAGCGCGAGCAGGTCGCAGCCGGCCCGGTTCGCGACCGCGACGGCCCCGTCGAGCAGGGCGTTCCCGTGTCCGCGGCCCCGGTGCGGGGCCGCGGTCTCGATCGCCTCGAGCACCGCCGTGGCGCCGTCGAGGTACAGCGCGGCCGCGGCGACGACCTCGTCGCCCTCGCACACGGCCAGGATGCGGAGGTCGGTTCCGCGGTCCTCGGCGAGGTACCGGTCCGGCAGCCGGAGGCGGCGGGGGTCGTCGGGGGGCAGGTCGGGCCGCCAGGCCTGCGTCCAGAGGTCCCGGACGGCGCCGATGGTCGACTCCGCAAGCTCCGTCTCCGCCTCGAGCGGCACCTCCTCCGCCGACGCCGCCGCCGGCGGGGTCGACGCAGGGTCCGGCGCCGGGGCGGGCGCCGGGTCCGCGTCGTCGAGCCTGCGCGCCATGACGACGTCGTGCTGCACCCACCAGCCGGACCGGCCGAGCTCGCGGGCGACCGGGCCGGGGTCGGTGCCGCGGATCGTCACGCAGCGGTGGGCGCGGCCCGCCCCGCCCAGCACCCGGTCGGCCTCGGCGGCGAGCTCCTGCGCGGGGGTGCCGTCGTCGACGAGCAGCCGGTTCAGCGCAGGCGCCCACGGCACGTCGTCCTGCAGCACGGCGAGGCCGCCGGCGACGGGCACCTCGGCGCTCGCCACGCGGCGCGGCAGCGAGTCGGCGAAGGCCCGCAGCCGCCCGGCACGGTCGGCGCGGGCGGGTGGCTCGGCCGGCGCCTCGAAGGCGCCGTCGGGCCCGGGGCGGAAGGCCGAGACGGCGACGACGGCGGACACCGGCACGGGACCGTAGGCGTGCGGGAACCGCATCGAGGCCGGGTCGCCGGGCACGCCGGGCTCGTAGCGGATCGCGCAGCCGACCGTTGCGGCGTCGACGGCGAGCAGCACCAGGTCCCGCCGCCCGGCGAAGAGCCGCTCGGCCGGGAGGGCGACCTGGTCGGCGGTGGAGAGGTGGACGAAGCCGACCTCGGCGAGCGACGGCGGCGTCACGGCGCCCGTCCGGAGAGCTGTACGCCACTCGGCGGGGGTGGTCAGGTGCAGCAGGGTCGCGGGTGCGGACACGGGGTCAGCATGCCCGCCACCTGGGCGTTCGTCCTCCCCGGGCGGGGCTCGGGGTGATCGTCGCGGGGCCCGGGCCGCCTCTCCGAAGGGAGGGGGACCCGGCGGGCCCCTTGCTTCCGGCACCCGGTGCCAATATCGTCCGACCTGCCGGCCGGCACGTCCGACACCGATGTCCACAGGTCGCACCAGGAGGTTCGCCATGGCCCCGATCGAGAAGTCCGAGCAGGTCGAGGACGCCCCCGTCGTCGAGGAGACCCTCGTCGAGGAGGTCTCCATCGACGGCATGTGCGGTGTCTACTAAGAGCGCCGAGAGCGCTGGTGCCGCCGGGGTCGGCGACTTCGACCCCGGCGCCCCCTACCGGTGCAGCCCGCAGGTGTCCCTGCGGCCCGAGCCGTTCGGGGCGCTCGTGTACCACTTCGGCACCCGCAAGCTCTCCTTCCTGAAGACCCTCCCGCTCGTGGAGGTCGTCAAGGGGCTCGAGGACCACCCGGACGTCCACTCGGCCATCGAGGCCGCGGGCGTCGAGGAGGCCCAGCGCCCCGCCTACCTGAAGGCGCTGGCCGGTCTGGCCGCCTCGGGGACGATCGAAGCCCGCCAGTAACCACCACACCGGAGTGCCCCCGATGAAGCTGGTCGACCACTTCCAGTACGGCCTCAACTCGCCGATCTGTCTGACGTGGGAGCTCACCTACGCCTGCAACCTCTCGTGCGCCCACTGCCTGTCCTCGTCCGGCCGCCGCGACCCGCGTGAGCTGTCGACGGCCGAGGCCAAGGCCGTGATCGACGAGCTGCAGCGGATGCAGGTCTTCTACATCAACATCGGCGGTGGCGAGCCCACGGTCCGACCGGACTTCTGGGAGCTGCTCGACTACTCCATCGCGCACAACGTCGGGGTCAAGTTCTCCACGAACGGCCTGAAGATCGACAAGAA
This sequence comes from Pseudonocardia terrae, assembly GCF_021343995.1. Classification (GTDB taxonomy): domain Bacteria; phylum Actinomycetota; class Actinomycetes; order Mycobacteriales; family Pseudonocardiaceae; genus Pseudonocardia; species Pseudonocardia terrae. The sequence continues at coordinate 25,446 of NZ_JAJTTE010000004.1, read as the reverse complement.
GCGGGCCGCGCAGCTGGCGGCGACCGACTACGTCGACATCCAGATCTCGCTCGACGGCGCGACCCCCGAGGTCAACGACTACGTTCGCGGCCCCGGCTCGTACGACATGGCGATCCGCGCGCTGGAGAACCTGGCCGAGGCCGGGTTCGCGCAGCCGAAGATCTCGGTCGTCATGACCCGGCAGAACGTCGACCAGCTCGACGAGTTCAAGGCCATCGCGGACAAGTACGGCGCCCAGCTGCGGATCACCCGCCTGCGCCCGTCCGGCCGCGGTGCCGACGTGTGGGACGAGCTGCACCCGCTGCCCTCGCAGCAGAAGCAGATGTACGACTGGCTCGTCGACCGCGGCGACCAGGTCCTCACCGGGGACTCCTTCTTCCACCTCTCGGCGTTCGGCGAGGCCCTGCCGGGGCTGAACCTATGCGGTGCCGGGCGGGTCGTCTGCCTGATCGACCCGGTCGGCGACGTCTACGCCTGCCCCTTCGCGATCCACGAGAACTTCCTCGCCGGCAACGTCCGGGACGAGGGCGGCTTCCAGCGCGTGTGGGAGTCCTCGGACCTGTTCACCGAGCTGCGCCAGCCGCAGACCGGCGGTGCCTGCCAGAGCTGCATGCACTACGACGCCTGCCAGGGCGGGTGCATGGCGGCCAAGTTCTTCACCGGTCTCCCGCTCGACGGCCCGGACCCCGAGTGCGTGCGCGGGTTCGGCGAGCAGGCCCTCGCGGCCCGCGGCGACGACCACGTGATCCCGAAGTCCGACGTCAACCACTCGCGGACGAAGCTCGGCAAGAAGTCGCCGGTCCTGCTGCAGCTCTCGATGGGCCGCCCTGATGCGCCCTCGACGGGACCACGTGTCTCGGGACGGCCCGACCGCGCCTGCGAGACCAGCCCGCTCGCGGGCATGGGCGCGTCGGACACCGACTCGGGCCTGCGGCTCCCGGTCGCCGGCTCGTAACCCCACAGACCGCCGGCGCCGGACCCGGGGACGACGGGTCCGGCGCCGCGCGACCCACCTGGAGATGATCACGGATCCGGTCGTACTGCGGGGCCGGACCGCGCCCTCCCGCGTCCTGTTCGGCCCGCACGTGACCAACCTCGGCCGGGGCCGGGCCCTCTCCGAGCGGCACGTCGCCTACTACGCCGAGCGGGCCGCGGGCGGGTGCGGGGTGATCGTCACCGAGACGGCGTCCGTGCACGAGTCGGACCAGCCGTACGAGCGGGCGCCCCTGGCAGCGGCCTGCGGCCCCGGCTGGCGCGCGATCCGGTCGGGGTGCGGGCCGGCCCTCGTCCTCGCGGGGCTCGGGCACGCCGGTGCGCAGGGCACCACCGCCTTCACCGGGCGGGCGCTCTGGGGGCCGTCCCGGGTGCCGGACGTCGTGTCCCGCGAGGTCCCGCAGGTCATGGAACAGGCGGAGATCGACGCGCTGGTCGCGGGTTGTGCGACGGCCGCGGCGGAGGCGGTGGCCGCTGGGCTCGACGGGGTCGAGATCCAGGCGGGCCAGCACTCCCTGCTCCGGCAGTTCCTGTCCGGGCTGACCAATCACCGCCCCGACGCCTACGGGGAGGATCGCTCCCTGCTCCTCCGCGAGGTCGTCGGGGCGGTGCGTGCCGCGCTCGGCCCGGACCACGTCCTGGGCCTGCGCCTCTGCTGCGACGAGCTCGCCCCCTGGGCCGGCATCACCCCCACCGCCGCCCATGACCTCCTCGCCACCCCGCGAGCCACGCTGTCGCCCCCCGCGAGTCGGGCTCTCAGCCCCCGCGAGTCGGGCTCTCCGCCCCCGCGAGTCGGGACGTCCGACCCCGCGAGTCGGCAGTCCCGGGGCCCCGAGTCGGCAGTTCCCGTCGCGCAGCTCGTCGACTACCTCGTGCCCGTGCGGGGCTCCGGGCTGACCGTCCCCGCGACCCGCCCCGACCTGCACACCCCGCCCGGCTTCAACCGCCCCCTCGTGCGCGCGTTCCTCGGGCTCGGCGTGCCGGTCGTGCTGCAGGGCAGCGTGGTGGACCCGGAGATGGCGGAGGCCGCGCTCGACGAGGGGAGCGCACTCGTCGAGATGACGCGGGCCCAGATCGCCGATCCGCGGCTCGTCGCACAGGTGCGTGCCGGGACGCCCGAGCGCATCCGCCCCTGCACCCTCGCCAACCAGCACCGCGCCCGGGACCCGCGGAACCCACTGGTCACCGACGAGGCGGAGCCGCGATCGGGGCACGAGACCCTCGACCGGCCGCTCCCACTCGAACCGAGCGCGCGGCGGGGCGACCTGCTCGTCGTCGGGGGCGGGCCGGCCGGGATGGAGGCCGCCCGGACGGCCGCGCTGTACGGCTACCGGGTGCGGCTCGTGGAACGGGCGCCCCGACTCGGGGGTGCGCTGCGGTTCGCCGCCGCCGTGCACGGACGGGCGCGCTTCGGCCTGCTCGTGGAATGGTGGGAGCGCGAGCTCGAGCGGCTCGGCGTGGAGGTGGCGCTCGGCGTCGAGGCGGATCCCGCGGACCTGGTCGGGGACGTCGTGCTCGCGACCGGCTCCGTGCCGTCGCCGCCCGCCTTCGCCGCCGGACCCGACGTCGTCGTGCTCCCGGCGGGCGAGTTCGAGGCCGCCGTACACGCGGCGGCCGGTCCCCGTCGGCCCTCCGACCCGCCCGGCCCCGACGCGACGGCCGCCGTGCTGCCCGCGGGCGCCCGGGTCGTCGTGCACGACCCGATCGGCGACTGGACGGGTGTCGGGATCGCCGAGCAGGTCGCCGTCGCGGGGGTGCCGTGCACGCTCGTCACGCCCGACGCTGTCGCCGGCGCCCAGCTCTCCCGCACCGGGGACCTCGCCGACGCCAACGCCCGCCTCGAGCGCGCCGGCGTCGCGCGGGAGCTGTTCGCGCGGCTGCGGTCGGCCGGGGGCGGGACGGCGCTGCTCACGGACGTCGACCACGGGGCGGCCCGGGAGGTGCCGTGCACCGTGGTCGTCGACTGCGCCCATCGGCTGCCCGACGACGATCTGTGGCGCGGGCACCCCGGCCTCCTGCGGGTGGAGCACGAGGCTCCTGACTCGCGGTGCCGGAACTCGCGACTCGCGGAAGCTCACAGCGCGACTCGCGGGTGTGGAGAGCGCGACTCGCGGGAGGGGACGGCGCGACTCACCGTAGCTCACAGCGCGACTCGCGGGGGTGGAGAGCGCGACTCGCGGGAGGGGACCGCACGACTGGTCGTGGCGGGGGACTGCGTCGCGCCCCGGACCGTGCACGAGGCGGTGCGGGAGGGGCGGCGGGCGGTGCAGCGTCTCCGCAGCTCACCGGCGGTCGAGCGTGCCGACCGCACGTCCGACGGCCCTGCGCACCCATGGGGGCCGTGATGCTGCACGAACCGCTTCGGGCCGGGCGGCTGAGCCTGCGCAACCGCATCGTCTTCACCGCCCACCTCACCGGTTACGCGACGGACGGCCTGCCCACCCCGGAGCACGTCGCCTACTACGCCGCGCGGGCCGCGGGCGGGGCCGGACTGGTGATCACCGAGGAGCACTCGGTCCACCCGCACGACCGTCCCTACGAGAAGCTCATCCGCGGCCACGACCCCGCGGTCCTGCCGGGCTACCGCGCGATCGCCGACGCCGTGCACGCCCACGGCGCGGCCGTCCTCGCCCAGCTCAACCACAACGGGCCGCAGTCCTCCGGGATGTACTCCCGCGAGCCGGTCCGCGGTCCCTCCGCCGTCCCCGACCCGATGTTCCGCGAGGTCCCGGTCGCGATGACGGAGGCGGACCTCGACGAGGTCGTGGCCGGCTACGCCCGGACCGCGCGGCACTGCGTCGAGGGCGGGTTCGACGGCGTCGAGCTGCAGTGCTCGCACGCCTCCCTGGTCCGCTGCTTCCTCTCGCCCGCGACCAACCACCGTGACGACGCGTACGGCGGCACCTTGGAGAACCGGGCCCGCCTGCTCCTGCGGATCGTCGCCACGGTCCGGCGCGAGCTGGGCGACCGCGTCCTCGGCGTGCGGCTCGGCGGCGAGGAGGGCATCGAGGGCGGCATCGGGCTCGACGAGGGCGTCGCCCTGGCCCGCCTGCTCGAGGACACCGGCGATGTCGACCACCTCAACACCTCGATCGGCGTGGCGACGGCGTCGCTGCACCTCATCGAGGCCTCGATGCACACGCCGGCCAACTACGCGACCTTCATCCCCTCGGCGATCCGGGCGGCCGTGCGGCTCCCGGTCGTCGCGGTCGGGCGGTTCACCGAGCCGGCGGTGGCGGAACAGGCGTTGGCCGAGGGGCACTGCGATCTCGTCGGGGTCGCCCGTGGACAGATCGCCTCCCCGGACTTCGCGGCGCCGGCCGGCCCCACCCGGGTGTGCGTGGGGTGCAACCAGGACTGTGTCGGCCGGGTCGGGATGAACCGTCCACTGCGGTGCGCGGTGAACCCCCGGGCCGGGCGGGAGTCCGTCCCGCTGCCGGCCCCCGGTGTGCCGCGGCGGGTGGTCGTCGTCGGGGGCGGCCCGGCCGGGCTGCGCGCCGCCGCGACCGCCGCCGCCCGCGGGCACCGGGTGACGCTCTACGAGCGGGACCGGCTGGGTGGGCAGCTCGCCCTGGCCGCCCTGGCACCCGGGCGTGGCGAGCTGGCCCACGTGGTCCGGGACCTCGTCGGCGAGTGCGGGCGGGCCGGGGTCGAGATCGTCCGCGGCGAGCCCGGGGACCTCGGGAGTGCCGACGTCGTCGTCCTCGCCACGGGCGCCCGGCCCGCCCGCCGCCCCGGCACGGTCGACGTCCGGGACGTGCTCGACGGCACCGTCGCGCCCACCGGCTCCGTCCTCGTCGTCGACGAGCTGGGGTTCCACCACGCCACCTCCGTGGCCGAGCTGCTGGCCGCCCGCGGCTGCACCGTGGAGATCGTGACCCCCGGGATGGTGGTCGGCCAGGACCTCGGGCTCACGCTCGACCGCGAGGGCTTCCGCCGCCGAGCCCACGAGGCCGGCGTCCGGCTCAGCGCGGACCGGCTGGTGACGGCCGTCGAGCCGGGCCGGGCGACCCTGGTGCACCATCCCACGGGCAGGACGGAGACGAGGGAGGTCGACGCCGTGGTCTGTGCGGTCCCCGCCGAGCCCGACGACGCGTTGTGGTCCACGCTGCGTGATCGCCCCGGGGTCCACCGGATCGGTGACTGCCTGGCGCCGCGGCGGATGGACGCGGCGCTGCGCGACGGCGAGCGGCTGGCGGTGACGCTGTGAAACCTGAGAGTGGTATCCACCTGTGGATCCACACTGTGGACAACCCGGTTCTCGCAGGTCAGTCGTGAGGGCCGAGGAGCTCACGTGGACCGTACTCACCGACGGTCCACCCCGGACCCTGGTCGTCCCCGTGGGGTCGGTCGAGCAGCACGGTCCCCATCTGCCGTTGACCACCGACGTGCGGGTGGCCGAGCAGGTGGCCGCCCGGATGGAGCAGCGCGATCCCGGGCTGGTCCTCGCCCCCGCGGTCGCGTACGGCGCGGCGGGGGAGCACGAGGGATTCCCCGGCACCGTCTCGATCGGACACGAGGCCCTGCGCGCGGTCCTGGTCGAGCTCGGCCGCTCGGCCTGCCGGTGGGCGGCCCGGCTGGTGTTCGTCAACGGCCACGGCGGCAACGTCCCCACCCTGGTCGAGGCCGTCCGGCTGCTGCGGTACGAGGGTCGCGACGCCGCCTGGGTGCCCTGCGTCGCCCCGGGCGCCCGCGGCGACGCGCACGCCGGCCGCACCGAGACCTCCCTGATGCTCGCGCTCGACCCCGACCGGGTCGGACCCGCGCGGGACGCCGGCGCGACGGCCCCCCTGCGCGAGCTGCTCCCGGTGATGCGGGAGCAGGGCGTGGCCGGGGTCAGCCCGAACGGTGTGCTCGGCGACCCGGGCGGCGCCACCGCCGAGGAGGGCGAGGCCCTGCTGGCCGCGATGACCGACGCACTCGCCACGGCCGTCGCCCGGTGGGAGCCCGACGAGGGGACGGGCCGGCTGGCGTTCGGTCCCTGACCCGTTCGCGCTGGTGAACCGCACCGCGGTCCCGCGCGCCCGATCCGGCCGAGCCCCCCGGATCGTCGGTCCCGGCTGCCATGCGAGTACGCCGACGCCGGGATCCCGCAGTACTGGATCGTCGACCTCGCCGGCCCACCCGTGCTGACGGCCTCTGTGCTGGTCGGCGGCGACCACGAGCTCACGGGTGAGCACCGCGGGCAGGTCACGACCGAGATCGCCGGCATCCCGGTCACCCTCGACCTCGACCGCCTCACCGCGCGGTAGTCGCCACCAGCAGCGGCACCAGCTGCTCCTCCGCGGTCAACGAGCCGTGCTGGCCGGGCAGGCCGGCGAGGACCGGCTCGGCGACCGTCCGCACCACCCCGGCGGGCCCGCGCATCGCCACGACGAGGTCCCCGATCCGGTCGGCGACGTGCGGCCCGAGCGGGCCGAACCAGGCGGCGGCCACCGCCTCGTCCCGGGTGACGATCCAGGCGTCGTCGCGCAGCGTTTCCTGCCAGGCGGCGCGGACCTCGTCGACCGCGCCCTCCTCGACATAGACGTGTCGGGCCCGCGGGTCGCCGCCGAGCAGCCGGACGCCGAGCCGCAGCGGAGTGAGCTCGTCCGCGTCGTAACGGCGGGTCATCTGCACCATGCCGTGGTCGCCGGTGACCGCGAGGAGCGCATCGGCCGGCAGCTGGTCGGCGACCGTCTCGACGAGCCGGTCGATCTGCCGCAGCTGGTAGCGCCACGCCACCGAGCCGGGCCCGTGCACGTGGCCGAGGGTGTCGAGGTCGGCGTGGTAGCCGTAGCAGAGCCGGCGCCCCGGGCCGGTGAGCGCGTCCGCGACCGCGGCGGCGAGGTCGCCGAGCGCCAGCACCCCGCGGTACCGCCCGCCCCGCAGCGCCGCCCGGGTCAGACCCGAGCCGCGGAAGGCCCGCGGCCCCACCGAGGTCACCTGCACGCCGTCGGCGGCGGCCCGTTCGAGCGCGGTGGGCGCGGGCTGGACCTCCTCCGGCAGCAGGGACTCGCGCAGGTCGGCGGGCTGGGGCTCGCCGTAGGTGGTCCACCTGAGCGAGTCGAGCAGCGCATCGCCGCAGGCCCGGAAGCTGATCCCGACCACGCCGTGCCCGCCCGGCGGCAGCCCGGTGCCGAGCGAGGTGATGCTGATGGAGGTGCTCGACGGGAAGCCGACGGTCAGCGGCTCGCCCGCGAGCGAGGCCAGGAACGGCGCGTCGTCGGCGTGGTCCCGGAGCAGCTCGGCGCCCAGCCCGTCGACGAGCAGGACCGCGGCCGCGCGCACCGGCGGCAGCGTGATCGCGGGTGCCGGGCCGGGCACGCCCAGCGCCGCGAGGACAGCGGGGAACACCTCGGCCAGCGAGCGCTCGCCGTAGCGCGGGAGCAGCAGATCACCGGTGGACACGGCGTGAGCGTCCCACGTCACGGGGCGGTCGCGGGAGCACGCCCGCGTGTTTGGATTCCCGGGTGGGTGCGACGAGGCCGGGACCGCTGCCGGACGGGATGCGCGTGGTGCTGGACCGGCGGGTGCGCCGGCTGGCCGGGCGCGACGGCGGGTCGGCGCTGCTCGGCGGGGCGCCGCCCAAGCTCGTCCACCTGACACCGCGGGCGCAGGACGTCCTCGGCGCGGGCGACACCGTGACCGTCGCCGACCCGACCTCCCGGTCCCTGGCCCGCACGCTGCTCGACTCCGGCTTCGCCCACCCCGCCCACCCGATCCCCGGCGGGCCGGGGCGCGGCGAGGTCACCGTCGTCGTCCCGGTGAAGGACCGCCCGCTCGACCGACTGCTCGCCACCCTGCCCGCGGACCTCGGCGGCCTGGTCGTGGTCGACGACGGCGGGTCGGACCCCGAGGACCTCGCCGCCACGGTCAAGGCCGCGCACGGCCGCGTGATCCGGCACGAGTCGCCGCGCGGACCGGCCGCGGCCCGCAACGCCGGGCTGGCCGCGGCGACCACACCGCTGGTGATGTTCCTGGACTCCGACGTCGTGCCGCAGGAGGGCTGGCTCGACCCGCTGCTCGAGCACCTCGCCGACCCCGCCGTGGCGCTGGTGGCCCCGCGGATCGTGGCGCTGCATCCGGTCGGTCCCGATGGCCGGTTCCGCAGGCTCCGCCTCCGGAGCGTGATCGGCCGGTACGAGGCGGTCCGGTCCAGCCTGGACCTGGGCCCCGATCCCGCGCTGATCGTGCCGCGCAGCCGGGTCGCGTACGTGCCGAGCGCGGCGATGCTGGTCCGGCGCGACGCCGTCGGCGCGGGGTTCGACGAGGACATGCACGTGGCCGAGGACGTCGACCTCGTGTTGCGGCTGCACGCCGCGGGTCGGCGCCTGCGCTACGAGCCGGCTGCGCGGGTCGCGCACGACCACCGGACGTCGCCGGGCGCGTGGTGGCTGCGCAAGGCCTACTACGGCACCGGGGCCGCCCCGCTCGCCCGCCGGCACCGGGGTGCGGTCCCGCCGATGGTGCTCAGTCCGTGGACGGCAGCGGCGTGCGCGGCGTTGCTGGCGCAGCGCCGCTGGTCGATTCCGGTGGCCGCGGCGGTCACCGGTGTGGCGGCGGAACGGTTGTCCCGCAAGCTCTCCCGCCTCGAACGGCCGCGGGTGTCGGCGGCCCGGCTGGCGGGGCTCGGGCTGTCCGGCGCAGGGCTGCAGGTCGCGAACGCGCTGCTGCGCCACCACTGGCCCGTCGCCGCGGCCCTGCTGCCCTTCTCCCGGCGTGTCCGGCGCGCGGTGCTGCTCGCCGCGGTCGCGGAGGGGCTGGGGGACTGGTGGACGCACCGGCGGTACGACCCGGCCGTCCGACCGGACCCCGTGACCCACCTGGTCGCCCACCGCCTGGACGACCTGGCGTACGGCGCCGGGCTCTGGTGGGGTGCCTGGAAGGCCCGCGACACGGCGGCGCTGCGCCCCGCCTCACCCGGTCGGAAGTGACCCACCCCCCGAGAGGACTGGCCCGGACGGGTGATTGACCTTGCCCGGACGCGCCGCGTCTGCGGGGTGTGGGCCGGACAATGATCCGCGACTGCGGATCTGTGTCGGGCGAGCGCGTCCGCCCTGGTGGGAGGGGACTTTGGGCGCCTTGCACCACCTGATGATCGGGAGTGTGATGTGCTCGCCGCCACAGACGTATGTGCGGCCCGAGAGCGCACCGGCCACCGGTGGCTCTCCCGGAGGACGCGACCACCACCGCGGTTGGGAGAGAGACTCATGGCAGAGGTCCGGGTCACCGTCGACGGCGTGAACTACGCCGACGAGGTGGAGCCCCGCATGTTGCTGGTCCAGTACCTCAGGGAACGGCTCGGGAAGACGGGCACGCTGATCGGCTGTGACACGAGCAACTGCGGGGCCTGCACCGTCCATCTGAACGGGCAGAGCGTGAAGAGCTGTTCGGTGCTGGCCGTCCAGGCGGACGGCGGCGAGGTGCTCACCATCGAGGGCCTGGCCCGCGACGGCGAGCTGCACCCGGTGCAGAAGGCCTTCAACGAGTGCCACGGCCTGCAGTGCGGCTACTGCACCCCGGGCATGATCATGGCCGCCGTCGACCTGCTCGGGGACAACCCCGACCCCGACGAGGGCGAGGTGCGCGAGGGCATCGAGGGCAACCTCTGCCGCTGCACCGGTTACCAGAACATCGTGCGGTCCGTGCAGCGCGCGGCCCAGATGATGAAGCCCGGCGCGTCCGCCCCGACCGAGACGCCCGCACCCGTCGCAGGAGACTGAGAGATGACCGCGACCGCCGACACCACCGCGCTCGAGTTCGGCAAGGCCCGCGTCCGCAAGGAGGACGCCCGCCTGATCACCGGCCGGAGCCGCTACACCGACGCGATCACCCCGCCCGGGACCCTGCACGTCGCCGTCGTCCGCTCCCCGCTGGCGCACGCGCGGATCACGAGCATCGACACCACCGAGGCCAAGCGCGCCCCGGGCGTGCACGGCGTCTACACCGTCTCGGACCTGGGCGCCGACGAGGTCGGCATGCCGTGCGCCTGGCCGATCACCCCGGACCAGAAGGCGCCGCAGCGCCCCGTCCTCGCCAAGGACACCGTCCACTTCGCCGGTGAGGGCGTGGCGGTCGTCGTCGCGCGCAGCGCCGCCGAGGCCAAGGACGCCGCCGAGCTCGTCGAGGTCGACTACGACCCGCTCGACCCGGTCCTCGACATGGAGGCCGCGCTCGGCGAGGGCGCCACCCTGGTGCACCCGGACCTGGGCACCAACGAGTCCGCCACCTGGGTCTTCGACTCCGGCGAGGCCGGCACCGGCGGCAGCGTCGCCGACGCGATCGCCGCCGCCGAGGCCGACCCGGACCAGGTCGTCGTCCGGCGCCGGTTCCGCCAGCAGCGCCTGGTCCCGGCCTTCATGGAGCCGCGCTCCTGCGTGGTCGACCCGACCGGCGAGCAGATGGTCATCTACTCGGCGACCCAGGTCCCGCACATCCTCCGCACCATGACCACGGTGACGCTCGGCATCCCCGAGTCGAAGCTGCGGGTCATCGCCCCCGACGTGGGCGGCGGCTTCGGCGGCAAGATCGGCGTGCTGCCCGAGGAGATGATGACCGTCCTGCTGGCCCAGAAGCTGGGCCGGCCGGTCAAGTGGACCGAGACCCGCTCGGAGTCCATGCTCACCGCCCACCACGGGCGGGACCAGATCCAGGACCTCACGATCACCGCCAAGAAGGACGGCACGATCACCGGCCTGGACGTCCGGCTGCTCGCCGACATGGGCGCCTACCTGGGCCTGGTCGGTCCGGGTGTGCCGGTGCTCGGTGCGTTCATGTTCAACGCGATCTACAAGGTCCCGGCCTACCGCTTCCAGACCACCAACGTCTTCACCACGAAGACCCTGACCGACGCCTACCGCGGCGCCGGCCGCCCGGAGGCCACGTTCGGCATCGAGCGGATCATCGACGAGCTCGCGGTCGAGCTCGGCCGGGAGCCGCTGGAGCTGCGCGAGCAGAACTGGATCAAGCACGAGGAGTTCCCGTTCACCACGGTGTGCGGGCTGACCTACGACTCGGGCAACTACGAGCAGGCCACCGCCCGGGCCAAGGAGCTCTTCGACTACGACGCCCTGCGCCGCGAGCAGGCCGAGCGCCGCGAGCGCGGCGACCAGGTCCAGCTGGGCATCGGCATCTCGACCTTCACCGAGATGTGCGGCCTCGCCCCGTCGCGCGTGCTGGGCTCGCTGGCCTACGGCGCCGGCGGCTGGGAGGCCGCGAGCATCCGGATGCTGGCCACCGGCAAGGTCGAGGTCATCACCGGCGCCTCCGCGCACGGCCAGGGCCACGAGACCGCCTTCAGCCAGATCGTCGCGGACAAGCTGGGCGTGCCGTTCGAGGACGTCGAGATCCTGCACGGCGACACCGCGTCGTCGCCCAAGGGCCTCGACACCTACGGCTCGCGCTCGCTGGTCGTGGGCGGCATCGCCATCACGATGGCCGCGGACAAGGTCATCGAGAAGGCCAAGAAGATCGCCGCGCACCTGCTCGAGGCCGACGAGGCCGACATCGAGTTCAGCGCCGGACAGTTCAGCGTCCGCGGCACGGACAAGGGCAAGGCGATCCAGGAGATCGCGTTCGCCGCGTTCATGGCGCACGACTACCCGGAGGGCATGGAGCCGTCGCTCGACTCCGACGCCGTCTACGACCCGGAGAACTTCTCCTTCCCGCACGGCACCCACCTCGCGGCCATGGAGGTCGACACCGAGACGGGCCGGGTGAACCTGCGCCACTACGTCTGTGTCGACGACATCGGCAACGTCGTCAACCCGCTGATCGCCGAGGGTCAGGTCCACGGCGGCCTCGCCCAGGGCATCGCGCAGGCGCTGTTCGAGGAGGCCAACTACGACGACCAGGGCACCCTGGTCAGCGGCACGTTCGTCGACTACACGCTGCCGTCGGCGGCCGACCTGCCGAGCTTCACCACGGAGATCGTCAGCACGCCGGCCACGTCGAACCCGCTCGGCGTGAAGGGCGTGGGCGAGGCGGGCACCATCGCCTCCACCCCGGCGATCGTCAACGGCGTGCTCGACGCGGTCCGCCACCTCGGCGTCGCGGACATCCAGATGCCGACGACGTCGCAGCGCGTGTGGCGCGCGATCCAGGAGGCGAAGGGCCGCTCCACCCAGGAGACGCCCGTCGACACCCACTCGCCGGGTGCCGGCCTCGGCTCCATCGACCCCAACAACCCGCAGGGAGAGGTCCAGTGATCCCCGCCAAGTTCGACTACGTCCGGCCGTCGACGGTCGAGGAGGCCGTCAGCGCGCTGCAGCAGGGCGGGGACGACGCCAAGATCATCGCGGGCGGGCAGAGCCTGCTGCCGGTGCTGCGGCTGCGGCTCGCGGCGCCCTCGGTCGTCATCGACCTGGGCGGCATCCCGGAGCTGCGGCGGATCGCCGAGGACGGGGACCGGATCGCCATCGGCGCCATGGCCCCGCACCACGACGTGATGCGCGACGACCTGGTCAAGGAGCACGTCACGCTGCTGTCGCAGGCCACCGCGACCGTGGCGGACCCGCAGGTCCGCCACCGCGGCACCCTCGGCGGCGCGCTGGCGCACGCCGACCCGGCCGGTGACCTGGGCGCCGTCGCCCTGGCGCTCGAGGCCGAGTTCGTGATCGCCGGGTCCTCCGGGACCCGCACGGTCCCGGCGGCCGAGTTCTTCGTCGACTACTTCACCACCGCGATCGGCGAGGGCGAGATCCTCACCCAGGTGCGGTTCCCGAAGTACACCGGCTGGAGCACGCACTACGAGAAGTTCAACCGGACCGCGCAGGCCTGGTCGATGGTGGCCGTCGCCGCCGCACTGCGGGTGGAGGGCGGCTCGATCGCCGAGGCCCGCATCGGGCTGACGAACATGGGCACCACGCCGATCCGGGCCACCGGCGTCGAGCAGGCGCTGGTGGGCCAGCCCGCGACCGCGGACTCGGTGCGTGCCGCGGCCGAGCACGCGACGGAGGGCACTGCCGCTCCGAGTGACGCCGATGCCGCGGCCGACTACCGTGAGCACCTGGCCAAGGTGCTCACGGGCCGAGCGGTGCTGGCCGCCGCCGGCTGAGCACGGTCCGCGGAGCGAGCAACGTCTCCGTGGGCACGAGCGAGACGGCTGGACGCCTGCCCGGGTGCCCGGGCAGGCGTCCCGCCGTTTCTCCTACCAGGAGCCCCCGCCCGCACCCGCCGGGCACGGCTCGCCGACGAGGAGACTGGAAGTCATGCAGCTGGAGAACAAGTTCACGATCGCGGCGCCCATCGCGGACGCCTGGGCGGCCCTGAACAACCCGGAGACCGTCGCCCCCTGCTTCCCCGGCGCCACGCTGACGGAGTACACGGGCGACTCCTTCACCGGCACGGTCAAGGTGAAGCTGGGGCCGATCTCGCTGACGTACAAGGGCAAGGGCACCTACATCGAGCGGGACGACGCGAACCACAAGGTCGTCATCGACGCCACCGGGCGCGACTCGCGCGGCAACGGCACCGCCGCCGCCAAGGTCACCGGGACCATGAAGGCCGCGGGCCCGGACAAGACCGAGGTCACGATGGTCACCGACATGACCATCACCGGCCGGCCGGCGCAGTTCGGCCGCGGCGTGATCTCGGACGTCGCCGACAAGATCATCGGCCAGTTCTCGTCCTGCCTCGCCGACAAGCTCGCCGACAAGCAGGAGGAGGCCCAGGCCCAGCCGGTCACCCCCGCGACCACGGCCGCCCCGACCACGCCCACCGCCAGTGGCGTCCCGGCCGAGGCCGCCAAGCCGGCCAGCACGCCCGCCCCGATGAAGAGCAGCGTCGACGCCATCGACCTGCTCGACACCGCCGGCGCCCCGATCGTCAAGCGGCTCGTCCCGGTCGCCGGTGGGCTCGGTGTGCTGCTCGCGATCTTCCTGATCATCCGCGCCCTGCGGAAGAGCTGACCTCGACCCGAACCCGAGGGCCGGCGACCGACCAGGGTCGCCGGCCCTCGGCGTCTCCGGTCTTCTGCCCGTCGCCGTCCCGCGCGGGCGCGCCTACGGTCGCGACCGCCGCGCCGAGGCGGTCGTGGGGTCGGCGTGGCGTCCCGTCCGGCTCACCCGGAGCCGGACCCCTCGGGAGGGAGCGCCATGCAGGAGTTCCGGCGGGGCACCGTTCGCGCCAACAACCTGACCTTCGAGTACCTCACCGCCGGGGACGGGCCGCTCGCCCTGTGCATGCACGGATTCCCGGACTCGCCGTACACGTACCGCTATCTCCTCCCCGCCCTGGCCGACGCCGGCTTCCGGGCCGTGGCCCCGTTCAACCGGGGCTACGCACCGACCGAGCTGCCGATCGATCGTCACCACGTCCACAGCTCGACGATGGTGGCCGACCAGATCGCGCTCCACGAGGCGCTGGGCGGTGACGAGCGCGCGGTCGTGCTCTCCCACGACTGGGCCGCCCTCGGGACCTGGGGCGCCGCCGCCAAGGAGCCGGAGCGCTGGTCGCGCTGCGCGATCGTCAACATCCCGCCCTTCGCGATCTTCGCCGAGAACATCGTGACCTACGACCAGATCAAGAAGTCCTTCTACTTCTGGTACTTCCAGATGACGAACGTGGTCGAGCAGATCGTGGCCGCCGACGACTTCGCGTTCATCGACCACATCTGGGCCGACTGGTCGCCGGGCTACGACGCCTCCGAGGACCTGCCGCTCATGAAGGACTGCATCCGCGATCCGGAGCATTTCCGCGCGGCCCTCGCGTACTACTGGGGGCAGTTCGACCCGAAGCGTTTCGGGACGCCGGAGTGGGCTGCCGAGCAGGCGGACGCCTGGGGCGCGGACATCCCGCAGCCGACCCTCTACCTGCACGGCACGGACGACGGCTGCCACGGCATGACCCAGGAGCAGGTCGACCGGGTGCCGTCGCACTGCGGCCCGGGGTCCCGCTCGGAGCTGATCCCGGGCGTCGGGCACTTCATGCACGTCCAGCGGCCCGCCGACGTCAACAAGCGGATCGTGGAGTTCGTCGCGGGATGACCCAACCCGAGGGCCGGCGACCCGACGAGGGTTGCTGGCCCTCGGCGTTCTCGGCGGGGCGTTCTCGGTGGCTCGACCGTCGGCGGACCTCGACGGCGAGGCGATCCTCGCGCGGCCCGCCGTGCCGGGATCGCCGTCTCCGTGCGCTCACGGCGGTGGTGTCGACCGTGGGTGCACCGAACCGGCGATCACGGGGAAGCGGCAGCGTCAGGCGCCCGGGTGATCGTTGTCTTCGTGCGCTGGTGGCGACGCGGCCGACCGCCAGTGCACCGGAACGGCGATCGGCCGGCGGTGATCAGTGCACGGTGTCGCGGTCGTCGCCGGTGACGAGGTCAAGGTGACCCTGCGCTGCGAGGGCGACCACCCGCTCGGCGACGTCCGTGTGGAGCGCGACGGCTGAGTGCGAGGATCGGGGCATGCACGCCGGTCCGCACAACGCGATCATCGACATCCCCGGGCTCCGGGTGGGACATGCGGCGCTGACCGGGAAGGACGCGCTGAGCGGCACCACCGTGGTGCTCTGCCCGCCCGGGGGCGCGACGGCCGGGGCGGACGTCCGCGGCGCGGCGCCCGGCACGCGGGAGACGGACCTGCTCGCCCCCGGCAACTCCGTGCAGCGGGTGCACGCGGTCGTGCTGTCGGGCGGCAGTGCGTACGGGCTGGCCGCCGCCCAGGGGGTGATGGACCGGCTCGAGGCGGCGGGGGAGGGCTTCCCCGTGCCCGGCGGCGTCGTCCCGATCGTGCCGGCCGCGGTGCTGTTCGACCTCGGGCGCGGCGGCCGGTTCACCGCGCGCCCGACCGCGGAGACCGGGGCGGCCGCCTACGACGCGGCCACCTCGGGCCCCGTCCTGCAGGGGGTGGTCGGCGCGGGCACCGGCGCGACGGCCGGGGGCCTGAAGGGCGGGATCGGCACCGCCAGCGCGGTCCTCGCCGACGGCACCACCGTCGCCGCGCTCGTCGCGGTCAACGCGGCGGGCTCGGCCGTGCACGGCCCCACCGGCACCCTGCTGGGGGCGCGGCACGGACTGCCCGGCGAGTTCCCCGAGGCCGACGTCGCGCCGGAGGTCGCCGAGGAGCTGGCGGCGGTGTTTCGCGGGCGGCGCACCCTCAGCGCGGGCACGGCGACCTCGCTCGCGGTGGTCGCCACCGACGCGACGCTGGACAAGGCGGGGTGCGGGCGCCTCGCGACGGTCGCACACGACGGCTACGCCCGCTCCCTCGACCCCGTGCACACCGCGATGGACGGCGACGCGATCTTCGCCCTGGCCACGGGGGACCGCCCGGCGCCGGGGCCGGAGGGCCTGTTCGCGCTGCACGCGGCGGCGGCCGACGTCGTCACCCGTGCCGTGGTGCACGCGGTGCTGGCCGCCACCCCGGTGACCACGAAGGGCGGCTCGTGGCCCTCCTACCGCAGCGTCACCGGGGCCGGGGAGCCCACGGCATAGATCACCGACGAGCGGGCCGTGACCCGGGGGTCAGCGGGCGCTGACCAGCGGTTCCGGGGCCGGCGCGCCGGGCCGGAGGAAAACATCACGGCCGAGAACGGGGAGGGAACCCCGCCGAGCGGTTACGATTAGCAATAACAACCAATCGGCTCCGGGGGCGGACGTGTGCCCGCGGGCGGGAAGGAGCGCGAGTGGTGGCGCGAGGCGGGCGGCGCGCGGACCGGTGGGACCGGCTGGCGGCCTCCGACCCCGGACTGAACCGGCTCACCTCCGCGGCCCGCGCGGCCTTCGGCGTCGGGGCGGCGCTCGGCATCGAGTACCTGGTCGCCTCGGCCCTCGGCATCCCCGCCATGGTCCCGATGATGATCGGGGCCGTCCTCACGATGATGGCGTCGTTCGGCGTCGCCGACCCCACGCGCGGCGGCCGCGCGGTCACCCTGCTCTGCCTGCCCCTGTTCCTCTTCGCGGGGATGGGGGTCGCGCTCGCCGTGGACCACTGGCGAGTGCTGTCACTGGTCGTGTTCGTCCTGGTCATGTTCGCGGCCGTGGCGGTCCGCCGGTTCGGGCCGCGGTGGTTCAACGGCGGCATGGTCGCCTTCATGGGCTACTTCTTCGCCCTCTTCCTGATGCTGAAGCCCCAGCAGCTCCCGGTGATCGTGCTGGCCGTCGCGGTCGCCACCGCCTGGTCGCTGCTGCTGTCGCTGGTCGTGTGGCCGGTGCGCAACGGCGTGGTGCTGGCCCGCATGGTCCGCGGGTTCGACGGGCGGGTGCGGGGGGTGGCCGACGCCGCGGCGGCGCTGCTCGCCGATCCCGACGGCGACCGCTCCGGCGACCTGGTCGCACGGCTGGAGAGCAAGCTGGTGCAGGTCAACGAGTCGGCGCTGATCATCGACGGGCAGCTCGGCACGCCGGGTGCGGTCGTCGACGACGCGACCGCGCGGGCAGTCCGGCACGCCCTGATCGACGACGAGCTCGCGGCCCGTGCCCTCGCCGACTCCGTCCGGCTGCTCGCGGCCTGCGCGGCGTGGCTGCCGTCCGACGTGCGCACCGGCGTCGTCGCGGTGCTCGACGGGCTGCGCACCGGGTCGTGGGCCGAGGTGGAGGGCCGGGCCCGCGCGCTCGACGCCGTGGCCGCCGGCGCGGACCGTCCGCTGCCGGTCGCCGTGCCCCGTCCCTCGGGGTCCGACGAGCACGCGCCGCCCACGGCCGCCCAGGTCGTCCGCCGGTTCGCCGCCGCGGCCCAGGGGTTGGTCGAGGGACACCGGCACCGGCACACCGCGCACCCGGCCCGCGAGCAGGACTACTCGGAGTCCGGGTTCGTGCCGGCCGTGCAGCTCTTCGCGGGGAACATGCCCGGGTCGGCCGGCACGATCGCGGAGATGCTCGAGGAGCGCACGGGTGCCTGGTGGACCCGGCTCTCCCTGACCACCCGGCAGGCCGTGCAGGTCGCCGTCGCGACCGGGCTGGCGATCGCGGCCGGGGACGCGATCTCCGGTCAGCGCTACTACTGGGCGGTCCTCGCCGCGTTCATCGCGTTCACGGGGACGGCGACGGCCGGGCAGACGATCTTCAAGGCCGTCAACCGCGTGCTCGGCACGATGCTCGGCCTGCTCGGCGCGATCCCGCTGGTCGCCGTGACCGGACACAGCCCGGCGGTGGCGCTGCCGATCGTCCTGGTGTCGATCTTCGCCGCGTTCTACCTGATGCGGGTCTCCTACGCGCTGATGACCTTCTTCATCACGCTGCTGCTCGGCGAGCTCTACGCCATGATCGGCACGTTCACCCCGGAGCTGATGCTGCTCCGGCTGGCCGAGACCGCGGTCGGGGGTGCGATCGGCGTGGCGGTGGCCGCGTTCGTGCTGCCGCTGCGCACGGCGGTGGTCGCGACGGCGGCCCGGCGGGCGTTGCTCGGCCAGCTCCGCACCCTGCTCGAGGACCTCGTGCGTATCCTGCGCGATCCCGCCGCGGCCGGCACGGCCGGCGACGATCTGGCCGGGGCCTCCCGTGCCCTCGACGCCCGGCTGCACCAGCTCCTGCTCCTCAACGCCACGCTGCTGCGGCCGGCGCCCTTCCTGCGCAACGGCGAGCGCGGCCGGCGCCTCATGCTCTACACCTCGCTCGCACACCACGCGCGGCGCCTGGTGCGCCTGGCAGGGGAGGGCGGGGCCCGGCTCGACGCGGAGGTCCGTCCGGTGCTGACCCATGTCGTCGAGCGGACCGTGGACCTGGTCGACGCGCTCCGGGCCGACGGGCCGGAGATCGACCCGGACCGCTCCGCGGCCACCACCGAGCTGCTCTCCGCCGTCGACGTGTCCGACCCCGGGGTGCGGGGCGTGGTGCACGAGCTGGGGCACCTGCACGACGCGCTGGTCTCGCTCGGCGACGCCGCGGCACCCGCCCGGCGCACCTCCGGCGGCCCCGTGCCGGCGCTGTACGGCCGGGTCCGCGGCGCCGACACGGAGCCGGTGCAGGCGGTACTCACACTGGCCGACGTCCGGGGCGCGCAGCAGGACCGCACGCGGACCGCCCCGGACGGCAGCTACCGGCTGCAGGCCGCGGGACCCGGCATGCACCTGCTCATCTGCACCCCGTTGGTGGCGGACGCGGTCCCCGTGGCCGAGTGGGTGCGGCTGCGCGACCGCGCCTCCGTCCGCGACGTGCAGATCCCGGACGGGACGGCCCCGACGGGCGAGACGGCCGAGGCCGTCCCGACCGAGCCGTCCGCCCGGCGCGCACCTTTGCGCCTGCCGGAGCCGGCGCGCCACCGGCCGACGAGCCGGGCAGGGGCCGCGGAGGTCCCCCGCGGTTCGTCGCGGTGAGCGCGGGCCAGGCGTCGTCGCGGTGAGCGCGGGTCCGGCGTCGGCGCGGTGAGCGCGGGTCCGGCGTCGGCGGAGTGGGCCAGCCGCGCGGCGTACGGCCCTCAGCCGCCGGCGAAGGGCGGCAGCACGTCGACGACGGCGGCGTCGGGCAGCACCCGCTGCGGGTCGCGGACGGCGACCTCGTCGACGAGGTAGGAGCAGCGCGCGAGCACCCGCGCGAACTCGGCCCCGTGCCGCTCGGCCAGGTCCTCGGCGAGCGCCGCGACGGTCGCCCCGGCCGGCACCTCGACGGCCTCGGCGTCCAGGCCGGCGGCCGACTTCGCGGCCGCGAAGTACCGAACGGTCACGGTCCGCAGGGCGGTGGTGGTGGTCACCGGACTCATTCTCCTCACCCGCCGATGGCGCTCATCGGGCGGTCGGGCTGCAGGAACCCGGGATCGTCGATGCCGTGCCCGGCGAGCTTGCCCCACATCGCGTAGCGCCAGGTGTCGGCGATCTCCGTGTCGCTCGCGCCGCCCCGCACCAGGGCACGGAGGTCGGTCTCGGTGCGGGCGAACAGGCAGGAGCGGACCTGGCCGTCGGCGGTCAGCCGGGTGCGGTCGCAGGCGCCGCAGAAGGGCCGGGTCACCGACGCGATCACGCCGACCCGGGCCGGGCCGCCGTCGACCAGGTAGCGCTCGGCGGGGGCGCCGCCGCGCTCCTCGCCGTCGGGCGTGAGGACGAAGCGCGTGGACAGCTTCTCCATGATCTCGCCCGCGGTGATCATCTCCGCGCGCTGCCAGCCGTGCTGCGCGTCGAGCGGCATCTGCTCGATGAAGCGCAGCTCGTAGCCGTTCTCGACGGCGAAGGCCAGCAGGTCCGTGGCCTCGTCGTCGTTCACGCCGCGCAGCAGCACGCTGTTGATCTTGACGGGCTCCAGGCCGGCCGCGCGGGCTGCGGCGAGCCCGGCGAGGACGTCGGACAGGCGGTCGCGACGGGTGATGGTGGCGAAGCGCTCGGGGCGCAGCGTGTCCATCGAGACGTTGAGCCGGTTGACGCCGGCAGCGGCCAGTGCCTCCGCCCGGCGGGCCAGCCCGATGCCGTTGGTGGTCAGCGAGATGTCGGGCCGCGGCTCGAGGGCGGCCGAGGCGGCGATGACCTCCTCGAGGCCCTTGCGCAGCAGCGGCTCGCCGCCGGTGAAGCGGAGCTCGTGGATGCCGAGGTCGCGGACGGCGATGGTGACCAGCCGGACCAGCTCGTCGTCCGTCAGCTGTTCCTCGCGCGGCATCCAGTCGAGGCCCTCGGCGGGCATGCAGTAGGTGCAGCGGAGGTTGCACCGGTCCGTCAGCGAGATGCGCAGATCGGTGGCGACCCGGCCGAACCCGTCGATCAGGCGGCTGTCGTCGGGGCGGCCCGGGTCCCGCTTCGCGGTTCCCCGCAGGGCGGGGAGACCCAGTTCGGTTGCCGTCACGAACACGAGGGTAGCCGTCGGGTGCGATCTTCAACCAGGGCGCAAAACGCCAGGTCAGAGGGCTCCGCAGATGCGGACCCGGACGCCGCCGCGGACCGCAGGAGCGGGGCGCGACGACGCCGCCGGCCTGTCCGGAAGGCGAGGATCACCCCGCCCTCCGGACACTGCGCGCCGGACCCGGATCCCGAGGGCCCGGCGGATCAGTGCTGCGCGAGCTCCTGGCGGGCGACGGAGCGGATGTGCACCTCGTCGGGGCCGTCGGCGAAGCGCAGCGCGCGGGCCCAGGTGTAGAAGTAGGCGAGCGGGAAGTCGTCGCTCATCGCGCCGCCGCCGTGGACCTGCATGGCCCGGTCGATCACGGTGCACGCCATCCGCGGCACCACGACCTTGATCGCGGCGATCTCGCTGGCCGCGCCCTTGGCGCCGAACTTGTCGATCAGCCAGGCGGTCTTGAGCACGAGCAGCCGGGCCTGCTCGATCTCCATCCGGGACAGGGCGATCTGCTCGCGCACCACGCCCTGGTCGGCCAGCGGCCGGCCGAACGCGACACGGTCCTTGGCCCGGCGGACCATGAGGTCGACCGAGCGCTCGGCCATGCCGATCAGCCGCATGCAGTGGTGGATGCGGCCCGGGCCGAGGCGGGCCTGGGAGATCGCGAACCCGCCGCCCTCCTCGCCGAGCAGGTTCGACACCGGCACCCGCACGTCGGTGAGCCTGAGCTCGGAGTGCCCGTGCTGGTCCTGGTAGCCGAAGGTCGGCAGGTGCCGGGTGATCTCCAGGCCCGGGGTGTCGCGGGGAACCAGGACCATCGACTGCTGGCGGTGCTTGGCCGCCTCGGGGTCGGTCTTGCCCATGACGATGAAGATCCGGCAGCGCTCGTCGGCCGCGCCGGAGATCCACCACTTGCGGCCGTTGATGACGTACTCGTCACCCTGGCGCTCGATCCGGGTCTCGACGTTCGTGGCGTCGGACGAGGCGACCTGCGGCTCGGTCATCGCGAAGGCCGAGCGGATCTCGCCCTCCAGCAGCGGGTTCAGCCAGAGCTCCTTCTGCTCGGGCGTGCCGAACAGGTGCAGCGTCTCCATGTTCCCGGTGTCGGGGGCCTGGCAGTTGATCACCTCCGGGGCGATCACCGGCGACCAGCCGGACACCTCGGCCACGGCGGCGTACTCCAGGTTCGACAATCCGGAGATCGCCGGCAGGAACAGGTTCCACAGCCCGCGCTCGCGGGCCTTGGCCTTCAGCTCCTCGACCACCGGGGGCAGGTCCCACTCCTGCGGGGTCCCGCGGCGTTCGGCGCGGAAGGCGTCGTACGCGGCCTCGGCGGGGAGGACCTCCTCGTCGAGGAACGCGCGCATGCGCTTGGTGTAGTCGGCAGCGGCGGCGCTGGGTTCGAAGTCCACGCGGGCATGACACCACAATGCAGCTGCATTAAACAACGTGGCCGACGTGACCTGCGTCCCTGACCTGGTGGCGACCCGCGCAGACGCGGACATAGGATCCGCGTCGTGCCGCAATTCCGGATCGCCGAGGCTGCGCGCCTGCTCGGGGTCAGCGACGACACCGTTCGTCGCTGGGTCGACGCGGGCACGTTGCCGGCGCACCCGGACGCGTCGAACCGCAAGGTCATCGAGGGCGCCGTGCTCGCGGAGTTCGCGCGCGACCAGGCCAGCGCGCCGCCCGACCCGTCGGGCGCCCGGCGTTCGGCCCGCAACCGCATGGTCGGACTGGTCACCGGGGTCCTGATGGACCACGTGATGGCGCAGGTCGAGATGCAGTGCGGGCCGCACCGGGTCGTCTCGCTCATGAGCAGCGAGGCGGTGCGCGACCTCGGCCTGGAGCCCGGGTCGCCGGCGGTGGCCGTCGTCAAGTCCACGAACGTCGTGGTGGAGATCCCCGGAGGAAGTTCATGAAGCGTCTCGTGGCCGCCGGCGTCGCCGGCCTGGCCGTCGTGCTCGCCGCGGCGTGCAGCTCGCCGTCGCAGGCCCCGAGCACCGGCGGGTCGTCCGCGGCGCCCGAGGCACGCACGCTGACGGTGTTCGCGGCGGCGTCGCTGACCGAGTCGTTCACCGCGCTCGAGAAGCAGTTCGAGACCGACAACCCGGGTGTCGACGTCAAGCTGAGCTACGGCGGCTCGTCCGACCTGGCCCAGCAGATCGTCAACGGGGCGCCGGCCGACGTCTTCGCCGCGGCCAGCGACTCCACCATGAAGACGGTCACCGACGCGAACCTCACGGCCGCGGCGCCGACGACCTTCGCCACCAACGTCCTGCAGATCGCGACCGCGCCGGGCAACCCGAAGGGCATCGCCGCCTTCGGCGACCTCGCGAAGCCGGACGTCACGACCGTCGTCTGCGCACCGCAGGTACCGTGCGGGGCGGCCACCACCAAGGTGGAGCAGAGCACCGGCGTCGCGCTGAAGCCGGTCAGCGAGGAGAACGACGTCAAGTCCGTGCTGAGCAAGGTCTCCACCGGCAACGCCGACGCCGGCCTCGTCTACGTCACCGACGTCAACGCCGCCAAGGGCCAGGTCCAGGGCGTGAGCTTCCCGGAGTCCTCCGCCGCGAAGACCAACTACCCGATCGCCGTCGTGAAGAACGCCCCGCAGGCCGACCTCGCGCAGAAGTGGGTCGAGCTGGTGACCGGCGAGACCGGCCAGAAGACGCTCGAGGCCCAGGGCTTCGGGGCGGCGTGAGTCCCGTCGTGAGCACCGCATGACGGCTCCCCCCGCCACACGGGCACGGGTCCCACGGAAGCCCGACCGGCACGAACAGTCGGTCGGGCTCCCGTGGTTCGTCTGGATCCCCGCCGGCCTGGCCTTCCTGCTGATCGCGCTGCCGGTCGTGGGCCTGCTGTGGAAGGCCGACTGGTCGCGGATGCCGGAGCTGCTGCTCAGCGACGCCGCGCTCGACGCTCTCCGCCTCTCCCTGGAGACGGCCGCGGTCTCGACGCTGCTCTGCATCCTGCTGGGCGGCCCCCTCGCGGTGGTGCTCGCCCGCGGGCGGCTGCCGGGGCTGCGCACGCTGCGCTCGGTCGTGCTGCTCCCGCTGGTGCTGCCCCCGGTCGTCGGCGGGCTGGCCCTGCTCTTCCTGCTCGGCCGCACCGGACTGGTCGGCCGGGGGCTGGACCTGGCCTTCGGGATCACCGTCCCCTTCACCACCGCGGCGGTCGTACTGGCGCAGACCTTCGTGGCGTTGCCCTTCCTCGTCGTCTCGCTGGAGGGCGCCCTGCGCACCGCGGGCCGGCGCTACGAGGCCGTCGCGGCCACGCTTGGCGCCTCGCCCGCGCTGGCCTTCCGGCGGGTCACGATCCCGCTGGTCCTGCCCGGTCTCGCGTCGGGTGCGGTGCTGGCCTTCGCCCGGTGCATGGGCGAGTTCGGCGCCACCATCGCCTTCGCCGGCAGCCTGCAGGGCACCACCCGGACCCTGCCGCTGCTCGTCTACCTGGAGCGGGAGACGGACGCCTCGGGGGCCGTCGCGCTGTCGCTGCTGCTGGTCGTCGTGGCGATCATCGTGATCGTCGTGGGGCGGCCGCGCGGGACGGAGGGGCTGACATGAGGGTGGCGGCGTGAGCCTCGACGTCGACGTCCGGCTCGACCGGGAGTCCTTCTCGCTGCACGTCGCGATGGCGGCCGCGCCCGGCGAGGTCCTCGCCGTCCTCGGCCCCAACGGTGCGGGCAAGTCGACGCTGCTGGGGATCCTGTCCGGGCTGCTGCGGCCCGACGCCGGCCACGTGCGGGTGAGCGACCACACCGTGACGGACGTCGAGGGCGGCGTGTTCGTGCCGGCGCACCGCCGCGGCGTCGGGCTCCTCGCCCAGCAGGCGCTGCTCTTCCCGCACATGACGGCCGAGGCGAACGTCGCCTTCGGGCCGCGGGCCCGGGGCGTGCCGAAGCGCGAGGCCGAGGCACGGGCGCGCGCCCTGCTCGCCGACGTGCTGCCCGACGTCCCCGGGCTGCCCGGCCGCAAGCCCGCCCAGCTGTCGGGCGGTCAGCAGCAGCGGGTCGCGTTGGCCAGGGCGATCGCGCCGGAGCCGGACCTGCTGCTGCTCGACGAGCCGCTCGCCGCCCTCGACGTCGACGCCGCGCCCGCCATGCGTTCGCTGCTGCGCCGGGTGATCCGGGACGGCAAGCAGACCGCGGTGCTGGTCACGCACTCCGCGCTCGACGCGCTGGTGCTCGCCGACCGGGTCGTCGTGCTCGGCCGGGGGCGGGTCGTGGAGCAGGGGCCCACGCGCGACGTGCTCGGACGGCCCCGTAGCGCCTTCACCGCCCGGATCGCGGGCCTGGACCTGATCCCCGGGGTGCACGAGGCGGGGGCGCTGCGCGCGAGCGACGGCACGGTGATCGCGGGGCGGGACGGCGAGGCCGGCGAGCCGATCGGCACCGGGGACCCGGCGGTCGCGGTGTTCCCGCCCTCGGCGGTGGCGGTGTACGCCGACGAGCCGCACGGCAGCCCCCGCAACGTGCTGCCGGTCCGGCTGGCCTCGATCGAGCCGCGCGGCGACATCGTCCGGCTGCGCGCGGCGCCGCGCGACGGCGGGCCGGAGTGGCTCGACGGCCTCGCCGCGGACGTCACGCCGGCCGCGGTCGCCGACCTGGCCGTCGAGCCGGGCTGCCCGCTGTGGTTCACGGTCAAGGCGACCGAGGTGGAGATCCACCCGGCGGGCTAGTGGTTGAGGTCGTTAGTTCGTCGGGGGTCACGCCGCGGGAGTGAGCGTGTGGCGTGCTCCGGGCGGGTCGACCCGGTCGAGCAGGGTGCGGAGGTCGTGGC